>NZ_JWLH01000025.1:0-56558 GCF_000813925.1 Leisingera sp. ANG-S5 | reverse complement strand
CGGGGCGGGCGCTTCGCTTCCCACCCCGCCGGGCCGGGCGCCGCCCTCGGTGGTGGACGCGGGGTTTCAAACTCTATGCGATTTGGTGTCCGGTTCAATTAAGGCCGTAGACTGGATTGAAATGGAAGGTGCCAGGGACGTTTTGGCGCCTTCCCGGCACCGCTCTGCGCAGGCTGTGCAGGGGGGCTCGGAGCAACCGGATCAGAACACCGACCAGTCCATCTCGCGGGCCAGCAGCTCCATCGCTTCGGTGCCAAGTTTGGAGTTGCCGTTGTGGTCCAGCCCTGGCGACCAGACCGCGATGCTGGCTTTGCCCGGCACAATCGCCAGAATACCGCCGCCGACCCCGCTCTTGGCGGGCAAGCCGACGCGGTAGGCGAACTCGCCCGAGCCGTCGTAATGGCCGCAGGTCAGCATCAGCGCATTGAGCCGCCGCACCCTGCCTTGCGACACCAATGCCGGTTTCGCACCGCCGCCAATCAGGAAGCGGCCTGCCTTGGCCAGCTGCACCGTGGTCACTTCGGTGGCGCATTGGTGGAAATAGGTGCCCAGTGTTTTCTCCGGCGTGTTCTTCAGGTTGCCGAAAGACGCCAGAAAATTGGCAAGGGCAAAGTTGCGGTGCCCGTGGCGGGTTTCCGAGCTGGCCACCGCCTTGTTGATGTGGATGTCCTCGTCCCCTGCGGCGGCGCGGAAGAAGGCCAGGATTTCCGCCAGTGCCTCTTTGGGGGCGCGGCCGGCCAGCAGCTCATCCGTGGTGACGATAGCGCCTGCGTTGACGAAGGGGTTGCGGGGGCGGCCGCGCTCATGCTCCAGCTGGACGATGGAGTTGAAGGCGGTGCCCGAGGGCTCGCGCCCGACACGGCTCCACAGCTGGTCGCCAGAGCGGCCAAGCGCGATGGCGAGCGTGAACACCTTGGTGATGCTTTGGGCGGAAAACCTTGTCAGCGCATCGCCCGCGTGGAACAGGCCGCCTTCGGCAGTGGCCACTGCAATCGCGAACTGGTTGGGGTCAACCTGCCCCAGTTCCGGAATATAGCTGGCGACGGCGCCGCGGTCGGTGCGGCCCTGCATCTCAGCACTGATCCGGTCGAGCAAAACCTGCATATCCGCAGCCACGGGGCGATCCTTCCTTCTTGATTTGCGCGGAATCTCCGGCATGGGCCGGGGCTTGTCAATCTGACGGCTCTGGCAAAGGCTGAGCGGATCGGATAGCGGTTCTGGCAATAGGTCTATGGGAGGGCAGGTGATGATCCCGGTCAAAGGATATGAGGGCGCCAAGGTGGCGGTGCTGGGTCTTGGACGCTCAGGCCTGACAACCGCACGGGCCCTGCGGGCAGGCGGTGCAGTGCCGCTGTGCTGGGACGACAACCCGGCAGCGCGGGAGGCGGCGGAGGCGGAAGGCTTCACCTGCCGCGATCTTCACAAAGCCGGTGCCTTTGATGACGTGGCGGCGCTAATCACGTCGCCCGGCATTCCCCATCTTTACCCGAAACCCAATCCGGTGATCCGCGCCGCGATGGAGGGTGGGGTGCCGGTGGACAATGACATCGGGCTGTTCTTCCGCTCCTTTGCCGATGCCGACTGGCAATTGCACGACCAGCCGCCGCGGGTGGTGGCTGTCACCGGCTCCAACGGCAAGTCGACCACGGTGGCGCTGCTGCACCACATCCTGCAAGAGGCGGGGCGAGAGAGCCAGCTGGCGGGCAATATCGGCCGCGGTGTGCTGGACATTGATCCGCCCGGTGAGGGCGGCGTGGTTGTGCTGGAGCTGTCGAGCTACCAGACAGAGCTGGCCCGCGCGCTGACGCCGGATGTGGCGGTGTTCACCAACCTGTCTCCTGACCATCTGGACCGGCACGGCGGCATGGGCGGCTATTTTGCGGCCAAACGCCGCCTGTTTGCCGAGGGCGGGCCGGACCGCGCCGTTATTGGCATCGACGAGGATGAGGGGCTGTTCCTGGCAGGCCAGCTGTCGGAAGGAATGGGCGACGACCGGGTGATCCGCATTTCCGCCGCGCGCAAGCTGACCGGGCCGGGCTGGCAGGTCTTTGCCCGCAAAGGCTTCCTGAGCGAATACCGCAAGGGGCGGCAGGCGGCCTCGATCGACCTGCGGGAGATGATGGGCCTGCCGGGCGCGCATAACCACCAGAACGCCTGCGCGGCCTATGCGGCGGCGCGCACCCTGGGGCTGGCGCCGCGGCTGATCGGTGACGCCATGGCCAGCTTCCCCGGCCTGCCGCACCGCAGCCAGACCATCGCCGAGGCAGATGGCGTGCGCTATGTGAATGACAGCAAGGCCACCAACCTGGACAGCGCTGTAAAGGCGCTGAGTGCCTTCAAGAATATCCGTTGGATCTGCGGCGGGCTGGAGAAGGACGGCGGGCTGGACGCCCTGAAGGGGCAGACCGGCAATGTTCAAAAGGCCTATGTGATTGGCCGCGAGGCGGCAGGGTTCGCTCTGCAGCTGGATGTGGAGGCCGAAGTCTGCACCACCATGGCCGCAGCGGTGGAGCGCGCCATGGCGGAGGCGCAGCCTGGCGATACGGTGCTGCTGGCGCCGGCCGCCGCAAGCTTTGACCAGTACGACAACTTCGAGCAGCGCGGCGATGATTTCGTGGCTGAGGTGAAGAAACGGCTGGGATGAGCCGCAGGAGGAGACAGGCATGACTGCAGGCACTGCAACAGGAAATACCGTGATGCTGGCCTTTCAGGTCATTCCGCGGCTGCGCGAGGGCAACAACTTCGAGGCGGTGGACGCGGCGATTGCCGTAGTGAAATCCGCAGGCGTGCCGTTTCAGGTGGGGGCGATGGAAACCACCATGAAGGGGGAGCTGGATCACCTGCTGGAGATCGTCAAAGCCGCGGAGAAAGCCTGCCTGGAGTTCGGTGCGGTGGAGGTGATCACCAATATCAAGATCCACACCACCACGCCCGAGGCGCATGACACCTTCTGCACCTATACCCGCGGTGTGACCCCGAACAACAAGGTGTTCATCGAAGAGTGAGCGAAGCGGCCGGCAGCAGGACGGCCTGGCTGATTTCCAGGGCTAGTCTCACAGGCCGGCTCACAGGCCGATGTCCCGCAGCAGATGCTCTGGCAGGTGGTTAAGCCGCCTGCGGGCCAGCTGCTGGCCGGCAGCCTGGCTGGCGGAGGCGTCCTCGCGCGGGTGCGAGACAAAAACTCTGCTGATAGCGTGCCAGAGGTTCATCTGTGAAAGCATTTCAGACATGGGGGCGATCCTTGTTCTGTGTGAACAAGATGTGGGCGCTTGCTGCGCCAATGACCAATTGAATCTCAGCGGCCTTGGTATAAGCTGTGTTTATGGATCGCTCTGTAAACCCCTTGCCGCCGCTGCAGGCGGTGCGCGTCTTAGAGGCGGCGGCCCGGCTGGGCAGTTTCAGCCGCGCGGCGGAGGAGCTTGCGATGACGCAGGCGGCGGTCAGCTATCAGATCAAGCTGCTGGAAGACCGGGCCGGGCAGCCTCTGTTCAAACGGCTGCCGCGCGGGGTGGAGCCCACGGCCGCGGGCAAGGCGCTGCAGCGCCATGCCGGTGAGGCGCTGGACCTGCTGCGGCAGGGCTGGGCGGAGGTGCGCGGCAGCGGTGGCGAGGAACTGGTGATTAGCACCATTACCAGTTTTGCCGCCTTTATTCTGGCGCCGCGGCTGGGCCTGTTCCAGGTGGCGCACCCGGGCATCACCACCCGGGTCGACGTCAATCCGCGGGTTGCCGACTTGCTGGCCGGCGAGGCCAGCGTGGGCATCCGGGTAGGCCGCGGCAATTGGCCGGGGCTGGCCGCCGACCTGCTGATCCGCGCCAGCTACACGCCGCTGCTGACACCGGCGCTGATGGAGGCCTATGGCCCCATCGAAGAACCCGCCGACCTTCTGCGGGTGCCGCTGGTGGATGCGGGCGACCCGGCATGGGGCATGTGGTTCCGTGCTGCCGGGGTTGCGCCGCCGAAACGGGCGGAGCGGCACAGCCTTGGCACTCAGATGCTGGAGGTGCAGGCGGCCCTGGCAGGCCAGGGCGCCTGCCTGATGACACCGGCCTATGCCCGCGGGCTGATCGAAAGCGGCGCGCTGGTGCAGCCCTTCGATCTGGTGACAGAGGACGATATTTCAGCCTGGCTGGTCTACCCGGAGGCCCGCCGCGACGCGCCGGCCATTGCCGCCTTCCGCAGCTGGCTGCTGGCGGAGGTGGCAGAGCTGGCCGGGTAAAGTCTGGCAGGTGAGGGCGGAGGGCTTCAGGCTCACCCAAGCGGAAAATCCCCAAACAGCAGGCCGGAGGCTCAATCCCCGGCGGCGGGCGGGTGGGCCATTTCCTCCGACAGAATCCTGAAATAGCCGGGCAGGGCATCTTGCAGCTGCTGCCGCCCTGCCGCTGTCAGCGCGGCTTCTTTGGACCTCTTGTCGGTCTGGCTGGCCGCAAGGCTGATCAACCCGTTCTGCTGCAGGGATTGCAGGGTGCGTGTCATGACCGGTTTTGACACATCTATGCGGCTGGCGATCTCATTTGGCGTCAGCGACTGGCGTTCAGGTTCCCGGTCAATAACGATCAGCACCAGAAAGCGCAGCTGCGACAGGCCATGCGCGGCAAAATAGGCATCGAGCCTGCGGATCAGCAGGCTGGCGCGGCGCATCATCAAGAGCGCGCTGGTGATATGTGCAGGATCGGTGCCGTAGGTTTCGGCGTAGGTGCCGACCATCTGCTGCGATGGCAGTTCCTTGAGGAAGAACATGAGGGTCAGGCCAGGGCAGTCATCTTGTGGATTTCCACCGGCTTGGCCAGCCAGGCTTCGTATTTTGCGAAGACCGGGGTGATGTAATCCGCCGCGTAATGCGCTGCCAGGGCGTCGTCGCTGGCCCATTCTTCGTCAAGGTAAAAGCAAGTGCCATCGCGGCCTTCGAGCAAGCGGAACTTCAGACAGCCGGCTTCAGCGCGGGTCGGCTCCAGAACATCCAGCAGGCTTTGCCGGACATCCTGCATGTGCTCGGGTTTCGGGGTGATCCTGGCGACGAGTTGAAAGGGGCTGGTCATCATAGGCTCCATTTATGTTATCATGGTAACTAAATGGGCGGTCCCGCGCCCAAAGTCAAGCCGGCTTCATCTGCCGGCGGCGATGGCAGTGCCCGCGGCATGGCCCGACGCCCAGGCCCATTGGAAGTTGTAGCCGCCGAGCCAGCCGGTCACATCCACTGCTTCGCCGATCGCATAAAGGCCGGGGGCGGCTTTGGCCTCCATCGTCTTGGAGGACAGGCCGTCGGTGCAGATGCCGCCCAAGGTGACTTCGGCGGTGCGATAGCCCTCGGTGCCCGCGGGCAGCAGGCGCCAGCTTTGCAGCGCCTCGCAAAGGGCGGATAGCGCGGCGTCGGACTGGTCTGCGAGGCGGCCCTTGAGGTCCAGTTGCGGCTTCAGGAAATCCACCAGTTTGCCCGGCAGGTGGCGGGACAGCTCGGTGGTCAGGTCGCGGCGGCCCTCGGCCTGGCGCTGTTCGCGCAAAAGGTCATAGAGCGGAGTTTCCGGGATCAGGTTCACGGTGATCTCCTCTCCCTCGCGCCAGTAGGAGGAGAGCTGCAGGACGGAAGGGCCCGAGAGGCCGCGGTGGGTGAACAGCAGGGCCTCGTCAAAGCTGGTGCGCGCATTGCTGAGGCGAGCGGAAAGGGAGACGCCGGCCAGCGGCTGGAAACGCCCGTCGGGGAAGGTGAAGGGCACCAGGCCAGCGCGGGTTTCGGTAACCTCCAGCCCGAACTGGCGGGCGAGATCATAGGCGAGGCCGGTGGCGCCCATCTTGGGGATCGACTTGCCGCCAGTGGCCAGCACCAGGTTGCGGCAGGTGACAGTCTGCGACTTGCCCTCGCGCAGGAGCTGGACACGGTAGCCGTCCGCGGTCTGCTCCACCGTCTCGACGGAAGTGTGAAGCCACAGGTCCGCGCCAGCCTGCGCCATCTCCTGCGTTAGCATGGCGATGATCTGTTTGGAGGAGCCGTCGCAGAACAGCTGGCCCAGGGTCTTCTCGTGCCAGGCGATGCCATGGCGGTCCACCAGTTCGATGAAATCCCACTGGGTATAGCGCGCCAGCGCTGACTTGCAGAAATGCGGGTTGGCGGAGAGGTAGTTCTTGGCCTCCGCATACATGTTGGTGAAGTTGCAGCGGCCGCCGCCGGAAATGCGGATCTTCTCGCCCGGCGCCTTGGCGTGGTCGATCACCAAAGTGCTGCCGCCGGTGTGGGCCGCGCACATCATGCCAGCCGCGCCGGCGCCGAGAATCAGGGTGTTTATCCGCATGGCGCGCATCCACCACGGAACCGGCAGCGGCGCAAGAGGCAGGCCGGCGGGCGCGGTCCGGCGGATTGGCGCTGGCGCGCGGGCAGCTTCCTGCCTGTCAAGATGGCCCGCCGTGCGGGCGGTGGATTCTTGCCGAACTGTGTTCTTTTTCTGGCGCCGCGGCTCACGTTTCGTTACAGTTTCTGTGAGACCCCGAAAAATGGGGCGGAACGAGGCATATAGTGGCGGTATTCCCATGACTGAGATGGTCTATGGCGCGGTTCCCGTGCAGGCTGGTGAGCCGATTCTTCCCAAGTGGTGGCGGACGCTGGATAAATGGACGATGTCCTGCATCCTGATGCTGTTCGTGATCGGACTGCTGCTGGGGCTTGCCGCCTCAGTGCCGCTGGCAGAAAGGAACGGGTTCAGCAATTTCCACTATGTGCAGCGGCAGGCGGTTTTCGGCCTGACGGCGCTGATGGCGATGCTGATGACCTCAGTGATGTCGCCGGTGCTGGTGCGGCGGCTGGCGGTGGTCGGCTTCGCCCTGGCCTTTGTCGCGTTGGCTTTCCTGCCCATCTTTGGCACCGATTTCGGCAAGGGCGCAGTGCGCTGGTACTCGCTTGGCTTTGCTTCGCTGCAGCCCTCGGAGTTCCTGAAGCCCGGTTTCATCGTGGTCGCCGCCTGGATGATTGCCGCCAGCCAGCAGATCAACGGCCCGCCGGGCACGCTGATGTCCTTCGCGCTGTGCATGATGGTGGTGATGATGCTGGTTCTGCAGCCCGATTTCGGCCAGGCGAGCCTGATCCTGTTCGGCTGGGGGGTGATGTATTTCGTGGCGGGCGCGCCGATGCTGCTGCTGGTCTGCATGGCCGCCGTGGTCGTGATGGGCGGCGTCTTTGCGTATAACAGCTCCGAACACTTCGCCCGCCGCATCGACGGCTTCTTGAACCCGGATGTCGATCCTACTACCCAGCTGGGCTATGCCACCAACGCCATCCGCGAGGGCGGGCTGTTCGGGGTCGGCGTCGGCGAGGGGCAGGTGAAATGGTCGCTGCCCGATGCCCATACCGACTTCATCGTTGCCGTCGCGGCAGAGGAATACGGGCTGGTGCTGGTGGCGGTGCTGATTGCGCTTTACGCCTCCATCGTGGTGCGGTCGCTGTTCCGGCTGATGCGCGAGCGCGATACTTTCATCCGCCTCGCGGGCACCGGCCTGGTGTGCATGTTCGGCGTTCAGGCGATGATCAACATGGGGGTTGCAGTGCGGCTCTTGCCCGCCAAAGGCATGACCTTGCCGTTTGTCAGCTATGGCGGATCTTCGCTGATTGCCACCGGGATCGCGGTGGGTATGCTCCTGGCCTTTACCCGGACGCGCCCGCAGGGCGGGATTGCCGATTACCTGAACGGCCGCGGCCGCTGACGAGATAGAAAAGAGACCAGCTGCGATGGCACAGAAAATGCTCTTGATGGCTGCCGGGGGAACCGGCGGCCATATGTTTCCTGCACAGGCGCTGGCCGAGATGATGCTGGCGCGCGGCTGGCGGGTGAAGCTGTCGACCGATGCGCGCGGCGCGCGCTACACCGCGTCCTTCCCCAGCGCGGTTGAAATCTCCCAGGTGTCCTCTGCCACCTTTGCCCGCGGCGGGCTGCTGGCCAAGGCGCTGGTGGCGCCGAAGATTGCCGGCGGCGTGCTGTCGATGGCGATGCAGATGCGCAGTGACCGCCCCGATGCGGTGATCGGCTTTGGCGGCTACCCGTCAATCCCGGCGCTGGGCGCGGCAACGCTGCTGAAGCTGCCGCGGATGATCCATGAGCAGAACGGCGTGCTGGGCCGCGTCAACCAGATCTTTGCCACCCGCGTCGCGGGCGTCGCCTGCGGCACCTGGCCGACCACGCTGCCGGAAGGTGTCGCGCATGAGCATGTGGGCAACCCGGTCCGCAGCGCGGTGAAGGAGCGGGCAGGGGCCGGCTATATTCCGCCGGGCGATTACCCGATGTCGCTTTTGGTGATGGGCGGCAGTCAGGGCGCGCGCATCCTCTCTGACGTGGTGCCTGCTGCCGTCGCGGCGCTGCCGGAGGGCATCCGCCAGCACCTGCGCGTGTCGCATCAGGCGCGCGAGGAGGACCTGGAACGGGTCAATGCGTTTTATGCAGAGCACGGCATAAATGCCGATGTGCAGACGTTTTTCACCGATGTGCCCGCCCGCATGTCAGAGGCGCAGCTGGTGATCTCGCGCTCCGGCGCGTCTTCTGTTGCCGATATCTCGATCATCGGGCGGCCGTCGATCCTGATCCCCTTTGCCGCCGCTGCAGGCGACCACCAGAGCGCCAACGCCCGCGGGCTGGTTGATGCCAATGCTGCCGTGATGATTCCCGAAAGCGCCCTTGATATCCCGGTGCTGGCAGAGCATATGGGCGCGATTCTGAGTAACCCGCAGGCTGCCACCCAGATGGCAACCGCTGCACTGAGCGCCGGGGTTCCCGATGCCGCCGAACGTCTGGCGGCACTGGTGGAGCAACTGGCCGAGGAAGGATAAACGTTATGAACCCTGCAACCAAACTGCCTGGCGACGTCGGCCCGATCCATTTCGTGGGTATCGGAGGCATCGGCATGTCGGGCATCGCCGAGGTGCTCTTGAACCTCGGCTACATGGTGCAGGGCTCGGACCTGAAATCCTCCAAAATCACTCAGCGGCTGGAGAAGCTGGGCGCGCGGATTTTCGTGGGCCAGCAGGCAGAGAACCTGGAAGAAGCCGCGGTTGTGGTGATTTCCTCGGCGATCAAGCCGGGCAACCCGGAGCTGGACGAGGCCCGCCTGCGCGGCCTGCCGGTGGTGCGCCGGGCCGACATGCTGGCGGAACTGATGCGGCTCAAGTCCAACGTCGCCATTGCTGGCACCCACGGCAAGACCACCACCACCACCATGATGGCAGAGCTGATGGTGGCCGGCGGCTTCGACCCGACCATCGTCAACGGCGGCATCATTCACGCCTATGGCTCCAACGCGCGGATGGGGCAGGGCGAATGGATGGTGGTCGAGGCGGATGAGAGCGACGGCTCCTTCAACCGGCTGCCCGCAACCATTGCCGTTGTCACCAATATCGACCCGGAGCATATGGAGCACTGGGGCGACTTTGACCGCTTGCGCGACGGCTTCCTGGAGTTTGTCTCCAACATCCCGTTCTATGGCATCGCTGTCTGCTGCACCGACCACGCGGAGGTGCAGGCGCTGGTGGGCCGGATCTCCGACCGCCGGGTGGTCACCTATGGCTTCAACGCGCAGGCGGACGTGCGGGCGGTGAACCTGACCTACAAGGCGGGCGTCGCGCATTTCGACGTGGTGCTGCAGGCCGAGGACCGGGTGATCGAGGGCTGCACACTGCCGATGCCAGGGGACCACAATGTCTCCAACGCGCTGTCTGCGGTGGCAGTGGCGCGGCATCTGGGCATGAACAGTGTCGAAATCCGTGAGGCTCTGGCGGCCTTTGGCGGCGTCAACCGGCGGTTCACCAAAGTGGGCGAAGTGAACGGTGTCACCATCATCGACGACTACGGCCACCACCCGGTGGAGATCGCCGCGGTGCTGAAAGCGGCGCGCCAGGCCAGCGAGGGCCGGGTGATCGCGGTGCACCAGCCGCACCGCTACTCGCGCCTGTCCAACCTGTTCGACGATTTCTGCGCCTGCTTCAATGAGGCTGACGTGGTGGCAATTGCCGAAGTGTTCTCTGCCGGGGAGGACCCGATCGAGGGCGCCAGCCGCGATGACCTGGTGGCAGGCCTGATCCGCCACGGCCACCGCCACGCCCGCGCCATCCTGAACGAGGAAGACCTGGAGCGCCTGGTGCGCGAGCAGGCGCGGCCCGGCGACATGGTTGTCTGCCTCGGCGCCGGCACCATCAGCACCTGGGCCAATGGCCTGCCGGAACGGCTGGGGCGCTAGGGGTATGACGCTGTCGCTGACCCTGGCCGCCGTCTGGGCGCTGGCTGCCAATGTGCTGGCGATGATCCCCAGCCGCGACAACCATTGGCGGCGCGCCTATGTGCTGATTGCGCTGGGCATTCCGCTGCTGGGCTATGTCACCTATGAGAACGGTCCCTGGTGGGGGCTGGTTGTTCTCTTGGCCGGGATGTCGGTGCTGCGCTGGCCGGTACTGTATTTCGGGCGCTGGGTCAGGCGCACGCTGGGAATGTAAACCTCCGCAAAAAGGCCGCCGTTGGGGAAAGCTTAACCTTTTCTTCCGGATGGCCTGATAATCAGACGGGAATACCCAGTGTACCCTGTTTGACGCCAGCGCGTTTCCGCTGGCGGTGGAGGCCTCTTTTGGCTGCTGTTACTGTAATCTGGCTGCTGTTCGGTGCCGTATGGCTGGCGGCGTTTTATAATCTTGCCCGGGCCAGGCAGGCGGCTGCGGCCATTGTTGCCTCAGTAATCTGGCTTATGGTGCTGGTCCTGCTGGCTGGCCTGCTGTTGTTTGCGGCGGAGACTGGCCGCCAAACCGTGTTATCCCTTTATTTCATCGGCCACCTGGTCTACGGACTGTGCTCGCTTGCAGGATGGAATTTGGGACGGAAACGGCGATGGCGGCGCAAGGTGAAATCATTCTTCCGGCGGTGCGTGGCCGCCTTACCGGACAGAAACCGCTTGCGGAGCTGACCTGGCTGCGGGTCGGCGGACCGGCGGAGCATCTGTTTCAGCCCGCGGATATTGACGATCTGGCAGATTTCCTGCGCCAGCTGGAGCCGGGCGTGCCGGTGTTTCCGATGGGGGTCGGCTCCAACCTGATCGTGCGCGACGGCGGCATGCGGGCGGTGGTGATCCGGCTGGGCCGCGGCTTTAACAGCATCGAAACTGAGGGTGATACGGTGACCGCGGGCGCTGCGGCGCTGGACGCGCATGTGGCGAAGAAAGCCGCGGATGCGGGAATCGACCTCACCTTCCTGCGCACCATTCCCGGTTCCATCGGCGGTGCGGTGCGGATGAACGCGGGCTGCTATGGCAGCTACACCGCAGATGTGTTTGTGTCGGCCACCATCGTCACCCGCCAGGGCGAGGTCCGCGAGATCAGCGCGGAAGAGCTGGCTTTCCAATACCGCCAGACGGCGTTTCCAGAGGGGGCGGTGCTGGTCTCCGCCACCCTGCGCGGACCCAAGGGCGACCCGGAGGAGCTGCACGCCCGGATGGCGGCGCAATTGCAAAAGCGGGACGAAACCCAGCCGACAAGGGACCGTTCGGCCGGCTCCACCTTCCGCAATCCGGCGGGGTTCTCCTCTACTGGCCGCGCCGATGATGTGCATGACCTGAAGGCCTGGAAAGTGATCGACAACGCAGGCATGCGCGGCGCGCGGCGCGGCGGCGCGCAGATGAGCGAGAAGCATTCCAACTTCCTGATCAACACCGGTGGCGCAACTGCCGCAGATTTGGAAGGGCTGGGCGAAGATGTGCGGAAAAAGGTTTACGAAGATTCCGGCATCACGCTAGAGTGGGAAATCATGCGGATAGGTGATCCGCTTCCCGAATAACCGGAAATCTTGAGCGCCGGCAAAGGCTTCTGCAATGGCAGCTTGAGCAGGAACAGGGTCTGACACAGATCCGGGGAGCGGAAATCTTAACCGTGGTAAAGGCACTGTTAACACGCCGGTAAGATTTTGGGCGTTACGGTGCCGCTAAGGCGGCAAAGCACCGCCGGTTTCAGGGGCGCCGAGCCCCGCAATAATCAGCCGGGATCAGCCCGGCGCAAAATGATAAGGCGGGCCTGCAAGGGGTCCCAAGAAACAGGGGCAAAAAGCCCCGCGTATATTGAGGCGTTTTGTGGTGAGTAAGTCGAGCAGGGCACTCCCGAAAGTCGCGATGCTGATGGGCGGACCGTCAGCCGAACGCGAGGTATCGCTGTCCAGCGGCCGTGAATGCGCGGCCGCTTTGCGCGGTGAGGGGTTCGAGGTTGTTGAGGTGGATGCGGGCGCTGACCTGCACGCGCGCCTGTTGGACATCAAGCCAGATGTGGTGTTCAACGCCCTGCACGGGCGCTGGGGCGAGGATGGCTGCGTCCAGGGCGTGCTGGAATGGCTGCAGATCCCCTATACCCATTCCGGGGTGCTGGCCTCGGCGCTGGCAATGGACAAGCAGCGCTCCAAGGAGGTTTTCCGCACCGCCGGACTGCCGGTGGTCGAAAGCGGCCTGTTTGCCAAGAATGACGTGAGCGCAGGCCACGTGATGGCGCCGCCCTATGTGGTGAAGCCCAACAACGAGGGCTCCAGCGTTGGCATCTATATCGTGCACGAGGCGGCCAACGGCCCGCCGCAGCTGTCGGAGGAAATGCCCGCCGAGGTGATGGTCGAGACCTATGCGCCGGGACGCGAGCTGACCACCACCGTGGTGGGCGACCGGGCGCTGACCGTCACCGATATTTTGACCGACGGCTGGTATGACTATGACGCCAAGTACAAGCCCGGCGGCTCGCGCCACGTGCTGCCCGCCGATGTGCCGCAGGAAATCTTCGACCTGTGCCTGGAATACGCGCTGAAGGCGCATGAGGTGCTGGGCTGCCGCGGTGTCAGCCGCACCGATTTCCGCTGGGATGAGGCGCGCGGCGCCAGCGGCCTTGTGCTGCTTGAAACAAACACTCAGCCCGGCATGACGCCGACCTCGCTGGCGCCGGAACAGGCGGCCCACTGCGGCATGACCTTTGGCCAGCTCTGCGCCTGGATGGTGGAGGATGCCTCATGCAACCGCTGAAGGACCGGTTCCGGCGCAGCGGTGGTGAGGGACGGTGCGATCCGGCACCGTCGCGGCTGAAATACCGTTTGCAGCGCTGGATGCTGACGCCGGGCATCCGCTTTGGCCTGCGTTTCGGGGTGCCGTTCTGCCTGGTGTTTGCGGCGGGCAGCGCCTATCTGGCGGACGAGGCCCGGCGCGATACGCTGGTGGGGCTCTATAATGACGCCCGCGCCGCGATCCAGGAACGGCCGGAATTCATGGTCAAGGTGATGGCGGTCGATGGTGCCGGCGCCAGTGTGGCGCGCGACATCCGCGAAGTGGTGCCGCTGGACTTCCCGGTCAGCTCCTTCGATCTGGACCTGGAGCAGATCCGCGACGTGATCACCGGGCTGGACCCGGTCAAGGCTGCCAGCGTCAGGATCCGCCCCGGCGGCATCCTGCAGGTTGACGTGGAGGAGCGCGAGCCGGCGCTGATCTGGCGCAGCCGCGAGGGGCTGGCGCTGCTGGACGAACAGGGCATTCACGTGGCCGAGCTGGGCCGCCGCAGCTTGCACCCGGATCTGCCGCTGATCGCGGGCAAGGGGGCGGCCAAGCATGCGGCGCAGGCGCTGCGGCTGTTTGCGGCAGCAAAACCGCTGGGGCCGCGGTTGCGCGGACTGGTGCGTGTCGGCGAACGGCGCTGGGACGTGGTGCTGGACCGCAAGCAGCGCATCATGCTGCCCGCGCAGAACCCGGTCCGGGCGCTGGAGCGGGTGCTGGCGGTCAGTGAAGTACAGGATTTGCTGGAACGCGATGTGGCAGCGGTGGATATGCGTCTGGCTGGGCGCCCCACCGTGCGGATGACCGAAAACTCAGTGGAAAACTGGTGGCGGATCCGGCAGTTGAACGGGGGCGGGCAGTAACATGACAGATCTTTATCAATCGCAACGGGCGATGCGGCAGATGCGCCGCCAGGCGATGCAGCGCGGCGTGGTGGCCATTCTGGACGTGGGCAGTTCCAAGATCGCCTGCCTGGTTCTGCGCTTTGACGGCACCGGGCGGCTCAGCGAGGACGGCTCCATCGGCGCCCTGGCCGGGCAGTCGGGGTTCCGGGTGATCGGCGCCGCCACAACCCGTTCGCGCGGCGTGCAGTTCGGCGAGATCAACGCCATGCAGGAGACCGAGCGTGCGATCCGCACTGCGGTGCAGGCGGCGCAGAAGATGGCAGAGGTGCGGGTTGATCACGTGATCGCCTGTTTCTCCGGCGCCAATCCGCGCTCTTACGGGCTGGATGCCAGGCTGGATCTTGAGGGGCAGGTGGTCTCCGAGCATGAGGTGGCGCAGGTGCTGGCCTCCTGCGAGGTGCCGGAATACGGGGCGGGGCGCGAGGTGCTGCATGCGCAGCCCGTGAACTTCGCGCTCGACAACCGCTCCGGCCTGGGCGATCCGCGCGGCCAGATGGGGCAGACGCTGGCGGTCGACATGCACATGCTGACGGTGGACGCCATAGCGGTGCAGAACCTGGTGCGCTGCATCCAGCGCTGCGACCTGGAGCTGGCGGGGATCGCCTCCTCGGCTTATGCCTCCGGCTTCTCGGCGCTGGTCGAGGATGAGCAGGAGCTCGGCGCGGCCTGTATCGACATGGGCGGCGGCTCCACCTCGATCTCGATTTTCATGAAGAAGCATATGATCTATGCCGACGCGGTGCGTCTGGGTGGCGATCACATCACCAGTGACATCTCGATGGGGCTGGGGGTGCCGCTGGCCAATGCGGAGCGGATCAAGACCTTCAACGGCGGGGTGCATGCCACCGGCGCCGACGACCGGGAAATCATCGACATCGGCGGCGACACCGGCGACTGGGAGCACGACCGCCGCACCGTCAGCCGGGCAGAGCTGATCGGCATCATGCGCCCCCGCGTCGAGGAAATTCTGGAAGAGGTGCGGGCGCGGCTGGATGCAGCCGGGTTCGAATACCTGCCGAGCCAGCAGATCGTGCTGACCGGCGGCTCCAGCCAGATCATGGGGCTGGACGGGCTGGCAAGCCGCATTTTGGGCCAGCAGGTCCGCCTGGGCCGCCCGCTGCGCGTCCATGGCCTGCCGCAATCGGCAACCGGGCCGGGCTTTGCCTCTGCCGTCGGCCTGTGCCTGTTTGCCGCCCATCCGCAGGATGAATGGTGGGATTTCGAGATGCCCGCAGGCCGCCATCCGGCAGGCACCCTGGGCCGTGCCGTGCGCTGGTTCCGCGACAACTGGTAAAGTCGGGACGAAAGCCGCAAATCAATTCAGCCGGAACGGGCAAAGAGGGCGTGACAGCGCCCCAGTCACCCGTTAAGTTGTGCTTAACGTCCGCGGCAAACGCGGCGATTCAGCAGGCCGGGCAGTGGCCAGCCAAGTTTCGGAACCGACCTCCTCTGCAAAGCGATTTTGCGGCTGGAGAGGTTTTGTTGTGTGTGGCTTGTGCTCAATCCGCAATATCTGCTAGGGACGGCGAAATACCGCGGTTTTTGCCTTAGAATGAGGCCTTATTTTGTGGTTCGTCGTGCTTTTTAGGATGACGAAACACCCTCTCCGCGGTAGATTATGGTGAATAGGACAGGAATAAGCCCTTTGCGGGAAGGGCAGGTAACACAGGCGGTATGAGCATGACGTTGAACCTTTCGATGCCCGGGAATGAAGAGTTGAAGCCGAAGATCACCGTGTTCGGTGTCGGCGGCGCTGGCGGCAATGCCGTCAACAACATGATCGCCAAGGAATTGGATGGCGTCGAATTCGTCGTGGCCAATACCGATGCGCAGGCGCTGCAGCAGAGCGCTGCCAAAAGCCGCGTGCAACTGGGCATCAAAGTCACCGAAGGTCTGGGCGCAGGCGCCCGTCCGCAGGTCGGCTCTGCCGCAGCTGAGGAAAGCATCGAACAGATCGTCGACCACCTGGCGGGCGCGCATATGTGCTTCATCACCGCGGGCATGGGCGGTGGCACCGGCACCGGCGCCGCGCCGATCATCGCGCAGGCCGCGCGGGAACTGGGTGTGCTGACCGTTGGTGTTGTCACCAAGCCGTTCCAGTTCGAGGGCCTCAAGCGGATGCGCCAGGCCGAGGCCGGTGTCGAAAGCCTGCAGAAGGTGGTCGACACGCTGATCATCATCCCGAACCAGAACCTGTTCCGCCTTGCCAACGAGAAGACCACCTTCACCGAGGCGTTCTCGATGGCCGATGACGTGCTGTACCAGGGCGTCAAAGGCGTGACCGACCTGATGGTCCGCCCGGGCCTGATCAACCTCGACTTTGCCGACGTCCGCGCCGTGATGGACGAGATGGGCAAGGCGATGATGGGCACCGGCGAGGGCGAGGGCGAGGACCGCGCGGTCCAGGCCGCCGAGAAGGCGATCGCCAACCCGCTGCTGGACGAAATCAGCCTCAAAGGCGCCAAGGGCGTGCTGATCAACATCACCGGCTCGCACGACCTGACCCTGTTCGAACTGGACGAGGCCGCCAACCGCATCCGCGAGGAAGTGGACCCGGATGCCAACATCATCGTCGGTTCCACCCTGGATACCGGCATGGAAGGCAAGATGCGGGTCTCCGTCGTTGCCACCGGCATCGACGCAACCGACGTCAACACCGACATGCCGGTACCGCGCCGCCCGATGTCGGCGCCGCTGCGCCAGACCGTCAGCGTCGAGGAAAACCGCGCCGCGCCGCTGGAGCTGGAAACTCCGGTTCAGCAGCCCGCCGCCGCTGAGACCGCGCCTGAACCAGTGCAGGAAGCGCCTGCCGCCGCCGCTCTGGAAGAGCCGTCGCTGTTCGAAGAGCTGAACGTGCAGCAGGCTGCCGCTCAGGAGCAGGCAGAAGACGTGTTTGAAGAAGTTGAGCAGCTGGACGACGACGGCCTGCCGCCCCCCGCCTACCAGCCGCAGGTGCCGGAGTTCCGTCCGCAGGCAGATGTTGCAGAGGCTCCGCAAGCGGCCTTTGTCGCCCCCAAGGCGCCCGCGCCGGGCACCCCGTCGCCGCAAGCGCTGGAGCGCCTGCAGGCCGCCGCCCAGCGGGTGCAGCAGCCGCAGCAGCAACAGGCTCCGCAGGCCGTGCGTCCTGCAGCCCCTGCAGCCCAGGCGCCGCAGCAACAGCAGCAAACGCAGCAGCAGCAGCCGGAAGGGCAGCGCCGCTTTGGCCTGAATTCGCTGATCCACCGGATGACCGGCAGCAATGACGCCCCGGCCGCGAAACAGCAGCCGCAGGCGGTCCGCCAGCAACCCGCAATGCACGCGCACGCACCGGCAGCCCAGCCGCAGCAGGCACAGCAGCAGCAGGCGGATCCGGATCAGGAACGCATCGAAATCCCCGCTTTCCTGCGCCGCCAGGCAAACTGAAGCATCACATATCGCGCTTGAAAAGCCGCCTTCGGGCGGCTTTTTATTTTTGTATTTCAAGCTATTGCGGTGATCTGAGCGGTGTTTTGCCGACCTGTTACATCCATGTTTCAATCCGTTACAAAGATTGAGTTGTGCGTTTTTAAGCAAAACCTTAACTCTCATCCGCAACACGGCCCCCGAGGCCGGAAACAGTGGAATGAGGCGCAACGTGCAGAATACGCTCAAAGCATCGGTGGCATTCGAAGGGGTCGGCCTGCACTCCGGCAAACCCGCACGCATGGTTCTGATCCCGGCTCCGGCGGGGCACGGCATCGTGTTCAAGCGCACCGACATTGCATTGGGCAACACCGTGGTTCCGGCCCGCTGGGATCTGGTGGAGCGCAGCCCGCTCTGCACCCGCCTGGTCAATGGCTCAGGCGTCAGCGTTTCCACTGTTGAGCACATCATGGCGGCGCTCGCCGGCTGTGGTGTGCACAATGCCCTGATCGAAATCGACGGCCCGGAAGTGCCGATCGTGGATGGCTCCTCGGCACCGTTCGTGCGCGGCATCATGCAGCACGGCGTGCAGCGCCTGGGCGCACCGATCATGGCTTATGAAATTCTGAAGCCGGTGACGGTGGAGAAGGATGGCGCCCGCGCCACCCTGCTGCCCAGCGATCGGCTGACCATCGAATTCCACATCGACTTTGCCGAGGCCGCCATCGGCCGCCAGAGCAAGGTTCTGGACATGCGCAATGGCAGCTTTGCGCGTGAGCTGTGCGACAGCCGCACCTTCTGCCGCCAGGCAGATGTCGAAACAATGCAGGCCAACGGCCTCGCTCTCGGCGGCAAGCCGGGCGAAAACGCCGTTGTGTTTGATGGCGAACGTGTCGAGAGCGGCGCAGGTCTGCGCCACTCGGACGAGCCTGTACGCCACAAGATGCTGGATGCACTGGGGGATCTGGCACTGGCTGGGGGGCCGATCTTGGGGCGCTACGTTGGCGAGCGCGCGGGGCACGCGCTGACCAACACTTTGCTGCGGGCCCTGTTTGCGCAGCCGGATGCGGTCCGGGCCGTCGCCTGCGATGCAGCGATGACCGCACGGCTGCCGGGGCAGGGGCTGATCTGGTCGGAAATCCCGGCCGAGCAGCGCCGCGTGGCATAAGGCAGAAGACCAAACTACGAGCGGACAGACTGGCCCGGGACGTGAGTGTCCCGGGTCTTTTCCTGTGCGGCGGCGCGGTACGGGGCGGGAACGGCAGGGCAGCCTTGACCATGGACGGCTTTCTCTGCCATGTGAGTGCGGAAGTGTCGAAAGGCGTTTTGCGCGCCATTTGAATATGCTAGAGACGGCATAACCGGGGCATACACCCGTAAGGCAATGACGGTGAGGTGAGGCACAATGAACGGCATCAGGGCAGGAGCCAAAACCCTCGGCGCAGTCCTTTTGATGGCGGCCCTTGCAGGCTGCGGCGGCGACGGCGGCGCGGTGAAGCGCGGCGAGTCGGTCGAAGCCTTCCCGCCGGATCAGATTTATGAGCGGGCCGAGTTCGAACTGGCCAACCGCCGTCCCAAGGATGCGGTTTATTACTTTTCCGAGATCGAGCGCCTGTACCCCTATTCAGAATGGGCCAAGCAATCAGTGATCATGCAGGCCTTCTCCTATCATCAGGTCAAGGATTACGAGAACAGCCGCGCCGCCGCGCAGCGGTTCATCGACTTCTACCCGGCGGATGAAGACGCAGCCTATGCCCAGTATCTGCTGGCGCTTAGCTATTATGACCAGATCGACGAAGTGGGCCGTGACCAGGGGCTGACCTTCCAGGCGCTGCAGGCGCTGCGCACCGTGATCGAGGTCTACCCTGACAGTGAATATGCCAATTCGGCGATCCTGAAATTCGACCTGGCCTTTGACCACCTGGCGGGCAAGGAGATGGAGATCGGCCGCTATTACCTGCGCCGCGGCCACTACTCCTCTGCGATCAACCGCTTCCGGGTGGTGGTGGAGGACTTCCAGACCACCAGCCACACGCCGGAAGCGCTGCACCGTCTGGTCGAGTCCTACCTGTCGCTGGGCCTGACCGCCGAGGCACAGACTGCGGCGGCCATTCTGGGCCATAACTTCCAGTCCACCGATTGGTACGAGGACAGCTACAAACTGCTGTCCGCAAATGGGCTCAAGCCCAAGGACCGCGGCAACAACTGGCTGAGCCAGATTTACCGCCAGACGATCAAGGGGCGGTGGCTGTAACGGCCGCCGCGGCAATGGGGCGGGGCAATGCTGCGCGCGCTTGATATCCGGGATATCCTGATCATTGATCATCTGGAGCTGAACTTTCAGCCCGGATTGAATGTGCTGACCGGCGAGACCGGGGCAGGAAAATCCATCCTGCTCGACAGCCTCGGCTTTGTGCTGGGCTGGCGCGGCCGCGCCGAACTGGTGCGCCAGGGGGCAAGCCAGGGCGAGGTTCTGGCGGAGTTCGAGCTGGGCGAAGGCCATCCCGCACATGCCATTCTGGAAGAGGCCGGGCTGCCGGGCGGCAATGAGCTGATCCTGCGCCGGGTGAACACCGCCGAGGGGCGCAAGACTGCCTGGGTCAACGACCGCCGCTGCTCGGGCGAGGTGCTGCGGGCGTTGTCGGAGACATTGGTGGAACTGCACGGCCAGCATGACGACCGCGGTTTGCTGAACCCGCGCGGCCATATGGCGCTGCTGGACCAATACGCCGGGGTGCAGGCGCTGCTGGCCTCTGTGCGCAGCGCCTGGGGCGATGCTGCCAAGGCGCGCAAGACAGTGGCGGCCACACGCGCCGCGCTGGAAGCGGTACGTGCCGAGGAAGAGTTCCTGCGCCACGCGGTGGGGGAGCTGGACAAATTGGACCCGCAGCCGGGCGAGGATGAGGCGCTGGATACCCGCCGCCGCCAGATGCAGGCGGCAGAGCGTATCCGCGGCGACATTGCCCGCGCCCACGCGCTGCTGAGCGAGGGTGCTGAGGCGGCAATGGGCGAGGCGCAGCGCTGGCTGGAAGGCGTCGCGGGGCAGGAGGCCGAGGGCGGGCTGGATGAGCCGCTGGCGGCGCTCAGCCGCGCGATGATTGAACTCGGCGATGCCCAGGACGGGGTTGAGCGGGTGCTGGACAGCCTTGATTTCAATCCTGGTGAGCTGGAAGATTGCGAGGAGCGCCTGTTCGCGATCCGTGGCCTGGCGCGCAAGCACGACGTGCAGCCGGATGAGCTGGCAGGCTACGCAGAAACGCTGCGCAGCAAGCTGGCGGCATTGGACGCGGGCGATCAGGATCTGGCCGACCAGGAGGCAGCATTGAAGGCCGCGGAGGCGGCCTATACCGAGGCCGCCAAGCAGCTGGGCGCGGTGCGCCGCCAAAGCGCTGCGGCGCTGGATAAGGCCGTGATGGCAGAACTGGCACCGCTCAAGATGGAACGCGCGGTGTTTGAGACGCGCATCACCTCGGCAGAGCCCGGCCCGGAAGGCATGGATGCGGTGGCCTTTACCGTGGCTACCAACCCCGGCGCGCCGGCAGGCCCGCTGAACAAGATTGCCTCCGGCGGCGAGCTGAGCCGGTTCCTGCTGGCGCTGAAGGTCTGCCTGCGCGGTGAGGATTCCAGCAAGACGCTGATTTTTGACGAGATCGACCGCGGCGTCGGCGGGGCAACGGCAGATGCCGTGGGCCGGCGCCTGCGCAGCTTGGCTGGCAGCGGCCAGGTGCTGGTGGTGACCCACTCGCCGCAGGTGGCGGCCCTTGGCGGCCATCACTGGCAGGTGCGCAAGCAGGTGGTCGACGGCATGACCCTGTCGCAGGTAGTGCCGCTGGCCGAGTCCGAGCGGGTGGATGAGCTTGCCCGGATGGTGTCCGGTGATACCATCACCGAGGAGGCCCGCGCTGCGGCCCGCGCGCTGCTGGCGGGATGACCCGCCGGTTCCATAGCCTGGGTGAGGGTTCTTTAACCGGACTGTGGCAGCTAGGGGCCACAGAAAACAAAAAGACCCGCTGACAGGTTATGGTGCAAGAAATCCGTTCGTCCCTTTCCGCAATTCTCCTGCAATGGCTGGCCGGCCTCAAGGACATCTGGCGGGTGCTGCGCCACCGCGGCCCCAGCCAGTTCCAGTTCTGGCTGATCGCGCTCCTGATCGGCATCGCCGCCGGTTTTGCCGCGCTGTTCTTCCGCAAGGGGATCGCGGCGCTGCAGGCCTGGGTCTATGGCGCGCCGGATGTCGACTACCTGCATTCCTACGCGCAGGATCTGCCATGGTATGTGCTGGTCAGCATCGCCGCGGGCGGCGGGCTGGTGGTGGGTCTGATCCTCGACCGTTTCACACCGGATGCCCGTGTGCGCTCTGTTGCCGATGTGATCGAAGGTGCTGCGCTGCATGACGGCCGGGTGGAGCACAAGGAGGGTCTGGCCTCGGCGCTGGCGTCCTTCATCACGCTCTCCACAGGCGGGTCCACGGGCCGGGAAGGGCCGGTGGTGCACCTGGCCGGGGTGATTTCCACCTGGGTCAGCAACCGGATCAACGCCGACGGTATCACCGGGCGCGACCTGTTGGGCTGTGCGGTGGCCGCGGGTGTCTCTGCCAGCTTCAACGCGCCGATTGCGGGCGCGCTGTTTGCGATGGAGGTGGTGCTGCGGCATTTCTCCGTCAACGCCTTTGCGCCGATCGTGGTGGCCTCGGTCGCGGGCACCGTGATCAACCGGCTGGAATACGGCGACGTGACTGAGTTTACCCTCAATACGCCGGGTGCGCTGCAGTTCTATGTGGAGCTGCCCGCCTTCCTGATCCTCGGGCTGATCTGCGGCCTGGTGGCCGTCGCGCAGATGCGGGCGATCTTCTTTGCCGACAAGGTGGGCAATGCGGTGCAGAAACGCCTGATGCTGCCGCGCTGGCTGCGCCCTGCTGTGTCCGGCGCCATGCTGGGTGTGATTGCGGTCTGGTTCCCGCATATCATCGGCGTCGGCTATGAAACCACGGTTCTGGCCCTCACTGGGGGACTGCTGCTGGGGCAGGCGGTGATCTTCACCGTGGTCAAGACCGCCGCCGTGGCCATCACCATGGGCGGGCGCATGGGCGGCGGGGTGTTCTCGCCCTCGCTTATGATCGGCGCGCTGACCGGGCTGGCCTTCGGCCTGATCGCCACCTCGGTGCTGCCGGATGTGTCTGGCACCCACACGCTCTACGCCTTTGCCGGCATGGGGGCAGTGGCCGCCGCGGTGCTGGGTGCGCCGATTTCAACCACCCTCATTGTGTTTGAACTCACCGGCGACTGGCAGATTGGCCTGGCGGTGATGGTGTCGGTTTCCATGTCCACCGCGCTGGCCTCGCGGCTGGTGGACCGGTCCTTCTTCCTGACCCAGCTGGAGCGCCGCGACATTCACTGCGCCGCCGGGCCGCAGGCCTATCTGCTGGCGCTGATCCGCGCAGGCGCGGTGATGCGGCCGATGGGCGACAGCCGCTGCGCCAGCCCGGAGGACTGCCAGGCGCTGGTGGAGGAGGGGCTGTGCATCCGTGCGGCTGCCTCGCTGGAGGCGGCGATGCCGGTTTTCGACCGGGCCGATGTGCCCTATCTGCCTGTGGTGATGGAAGAGGACGGCAAGGAGCAGGTCATCGGTGCGCTCTATCATGTGGACGCGCTGAAGGCCTACAACCGCGCCCTGGCCGCCACCGCCGCCGAGGAGCACAGGTAGGGCAGGCAGAGCAGTTGCAGCGGCGCCAGTGCAAACCCGTGCCGGTTTAGGGGAAACTTTCCGCGTTGCTCCCCGGATATGTGAGATTTTGGATACAGGTTAAGGATTAATTAATCTGCGCATTGCTCTGCATCAAAGTCTGACTCAACAATACGTGAATAAGTCGCAAAAACACTCACATCGGCAGGCAACCAAAATGCGAAACTTCGAAACTGGCCCGCAAGAGGCTGGTGCGAAACACAAGGCGGACGAGCGGGAAAACGAACGGGCAGCACTGGAAGCGGCAATCAACTACGCAATCCAATGTGCGCGCGAAACGGATATTCTCGGTGCAGGCGACTCTTTGGAGCAAGCCAGGCTGAACCTCAGCCGGGCCGTCCTGACCTGATCCCCTTAGATTGTGCCGGACGGCAGACAGCCGCTGTTTTGGACAGCGGCAGGGCTTTGTCGGCCTAAGAACCCCCAAGTGAAAACACCGGCGCCAAGGCACCGGTGCTTGTTTTTTTAACTTATTGCCGTCTGGCAGGACGGCCGCAGCTGCGCGAAACTCCCGCAGTGAAGCCGGGCGGGCGGTTCAGACCTGTTCCACCTTGACGGAGTCGCTCAGCACAAAGGCCAGGTGGCCCTTGATCTCTGCAACTTCATCCTTGGGGTCCTCATAGCTCCAAGCGGCGTTTTCGGTCACCGAGGACTTGTTGGCGATCGAGAAATAGCTGGCGTCACCCTTGTGCGGGCAGTGGGTGGTCTTGCTGGTGCGGTCCAGGAACGCCATCGCAATGTCTTCGCGCGGGAAATAGATGACCGGATCCAGATCGCCCTCCGACAGCTCCAGTGCATTGGAGGTTTCCCCCAATACGGCGCCGCCTGAGCGGACAGTCCAGGTGCCTTCGGCCTTGCGGATACGGATAGTGGTCATGCGTGTTTTCCCATTCTCTTCGGTCTTGTCGTCTTGTGTTCAGCCTATGTAACACTGCCGTGTCACAAGGGGGCGGTTGCGGCATCAAGCCACGCCTTTGCGGCGGGGCTGAGCTGCGGGCCGATTTTTGCCAGAACCTCCTGGTGGTAGCTGTCGAGCCAGTCTTTCTCGTCTGCTGTCAGCATGGAGGCATTCACCAGCCGCCGGTCAACCGGGGCAAAGGTGAGCGTGCGCCAGCACAGCATGTCGCGCTCTGCGTCGCTGGTGTCAAGGGCCGGGGCGGTTTCAACAACCAGAAGGTTCTCGATCCGGATGCCAAAGGCACCCTCGCGGTAGTATCCCGGCTCATTGGACAGGATCATGCCGGGCTCAAACGGCACATGGCTGGTGCGCGCCAGCCGCTGCGGGCCTTCATGCACACTCAGGTAAGCTCCGACGCCGTGGCCAAGCCCGTGGTTGAAATCCTGCCCTGCCAGCCACAGCGGCATCCGCCCGATGCATTCGATGTCGCGGCCCGCCAGCCCCTTGGGCCAGCGCAGGCGGGACATGGCGATCATGCCCTGCAGCACGCGGGTAAAGGCCGCGCGCTCCTCCTCGCCGGGCGTGCCGATGGCGATGGTGCGGGTGATGTCGGTGGTGCCGTCCAGATACTGGCCGCCGCTGTCCATCACCAGCAGGTGGCCGTCCTCCAGCCGTGTGTCGGTCTCCTCAGTCACGCGGTAATGCATGACGGCGCCGTTCTCGCCGGTGCCTGCGATGGTTTCAAAGCTGATGTCGCGCAGGGCAGGGTCGGCACTGCGGAGGCTCTCCAGCTTCTTCACCACATCAATCTCGGTAATGGTGCCGGGTGCCTGCGCATCCAGCCAGGCCAGCATTCCCACGATGGCGGCACCGTCACGCAGATGCGCTGCCGCGCTGCCCGCGATCTCGGCGGCGTTCTTGCGGGCCTTAGGCAGGGCGCAGGGGTCGCCTGCGGGCACCAGCCGTTCGCCCAGCTTGTCCGCCACGATCTGCGGCACGGTGCCGGAGTCGGCAGCGACTGACCCGTTGAGTGCTGCAGTGGCTTTGAGGAAGTCTTCCGGCGAATGCACGGTGACGGAGCTGTCAAAGTGGCCCTCAAGCCCGTCCAGCTTCTCCGCAGCCATGAACAGATCCACCCGCGCGTCATCGTGCAGGATGGCAAAGCCATGCGCCACCGGGTTGCGGGCCACGTCGCTGCCGCGGATGTTCAACAGCCACATGATGCTGTCGGGCAGGGTGATGACCGCCGCCGCCTGGCCTGCCTCGCGCAGTCCCTTGGCCAGCCGCGCGCATTTGTCCGCCGCACTTTCGCCTGCGTAGTCCAGCGGGTGCGCGGCCACCGGGTTCATCGGCGGCGCGGGCTGGTCCGCCCAGATCCGGTCCACCAGGTTATCGCATTGAACCAGGGTGATGCCGCTGCCCTTCAGCTCCTTTTCCAGCGAGGTGATTTGTCCCGCAGCATGCAGCCAGGGATCAAAGCCCACCTTGCCGCCGCTGGGCAGCTGTTCTTTCAGCCAGTCCGCCAGCTGCACATCGGGCCAGGGCACGGGGGTATAGTCCGTGGCGACCTGCCGTTTCACCTGGGTGCGGTAGCGGCCGTCGATGAAGACGCCGGCAATCTCCCGCAGCACCGCGCAAAAGCCTGCGGAGCCGGTGAAGCCGGTGAGCCAGGAAAGGCGCTCATCATGCGGCGCCACGTATTCGCCCTGATGGGCATCGGCGCGCGGCACCAGGAATCCATCGAGACCTTCCGCCGCCAGTTCCTTGCGCAGGGCAGCCAGACGGGGCGGGCCTTGGTCCGGGCGGGCGGTCACATCGAAGGTCTGATACATCGGCGTCTCTCCTGCTAATGGGGCGGGGCGGCAGCAGGGGAAACCCTGAGTGCCGCAGCAAAGAAAAGGCGCGGGGCTGAGCAGCCGCGCGCCCCTTCTTGTCCCAAATACCCCTGCGGCTGGCAAGGGCGGCGGCAGAGAGATTTGCCGGGACCTGACGGAACAAGCGGGAAGGCTTGAATCGGGCGAGGCTCCCGCCCGTCCTTGGCGCATCCAAGATGCGCTGCGGCTCGTTGGGCCACGCGCCGGATGCAGGGCATCCGGCGCCGCCGCGAGCGTCAGCGCGCGGCCATGCCCAAGGCTGAGGACGGCATCTGCAGATGCAGGCCGCAGGCGCGGGAGCCCGCCCTTGCCTTTGTCCGCTACAGGATCAGCTCGCCCGTTTGATGCCCATCACCCGGGCGCGGGCGCGCGGGTCGCTGTCGAACAGGGCGGCCAGCTGTTCGGTCATGGCGCCGGCCAGCTGCTCAACATCGGTGATCGTCACCGCACGCTCATAATAGCGGGTCACGTCATGGCCGATGCCAATCGCCAGCAGCTCCACCTGCTTGCGCTTCTCCACCATCGCAATCACGTCGCGCAGGTGCTTCTCCAGATAGTTCGCCGGGTTCACTGACAGCGTCGAATCATCCACCGGCGCGCCGTCGGAGATCACCATCAGGATCTTGCGGGCCTCGCGCCGCGCCACCATCCGCCGGTGCGCCCATTCCAGCGCCTCGCCGTCGATGTTTTCCTTCAAGAGGCCCTCTTTCATCATCAGGCCCAGATTGGCGCGGGTGCGGCGCATCGGGGCGTCGGCGCCCTTGTAGATGATGTGGCGCAGGTCGTTCAGGCGGCCGGGCTGCTGCGGGCGGCCGTCGTTCAGCCAGGCCTCGCGCGCCATGCCGCCTTTCCAGGCGCGGGTGGTGAAGCCGAGGACTTCAACCTTCACGTTGCAGCGCTCCAGCGTGCGGGCCAGCACGTCGGCGCAGATCGCCGCGATGGAAATCGGGCGGCCGCGCATAGAGCCGGAGTTGTCGAGCAGCAGCGTCACCACGGTGTCGCGGAACTCGGTGTCCTTTTCGACCTTGAAGCTGAGCGGCGTGGTCGGGTTGGCAACCACCCGCGCCAGGCGGCCTGCATCCAGGATGCCTTCTTCGCGGTCAAACTCCCAGCTGCGGTTCTGCTGCGCCTGCAGGCGGCGCTGCAGCTTGTTGGCCAAGCGGCTGACGGCGCCCTTCAGCGGCTCCAGCTGCTGGTCGAGATAGGCGCGCAGGCGCTCCAGCTCGGCAGGCTCGGCCAGTTCCTCGGCGTTGATTTCCTCATCATGGGCATCCAGGAACACCTTGTAGTCCGGGTCGGCGTCAGAGACCGGCGGCGGGGCAGGCGGCTCCAGCGGCGCCTCGCCATCGGGCATCTCGGTGTCCTCGGCCAGATCATCGTCGGCCATTTCGTCCATCGAGACCTGGGCCTGGCTCTCGTCCTGCTGCTGCTCCTGGCTCTGCTCAGGAGAGGCGTCGGCCTGCTCCTCCTCGCTATCGTCCTGGCCGGTGCTGTCCGGATCCTGCTGCTCCTCGGCGTTGTCCTCGGCCTCATCATTGGCCTCGTCGTCCAGCTCATCCGGGTCGTCGCCCAACTGGTCGCCATAGCCAAGGTCGGAGATTACCTGCCGTGCCAGCTTGGCAAAGGCGGCCTGGTCGGCAATGGTTTCGTCCAGGTTCTCCAGCGTGCCGCCGGCCTGGGATTCGATGAACCCGCGCCACAGCTCCATGATGTTGCCCGCGCCTTCGGGCAGCTCGCGGCCGGTTGCCAGATGGCGCACCAGATAGCCCGCGGCGGCAGCCAGCGGCGCCTCGGAGGAGGACTTCATCTGGTCATAGCCGCGGCGGATCGACTCGTTGCGGATCTTGACGTCGATGTTCGACGCGGTGCCGGGCATATGCCGCGCGCCCATCGCCTCGCAGCGGGCGGTTTCCATCGCCTCATAGAGATCGCGGGCCATTTCGCCCTGCGGCACGTATTTGGCGTGGGTAGCGTCGTCGTGGAACTTGTGGCGCAGCGCCAGCGCATCCGCGGTGCCACGGGCCAGCAGCACCTCCTCGCGGGTCATCCGGCGGGAGACCTGCGGCAGCCGCATGTTGTCACCGGACAGGCCCGAAGGGTCGACCGTATAGCTGACCGACAGTTCCGGGTCGTCGGCCATCACCTTGGTGGCTTCGGCCAGCGCCTTCTTGAACGGATCGGCTGGGTTGTCGTTCGGCTTTTTCATTTTGTTACCCTACAAAAGGATCGCATCACTTTTCCATGCCTCAGTTGCAAGCTGCTTAGCAGTGGGCTGAAAAGTTAGCCGTGTCGTTTCGCTGGCAATTTCCCCTTTAGAGGCCAAGCGCTCAATCCACTCTTGTGGTGGGCTAAAAATAAGGTCGCCTGCATTGCTCGAATTTGCATTCAAGCAAAACACTTCGAACCAATACTCGAATTGGGGAGTTGCTGTGTTTTGCAGAACAATCTCGCAAAGGCGCAGAAAGTCTTCGAATTGGAGATTTTCGATTCTTCGTGCGGTCGGACAGAAAGCAAGTTCCGCCGCGTCGTCGTATCCCATAGCACTGGAGATCTGAAAGTAGTCTTCTGCTTTCAGTGACACGTTGCCTGTCAGCTGCTGCAGGTTTTGCAGTGCAGGAGGATCGCTGTTCCCTTCATCAAGTTCCAACTCGATTCTCTGGATCAGGCTAGAGGCCTGCTCCAGAGCTTCAGGTGTCTGTTGAGCCGGAAAGATGTCGGAAGGGAGCGACATCACCCCAGGCTCACGCTGGCGGCGCTTTCCGGCAGCTCTTCGTCAAAGCAGCGCTGGTAGAACTCGGCCACGGTCTGACGCTCCAGCTCGTCGCATTTGTTCAGGAACGACAGGCGGAAAGCATAGCCCACATTGCGGAAGATCTCGGCGTTCTGGGCCCAGTTGATCACCGTCCGCGGCGACATCACGGTCGACAGGTCGCCGTTCATGAAGGCTGTGCGGGTGAGGTCTGCAACGGTTACCATCTGAGAGATCTTCTTGCGGCCCTCGGCGGTGTTGTAATGCGGCGCCTTGGACAGAACGATGGCGCTTTCGGCGTCATGGCTCAGGTAGTTCAGGGTCGAGACCAGCGACCAGCGGTCCATCTGCGCCTGGTTGATCTGCTGGGTGCCGTGATAAAGCCCGGTGGTGTCGCCCAGGCCAACGGTATTGGCAGTCGCAAACAGGCGGAAGAACGGGTTCGGGGTGATGATCTCGTTCTGGTCCAGGAGGGTCAGCTTGCCGTCATGCTCCAGCACCCGCTGGATCACAAACATCACGTCGGCGCGGCCCGCGTCGTATTCGTCGAACACGATCGCAACCGGGTTGCGCAGCGCCCAGGGCAGGATGCCCTCGTGGAACTCAGTCACCTGCTTGCCGTCGCGCAGCTTGATCGCGTCCTTGCCAATGAGGTCGATCCGGGAGATGTGGCTGTCCAGATTCACCCGCACGGAGGGCCAGTTCAGCCGCGCCGCAACCTGTTCGATATGGGTCGATTTACCGGTGCCGTGGTAGCCCTGGATCATCACGCGGCGGTTGTGGCTGAAGCCCGCCAGAATCGCCAGCGTGGTTTCCGGGTCGAACTTGTAGGTGTGGTCCATCGCCGGGACGCGCTCTGAGCTGTCGGCAAAGCCCTTGACCGTCATGTCAGTGTCGATCCCGAACACATCGCGCACCGAAATCGTTTCGGTCGGTTTCGCATCCATATCCACAAATCCGTCGGTCATCGCAGTCGGTCCTTATCCCTCTTCCCTGCTGTCAGGGGCCAATTCGCGGGATTGGTGCCTGATCTGGCCGCCAAGGGCAAGGGAAAGTCGCGCCGGAAGCCAGCTGAACGTGCGATTGATCCGCAACTGGACGGGCCAGAGCGGGCCGACCAGGCAGTTCAGCGCTGCAGGGGAAATTCAAAGCGCCCCCAGCCGGGCAGCAGGGGGCGCGTTTTGCCGGTTATGTCGCGCTTTTGGGGGGACAGCTGCGCCCGGCATGCCCCTGCGTAACCGGTCAGGGCGGTATGCGTCAAAGAAATAAAATTTCTATCATAAACTTTCGGCAAAAGACCGCCCATCGCAACCTATGGCGCGGCAATGAAAAAAGGGCGGCTGCTGCCGCCCCGGTTTCCGGAAATCCGCCTCTGGCTCACTTGAAGCTGCGGCTGTCCTTGATCTGGTCCCAGGCCCAGCGGACCTCCTGCAGCTGTTCTTCCTGGCTGCGGTCACCGCCGTTCATGTCGGGGTGCAGCACCTTGATCAGCTTCTTGTAGGCCTTGCGGATGTCGGCCTTGGACCAGTCGTCCTTGGCTTCCAGGATCTCGATGGCGCGGCGTTCAGTGGGCGGCAGGCGGCGGCCCGCCTTGGCCGCGCGGCCCGGATTCTGCGTCGCATTGGCGCCCAGCACCTGATGCGGGTCCTCGATGCCCAGCCGTGCCCAGGCGCGCGCCTCCGGGTCGCCCAGCGGCTTGGTCTCGCGCTCCCAGACCTTATCCTTGGAACGCTGCGCGTTCATCTCTGCCTCGGTGGTGCCTTCAAAGAAGTTCCACTGGTTGTTGTACTCGCGCACGTGCTCCTGGCAGAACCAGAAGAAGTCATCCAGCACATCCGGCGCTTTGGGCGCGCGGAACTTGCCGGCCTCCTCGCAGCCGTCCTTGTCGCACACGCGCTGGGACGTCTCGGAGGCACCGCTGGCTGCGCGCCGCCCGCGCGGGTTCTTCTTCTTGGCGGAGCGGACGGACATATCGAAGCCAAAGGGATCGGATTTGGACATGGGCGCACCTTCTAGACGCATCTGTTCGACTCGGAGGCAGCAGTTTAGTCTAAGGGGCGCCAGATTGAAGGGGGCGCAGGCAAAAAAGATGGGGATGAGCGGAAAATGAGCGTTCAGCAGGAAATGGAAGCGGCGCTGCAGGCGGCCTTTGCGCCAACCGCGCTGGAAGTGGTCAACGAAAGCCACAAACATGCAGGCCACGCAGGCGACGATGGCTCAGGCGAGAGCCATTTCGCTGTGCGGATCCGTGCCGGGGCCTTTCAGGGCATGAACCGGGTGCAGCAGCACCGCGCGGTGCATAAGGCGCTGGGGGACATCGTGCCGCGCATCCACGCGCTGGCGCTGGACATCGGCGCCTGAGACCAAAAAGCGGCGGGCAATCTGCCCGCCCTTCCAAGAGCTTACTCTTTATCGCCGTCCTTGATCCCGGCCCGTGCCTTCAGCGCGGCGGTCATGCCGGAGACCGGGCTCAGCTCCTCAACCCCGTCATCGGCTTGCATTTTTGCAGCGCCGGGGCCGGGCACCTGTTCCGCTTCCGGCGGTGCCTCCGGGTCGCCTGCGGCCGCCGTCAGCCGCGGTGTTTCCGGTTCGCTGTGACGGAATTCCACCGACGGTGCGGCAGGCTCCTTGCGGGTGCTCGCGGCCTTCTCAGCAGGCTTGTCCGTCGCCAGCGCGCGGCGGAACACCATCACGTTGCGCCAGTTGGTGGCCGAGCCCATCATGCCGGAGCGCTCCTCGCTCGGCAGCAGCTCGGCGCGCTGGAACTCCCAGCCCTCGGCGGCCATCTCGTTCAGCAGGATCTCGATCGAATTGGCAAAGCGCGCTTCCGGCGTCTTCACCCCTTTGGCCTTGGTGCCCTTGGCCGGGGCGGGGACAACCTTGTATTCAAATGCTTGCATGAACGTCTCCTGTCTTGAGCGCAGGTTTAGCGGAATGGGGGGGGCGGTCAAGGGGCAGGGCGTTTGGGCAATGCGCGGTCCTTCGCCGTTTTCCGGCGCGGAAAACGGCCCGGAAAACACGTGTTTTCCGAGCCGGAATTTTCGCAGAATTCCGGTTTCTGGGCTGTTTCAGCCCTCTGACGTCGCCATCTGCACCAGGGTCAGACAGACCTCCGTGGCTTTGGCCATGTCCTGCACCGAAATCCACTCCAGCGGCCCGTGCACATTCTGCATGCCGGTGAAGATATTGGGTGTCGGCACCCCGAATTCAGTCAGGCGCGATCCATCTGTGCCACCGCGGATCGGGGCAGAGATCGGTTCGATCCCATGCGCGCGGCAGGCCGCCAGCGCCAGCTCCACCGGCGTCATGTCATTTTCCAGCCAATAGCGCATGTTGCGGTATTGCGGGAAAATCTCACAGGTGATTTCCGCCCGCGGCTCAGTGGCTTGCACCGCCTCGCAGACACTGCGCAGCAGGGTGCCCTTGGCGGCCAGCCCGTCCAGTTCAAAGTCACGCAGGATCAGCTTGATCTCCATCTCCGAAGACCCGCCGTTCATGTCGGTGATGTGGATGAACCCTTCGCGGCCCGCGGTGGTTTCCGGGGTCATGGTGGCCTGCGGCAGGGTCTGCACGATCTTCGCGGCCAGGTGCGCGGCGTTGACCATCTTTTCCTTGGCCCAGCCGGGGTGGATCGACACACCCTTCACACTCACCACCGCGCGGTCGGCAGAGAAGCTCTCATAGACGATCTCGCCTGCGTCGCCGCCGTCCAGCGTATAGGCGAAGTCCACACCCAGGTCCTTGGGCAGCTGTTCGCCGACCCCGCGGCCGATCTCCTCGTCCGGGGTGAAGGCGAGGCGGATCTTCGGATGCTGGATCTCCGGGTTTGCCAGCAAGTGCTGCGCCAGCGTCATGACGATGGCGACGCCCGCCTTGTCGTCTGCGCCCAGCAGGGTGAGGCCGGAGGCGGTGATCAGATCATCGCCCTGTTTGGAGGCCAGATAAGGGGATTTCTGCGGCGACAACACCAGGTCCGGATTGTCGGGGAAGGTGATATCACCGCCGTCATACCCTTTGATCACCCGCGGCTTGACGCCGGTGGCATTGAACTGGGGCGCGGTATCCACATGGGCGAGCAGTCCGATGGCCGGCCCCGGCGCTGTGGCGGGAATGGTCGCCAGCACCACGCCGTAATCCGTCAGCGTCACGTCTGCGGCTCCCATCTCCTGCAGCTCCGCCACCAGCAGGTTCAGCATGCCGAACTGGATTTCAGTGCTGGGAGTGGCGGCGGATGTCTCGTCGCTCTGGCTGTCTATGGCGGCGTAGCGGACCAGACGGTCCTCAAGTTCCTGATCGAAATTGGGCTGCATGAAACCTCCGGGATTTTGGCGGGAGGAAAGCCCTTGGCGCGGCGAAGGTCAAGTCGGGGAATTCCGCTGCAGTGGCGGGGAAAGGCACCGCCCGGTGCACAGGGGGTGTACAGGGGGTGCACGCAGGACACCCCCGTTTCCGGCACGAAAAAGGGCGCCGCTTGGGGCGCCCTTCCGGTATCGGATGTGCGGCGGATCAGCCGCCCAGTTTCTTGGCGACCAGCTCGTTCACCGCCTTGGGGTTGGCCTTGCCGCCGGTGGCCTTCATCACCTGGCCGACAAACCAGCCCGCCAGCTTCGGGTTCACCTTGGCCTTCTCCACCTGCGCCGGGTTGGCGGCGATGATTTCGTCCAAAGCAGTCTCGATGGCGCCGGTATCCGTCACCTGCTTCATGCCGCGTTCCTCGACGATCTGCGCCGGGTCGCCGCCTTCGGTATAGACGATCTCAAAGAGGTCCTTGGCGATCTTGCCGGAGATGGCGTCAGAGGCGATCAGGTCGATGATGCCGCCCAGCTGGGCCGGAGAGACCGGGGATTCGGTGATCGCGTGGTCTTCTTTCTTCAGGCGGCCGAACAGCTCGTTGATGACCCAGTTTGCAGCCAGCTTGCCGCTGCGGCCCTTGGCGGTTTCCTCAAAGAAGGCCGCCGATTCCACGTCTGCGGTCAGTACCGATGCGTCATAGTCTGAGAGGCCGAAGTCGTTGATGAACCGCGCCTTTTTCTCGTCCGGCAGCTCCGGCAGGTTGGCGGCGATATCATCAACCCAGGCCTGCTCGATTTCCAGCGGCAGCAGGTCGGGGTCGGGGAAATAGCGGTAGTCATGCGCCTCTTCCTTGGAACGCATGGAGCGGGTTTCGCCCTTGTCCGGATCGTACAGACGGGTTTCCTGCTCAACCTTGCCGCCGCCCTCGATGATGGCGATCTGGCGGCGCGCCTCGACTTCGATTGCCTGCTGGATAAAGCGCATGGAGTTCATGTTCTTGATCTCACAGCGGGTGCCGAGGTGGCTGAAGTCCTGAGTTTCCTGGTACTTCTCATACTGGCCCGGCAGGCAGACCGAGACGTTCACGTCGGCGCGCAGGTTGCCGTTCTGCATGTTGCCGTCGCAGGTGCCCAGGTACTGCATGATCTGGCGCAGCTTGGCGATATAGGCGGCGGCTTCCTCTGGGCCCCGGATGTCGGGGCGGGAGACGATCTCCATCAGGCAGACGCCGGTGCGGTTGAGGTCGACAAAGGACATGTTGGGGTCCATGTCGTGGATCGACTTGCCCGCGTCCTGCTCCATGTGGATACGCTCAACCCGCACGTTGCGCGCGGTGCCGTCACCCAGTTCCACCAGCACTTCGCCTTCGCCTACAATGGGATGATAAAGCTGGGAAATCTGGTAGCCCTGCGGCAGGTCGGGGTAGAAGTAGTTCTTGCGGTCAAAGGCGGACCACAGGTTGATATCGGCCTTCAGCCCCAGCCCGGTGCGCACGGCCTGTTCGACGCAGTATTCGTTGATCACCGGCAGCATGCCGGGCATCGCCGCGTCCACGAAAGCCACGTTGGAGTTCGGCTCGGCGCCGAACTTGGTGGAGGCACCGGAGAACAGCTTGGCATTGGAGCTGACCTGGGCGTGCACCTCCATGCCGATGACCAGTTCCCAGTCATGCTTGGCGCCCGCGATCACCTTGGGCTTGGGGAGTTCATATGTCAGGTCGAGCATGGTTTTCCGCCGTATCCGAATGTCAGTTGCAGTGGCATGGTGCGATGTTTCACCGGCACAATGTCATTTTCAGTTGCACAGCGTTCTAGGCCCGGCGGCGCGCAGGGGCAAGAGGGCAGGTGACGGAGAAAATTCTGCGCGGTGCGGATAGCCCTTATTTTGCACGGGCTGCAAGCCCGGGCAGCGCCCGTCCGCCCCCACGGGCGGGCGCTTCGCGTCCACCCTCGGACGGACGCGGCCCTTCGCAATGGTTCGCTTGGGGCAGATTCAGCCTCTTGGCGGGGTGCATCAGGAGGGCTAGAACTGGCAGCCCGAGCAGTTCAACAGGAGGCCGCCTTGGACACATCCGCCCGCATCAGCCAGACCATTGCCACGGAAATCGGCGCCGTCGCCAAGCAGGTGAGCGCCGCGGTTGCGCTGCTGGATGAAGGCGCCACGGTCCCCTTTGTCGCACGCTACCGGAAGGAGGCAACCGGCGGGCTGGATGACACCCAGTTGCGCACCCTGGCGGAACGGCTGGCGTACTTGCGGGAGTTGGAAGCGCGCCGCGCCGCCATCCTTGAGTCGATCAAGGGGCAGGACAAGCTGACCGATGATCTGGCGGCCTCGATCGCCAAAGCGGAGACCAAGGCGCAGCTGGAAGATATCTATCTGCCTTACAAGCCCAAGCGGCGCACCAAAGCGATGATCGCCAAGGAAAACGGGCTGGAGCCGCTGGCAGATGCCATCCTGGGCGACCGCAGTGCCGATCCGGAGAAGCTGGCGGAAGGGTATATCACCGAGGCCGTGGCCACGGTGAAGGACGCGCTGAACGGCGCGCGGGATATCCTGACCGAGCGGCTGACGGAAAACGCTTCCCTGCTGGGGCGGCTGCGGGAGTTCCTGCAGCGGGAGGCGGTGCTGACCGCTAAGGTGATTGAGGGCAAGGAGCAGGAGGGCGCCAAGTTCTCTGACTATTTTGCGCATTCGGAGCGCTGGGCGGATGTGCCCTCGCACCGGGCGCTGGCGATGCTTCGCGGCTCAAACGAAGGCGTGCTGACGCTGGACGTGGGACCGGAGCCGGAAGAGGGCGTGGCCCGGGCGGAAGGAATGGTCGCGGCGGAGCTGGGCGCGGGCGGCAATGGCCCAGGCGACAAGTGGCTGCGCAAGGTCGCGGGCTGGACCTGGCGGGTGAAGCTGAGCCTCTCGATGATGCTGGAACTGATGGGCGATCTGCGCGGCCGCGCGCAGGAAGACGCCATTCAGGTTTTTGCCCGCAACCTCAAGGACCTGCTGTTTGCAGCTCCGGCCGGTGCGCGGCCGACCCTCGGGCTGGACCCGGGCATCCGCACCGGCGTCAAGGCGGCGGTGGTTGATGCAACCGGCAAACTGGTGGCGACAGAGACCTTGTACCCGTTCCAGCCGAAGAACGATCTGCGCGGCGCGCAGGTGTCGATTGTGAAACTGATTGCCGAACATGGCGTGGAGCTGATCGCCATCGGCAACGGAACCGCCAGCCGTGAGACGGAGCGGATGGTGGCGGAGGTGCTGAAACATCTGCCTGCCAAGATCAAGGCGCCGACCAAAGTGGTGGTGTCTGAGGCCGGCGCCTCGGTCTATTCCGCGTCCGAACTGGCAGCGCGGGAGTTTCCCGGTCTGGATGTGAGCTTGCGCGGCGCGGTGTCGATTGCCCGGCGCCTGCAGGACCCGCTGGCGGAACTGGTGAAGATCGAGCCCAAGAGCATCGGTGTCGGCCAGTACCAGCACGATGTGGACCAGCACAAGCTGTCGAAGTCGCTGGAGGCCGTGATCGAGGACGTGGTGAACGCAGTTGGCGTCGACCTCAACATGGCGTCGGCGCCGCTGCTCTCTCATGTCTCGGGCCTTGGCCCCGGCCTGGCGGAGGCGATTGTGGCGCACCGCGACATGAACGGCGCATTCAGCTCGCGCAAGGAACTGCTGAAGGTGGCGCGGCTTGGCCCCAAGGCGTTTGAGCAATGCGCGGGCTTCCTGCGCATCCGCGACGGCAAGGAGCCGCTGGATGCCTCGTCAGTTCACCCCGAAAGCTATGATGTGGCACGCAAGATCGTCGCTGCCTGCGGGCGCGATATCCGCCAGATCATGGGCGACGGCGCGGCGCTGAAGTCCCTGCGGGTGGAGGATTTTGTGGGCGGAGAGGTAGGCTTGCCCACCGTGCGCGACATCTTTCAGGAACTGGAAAAACCGGGCCGCGACCCGCGCCCGTCTTTCGTGACGGCCTCTTTCAAGGACGGGGTGGAGGAGATTACCGACCTGAAGCCTGGCATGGTGCTGGAGGGCACAGTGACCAATGTCGCGGCCTTTGGCGCATTCGTCGACATCGGCGTGCATCAGGATGGTCTGGTGCATGTGAGCCAGCTGGCCGACCGGTTTGTGAAGGACCCGCATGAGGTGGTGAAGACCGGCCAGGTGGTCAAGGTCACGGTCACCGAGGTGGATGTGCCGCGCAAGCGGATCGGGCTGACGATGAAGAAGGACGGGGGCGCCTCAGCCAAGGAGGAGCGGAACGCCCGCGGCCCGGCCAAGGGCGCGGGACCGCGCCGTGGCGGCAAGCCGGGCGGGCATCAGGGAGGCGGCAAGGGCAGGACGCCTGCCGCACCCAAGGGCGGCCAGAGCCGTGATCAGGGTTCCGGCCAAGGCACAGGGGCGCTGGGCGCGGCTTTGATGGATGCCTTCAAGAAGAAATGATGGAACGGGGCCGCGGCCCCGTTTTTCTTTTCAAAAAAAAATCTTCAAGCTGAAGTGAGCTGCAGGCCTTGTTCTGTAAAGGCAACCTGCTGGCCGTTTTCGATTTCCTCACGGAACTGGGCGGCAATTGCTTGCAGCGCGCCGGCGTGACCGCGGGCGGCGAAGCGGCTGACCGAGCGGATGCGGGTGCTGTTGTCGAAGCCTTCCTCTGCGTGGGCCCAGACCAGCGGGTGCAATTCGCTCAGGTGATCGCGGATCAGCCAGTTTGCGGCCTCAGCGATCTTCAGCCTCTGCCTGTCACCCTGCGGGTCCCGGTCCGGCCCCTTGGACAGGGCAACGGTGCAATAGGCGGTCAGCAGGTTGATCATCTCCTGCGAGGGGTTGGCCCGCACGATGTCGCGCAGCCCGTCCAGAAAGAACTGGGTGTCGACGCGGGCGCAGGCCTGATCGTCGATGGAGATGGCGTCAAAATAGACCCAAGCGTAGCCGCCTGCGCCCCAGGTCTGTTCGGTGCGGGCAGCGGTGCGGCGGGCTTCCAGCTCCAGCGCGGCATAGGAGCCTGAAGCGCCGGGCAGCATCTGTGTGCCAAGCGCGCGCATGTGGCGGTGGTTGCCGGGGGCCAGATCAATCAGCGCGCTGTAGGCGTCTGCCACCTGCATGGTGCCGCTGCGGCGGCCGGCATAGAGCGCGCATTGCGCCGCCAGCAGGAACGGGCTGTTCTGGCTGGACTGCGCAATCGGGTCCAGCAGGGCCGCGGCACGGTCGAAATGAGCGGCGCAGCGGCGCTGGTTCGGGGGTGGCGTATCCTGCCCGCCGGTGCCGCGCCAGGCCCAGCCGATATCGATATGGGCCAGCGCCACCAGGGCTGTCAGATACGGATCGTGGCGGTTCTCTGCCCGCAGCGCCTCAAACGCCATCAGGCCACGGATCAGGGCGCGGCTGCCGGCGTTTTGGCTTTCGGTCAGGGCATGTTCGGTTGCTGTCACCACATCGGCGCGGGCGCCATAGGCGATGAGATCGGCCAGCGGCAGGCCGCATCGGGCGGCGGCGCGGGTCTCGTCAGCGTCGCGGATCTGCTGCGACAGATCTTCCCACAGCTCCTGGCGGGCCAGGAACTGGCCGCGGTCCTGGGCCGCGATGCACTCGGGGTCGCCGTGTTCGCTGCGGACCGGGATGGACAGGCTGTCTTCGAGCCGCCGTGCAGGATTCTGACCGGCAGCGGCAGGGGCTGGTGAAGGGGCTGGGACCTGGCGCGCAGCAGGCCGGGACCGGCTGGAAACCAGGCCTGATATGCGGGACAGAAGATCCCGTGCCTGTCGAGACTGTGTGAGCATTTGTGCTTCCTGATACGTGGCAGCTTATCGTTGTTCACAGTTTCGTCAGGCAATGGGGCGCAAAGATGGCGGCACTGAGGAAGTTAACGCGCTTGGGCGGTTAACCGCGCAAGGCTGTTTAAAATCCAAAATGGTTTTGCCGCGCGATTGACGGAGGCTTTCAGAACGCCGTGAAATGGTGGCGTTCCGTGCGGATGCCGCGCTTCTGAAATTCGGCATCGGCTTCGCCGTGCGGCGGGGTGGCCTCCTGCGGCAGGCGGATTCGCTTTCCGTTGCGCAGGACCAGCGTCGCGCGCACCGAGAAGTCCCAGCGGGTGTCGAACCGCACGTGGTCTATCTCATCCAGCTGCGCCTGTCCGGTCAGCTTACCGGTAAACCATTCAATCCGGTCTTGGGAAATATTCAGCCCGGACAGCGGGTTGCGGATCAGGTCCGCAATGGCAGGCAGAACGGGAAGTGCCAGAAGGATCACCAGCCACAGGGCGGCGTCCAGCACCAGCCACAGCACCAGAAGGGCAGCCAGCCAGCCGCCCGTTGCAATAATGGCCGCCCGGGAGCGGCCCCGGCGGGAGAAGCTATAGTCCTCCGCCGGGACTGGTGTGACAGGCGTTTCAGGCATCCAGGATCCGGGTCACCATTTCATTGGTGTCACGGCTGAGGCCTTCTGTATCCGCAATACGTGTCAGCTGGGCGCGGATCATCGACTGGCGCCCTGCATCATAGCGCTTCCAGGTCTGGAAGGCGGCGCACATGCGGGCAGTGGTCTGCGGGTTCAGCCTGTCCAGCGCGATCAGGTTGTCGGCCAGCAACTGATAACCCTCGCCGCTGGAATGGTGGAAGCCCGCGTGATTGCCGGCCAGCGCCCCCATCACCGCACGGAAGCGGTTTGGGTTCTTCATGTCGAACAGCGGGTGTTTGGTAAGCGCCGCAGCGGTTGCAGCTGTCTTCTCCGGCGCGGCGCAGGCGATCTGCAGGGCAAACCACTTGTCCATCACCAGCCGGTCGTCCTGCCATTGATCAAAGAACGCCTGGCTTTGCGTTTCGCCGTTCTCCGCCTTCATCAGGGCAGCCAGCGCGGCAGACTGCTGGGTCATGTTGTCGGCAGAGGCATACTGGCGCGCGGCCTGTTCACCGCCGTCGAGCCGGGTCAGCAGCGACAGGATGCGGCCATTGAGGGCGCGTTTGCCGGCGCTTTCGGCATCCGGGGAATAGGGGCCTTCGACGGTGGTGGCTGCATAGAGCCGGGGCAGGCTGGTTTCCAATTGCTGCGCCAGGGTCTGGGCGAAGGTCTCTGCGGCGTCGTAGATCTTCTGCGGATCGGGGGTATAGCCGCGCTCATGCAGGGTTTGGGCAATGTCCGACTGGCTGGGCGGCGACAGCACCAGGGCGCGGAACGCCGGATCCTGATCGTCGTCGCGCACCAGTTTTTCCAGCGCGTCGAGATAGGCGGCATCGGGCGCGGCCCCGTCCAGCACCATCGCCACGCGGGTTTCTTTGGCCAGCGCATTGCCGGCCTCCCAGCGGTTGAACGGGTCGGTGTCGTGGGCCAGCAAAAAGGCGCGTTCGGCGTTGGTGGTCTCGCGCTCCAGGATCACCGGGGCGGAGAATTCACGCAGGATAGAAGGAACCGGCTTGGAGGCGAGGCCGCCGAAGGTGAAGCTTTGCTTGGCTTCGGTCAGTTCCAGCACTTCTGTGCCGCGCACCTCGCCGCCGTTGGGGGACAACAGGCCCACCGCCACCGGAATGACCCGCGGCGCCTTGTCGGGCTGGCCCGGCGTCGGCGGCGCCGATTGCTCAAATGTCAGAGTATAGGTGCCATCGGCGTAATCTTCCGAGACCTTGACCCGCGGGGTGCCGGCCTGGCTGTACCACAGCTTGAACTGCTGGAGATCGCGGCCGGTCGCATCCTCGAACACTTTCAGCCAGTCCTCGATGGTGCAGGCCTGGCTGTCGTGGCGCTCGAAATAGAGCTTCAGAGCCTTGTAGTAGTTGTCATCGCCCACCAGCCGCTTCAGCATGCCAATCACCTCGGCGCCCTTTTCATAGACGGTGGCAGTGTAGAAGTTGTTGATTTCCTGGAAGGCTTCGGGGCGCGGCGGATGGGCCAGCGGGCCGTTGTCCTCGGGGAACTGGCGGGCGCGGAGCGTAATCACGTCGTCGATCCGTTTCACCGGCTCAGAGCGCATGTCGGCAGTGAACTGGGCGTCGCGGAAGACGGTCAGGCCCTCCTTCAGGCACAGCTGGAACCAGTCACGGCAGGTGATGCGGTTGCCGGTCCAGTTGTGGAAATACTCATGGGCGATGATCGCCTCGATGCGTTCGAAATTGGCATCCGTGGAGGTTTCGGGCGACGCGAGAACGCAGGAGGAGTTGAAGATGTTCAGCCCTTTGTTCTCCATCGCGCCCATGTTGAAGTCGTCGACGGCGACGATGTTGAACAGCTCCAGGTCGTATTCCAGGCCGTAGACGTCCTCGTCCCATTTCATCGACTTCTTCAGCGCCTCCATGCCAAAGGCGCATTTGCCTTCGTCGCCGGGGCGGACCCAGATGTTCAGCTCCACCTCCTTGCCGGACATGGTGGTGAAACTGCCGGGATGGTTCACCAAATCGCCGGCCACCAGCGCAAACAGATAGGCCGGTTTCGGCCAGGGGTCGTGCCATTCGGCCCAGCCTTCGCCCTGGCCCATGGGATTGCCGTTTGACAGCATCACCGGCTCGTCGCCCTCAATCCGCACGGTGAAGGTGGACATCACGTCGGGGCGGTCGGGGTAATAGGTGATCTTGCGGAAGCCCTCGGCCTCGCATTGGGTGCAGTACATGCGGTTGGACATGTATAGCCCTTCCAGCGCGGTATTGCCGGCCGGGTTGATCTCCACCTCGGCTTCCCAGGTGAAGGGGGCGCTGGGCACATCGCATTTCAGGCCACCCTCGACCAGTTCCGGGGTCACCGCCTGGCCGTCGATTTTGGCCGAGATCAGCTGCAAATCCTCGCCGTGCAGGAAGAAGGTCTTGTTTGCCGCGTCCGGTTTCGGGGCAAAGCGGATTTTGCTCAGGACGCGGGTGGTTTCCGGCGCCAGGCGGAAGGTCAGGTGAACGCTTTCGACGTCATAGCCAAAGGGCGTGTAGTCTTTCAGGTAGAAGGTCTGGGGCGTGTCTTTGGCCATTCTCGTTCTCCTCTGCACTGCTTCTTTTCAGGTGTAGAGGATAGGGGCGGGACTGCAAGCGGATTGGCGGTTGAAATGCGGCTTCCGGAAAATCCGCAGCACTTTCTTGAAAATCAAGAAATTGAGTTCGGTTTCACAAGGCGCCTGTTTTGTTGCCGATCGGAAACCTCTATCCTAGACAGGTGTCAGCATACAGTGGTGTACCGCCGGAAGGAGCAGAGCATGAACCGGGTCGAAAAACAGGGAATTCAGGTTGCGCCGGAGCTGGCGGAGTTCATCGAGAAGCAGGCGCTGCCGGGCACCGGGATCGAGGCGGAGGCGTTCTGGAAAGGCCTGGCGGAGCTGGTGAACACCTTTGGCCCGGAAAACCGGGCGCTGCTGGCCAAGCGCGAGGACATCCAGGCCAAAATCGACGCCTGGCATATCGCCAACCGCGACAAGCCGCATGACCACGAGGCCTACAAGGCGTTTCTGACAGAGATCGGCTACCTGCTGCCGGAGGGTGGCGATTTTGAGATCGAAACCCAGAACGTGGACCCGGAGATTGCCAAGGTGCCGGGGCCGCAGCTGGTGGTGCCGATCACCAATGCCCGCTACGCGCTGAACGCGGCCAATGCGCGCTGGGGCAGCCTTTATGACGGGTTCTATGGCACTGACGCGATGGGCACCCCGGCCCCCAAGGGCGGCTATGACAAGGGCCGCGGCGCGCGGGTTGTGGCGCGGGCGCGGGTGTTTCTGGACGAGGCCTTCCCGATCAATGGCGCCAGCCACGCCGACGTGCGCCGCTATCACGTGCAGGACGGCCAGCTGCTGATCGACGACCTGCCGCTGGCGCAGCCGGAGAAATTCGCAGGCTACCGCGGCAACCCAAAGGCGCCGGAAGCGGTGCTGCTGCGCAACAACGGGCTGCATGTGGAGCTGGTCTTTGACCGCGCCCACGCCATCGGCGCCCGCGATCAGGCCGGGCTGGCCGATGTGCGGCTGGAAAGCGCGATGTCGGCGATCATGGACTGCGAGGATTCGGTCGCCTGCGTCGATGCCGAGGACAAGGTGCAGGCCTATTCCAACTGGCTGGGCCTGATGAAGGGCGATCTGGAGGCGGAACTGGAGAAGGGCGGCAAGACCATCACCCGCCGCCTGAACCCGGACTTCGGCTATACCGCCCCGGACGGATCCGCCATGTCCGTCAAGGGCCGCGCCCTGTTGTGGGTGCGTAATGTCGGCCACCTGATGACCAACCCGGCGGTGCTGGATCAGGACGGAAACGAGGCATACGAGGGCCTGCTGGACGCGCTGATCACCGTGATGATCGCCAAACACGACCTGAAGCGCGAGGGCGGCAACTCTGCCCATGGCTCTGTCTATGTGGTGAAACCCAAGATGCACGGGCCGGAGGAAGTGGCGTTCACTGACCGCATCTTCGGCAAGGTCGAGGATATCCTGGGCCTGCCGCGCCACACCGTGAAAATCGGCATCATGGATGAGGAGCGCCGCACCTCGGTGAACCTCAAGGAATGCATCCGTGCCGCCAAGCACCGGGTGGCCTTCATCAACACCGGCTTCCTCGACCGCACCGGTGACGAGATCCACACCTCGATGGAGGCGGGGCCGTTCAGCCGCAAGGATTTCATCAAGCGCAAGGGCTGGATCGGCGCCTATGAGAACCTGAACGTCGACATTGGCCTGGAATGCGGGTTGTCCGGCAAGGCGCAGATCGGCAAGGGCATGTGGGCGATGCCCGACATGATGGCGGCGATGCTGGAGCAGAAGATCGAGCATCCGAAATCCGGCGCCAATTGCGCCTGGGTGCCGAGCCCGACTGCCGCCACACTTCACGCGCTGCATTACCACAAGGTGGATGTGCTGGCGGTGCAGGCCAAGCTGAAAGAGGGCGGCCGCCGCGCCCATGTGGACGGTATCCTGGAAATCCCGCTGGCCACCTACCGCAAATGGACCCCGCGCCAGATTGCCCGCGAAGTGGACAACAACGCGCAAGGCATCCTGGGCTATGTGGTGCGCTGGGTGGATCAGGGCGTCGGCTGCTCCAAGGTGCCGGACATCAATGATGTCGGCCTGATGGAGGACCGCGCCACCTGCCGGATTTCGGCGCAGCACATCGCCAATTGGCTGCACCATGGCGTCGTCTCGGAAGAGGAGGTGATGGGCTCTTTGCGCAAGATGGCCAAGGTGGTGGATGAGCAGAACCGCGGCGACAATACCTACCGCGCAATGGCACCGGGGTATGACACCATCGCCTTCAAGGCGGCCTGCGATCTGGTCTTCAAGGGGCGGGTGCAGCCTTCTGGCTATACCGAGCCGGTGCTGCACGCCCGGCGGCTGGAGCTGAAGGCCCAGGAAGCCGCGGCCTGACCGCGGCAAACTGACCGGATGAAACAGTTTCCCTGCAAAAAGGGGTAGTCAAAGGGGGCCTTTTGGCCTCCTTTTCTGTTCCGTAACGTCAGGAGAGGAGGCTGAACTGATGGCTGGGATTTCACTGGAGCAGGCGCGCACCATCATCCGCGTGGCGCTGGAGAAGGGGCATGAGCTGAACCTGAAACCGCTGTCGGTAGTGGTGCTGGACGCCGGCGGCCATGTGCAGGCATTTGAGCGTGAAGACGGCGCCGCGCCGGGCCGCTTCCCGATTGCCCACGGTAAGGCCTATGGCTCGGTGATGCTGGGAATGGCCGGCAGCGCCCAGATGGCGCGGGCAGAGGCGCAGTCCTATTTTATGGCAGCGGTGAATGGCGTTTACGGCGGCCAGGTGGTGCCGGTGCCCGGCGGTGTGCTGGTGCGCGGTGCCGATGGCGCAGTGATCGGAGCGGTCGGCGTGACCGGCGATACCTCGGACAACGACGCCATTGCGGCTATGGCGGGCATCGAAGCTGCGGGCCTCAAGGGCGAAATCTGAAAAAGTGCCCCTCCCGCAGGGACGGGAGGGGATGCTCTGCAAGCGGTCTTACTGCCCTAAACTAAGGGCAAGAGGGGAAGGCCGCTATTAGGGCAGGATTACGGTGTCGATCACATGGATGACGCCGTTTGCGGTTTCGATATCCGCGGTGGTCACTGTCGCGTCATTGATTTTGACGCCGTCGTTCATGGAGACTGTAATCTCCTTGCCCATCACGGTTTCCGCTTTCATCCCATCGCTCAGATCGGACGACATCACCTTGCCCGGCACAACGTGGTAGGTGAGGATCTGGGTCAGCTGCTCGCGGTTTTCCGGCTTGAGCAGGTTTTCGACCGTGCCTTCGGGCAAGGCGGCAAAGGCTTCATCAGTCGGGGCGAAGACCGTGAAAGGCCCGTCGCCCTTGAGCGTGCCCACCAGGTCCGCGGCGGTCAGCGCGGCGGCCAGGGTTTCAAAGCTGCCGGCTTCAACTGCAGTGTCGACAATGTCCTTGGATGCGGCAGGCGCGGCGGCAGGCAGGGCCAGTCCGATGGCGATTGCGAGAGCCGTCAGGGAAGGGCGGTTAAACATCTTGGATGATCCTTTCTGTCACTGGCAGGAGCGGAAAGCCCCTTGGTGAATGCAGCTTTTCATGCAAGAATTTTGCATACAGTGCACATTTGTGTGATGTGCATAATTTTTGCATGATGTTAAAATCAAGAGCGCAAGTTTGCTCTGGAGGTGAAACCGTGAACCGGACAGCGCTGTCAGACACCCTGCAGGACGGGCTGGAGGCCTATCGAATCGGTCCGAAAGTACGGACCCTGCGCCTGGCCAAGGACATGGGGCTGGCGCAGCTGGGGGAGCATACCGGCCTGTCGGCGGCCATGCTGTCGCGGATCGAGCGCGGGCAGGTGTTCCCGACACTGGCAACGCTGCTGCGCATCGCCTTGGTGTTTGGCGTCGGGCTGGATCATTTCTTTGGCCCCGGAGAGGAGGATCCGGTGTTTGAGGTGGTGCGGGCGCGCGACCGCCTGAAACTGGGGGACAAGACCGACGGGCCGGTGTCCTACCTGTTTGAAAGCCTGGATTTCCCGGTCCCGAAAAGCCGGTTTCAGGCCTATCTGGCGGAGTTTCCGGCAACGGCGGTGCAAAGCAAGCCGCACAGCCACGAGGGCGCGGAGATGCTCTATGTCATCGAGGGCAGCCTGCAACTGTCCATTCATGGCAAAACCGAAGTGCTGCAGAAGGGCGACTCGGTCTACTTCGATGCGGGTTTCGAACACAGCTACCGGGCTGCAGGCGGCCAGAGATGCAAGGTGATCACTGTCGTGTCCGGCGGCAATGTGGCAGGCCAGGAGGGCAGTTGAGGCGGAGGCGTGTGCGCATGTGAACAATCTGTTGCGCCGCAGGAACTGTTGAACCCGGGCAGTGGCAGAGCTAGGTTTTTCTAAAGGACAAGGATTTACAGGCAGATCATGGCGCGACCCAAAGTAGGCATCATCGGCAATTCCTATCTGCTGAACGATCAGTATCCCGTGCATGCGGGCGGGACGATGAATTCCGAGGCAATCGCCGAGGTGGCGGGCTGCATGCCGCTGATGATCCCCTCGGACCCGCGGTTCGTGACGGTGGCGGAACTGCTGGATACCTTCGACGGTTTTCTGCTGACCGGCGGGCGGCCCAACGTGCATCCCAATGAATATGGCGAGGCCGAGACGGAGGCGCATGGTGCCTTTGACCGGGCACGCGACGCGATCACCCTGCCGCTGGTGCGCGCCTGCGTGGAGCGCGGCCAGCCGTTTCTGGGCATCTGCCGCGGTTTCCAGGAGGTGAACGTGGCGATGGGCGGCACCCTGCACCCGGAAATCCGCGACCTGCCGGGGCGGATGAATCACCGGATGCCGCCGGACGGCACGCTGGAGGAGAAATTCGCCCTGCGCCATACGGTCAAATTCAGCTCCGGCGGGGTGTTTCACCGCCTGTTCGGCGCGGAGGAAGTAATGACCAACACCCTGCACGGCCAGGGCATCAAGCGTCCCGGCGCGCGGGTTGTCATCGACGGCCACGCGCCTGATGGCACGCCGGAGGCGGTCTATATCAAGGACGCGCCGGGGTTCACCCTGTCGGTGCAATGGCATCCGGAGTGGGAGGCGGCGGCGGACCCGGTTTCGCGGCCGCTGTTCGAAGCCTTTGGCGCTGCGGTGCAAGCCTGGGCCGCGGGCGGCCCGCAGGCTGGTCTTCAGAAGACGGCATAGGGTTCTTTCATGACACAAGAAGGTGCAGGCGGCGCTGCCTCGGGGCTGCGGGCGTTCACTGTCAGGCGCGGCAGGGCTGAAGATGCAGCCGCGCTGGCGGATGTATTCCATTCAGCGGTGCATGGCCTTGCCAGCCGCCATTATACTCCGGAGCAGATTGCCGCCTGGTGTCCGGAGGCTCCGCCGCCGGAGCTGTTCCGGCAGCGGGTTTGCGATGGCCGCAAGCTGTGGGTGGCCGCGGACAAGGCGGATGTTGCTGCGGCCTTCATCGACCTGGAGGCAGACGGCCATATCGACATGCTGTTCTGCCATCCGCGGGCTGCGGGGCAGGGCGTTGCAGCAGCCTTGTACGGGCAGTTGGAGGCCGCAGCGCAAAGGCAAGGGCTGGTGCAGTTATACGTGAATGCCAGCGAGGCCGCGCGCGGGTTCTTTGAGCGGCAGGGGTTTGCCGTTGAACGGCGGCGTGAGGTGGAGCGCCGCGGTGTGACGCTCCACAACTACCGCATGGTGAAACCGCTCGCCTGAGAATTTGCGGCCCGCCCCGGCAGGGCAGGCCGCGCAGGTGTCAGATCAGCAGATCGAAGTCATGCATCAGCGGCAGCCGCCGGGCGCGTTTGCCGGTGAGGTCAAACAGCGCATTGGCCAGCGCCGGAGCCGCTGGCGGGGTGCCGGGCTCGCCTGCGCCGCTGATATGCGATTGCTCTTCCAGAATGCGCACCTCCACTTCAGGCATCGTGTGCATGCGGATGGCGTCGTAGTCGGGGAAATTCCCTTGCTCCGCCGCACCTTCGGCAAAGGTGATCTCGCCGAACATGGCAGCTGACAGCCCATAGGCCATGCCGCCGAACATCTGTGCTTCCAGGTTCTGCGGATCCAGCGCAATGCCCAGGTCGGCGGCGATCCAGGCCTTCCTGAGGCGGATCAGACCGCCTTCCGCCGTCACCTCGATCACCTGTGCCACGGGCGTGCCGAAGCTATAGGTCATGGCAACGCCCCGGCCCACGCCGTCAGGCGTGTTGCCGGTCCAGCCGGACATCTCCTTGACCGCTTCCAGCACCTTGGCTGCAGGTGCCCATTCCTGGCGTGTGAGGGCCAGCCGGAATTCCAGCGGATCGGCTCCGGCCGCATGGGCCATCTCGTCCATGAAGCTTTCCATGAAGAAGCCGTTGAAGGACGCCCCGACAGACCGCCAGGCGCCGATCGGGACCTGCAGGTCCGCGGCGTGGCCGCGGATGCGGTAGTTGGGGATGCCGTAGGGCTGGTTGAAGGCGCCGTCGACAAGTGTTGTGTCGGGACCCGCAGGTGTCATGCCGAACCAGCGGCTCATCAGCTGCGGGGTCAGCGCTTGGCTGGCGATCTGACCGTCCAGCAGGACCGCGCTGCCGTCCTTCACCGCGCCCCGCATCCGGGCCATGGCACCGGGGCGGTAGAAATCATGGGTCATGTCTTCTTCCCGGCTCCAGGTGAGCTGTACCGGGGTGCCCGGCATCTGCCGCGCCAGCTTGGCGGCATAGACCGAGAAGTCCATCTCGCCGCGCCGCCCGAAGCCGCCGCCCATCAGAGAGGTGTTCACTTCGACCTGTTCAGGGTCGATCCCCAACGCATCGGCGCAGTGGTTGCGGGTGAGAAGCGGCCCCTGGTTGCCGCTCCAGAGCTGCAGTTTGCTGCCGTCGTAGAGTGCGGTGGCGTTCAGCGGCTCCATCGTCGCGTGGGCAAGGAAGGGCACCTCGTATTCGGCGGAGACTTCCTGCGCCCCTTGGGGAAGTGCGGAGACATCGCCATCGTCGCGCAGGGTGGAGTTCGGCTCAGCGTCAAAGGCCGCGCGGATGGCGTCCTGGATTTCCGCTTGCGTGTCCGGAATGGGGGCAGGCCCCCAGTCTGCGGCGACCGCCTCGGCGGCCTGGATGGCGAGCCATGTGTTGTTTGCAACCACGGCAAAGGCATTGCCCAGGTCCACAACTTGCTCGACGCCCGGCATTTGCAGTACTTCGCTGGCATCAAAACCGTTCATGGCACCGCCAAGGTGGGGGTTCGCCTTGAGGGCTGCGAACTTCATCCCGGGCAGACGCACGTCGATGCCAAACTCTGCGGTGCCGGTGGCCTTGCCGGGCATGTCCACACGCGGCTGCGCTTTGCCCAGCAGTTTCCACTCGCTGCGGTGGCGCAACTGGGCCTCGACCGGTTCCAGCCCGGCGGCTTCAGCAGCCAGATCGGTATAGGCAATCTCGATGCTGCCGGGGGCAATTACCTTGCCGTCCTTGGTCGACAGCTGGCTGCTGGCAATGCCCAGCCGGTTGGCGGCGGCAAGCTTCAGCGTTTCCCGGGCAGAGGCGCCCGCGGCCCGCATCCGTTCATACCCGTCCTTCATCGAGGACGAGCCGCCAGTGACCTGCATATCCATCAGCTTGCCCGCATGGCCAAGCGCCTCGCCCAGCGAATGCACAAAGCGGGACTTGTCGTATCCCTTGGAGGGGATCACTTCCCCCAGCAAGGCGGAGTTGTAATAGGCGGTGGCGGCCGGACCGTGGATGACCTCAACCTGGTCCAGAGTCACGTCCAGTTCCTCGGCGATCAATGCGGCCCAGGTGGTGTGCACGCCCTGGCCCATCTCGGCGCGGGGGGCGATCAGAGTGATCTTTTCGTGTGAGATCATCACAAACGGGTTAAACGCCGCTTCGCCATCTGCCGGTTTCAGCGGGTTCGGGGCCGGTCGGCTGACGTAATAGGCGCCGAAAGCAACGCCGCCGACAATGGCGGCAGAGCCGATCAGGAAGCTGCGGCGGGCAATTTTCTTGAAACTGGCCATAGGTTACGCCTCCTGCATCTTCTGGGCGGCAGAATGGATGGCTGCGCGGATGCGCGGGTAGGTGCCGCAGCGGCACAGGTTGCCCTGCATCGCCTCGTCAATCTCCGCATCGGAGGGCGCCGGGTTCTCTGCCAGCAGGCTCGCCGCCTGCATGATCTGGCCGGACTGGCAATAGCCGCACTGGGCTACCTGATGCTCCACCCAGGCCTGCTGGATTGCCGCCATGGCGCTCGGCGTGCCGAGGCCCTCGATCGTGGTCACCTCTCCCCACACGTCCGAAAGCGCCACCTGGCAGGAGCGTACTGCCTCGCCGTCAATATGCACGGTGCAGGCGCCGCAGGCAGCCACGCCGCAGCCGAACTTGGTGCCGGTGAGGCCGACCTCATCCCGCAGAACCCAGAGGAGGGGCACATCATCAGGCAGATTCACCTGATGGGTTTTTCCATTGATGCGCAGGTCTGTTGGCATGGCGGGACTCCGTTGCTGTGCTTCTGACAAAAATAACGAGTTTTGTCAGTGTGTCAATTGACATTTTTTACAAACAATGTCAGAAGCGGAAATATGAACATGGCAGGCATTGATCCGAAACAGCAGGCAATCCTCGAGGCCGCCTGGATGGCGTTCTCAACTTACGGGTTCCGCAAGACCTCGATGGATGACATCGCCAAGGGCGCGGGCATGTCGCGGCCTGCGCTGTACCTGCATTTCAAGAACAAAGACGCGATTTTCCGGGCGCTGGTGGCCGCCTATTACGGCAACGCGGCTGCCGGGGTGCGGGCGGCGCTGGCAGAACCGGGGCCGCTGCCGGAGCGGCTGCTGGCGGCGTTCCAGGGCCAGGCCGGGGAGGGCGTGCAAATGATGATGTCCTCACCGCACGGGATGGAGCTGTTCGAGATCACCAAAAGCGTTGCGGGCGAAGTGATCGCCGAGGGCGAGGCTGCCCTGAGCGGGATCTATGCGGATTGGCTGAAGCAGGAGGCTGCGGCCGGGCGGGCGGTGCTGAGCGGCGAGGCGTCGGTGATTGCCCGGACCCTCTGCGCCTCATTGAAGGGGATCAAGCAAACTGCCGCGGATTACGAGGCTTACCAGGACGGGGTGCGCCAGCTGGCGGCCCTTGCCGGGGCGGGGCTGACGCCGCGGTGAGGCGGGCCGGAGTATCCGACCCGCCGAAGTTTCAAAGCTCGGTGCGCAGGTGCCACAGCTCGGGGAACAGCTCCACCTCCAGCATCCGTTTCAGATAGCTGACGCCGCCAGTGCCGCCGGTGCCGCGCTTGAAGCCGATGACGCGCTCCACCGTGGTCACATGGTTGAAACGCCAACGGCGGAAGTAGTCCTCGAAATCCACCAGTTTTTCGGCCAGCTCATAGAGCTCCCAATGGGTTTCGGTGTCGCGGTAGACCTCGGTCCAGGCGGCCTGCACCGCTTCATGCGGCTGATAGGCCTCCGACACATCCCGGTTCACCACCTCATCCGGCAGCGCAAAGCTCTGCGCCAGCGCCTTCAGCGCCACATCATAAAGCGACGGCTGCTCCAGTTCCGCCTCCAGCAGCGCCAGAATGTCCGGGCGGTGGGCGTGCGGGCGCAGCATCGCCTTGTTGCGGTTGCCGAGCATGAATTCGATCTGCCGGTATTGATGGGACTGAAAGCCGGAGCTTTGGCCCAGCTCATCCCGGAACGCAGTGTAGTCGGACGGCGTCATGGTGCGCAGAACATCCCAGGCGGAATTGAGCTGCTCAAAGATGCGCGCCACCCGCGCCAGCATCTTGAACGCCTGCCGCGCCTGACCGCCCAGAAGCCGCTCGCGGGCGGCGCTCAGTTCGTGAATGGCCAGCCGCATCCACAGCTCGGAGGTCTGGTGCTGGATGATGAACAGCATTTCGTCATGGGTATTGGTCCATGTCTTCTGCGCGTTCAGCAGCATGTCGAGCGACAGGTAATCGCCATAGGACATGCGCCCGTCAAAGGACATCTGGGCGCCGTCTTCGGCGGGATCGTAGGGTTTGCTCATCGGATCGTTCCTTTTCCTAGTGTCAGTATATGTCAGGGAAAGGAATGCGTCCTCCGGTTCAGGGTGCCGCATTGGGCCAGGCGACGCCACAGCGCGACCCAGCCCGCCGGGCGGCAGAGCGGCAGATGGTATGCGCGGCGCAGGCGCATCAGGTGACCGCGTGGCGGACCATGTATTCCGGCCGGTCCCACAGGGCGTTGGTCATGACATCCGTGATGATCTCAGCCGCCGTGCGCACGTCACCCTCGTCGATATACAGCGGGGTGAAGCCGAACCGCATGATATCCGGCGCCCGGAAATCGCCGATCACGCCGCGGGCGATCAGCGCCTGCATCGCGGCATAGCCCTCGTCGAACTTGAACGACACCTGGCTGCCGCGGAACGCAGGGTCACGGGGGGAGGCGAGCTCCAGCTGCGGGCAGCTTTCCTCAACCAGGGCAATGAACAGGTCGCACAGCTCAATGGACTTGGCGCGCACCGCGTCCATATCCGCCATGTCCCAGATATCCATTGCGGCCTCCAGCGCGGTCAGCTGCAGGATCGGCGGGGTGCCGACGCGCATCCGGTCGATGCCGCTGCCGGGCCGGTAGTCGAGGTCGAAGGCAAAGGGTGCCTCATGCCCCAGCCAGCCCGACAGGGCGGGGCGGGCGGTCTCCGCGTGGCGCGGCGAGACGTAGATGAAGGCCGGCGCGCCGGGGCCGCCATTCAGATACTTGTAGGTGCAGCCAACGGCGAAATCCGCCTTGCACCCGGCCAGATCCACCGGCACCGCGCCAGCAGAATGGGCCAAATCCCAGACCGTCAGAACGCCATGGGCGTGGGCCTTTTCAGTAAGCGCCTTCATGTCGTGCTTGCGGCCGGTGCGGTAATCCACCTCGGTGATCATCAGTACCGCGATCTCATCGGTGATGGCGTCTTCAACCGCTTCCGGGTCCACCACCCGCAGCTCATAGTCCGGCCCCAGCGACTTCAGCAGCCCGCTGGCCATATAGAGGTCGGTTGGGAAGTTGCCGTTGTCCGACAGCACCACCTTGCGGCCCGGGTTCAGCTCCAGTGCCGAGGCAACCGCCTGGTAGACCTTGATCGACAGCGTGTCGCCCATCACCACATGGCCCGGCTCCGCCCCGATCAGCCGCCCGATCCTGTCCCCCAGCGCCTTGGGCTTGTCCATCCAGCCGGCCTTATTCCAGCCGGTGATCAGCATTTGCCCCCATTCGTCCTGCATCATCGACCCGACACGGTCTTTGGCAGCGCGGGGCAGGGGGCCCAGCGAGTTGCCATCCAGATAGATCACACCTTCGGGCAGGTCGAACATCGCCTTGGTTGCGGCAAAATCGGTCATGGAGGGCCTCGCGTCTGATGGGTATTTTAAGCTTGAAGCTTTGCCGGTTTGCTATCCTATCCTGGACGTTCTGTCCAGTGCCTAGCCGCCCGCCGGCTGCGGATCCGGTATCCCGAACTCGGCGCGTTTCTTCTTTGACAGCTTGGCTGTGACCATCTGATAGGACAGGGTGATCTGCTCCTTCAGTTCCGCATCCGTCAGCCCGTTTTCATCAAACTGCTGCAGCCATTTCATGCCCCGCGACGCCAGATAGGGCGCCGGTCGGACCCCGGGGCGCTCTTGCAGCACCTCATAGGCGATGTCGCCGGCCTTGAAGGTGAAGGCATCCCTGCCATCGGCCCAGCCGCAGACGGCGAACAGCTTGCCGCCCGCCTTCCAGACGTCTGCGTTGCCCCATTGAACCACATGTTCGGCTGCTGGAAAGGTGGCGCAGAACTCATTGAAATCCTTGCGGTCCATCACATCTGACCGCCCGAGATTTCGATGCACTGGCCGTTGACCGATCCGGACCCGGGCCCGCAGAGCCACAGGGCGGCGGCGGCCACTTCCTCCGGCTCGATCAGCCGCTTGTGGCGGTTGGCATTGACCATCACGTCTAGTGCCTCCACCGCGCTCATACCGGCGCGCTGGGCGATGGAGGTGATGTTGCGCTCCACAATCGGGGTGTCCACGTAGCCGGGGCACAGCGCGTTGAAAGTGAAGGGAGTGCCCAGGTAATCCTCGCTGAGGGCGCGGGTCAGCCCGACCAGCCCGTGTTTGCTGGCGGTGTAACAGGCGCCGCCCTTCAGCCCGCGCAGGCCCGCGACAGATGAGACGGTAATAACCCGCCCCCAATCGGTCTGCCGCATTGACGTGAAGCACTCGCGGATGGTCAGGAAGGCACCGTCCAGGTTGGTTGCCATCATGTTGCGCCAGAACTCCATCGAGGTCTTGTGCAGCGCCGCACCTTCGGCAACGCCGGCATTGGCGACGCAGATCTGGACCGGGCCGCGGGCCTCCACCGCCACGTTCACTTTGGCCGCCACATCCTCTTCGTCGCGCACGTCCATTATCAGCGGATGCAGCCCTTCTGTTGCAGCATCCTCCAGCACTTCCTGCCTGCGTCCGGTAATGGTGACCTGCGCCCCCTCCGACGCCAAGGCCCGGGCAATTGCCAGCCCGATCCCGGTGCCGCCGCCGGTCACCAGCGCGTGTTTGCCTTGCAAAGTCATGATATCCGGCCTCCCTGTTTTCCGGTCAGCCTATCGAGGGGCGGCCATCTGGCAAGACCGCCGTGCCGTCACGGCCGCTTTGGGGGACGAAATACGTGCTTCTGAGGCGGCCGCGCAGGCAACCGGGCTGCGGATGCCAAACAGTACACGAAGAAATACATAGGCATCCGGACGAAACTATGCAGGATCATGCCGCAAGCGGGAACGGATTCGCCGTTTTCGCGGCATGTGGGGCAAATTGTCCTTTTCTTTCAATCCCGGCCAAAGCGGGCTGGACGAGCAGGCCGGTTAAAGGAAGGTTGCCCGCGATGCGTGGTGTTTCAAACAGATGTCTGCAAGAGGGCAGAGCGTGATGCGGTGGCTGGATGTGCCGCCGGTCTGGCTGGCTGTCTTTGTTGCCGCGGCTTGGCTGCAAGCGGACCATTTTGCTCTGGGTGTTTCCTTTGGCGGCGCCTGGGCGGAATTTCTGGCGGGCATCCTGACCGGCGGCGGCATCGTGCTGGCACTGCTGGCAATCACCGAAATGCGGCGCCAGAAAACCACCGTGATCCCGCACCGGACGCCCAGCCGGCTGGTGCAATCGGGCATCTTCAGCCGCAGCCGCAACCCGATCTACCTGGGCGATGTGCTGATCCTGGCGGGGCTCATCCTGTGGTTCGATGCGGTCTTGTCGCTGCCGCTGATCCCCATCTTCCTGTGGCTGCTGGAGAAGCGTTTTGTCATCCCGGAGGAAAACCGGATGCGGCGCGAATTCCGGGCGGAGTGGGCCCGGTACGAGAAGAAAGTGCGCCGCTGGGTGTGACGTCAATGCGGCGATGCGGCATAACTTTGCGGCAATGCGGCAAAATCCTTGCGCAATAATATTGCGCAATGTAGAGAGAATTATTGTGATCCGAACCCGGGCGTTGCTGGCGCGGGCAAGACGAGGGGAACCAAAAGGTGAAAATAGGTACACCAAAAGAAACATTCCCGGGTGAAAACCGGGTTGCGATGACGCCGGATTCGGCGAAGCAGCTGCAGAAGCTGGGCTATGAGTGCGCGATTGAGGCCGGGGCGGGCGCCGCTGCGGGCTTTTCCGATGCGGCCTATGAGGCGGCAGGCGTTGAGGTCATCAAGACCCCGGCAGCCTTGTGGAAGGCCTCGGATATCGTCGCCAAGGTTCGTCAGCCCGATGCCACCGAACTGAAGCGGCTGACCAAGGGCAAGACGCTGATCTCCTTCTTCAACCCGGCAGGGAATGAAGAGGGGATGGAGCTGGCCAAGTCGAAGAAGGCCAATGTCATCGCCATGGAAATGGTGCCGCGGATCTCGCGCGCGCAGAAGATGGACGCGCTGTCGTCGATGGCGAACATCGCGGGCTACCGCGCTGTCATCGAGGCGGGCAACAACTTCGGCCGCTTCTTCACCGGCCAGATCACCGCGGCAGGCAAGGTGCCCCCGGCAAAGGTTCTGGTGGTCGGCGCCGGGGTGGCGGGGCTTGCCGCCATCGGCACCTCGACCAGTTTGGGCGCCGTGACCTATGCCTTCGACGTGCGCCCCGAAGTGGCTGAGCAGGTCGAGTCGATGGGCGCCGAGTTCGTCTATCTCGACTTCGAGGAGGAGCAGCAGGACGGCGCTGCCACCGGCGGCTATGCCTCGGTCTCCAGCCCGGAGTTCCGCGAAGCACAGCTGGCCAAGTTCCGCGAGCTGGCCCCGGAGGTGGACATTGTCATCACCACCGCGCTGATCCCGAACCGCGAGGCGCCGGAACTGTGGACCGAGGATATGGTTGCCGCAATGAAGCCCGGCTCGGTCATTGTCGACCTGGCAGCGGAGAAGGGCGGTAACTGCAAGCTGACCGTCATGGACGAGAAGATCGTCACCGACAATGGCGTCACCATCATCGGCTACACCGACTTCCCCAGCCGCATGGCGGCGCAGTCCTCGAGCCTTTACGCGACAAACATCCGCCACATGATGGCTGACCTGACGCCGGAGAAAGACGGTCAGGTCAATCACGACATGGAAGACGACGTGATCCGCGGTGCCACCGTCACGTTCGAGGGCGAGATCACCTTCCCGCCGCCGCCGCCCAAGGTGCAGGCCATTGCGGCCAAGCCCAAGGAGGCCGTGCCGGAGCTGACACCGGAGGAAAAACGCGCCAAGGAGGTTGAGGCCTTCAAGGCGCAGACCAAGAGCCAGGTCACCATGCTGGCCGGCGGCGGCGCGCTCTTGCTGCTGGTGGGCCTCTTTGCGCCGGTCAGCTTCATGCAGCA
>NZ_JWLH01000024.1:0-12319 GCF_000813925.1 Leisingera sp. ANG-S5 | reverse complement strand
CGCTTCCCCTCCGCCCCCGCCACCGGCCCCAGCCACGAGTTCTCCGTTGGCCGCGTCAGCGACGTGAATGCCGCGGTAGAGGCGGCAGAGGGCGCCTTTGCCAGCTACGGCAGCACCAGCCGGGCAGAGCGCGCTGCCTTCCTCCACGCCATCGCGGATGAGATTGAGGCCCGCGCGGAAGACATCACCGCCATCGGCACCCAGGAAACCGGCCTGCCGGAGGCCCGCCTGCAGGGCGAACGCGGCCGTACCACGGGCCAGCTGCGCACTTTCGCCGAGCATATCCTGAAAGGTGACTACCTCGACCGCCGCTATGACGCCGCCCTGCCGGACCGTGCGCCCCTGCCCCGGCCCGATATGCGCATGATGCAGCGCCCGCTGGGGCCGGTCGCGGTCTTCGGCGCCTCCAACTTCCCGCTCGCCTTCTCCACCGCCGGCGGTGACACCGCCGCAGCGCTGGCCGCCGGCTGCCCGGTGGTGGTCAAGGGCCACAGCGCCCACCCCGGCACCGGCGAGATCGTCGCCGAAGCCGTGCTCGCCGCGATCACCAAATGCAACCTCCACCCCGGCGTCTTCAGCCTGATCCAGGGCGGCAACCGCGCGGTCGGCGCGGCGCTGGTGCAGCACCCGCTGATCAAGGCCGTGGGTTTCACCGGCTCGCTGGCGGGCGGCCGCGCCCTGTTCGACCTCTGCGCCGCACGGCCCGAGCCGATCCCCTTCTTCGGCGAGCTGGGGTCCGTGAACCCGATGTTCATCCTCGCCGCCGCCCTCGCCAGCCGCGGCGCGGAGATCGCCACCGGCTGGGCCGCCTCGCTGACCATGGGCGCGGGCCAGTTCTGCACCAACCCCGGCATCGCCGTGCTGCGCTCAGGCGCCGAAGCCGACCGTTTCATCGACACCGCCACCGCCGCCCTGTCAGCGGTCGCCCCCCAGACCATGCTGACCGAGGGCATCGCCAGCGCCTACCAGGACGGCCAGCGCCGCGTCGCCGCCACCGCGGGCGTGCGCGAGCTGCTGACCACCAGCTGCGACACCCGCACCGCCGCGCCCTATCTCTATGTGACTGAGGCCCGCACCTGGCTCGATAACGAGATCCTGGCCGAGGAGGTCTTTGGCCCGCTGGGTCTGGTGATCACCGCTGAGAGCGACGCTGAGATGCTGGAGATCGCCCGCGCATTGCAGGGCCAGCTGACCTGCACCCTGCACCTGGATGATGCCGACACCACCCAGGGCCAGACCCTGCTGCCGGTGCTGGAGCGCAAGGCGGGCCGGGTGCTGGCCAACGGCTTCCCCACCGGGGTTGAGGTCAGCGACACCATGGTCCACGGCGGCCCCTACCCGGCCTCCACCAACTTCGGCGCGACCTCGGTGGGCACATTGTCCATCCGCCGCTTCCTGCGCCCGGTGTGTTATCAGAACATCCCCGAAGCAATGCTGCCGGAGGATCTGCGGGAGGGGTGAGCGGCCTGGCTTGAGGCGGAAGCTGTCTTGATGAATGCAGAAGGCCCCGGAGCGATCCGGGGCCCTTGGGCATTTCGGTGTTTGGAAACCAAAACAACCAATGGTAAACACCAACTTGCACTTCTCGCCCACGCATTCAGGAGACTAAATGAGCATCTTCGCCACAGAATTTCCGGCCACCCCTGGCCTCCCAAAAGCAAAGTTTGTCGCTGCAGTCATTGCGTGGCTGCGTGGCATTCAAAGAAGCAAAGTTTTGAATGAGGCTGACGCTCAAGAGCTTTATGAAGACGAAGTTCGCCTAGAAACCGCGGAGGGCGAAGTACTATCTATAAAGTCATACGAAGCGCAAAAAACACATATCTTCGGTGTCCGCTTCGAACTTCCAGACGAGCAAAAACGAGTTTGGAGAACTGAGTGCACTTACTCCGATTTTGGAAGCAAGGCTTTTTTGCGTACCAAAGTTCAATGTGTTGCACGGTCGGCAAACGCAGTCCTAGAAACACCCAAAAACCCTTACTTTGTAAAGCAATCTATTCGAGATGGCTGGGGTGCCATCGACGGCCTGTTTGAAATTGGTGGATCGCCTCATGAACTCGACAACAATGATGTGGAACTTGCGGCTGCAGTAATCTTGGGAACGGCTAGCACATTTCTCCCATGCGTATATGTTTCCCGAAAGAACGATAACCGCCTTCCGGTTGACACGGCTAAGCTTGCGGACTCGCTTCTTGGCGCGTGCCATGTGGTCGTTGAGCCATCTCGAATCTTCTCGTTTGAGCTAATGGAGCGAACTGGCAGCCGAAACCCTTTCGGGGGCGCGATTGGTGTCATTGCGCCAGGTGGACAGGAACTTAGACGAATTGTTTCGTCTGGCTCAGGCTACCATAAAGCTAAAGAATGCTCTGAAGCCGCAAATCGATTCATGTCGGAGCTTGCCGCAAAATCTGGTTGGGAATGGCATGAATTACAAGAGGCCCAAGCTAAGTTTCTTAGACTGAAAGCACTTGAAGGCAGCTCTAAGGTCTTGGAGGAGTATGAACAACTTGTCCAAGAGGAAATTGCTGCGAAAGATGAACAAATTGAGAAGCTAAAAGAGCGCTTGGAAACAGAGATCGCAAACAAGTCCGCGCCTGTTCAAGGATACTTGGAACTTATCCCGCCAGGACTGGCGCAGAGAATTGGTCCAGAGCTTTACAATGGCGAGTTTTCCGACAGGCTTAGGCTTTTTATCGGCGAGTCTTTGAAAACTTCGCAAACAGCTATTGATCCACGAACTTTCGAATTCGCAAAAAAGTTCCTCACGGCTACCTCATTCAGCGGAAAAGCCGATCAGCTAGCCTCACAGATCAAAGTGGCTTCAAAAGATGGCAAACAAATGCCCAAACGTCTCGGTCAAATCTTGACTGGCATTGGATACGCCAGGTCGCAAGAGGGAAAGCACCTGAAGTTCACTCCACCAAAAGAATTGTTCGGCCTCCCTACTGAAACTTTGCCCTCCACGCCAAGCGATTCACAAAGAGGAGGGAAAAATCGCGGCAATGAAGTTTCCAACAGCTTCAACCTGAAGAAGTTACAGTAACACCAAACGCAAACTCTGTTAAACAAATACCATCTCATGCCGGAGGCTGACGCTGGCGCGGGGGCCTACGGCCTTGTTTCCGCGCCGGGGTCCAGCCGACCATTTTCCGCCATTGGCACTTGGCTCGCCGGTTATTTGGATCCGCCCAAACCACCCGTTGCGCCACCACCGTACGCCGCACTTCCCGGATCTTAACCGCCAGCGGCTATACAGGACCGGAGACCTTTGGAAAGGACCCCGCCATGCCCGCATTCGCAGCAGCCGCCCTCTCCCCCATCAAGGATGGCCCCAATGAAAAAGGCCCCCGCTTGGCAGCGAGGGCCTTCCAATTTGTCAGAGAGGCAAATCTCAGAGTCCGGTGGACACGTCGATGGTGTTGCCTTCTTCCAGGGTCACATAGGCTTTTTTCACGTCTTTACGCTTGCCCAGCTGGCCGCGGAAACGCTTGACCTTACCCTTGGTGACGGTGGTGTTGACCGCTTTCACCTTGACGCCAAAGAGAGCCTCGACGGCTTCCTTGATCATCGGCTTGTTGGAGTCGATTGCCACCTCAAAGACCACTGCGCCGTTTTCGGACGCCATGGTGGATTTCTCGGTGATGATCGGCTTGCGGATCACGTCGTAGTGTTCTGCCTTCACGCTCATTTCAGACGAGCCTCCAGTGCTTCGACACCCGCCTTGGTGATCACCAGGGTGTCACGCTTCAGGATGTCATAGACGTTGGCACCGATGGTCGGCAGGATGTCCAGACCTTCGATGTTGCGCGACGCTTGCAGGAAGCCTTCGTTGACCGCTGCGCCGTCGATGATCAGCGCGCGCTTCCAGCCCAGGTTCTTCACCTGCTTGGCCAGAGCTGCGGTCTTGCCTTCGGAAGCAGCGTCCTCGATGATGACCAGCTCGCCCGCTTTGGCTTTGGCGGACAGCGCGTGGCGCAGGCCCAGCTTGCGGAACTTCTTGGTCAGCTCGTGGCCGTGCGAACGCGGGGTCGGACCCTTGTAGATACCACCCTTGCGGAAGATCGGCGCGTTGCGGTCACCGTGGCGTGCGCCGCCGGTGCCCTTCTGGCGGTAGATCTTCTTGGTCGAGTAGGAGGTCTCGGAGCGGGTCTTCACCTTGTGGGTGCCGGCCTGCGCGTTGTTGCGCTGCCAGCGGACCACGCGGTGCAGGATGTCCGCACGCGGCTCCAGGCCGAACAGGTCTTCGGACAGTTCGATGTCGCCCGCTTTGCCGCCGTCCAGTTTGATCACGTCAAGTTTCATGCTTCACCACCTTCCGCGGCAACTTCCGCAGTTTTCAGAGCGGCCGGGAAAGGCAGACCCTCGGGGGCTTTCTTCTTCACGGCGTCCTTGACGGTAACCCAGCCGGATTTCGGGCCCGGTACGGCGCCCTTGATGAAGACCAGGCCGCGCTCGGCGTCGGTTTTCACCACTTCCAGGTTCTGGGTGGTCACGCGGGCTGCGCCCATGTGGCCGGCCATTTTCTTGCCTTTGAAAACCTTGCCCGGGTCCTGACACTGACCGGTCGAACCGTGCGAACGGTGCGAGATCGACACACCGTGCGAGGCGCGCAGGCCGCCGAAGTTGTGCCGCTTCATGGCACCGGCGAAACCTTTACCGATCGAGGTGCCGGTGACGTCCACTTTCTGGCCAGCCAGGAAGTGTTCGGCCGAGATCTCGGCGCCGACTTCGATCAGGCCGTCCGCGGGAACGCGGAATTCGACCAGCTTGCGCTTGGGTTCAACCTTGGCAGCTGCAAACACGCCGCGCATGGCTTGCGAGGTGCGTTTTGCCTTGGCGGAGCCAGCACCCAGCTGAACGGCGGTGTAGCCGTCTTTTTCCTCGGTGCGCTGAGCAACGACCTGCAGGCCGTCCAGGGACAGAACGGTCACAGGGATCTGCTTGCCGTCTTCCATGAACAGGCGGGTCATGCCCACTTTCTTAGCGATAATTCCGGAACGCATAATCTATACCCTCCGAACTTACGACTGCAGCTTGATTTCGACGTCAACGCCGGCAGCCAGGTCGAGCTTCATCAGCGCGTCCACGGTCTGCGGGGTCGGGTCGACAATATCGAGAAGGCGCTTGTGGGTGCGGATCTCGAACTGGTCGCGGGATTTCTTGTCCACGTGGGGGCCACGCAGAACAGTGAATTTCTCGATCTTGTTCGGCATCGGGATCGGGCCGCGCACTTGCGCGCCGGTCCGCTTGGCAGTGTTGACGATCTCTTGCGTGGACGCATCCAGCACGCGATAGTCAAATGCCTTCAGCCGGATACGGATGTTTTGGCTTTGCATCGTACAGCCTTTTATTCAGGCGTTGGGGTTGAGAGGAGGGCCTGCGACCACCGCAACCCCTCATCGAACCCAAAAGGCGGGAATCATCCCGCCCCTATTCGCACGCGGCGAACTCGCGCCCTATACGCCCTATGGCCCCATGAGGCAAGGGGTTTCGCCGCGAAACAGTTGCGTTTGCGGCGCACGGTGCGTTTGGGGTTTGTTAGGGAGGTTAAAGGCAGGTTACGCGGACAGAGCGGAAACTGAGCAATGCACTCATCGGCGGCAACGGCCGGGACAGTGCCGCCTTTTGCTCTTGCAGCTATTGCTGACGCAAAAAAACCTCGCTCCCGCGGCGCGAAACTTTCGGTAGTGCAGCGAACTTCCCATTTGCGGTCATTCTCGTCCGCGGAAATCGGCGGAGCTCAAACCGCCTTTTCGCCGCAGTCAGGTCGGAAAAACGAGACGCCAGACTTAACCGCCCTTCGCTTGCTTGGGATCAGAGGCCGCGGACAGCCCAATGCGGTCAGGGAGTTGAATGATGTGATCCACGAAATCGCCCCCGGTGCAGGTTTGAGTTTTCCGCAGTTAATATCTGGAACAGAGAGGAGTAACCCGAATATGGCCGGCCAGGCCAAAGACGTCAGCATCGGCTGTGGGCTTGTTTCGCTGCTTCAAGCGGATCAGAACCGGTATGTCGCTCCGAAGATCGCGCCGGACTGGCTGAATTCAAAAGGGTTTCCGTTCACTTCATTCTCCATGGAAATGTAGCGATATCCGCCGCGCAGCAGCCATTTTTCATTAAGCGCGTAACCGGCAGTCAACAGAACCTGCCAAGTTTCATTTCCGCTGCTGAAGCCGCCATAGTCGAAAAAGGCGGTCCCTTGCCAGCGGTCCGAAAACGCCGCCCGGATCCGGAACCCGATCACGGGATCGACCCAACTGGCATTGGCGGCGGCGCTTCTCTGGGGTGCGGTGCCAGGCTGCAAGGTCAGGGTCGTGTCCGTGTCGAACCAACGAAAACCAGCCATCAGATCGACTGCGGCTCTGCCGCTGTCATGCACCCGGTATCCGGCATACCCGTTCAGGATCTGGGTCGTCATCGATGTGTTAAGCCCCGAGTACGAAGTCCCGGGTGCGTCGTTGCCGAAGGACATGTCCGTATACATGTAGTCGGTTAGAAAGCTCCATTTCCCGTTACTGGCGGCGAATGCCCCCATAAAGGCAAAATCAAGGTTCTCAATAGCGTCGCCGAAGCTGAGTGTGCCCTCGATCCGCCCGGCAGGAGTGGTGATTGCTGTTTTGGACTCGGGCGCGAAAAGGTAGATCGTCGCCTCGTAGTTCCAGTTTCCGCTCTGAGCTGTCGCAGGTCCGTAAGCGAGGATACCGGCAACCCAGGATGCAATTGCGGCCAAGGTGTTTTTCATAGGCGGTTCCTTTCCGGCAGATGTGTCAAATATTGCCGCAGGCAGAAACTGCAGGTACCGGGGCAGCGGAGCGGCCCGCTCTGAGGCACGGGTTTTCTGAACCAGGCAATCATTCACTGCCTCCTTGCGGCGCAGGTTTTCCTTGCAGCTCTGCCTGAGCGGCCAGAAGTGCGGGATGCTCCGGATTGGCCGACAGGGCCTCTGCCACAACCACGGCGGAAGCATCGCGACCCCGGGTGGCTGCTGTAATCCTGACCAGCATCATCCATGCATCCAGCCGCTGCGGGTCCAGCCGCACCACTTCGCGGAACGCTGATGCGGCCATGCCCATATTGCGCATGGTTAGCGCCACACCGCCAAGCTGGAGATGGGTCTCCGGGAAATCGAGCCGGCTTGCCATGGAATCCTGCCATTCCGCCATGGCGGCTTGGAGCTCTCTGGCGGTTCCGCTCTGGAGGTGGTTCACCGTGCCGCCCAGCATCGCGCGGGCGGCTGCCATGCGCACGTTGCGGGCAGGATCGGTAAAGGCGGCGGCCAGCGGCTTACCCCTTTCCTGAAGCGGCGCAAGCCGCTGCAGAGAGGCTGTGGCAGCGCGGACAAGCGGATCCGGGTCCTGCAGCAGATCTGTCAGCTCGGCGGCAGACTGCCGGTCGTTGGGCAGCTCAAGCAGCCAGAGCGCCGTTGCCCGCACAATCCCCGGCTGGCCGGTGTCTTGCGCGAGCTCAGTTAAATCGCTGGCCGCCGCCGCTGCATTGGCACGCCCCCGCACCAGCACCTCCCCGTAGTGCGAGCCGCGGTTACTACTTTCCGGATACCAAGCGGAAATCTGGGATGCGGCCCAGGCTGCGCCTTGCGCGCCGTGGCAACCGGTGCAGGCATCCGGCGCTCCTGTCACCGCCGAAAGATCCGGCCGGGGAATCCGGAAGGAGTGATCGGCGCGCCAGTCGTTGCCCATATAGACGCGTTCCGGCATGTGGCAGGAGCGGCACTTCGCTCCGGTGCTGCCTTCTGTGTGGAAGTGATGTGCCCGGCTGTCGTAATCAGCTGTTGTGAGTGTTGGGAAATCCGGATTGCCCGCCGAGCTGTGGCATTGGGTGCAAAGGCCGTTACCTTTTGCCTTCAGTCCCAGGCTGTGTGCGTTGTGGCAATTCAGGCAGGTCACGCCCCGCGCATACATCTTGGATTGCAGAAAGGAGCCGTAGACATAGACCTCGTCCTGGATCTGCCCGTCCGCGTGATAAAGCCCCGGACGCAGGAGAGCGAGCGCGTAGGCGTCATGAAAGCGCGTGCCTGGCACCGGGTTGCCGTCCAAGCTGGCTTCGCGTCTGGAATGGCACGTGGCACATTGCTCGACCGCTTGCTGCGGATCGGCAAAGTCCACAGGAAACCCATGGTTTGAGGGCGGTGGATTCTTCGCTGTTTCCCATGTTTCAGCCCAGGCCACGTGGTCTGCCCCCGGCCCGTGGCAGGCCTCGCACCCGACACCCATCTCGGCCTGAGTTGACGCATAGCTCGAACGGCGGGCGTCGTAATTCTTGCGGAAACCAGTGGCGTGACACTCGGCGCAACGCGCGTTCCAGGTCTTGTAGGGGCCGGTCCAATGCAGCCCGTCTGAAGGCGGCAAGTCCTGGGCCGGGTAAAGGTGGAACCATTTCTCTTGTTCGGTGTCCCAGGCCACGTCGAAGCTTTGCAGCCGCCCCGGTTCAGTCTCCAGAAGATATTGCTGCAGCGGGTCAACCCCTGCAACCGAATGCACCCTGTATGTTGCCTGCGATCCGTTCTTCTCAATGACTTCCACATGGTAGCCGCCGTCCTCTCCTCTGCGGAACCGGGCTGTCATGCCGTCATGGCGGAAGACCGCGCCGCCAAAGTCACCCGCTACGGTCTTCTGCGACGGCAGCGTCCAGGCCAGGGCGTGATGCGATCCCGCCCAACCGGCGGCGCTGTCCTTGTGGCAGCCGGTGCAGCGGTCCGATCCCAGGTAGCCGTCCGGGCTCTGGGCCATTGCGGGCAGGCTGAACAGCCAAAGAAAAATCAGAACTGCAATCTGCATTCTCGGAGAGCCTTCCGCTTCCCTGTTTCTTTTAAGCACTCGGATTGCGCAGCGGCATCATTCACCCCCAGGCCAGACCCGCTCCCAATCACCGGCCATGTCGATTACTAGCCAGCCGCGGCTGGCAGCTTCATCAAGCCCGCGAGCAAGCTGCCCGATGTGGCTGTCACGGCCGTAGGCGTATTCGCGTTCGCCGTCAGTGTGGTGCAGCAAAATGCCCAGCCGCGCGTCTTCGCCCGCGGTCGTCCACTCGAGCATCTGGAAGTCACCATCAGAATTTCCAACTGCAATCACCGGGCGGCGCCCGATACGGGCCTCGATGGCGACGGGCTTGCCAGCCTTGTCGTCTATGAAGAAGATACCCGGGTCCTTCATCACCCGCGGTGGTCCGTCCTGGGCGGAATAGCTGCCGTTACCGATGGAGCCGATTACCTGCTCGGGCGGAATGTTATAAGCGTTCTCGGAAAACACCCGGATAAAGTGCAGGCCTCCACCCGAAGCGATATAGGTGTGGAAGCCCTCGTCACGCAGATAACTCAGAAGCTCCAGCATGGGCTGATAGATCATTTCATCGTAAGCCATACCGGTGCTGGAATGCCTGGCCGTGTCCAGCCAGTTGCGCACGGCGGCTTGAAACTCGTCCACCGTCAGGCCGGAGTGGGTGGCGGAGACAATTTGCAGCAGCCCCTCGGTGCCCGAGGCGGCCACAGTTTCCATGTCCCCCTTGGCTGCAGCGCGCAGCACGTCAGACGATAGCACGGCAGGATCGGCGGCAGCCATTTCCTTCAGCCGGTCGATGGCAAAAAGCAGCTGGAAATAAACCGGCTGCTCTGCCCAGAGCGTGCCGTCATTGTCAAAGACCGCGATGCGCGCGGCCGGGGTGACGTAGTCAGGTGAACCCGGGTCCGTCACGCGTTCGACAAAAGCGATGATCCCGGCCTTGGTGGCCGTGTCAGTCCAAGACGGCAAGGGATCGGCGAATGATGGCGATGCAAGTAAAACAGTTAATGGTATTGAAGTCAGCAGAGCACGCATCGGGAAAACCTCCGCAAGTGCAGGGTAAAAGGCGCCAGGACAACCGGTAAAAAAACTTGCCCCGGCGGAATTTCCCCCGGGGCGAAGCGGGATGAGCCTACTGCGAGCCGCCCGGCTGCGACAGCTTCTCCATCACCTTGTCGAGGCTGAAGGAAGCCGCCTCCTGCCGCGGCGGGTATTCCTCGAAGGTTGCCAGGAACTGCGCGACATAGGCCTGGGCCGGCACCAGCATAAAGGCATGGTCGAGCAGCCAGTCGTAGTAGGTGTTCGACGTCCGGTAGCCGCGCTCGTAGGGATCACGCCGCAGGTTGAAGATCAGCGGCACACGCAGCGGTGTAAGCGGCTCCATCCAGGCCCGCAAGGTTCCCCAGGCCTTTTGCTCCAGGAAGGTGATCTTCCAATTGTTGAGCCGGATCGCCGCAAGGTCGCCGTCGTCGGTAAAATAGAAGATTTCCTTGCGCGGGCTCTCGTCCGTCTCACCCTTCAGCATTGGCAAAAGGTTGTAGCCGTCGAGATGGACGCGGTACTCGCGGCTTGCCATCTCTGGAACTGTGACGCCTTCCAGCAAGTCTTCCTTAATGGTTTCGTTGCCTGCAGCCGCCAGAAATGTCGGCAGCCAGTCCATGTGATGCACGATCTCATTCGAGATCGTTCCCGGCGCGATGTTGCCGGGCCAGCGGACCATGGCGGGCACCCGCCAGGCGCCTTCCCACTGGGTGTTCTTCTCGCCCCAGAACGGGGTCATCCCGGCATCCGGCCAGGTGTTCATGTGGACGCCATTGTCAGTGGAATAGAACACGATGGTATTTTCGGCGATGCCAAGCTCGTCTAGCTTGTCGAGGAACTTGCCGATATCCATGTCGTGTTCGATCATGCCGGCAGTGTATTCGTCAGCCCGTTCTCCATTGTACCGCTCATCGGCGAGTGCGCGGTTCTCTTCACTGACATGGGTACGGAAATGCATCCGCGTTCCGCTCCACCACAGGAACCACGGAGTCCCGGCGGCAGTCTGCTCCTCCATCCAGGCGATCGCTGCATCCGATGTCTCGTCGTCCACGACTTCCATCCGCTTCTGCGTCAGCGCGCCGGTATCCTCGATATTCTGGGTGATTTCACCTTCACTGTAGGTTGCGGTCACGTTCAGAACACCGCGCGGACCGAAGCGTTCGAGAAACGTTGTGCCGTCCGCCAGGACCATGTCCCGCGGGAAATCTTCATTCTCCGGCTCTTCCTCGGCATTCAGATGGTAGAGATTGCCGAAGAACACGTCGAAACCGTGGTTCGTCGGGAGGTGTTCATCCCGGTCTCCCAGGTGGTTTTTGCCGAATTGCCCGGTGGCATAGCCTTCGGCCTTGAGAAGGCCTGCAATGGTCGGATCTTCGACCTGCATGCCTTCTTCGGCGCCGGGCAGACCGACCTTGGACAGGCCAGTGCGGAAGACCGACTGGCCCATGATAAAGGATGACCGGCCAGCCGTGCAGGATTGCTCACCGTAATAGTCGGTGAAAATCATACCCTCTTTGGCAACCCGGTCGATATTCGGGGTTTGATAACCCATCAGCCCCATCGTATAGGCGGAGATGTTGGACTGGCCGATGTCGTCGCCCCAAATAACAAGAATGTTCGGCTTGCCGCTTGCGCTACTTTCCTGGGCAAGCGCCGGCGCACTTCCAATGCTTAATATCAGGAACCCGGCCGCGACGGCCCTGTTCAAATGCGAAACTGGCATAATCGGTAACTCCCTCACTCGTTAACATTGAAACTTGAGGTGGCCGCAGACAGGCAGCAAGCGAGAGACATAGCCCGCCTTTGTCCGCCCCGTAAAACTTTCCGAGTGGGGTCATTTATCCATAAGTTGAATGGACGGCGCAACACTTTCGTTTTTTTGGGGCATTCTCGCGTTTGTCACCCCTTGCGTCTGGGCCGCTGCGGACCGGCGCCCCGTTAGAAACTGCCACCGACTTGCCATAACCTGAAAGCAGTCTGCATAGAGCAGTCCATGGCACATAAGCCGTGGGCCAATGCGCATTGCAGGCTAGGCGACTTGTAAATTAGCTGTTTGAGTAGTGCTGCGAGTTGCATGAAGGTCCGGTGTACTCGCTGCGCTGCGGCGCTGACACTTGAGCGCTTACGGCATTTTTTGTGCTGCGAGCGCGCGCAGCAAGATTGCGACATTTCCGCTCAGGGCTCCTTGTGCACGTTCGCTGCATTCAGAACAAACGCCTGCTTTCGTGAAATGGGCCAAACCTGCATGCTGTCATTCCGTTAGTCTGATCAATAATGCGAAGAGATCGCGCCTGACCTGGGCCTGCGGCTTTGTTCCGGGTGCTTCAGGTTTTCCGGCAGCAAAAAAGGGCCTCCCTCGGGAGGCCCTTTCTATCATCTCACCGGTGCGGGCTCTCAGCGATTTTCCTATGGAAAACCGCCTGCCGCCACCGTTTCCAAAATCACTCGATGATTTTGGAAACAACGCCAGCGCCGACGGTGCGGCC
>NZ_JWLH01000023.1:0-25049 GCF_000813925.1 Leisingera sp. ANG-S5 | reverse complement strand
GGCCGCACCGTCGGCGCTGGTGTTGTGTCGAAGATCATCGAGTAAGGCGCGCTTGCCGCGCCTGGTTGCGGCAGGCGGTTTTCCGAAGGAAAATCGCTGAGAGCAACTCGGTAATGTTCTGCGAAAGGGCCTCCCTCGGGAGGCCCTTTTTCTATGCGGCAACCCGGAAACCGGCGCGGTTTCCGGCCATGAAAAATCGATTTTTCATGGCCGTTTTTCGCGTCGAAAAGCGGCGGGGACTTCCTCGCAGGGCAGCGCCCGCCCGTTTTGCCGGAAACAACCCTCCGGTTCGGCGCAGGCCACGCACGGCCCGAACGCGGGGCGTCCGGACGGGTATGGATTGAGGCCTATTTTCCCCTTAGTGCTTTGATAAACATCAGCCTTGCGGGGATGTCCGCCAGGGTGTGGTTTGTATTCTCCGGGGTGGCCTCTATCCGGTATCTGCCGGTGGACAGCTGGGCCAAGGCAACTTCCAGGCCGAATTCTTCGTTACGGCTCATAATCAAATTTGGCAGCAAATTCGATTGCTGGAAGACCAACTCATCGCCGCGATCTCCCCATTTGTAGATTTTCACGTTAAAGGTCAAAAGACCGGGGTCTTCTGATGAGTTGTGCAGTAACGAGACGTCATACCCGCTCGTTCTCAGTTCGCTGGCAAGCCCCGCGTGCTTCTGCAGCAGCAGATACAAGCCGTACTCTTGGGGCCAGAGCACTTTTGTATCCAGGGAAACCGTGTTGCGGGACCCAAGATCAATTTCCGCCTCCGCCCGGGCCTCGCCGGAAATCAGGAAAGCGGCAGAAATGGCGAAGAACGCTGCGGCGCGCAGAATGCGCAGGGTGATGGACTGCATTTTGACCTGTGGAAATTCAAATTGAAGAAAGGAAAGCTGGTTCCAGCCAGCGTTTCGCATCTTGCGGTTGAATGCAATCTGGTGTGGTCTTTTCCAGATCAAAAACCAACGAACTTCTGGCAGACAATCTGCCTGCCCGCGAGGTGCATTGTGTTCGCAGGGTGGGCACTCAGCCCGCCACCGCAAACGCCCGCTCACCCCGCCTGCGTCTTTGGATCCTCACTGCCGCGCCCCGCCGCCGCATCCGCGGCATCCGTTATGGCATCCAGCGATGCCTCCAGGCTTTGCCGCAACCCTTCCACCTGCTCGTCACTGGGCTTCTTCGGCACCTCGTCCGTCCATTCCCGGCACATCAGCACGCCGCGCGAAAACGGCAGCGGCAGCATCTGCTGGTCCCAGGTCGGCAGCTTCATCACCTTCTTTTCGGCAAAGGCCACGGTGAACACCCGGCAGCCGGTCATCCGTGCCCAGACCACCGGCACGGTGGACGAGACCCGCGCAGGCCCGCGGGGGCCGTCGGCGGCGATGCCGATGGAGCAGCCCTCGCGGGTGCGGCGCAGCACTTCGCGCGACAGGGCCACATGGCGCTTGTGGCTCGACATCGGGATGGTCTCGAACCCCAGCCGCACCAGGATCTGGCCCGCCAGCCGTCCGGCGCGGGCGGCTGAGGTGAGCGCGCAAATGCGGCCCAGCGAGGTGTCGAACAGATAGGGCGCCATGATCAGCCGCTGGTGCCACAGCACAAAGATCACCGGCTCGCCGCGGCGCACGCAGGCGTCCATCTCCTCAAACCCGGTGCGGGTCCAGCGGGAGGTGCGGAAGGCGAATCGCACATAGGCGGCAAACAGCCCCTCGATGGCGCGGTTGACCTTTGGGCTGTCGGCGATTTTCTTTCTGAGGCTCACGGGGCTACGGCTCATTCCTGCAGGGGGCACAGGGGCTTGGCCCCGGCATTTGCCCCGTCATACTGCATGGCTGCGCCGGGGCAAAGCCCAGGCAGAGCCCGCGGCGGGCAAACCGCCCGGGCGGCGCAAGAAAATGCGCTTTTCCCTCTTGCCTCCGCAGCGCGCCTGCCGTAGGACATGCCGCACCACAGGGGTATAGCTCAGTTGGTAGAGCGACGGTCTCCAAAACCGTAGGTCGCGGGTTCGAACCCTGCTGCCCCTGCCATTTTCCTGCACATCGCCGGTACAGCACTGCCCTTTCGGGCAGGCCGTTTGGCGTGTGTGGTCACTCCAGATCCAGATGGGCCGGCGCAAGCCCCTGCTGCTGCCGTTCGCAGGCGGCGTCAAAGGTGCGCTCCAACTGCCGGGCCAGCCGTTCCGGGCTGAACAGCGCGGCGGTCTGCTGCTGGGCGCGGAGCTTGCCGCGCAGGCGGGCCGCGGCACCGCTGTCTGCCGCCAATTCTGCAGCCTTGGCCTCATAGTCCTGCATGCTTTCGGCAATCATGTCCGGCAGCCCGGCGGCCTGCAGCAGGCTGGCGGAGGTGCGGGCGGCGGATTGCTGGCCGGGCAGGGTGAGGACCGGAACCCCTGCAGCCAGAGCGTCGCGGGCGGCGGCGGTGGCGTTGACGGTGAACGTGTCCAGGACCAGATCCGCCAGCGGCAGGCGGGCCAGATGATCATCGCGGCTGGCTGCCGGGGCAAAGACCAGGCGGTCCGGATCGACTCCGCGCGCAGCGGCGGCGCGGCGCAGATTGGACATCGCATGTTCGCCGTTGTCCGCCAGCCACAGGACGCTGTCCGGAGCGCTTTGCAGAAGGCGCATCCAGATATCGAATTCCTGCGGTGTGATATGGCTGCCGCTGGCAAGGTTGCAGAACACGAACCCTTGCGCGGGCAGGCCGAAGGCGGCGCGGTCCGGGGCGTTGGCCGGTGTGGCCGGGGCCACCGCTTGATGGCCATCTGCCAGTCGCAGCAGGTGCTCGTTGTGGTAGCGTTCGCTGCCGGGCGGGCAGGCGGCGGCGTCGCTGATCAGGTAGTCATAGGCGGCGGTGCCCATGGTGCCGGGATAGCCGGGGAACAGGATGTGCAGCGGCGCCAGGCGGGCGGCAAACAGCGGCAGCGCACCGCCGCCGGAGTAGCCGGAGAGATCCACTGCAGCGTCCAATTGGTCTGCCTTCACCGCCGCGGCCATCTGATCCGTGGCGCTGGCATCCAGAACCCTGAGGCTGTCAAATTGCTGAGCTGCGCTGTCCGGCAGGCCGGTGCCAACCGCATAGATGCGGATGTCAAAGCGGGTCCGGTCGTGGGCGGCAAGCATTCCTCCGTGCTGGTCCAGCACCGCCTCGGCGTCGCGGGCGGCGAAGAAATAGCCGATGCGCAGCCGTTCAGGCCGCTGGCCTGCGGGCGGGGTGCTGTTCAGCTCTGCCGCGCCGAACAGATCGCTGGCGTAGGACTGGGCGCGGGCGCGCAAGAGGTCGGGGTTGTCTTCCATCAGCATCAGGGCGCTGGGATCGCAGCCCGGGCCGCGCAGGCCCAGCTGGCGGCGGCAGTCGCCATATTCCGGCAGCCATTTCCAGTCGCATAGCTCTGCCAGCACATGCAGCCGCTGGGTGCGGGCGCGGTCATCGGAAGGATTGGCCTGCAGCACCTTGTCGAAACAGGGCAGGGCAGCGGCAAAGGCGCCCTCAGCCTTCAGCAAGAGGCCCAGCTGGTAGCGGGCCTCGGTCAGGGCGGGGTTCAGGCGGACGGCCTGGGTGTAGTGTTCCTTGGCGTCCTCCACCGCGCCCTGCTGGGTCAGGAGGCCCGCCAGGGTGACATGCAGCGCCGCGTCATGCGGAGCCAGAGCAACCGCCTTGCGCAGCATGATGGCCGCCTTCTGGCTTTGGCCGCGCTTGATCAGCACCTCTGCCTTGCCGTGCAGCGCCTGCAGGCAGCCCGCGGCAAGCATCAGCGCCTTGTCATAGAGCGCCATGGCGTTGTCCAGCTCGCCGCGGGCGGCCTTCACCCGGCCCATCGCAGCATAGCTGCCGGCGGCACGGGGATTGATCCCGATCGCCTTGTTCAAACAGGTGGCGGCATTGTCCAGATGGCCCGCGGCCAGGTGGCAGCGGCCCAGGAAATCCCACAGGAAATGCGATTCGCGGAAGGTCTTGAGCAGCGCGCCGCAGCTTTCGGCGGCTTCGAAAGGACGGCCCTCTGCCAGCGCCTCCTCCAGCCCGGCCTGGTGCACCGGCGACGGGTCGGTCTGCGAGTCCAGCCGTTTGCGCAGCCCCTCCAGCGCCGATTGCGCGCGCTTGTTGCGGGGGTTGCGGGACAGGATGCCGGCATAGGCCATGGCGGCATCTTCAAACTTGGCGTCGCGTTCGAACTGTTCGGCCTCGGACAGGGAATTGGCAGGTGTCATGGCTTCCGATCTCAATAATTCACACGGTCCGGCCCCCGGGCGGCGCGATGGGCCGCAGGGAACCTCTGGAGTCAATTTTGCCAGTAGTGGATTAAAATTGGATTGACCCGGCGTTCGCTGCCTGCGCAACAGCCGCAACGGGCCGGGCAGAAGGGCCGCAGGGCTTGAATTCACGGGCCGCTCCGGTTACATCGCCCTGACTGCTAGCAGAGAGACACCCCCAGTATGGCAACTATCAACCCCGTTCAGTTCATCCAGCAGGTCCGCGCCGAAGTCTCCAAGGTCGTCTGGCCGACCCGCCGCGAAGTGCTGCTGACCACGGTCATGGTGTTCATCATGGCGGCGCTGACGGCGCTGTTCTTTGCGCTGGTCGACCTGCTGATCCGCTTTGGCCTGCAAGGGCTTCTGGGGATGTTCGGCTAAGCCCGCAGCGGTACCAGGGCTTTGGGGCCGCAATTGCTGCGCTGCACTTGATCTTGGCAGCGATGGGCGGTACCTGAGCAGGAATTATTGAGGCGGGCGTGCAGCGATTCGGTTTGCACGCCGCTTTTTGTTGGAGAGCGCAGCCCCGGGGCTGCAGCGGAATGAACAGGCAGCGGCGCGGCAAGTGGCCCGCCCGGCAGAACAAGGACAACGGTTCATGGCGAAACGGTGGTATTCGGTCAGCGTTCTTTCGAACTTCGAAAAGAAAATCGCAGAGCAGATCCGCACCTCGGTCGCAGAACAGGGCCTTGAGGACGAGATCGACGAGGTTCTGGTCCCCACCGAAGAGGTGATCGAGATCCGCCGCGGCAAGAAGGTCTCGACCGAGCGCCGCTTCATGCCCGGCTACGTGCTGGTGCACATGGAAATGTCCGACCGCGGCTATCACCTGATTTCCTCGATCAACCGCGTCACCGGTTTCCTGGGCCCGCAGGGCCGCCCGATGCCGATGCGCGACGCTGAGGTGCAGGGCATCCTGGGCCGCGTCGAGGAAGGCGTCGAGGCGCCGCGCACCCTGATCCACTACGAAGTGGGCGAGAAGGTGAAGGTGAACGACGGCCCGTTCGAGGATTTCGACGGCATGGTCGAAGAGGTCGACGAGGACAACCAGAAGCTCAAGGTCACCGTGTCGATCTTCGGCCGCGAGACCCCGGTGGAACTGGACTTCACCCAGGTGACCAAGCAGGGATGATGGTCCCATCAGTGGAATTTGAGGCGCCGCGTTGGGTTCAACGCGGCGTTTTTTGTTGACCGATACCCGCAAAAGTTGGTCTCCGCTGCTTCGGTCTGGCCTGGTGAACGGTGCGATAGAAGGGTTATTGACGCATAGGGAATCCTTCTCAATTGTGTTGCGATGTTTGAAAGCAATCCCAAGGCGCGCGCCGATCTGAAGTCTGGAACTCTCTATGCTCTCTTAGGTGAGGGGGGCTGGATTTATTACGGTCAAATCACTGACGAAAAGTCGGTAGGGTTCTTTCTTCGCCGGGACCGAGAAGTCGCCAAGGTGCCGGACATTCTCGCGTCGCCTGTAATGGCTGTAGTAACAGTCGTTTATCCGTCCATTACGAGAGTTCTCCGTGCTGGCCATTGGGGCAAGCTCGGGAGATATGAACTTGCTGGGGCGCTGAAGATCGTGCCGCCAGAGGTTCAGTGGCCGTCTGGCACCCTAACAGTAACCGTTTGGGAGGGAGGGCTAGCTGCGCGTGAAACTCGAGTGGAAGACCCGGAGATACAGGGTTTAGAAGTGATGGCGGCATGGGACGCTGAGCATCACTTGCCAGCCCGGTTAACCGCTGATTTCGGAGTTGAGGAAGCTGCTTGGCATGTTGGCGGCCCCGTTTCCCGGGAGCGAAAACTCAAGGAAGAGATGGCGCGGCGTTTTCCTGACCAGCCGTGGCATCAGCTTCCTTCCGATTGGGTCCGGACGGGGCGTCACTAGCTGATCGCAAGCGTTCACGTCCACCAGTCAACATGGAACGGAATTGCTTTCGGCTAGGCTCGAGCCGGGTTTGCTCAATTCCCCTCCCGCCCACTTGCCAACACCAACATTCCCCTGTAAACGCCGCCTCTATCGTCTTCGGGCGAGATTCTCTCGTGGGAGATGGAGGGATCGCGATCCTGACATCCGACCACGCAACACACTCCGGGCGGAACGCGTTCCGTCCTCGTTGAAAGGAAAACCAAATGGCTAAGAAGCTTGTTGGTTCGATGAAGCTGCAGGTTCCTGCAGGTCAGGCAAACCCCTCTCCGCCCGTCGGCCCGGCCCTGGGTCAGCGCGGCATCAACATCATGGAATTCTGCAAGGCGTTCAACGCCAAGACCGCAGACATGGAGCCCGGCGCGCCGTGCCCGACCGTGATCACCTACTATCAGGACAAGTCCTTCACCATGGACATCAAGACGCCGCCCGCGTCTTACTACCTGAAGAAGGCGGCCAAGGTGAAATCCGGCGCGAACAACCCGAGCCGGGAAACCGTCGGCACCGTGACCGTGGCCCAGGTGAAGGAAATCGCCGAAGCCAAGATGAAAGATCTGAACGCCAACGACATCGACGCGGCAATGCAGATCATCCTGGGCTCCGCCCGCTCCATGGGCATCGAGGTGAAGTAAGATGGCAAAGCTCGGTAAACGCACCCGCGCCGCGCGCGAAGCTTTCGCAGGCAAAGAAAACCTGTCCGTGGAAGAAGCAGTTGCCCTGGTGAAAGCCAACGCAACCTCGAAGTTCGACGAAACCGTCGAGATCTCCCTGAACCTGGGCGTCGACACCCGCCACGCAGACCAGATGGTCCGCGGCGTGGTCGGCCTGCCGAACGGCACCGGCAAAGCCATGCGCGTTGCTGTGTTCGCCCGCGGCCCCAAGGCTGACGAAGCGACCGCAGCCGGTGCAGACATCGTCGGCGCCGAAGACCTGATGGAAGCGATCCAGGGCGGCAAGATTGACTTTGACCGCTGCATCGCAACCCCGGACATGATGCCGGTCGTCGGCCGTCTGGGCAAAATCCTGGGCCCGCGCAACCTGATGCCGAACCCGAAAGTCGGCACCGTGACCATGGACGTGAAAGCGGCCGTGGAAGCAGCCAAGGGCGGCGAAGTCCAGTTCAAAGCGGAAAAAGGCGGCGTTGTGCATGCCGGCGTCGGCAAAGCGTCCTTCGACGAAGCCAAGCTGGTCGAGAACGTCCGTGCCTTCGTGTCGGCCGTGGCCAAAGCCAAGCCGACCGGCGCCAAAGGTGCCTACATGAAAAAGATCAACCTGTCCTCGACCATGGGTCCGGGCATCACGGTTGACGTGGACAACGCTGTCACCGAGTAATCGGGCGCACAGCTGATGTCAGGAAGGGCGGCTCCGCAAGGGCCGCCCTTTTTCAATTGCGGCGCCGGATGCGCTGCTGTCCGGCTCTGCAACTTGGGCTTTTACGCAACTTCTGCGCGGTAGTTTCTGACGGACTCGCCTCGATGGCTTAATGTTGCCTCATCCCGCATGTACTGATTTTAAAAATTTTCTAGTACAGGTGATTTATGACTGAGCAGTCAGATGAGGCAATTGCCCGGCTGCATGAGCGGGCACGGCAACAGCTGCGCAGCCCGTCGCACCGGTTCCGGTGCTGGCAGTTCGAAAAGGAACTGCGGCCTTTCCAGAGCGATCATCCGGTGATGCACAGCGAGGCGCTGGTGATGGCGCTTCTGGCAGGCCGCAAGCGGGCTGGCCGGATGCGCCGAACAATGGCGAAACTGCTTCAGTTGCGCAGCAAGCGCGGCGAAATGGCGGCGTTCCGCGCCTTCGAGGGTTTCCTGGCCGAACATGCGCCGGAAGACGCGCTGACGGGGCACAACTATGATACGGTGTCATTCGCGCGGCAGAACCATCAGGAAGTCTGGAACCATCTGTCCTTTCTGATCAAACAGCTGCAGCCGCTGTCGGATGGCGTGTTCCTGAATTCCGGAACGCTGCTGGGGGCGGTCCGGGAGGGCAGGCTTCTGGATCATGATGACGATGCGGACCTTGCCTTTTTCCTGAAATCGGAGCGCCCGGAGGACGCGGCGCAGGAATGGCGGGAACTGCAGCTGAAGCTGTTTGAAATCGGGCTGGCCCGGATCGAAGATCAGATTCCGGGGCCGGGCCGGATCATCAAGCTGGTTTCCTGCGGATCCTTCGAGGTGGACCTGTTTCCGGCCTGGAAGCGGAATGGCAAGGTATTCGTGTACCCGCACACCTTCGGCAAGCTGACTGAGGCGCAAGTCCTGCCGCTGCAGACCTGTGCGGCCACGGGACTGCCGCTTCCCGCGGAGCCCGAGGCGATGCTGGCCGTGAACTACGGGGCGGCCTGGCGCGAGCCGAACCCCTATTTCGCCTTTGACTGGAGCCGGGCAAACCGGAATTTCCGGCGCTTTCTCGGCGCGCTGCCGGAGCCGAAGTTCAAGCGGGTCATTACCTATGGCACCTTTGACCCGATGCATTATGGCCATGTGCGGCTGCTGAAACGGCTGTCGCTGCTGGCAGATGAGGTGATTGCGGCCTGTTCCACCTGCGCGTTCAACGCGGGCCGGGGCAAGCAAACCGCACTGGCCTTTGAGCACCGGGTGGAGATGCTGGAAGCCTGCAAGTATGTTTCGAAAGTCATTCCCGAAGAAAATTGGGGCCAGAAAGCGGGCGACATCCGCCGTCTGAATGCAGACCTGTTGGTCATGGGCAGCGACTGGCGGGGGCACTTTGATGACTTGAAGGATCTGTGCACTGTATTGTACCTGCCGCGTACTGAGGGGATATCGGCCACTGCGCTGAAGGCGGGCGCATGGCCGGGGGCCGCAGCCTGATCCAGCTTACCCTGCCGGGCGGTTTGCCCGCGGGCGAAGCTGAGGCGGCCTGGAGGATGGTTATTTTGCCCCTTGGAAATCCCCGCAAATGGGACTAACTACGGCCTTGAGATAAAGCGTGCGATTCGTCGTGCGCTTTATTTCATTTCGTCCAAGATGGTGGGTGGCCTTTCGATCGGGTCTTAATTTCCCTCCTGAGACGGGTAAGACCAGGAAGATCGAGGGTTTTCATTCCCTCGGGCGACTTTGGCTCATCCCGTAAAACGGACCTGAACGCCGGGCCATCTGGTTCGGCAAATATGAGCCGGGATGCGCAAGCATCCCTAACTTGGAGAGAACTGTGGATAGAGCCCAGAAAGAGAAAGTGGTCGAGGAACTCGGCCAGATCTTCGAAAGCTCTGGCGTCGTGGTGGTAGCTCACTACGCCGGTCTGACAGTTGCCGAGATGCAGGATCTGCGCGCGCGTGCAAGCGACGCGAACAGCTCCGTGCGTGTTGCCAAGAACAGGCTCGCCAAAATCGCCCTCGAGGGTAAGCCGTGTGCAAGCATGGCCGGCCTGCTGACGGGTATGACCGTTCTGACCTACTCCGAAGATCCCGTGTCCGCTGCAAAAGTGGCCGAGGATTTCGCCAAGGAAAACAAAAAGTTTGAGATCCTTGGCGGCGCAATGGGTGAGAACGCTCTGGACCGTGCCGGTGTCGAAGCCGTGTCGAAAATGCCGTCCCGCGACGAGCTTATTGCTCAGATCGCAAGCTGCATTGGCGCACCTGCTTCCAACATCGCCGGCGCGATTGGCGCACCTGCAAGCAACATCGCAAGCATCCTTTCGACCATCGAAGAGAAGGCGGAAGCTGCGTAAGCGGTTGGCACTGAATGGCTGGCGTGGGGCAAAAGCCCGCACGTTGGAACACACATACTGTAAACGGAAAGAGCTGAACAATGGCTGATCTGAAAGCACTCGCAGAAAGCATCGTGGGTCTGACCCTGCTGGAAGCACAAGAACTGAAAACCATCCTGAAAGACGAATACGGCATCGAGCCCGCTGCTGGCGGCGCTGTGATGGTTGCAGCTGGCGGCGACGCCGGTGGCGCAGCTGAAGAAGAAAAGACCGAATTCGACGTCGTTCTGAAGAACGCCGGCGCTTCCAAGATCAACGTGATCAAAGAAGTTCGCGGCATCACCGGCCTGGGCCTGAAAGAAGCCAAAGAGCTGGTCGAAGCTGGCGGCAAAATCAAAGAAGGCATCGACAAAGCCGAAGCAGAAGACATCAAAGCCAAGCTGGAAGCAGCTGGCGCCGAAGTCGAGCTGGCCTAAGTCCTGCCTCTGGTGCATCGCCGATGCATCGGAAATTTGGCTGGGTCCGGATTTTTCCGGGCCCAGCCGAACCTGTCTTAGAAAGGGCCTCATCCAAGAGGCGTTTTCTTAGGCGGAGTTCAAAGGATCGGGAGGCTGCCTTCGGGACGGTGGCCATGAATTGATCCGAACGCGCTGTCTCGTATGGGCAAGGAGCCGGGGCCCGGCGGCTTCCTTGACCGGTGAGAACTCGAAAGGTGACATCTGACATGGCTCAATCGTTCCTTGGCCAGAAACGTCTACGCAAATATTACGGCAAAATCCGCGAAGTGCTGGAGATGCCGAACCTCATCGAGGTGCAGAAATCTTCTTATGACCTTTTCCTGCGCTCCGGCGATGCAGCTGAGCCGCTGGACGGCGAAGGCATCAAAGGTGTGTTCCAGTCGGTATTCCCGATCAAGGATTTCAACGAAACCTCCGTTCTGGAGTTCGTGAAATACTCGTTCGAGAAGCCGAAGTACGACGTCGAAGAGTGCATGCAGCGCGACATGACCTACTCGGCGCCGCTGAAGGTCACCCTGCGCCTGATCGTGTTTGATGTCGACGAGGACACCGGCGCGAAGTCGGTGAAGGACATCAAGGAACAGGACGTCTTCATGGGCGACATGCCCCTGATGACCCCGAACGGCACCTTCATCGTGAACGGCACCGAGCGTGTGATCGTGTCCCAGATGCACCGCTCGCCGGGCGTGTTCTTCGACCACGACAAAGGCAAGACCCACTCCTCGGGCAAGCTGCTGTTCGCCTGCCGCATCATCCCGTACCGCGGCTCCTGGCTGGACTTCGAGTTCGACGCCAAGGACATCGTCTTTGCCCGTATCGACCGCCGCCGCAAACTGCCGGTGACCACCCTGCTGTACGCCCTGGGCCTGGACCAGGAAGGCATCATGGATGCCTATTACAACACCGTGCAGTTCAAGCTGGAGAAATCCCGCGGCTGGGTTACCCCGTTCTTCCCGGAACGCGTGCGCGGCACCCGCCCGACCTATGACCTGGTGGACGCTGCCACCGGCGAGATCATCTGCGAAGCCGGCAAGAAGGTCACCCCGCGCGCCGTCAAGAAGCTGATCGAGGAAGGCTCTGTCACCGACCTTCTGGTTCCGTTCGATCACATCGTCGGCAAATATGTCTCCAAGGACATCATCAACGAAGACAACGGCGCGATCTATGTCGAGGCCGGTGATGAGCTGACCCTGGAATACGACAAGGACGGCGAGCTGATCGGCGGTTCCCTGAAGGAGCTGCTGGACGCGGGCATCACCGACATTCCGGTGCTGGACATCGACAACGTCAACGTCGGCCCCTACATGCGCAACACCATGGCGCAGGACAAGAACCTGGACCGCAACAGCGCGCTGATGGACATCTACCGCGTGATGCGCCCGGGCGAGCCGCCCACCGTCGAGGCCGCCTCGGCGCTGTTCGACACCCTGTTCTTCGATTCTGAGCGTTACGACCTGTCCGCCGTTGGCCGCGTGAAGATGAACATGCGCCTGGCACTGGACGCCGAGGACACCCAGCGCACCCTGCGCAAGGAAGACATTGTTGCCTGCATCAAGGCGCTGGTCGACCTGCGTGACGGCCGCGGCGATGTCGACGACATCGACCACCTGGGCAACCGCCGCGTGCGCTCCGTCGGCGAGCTGATGGAAAACCAGTACCGCGTCGGCCTGCTGCGCATGGAGCGTGCGATCAAGGAGCGGATGTCCTCCGTCGAGATCGACACCGTGATGCCGCAGGATCTGATCAACGCGAAACCGGCTGCGGCTGCGGTGCGTGAATTCTTCGGCTCCTCGCAGCTGTCGCAGTTCATGGACCAGACCAACCCGCTGTCGGAAGTCACCCACAAACGCCGCCTGTCGGCGCTTGGCCCGGGCGGCCTGACCCGCGAGCGCGCCGGCTTTGAGGTCCGCGACGTGCACCCGACCCACTATGGCCGGATGTGCCCGATTGAGACCCCGGAAGGCCCGAACATTGGTCTGATCAACTCGCTGGCGACCTTCGCGCGCGTCAACAAATACGGCTTCATCGAGACCCCCTACCGGGTGGTGAACGAAGGCCAGGTGACCGACGAAGTGCACTACATGTCGGCAACCGAGGAAATGCGCCACACCGTGGCGCAGGCGAACGCGACCCTGGACGAGAGCGGCAAGTTCATCAACGACCTGGTGTCGACCCGTCAGTCCGGTGACTACACCCTGGCGCCGCGCGAAAGCGTGGACCTCATTGACGTGTCGCCGAAACAGCTGGTCTCCGTGGCTGCCTCGCTGATCCCGTTCCTGGAAAACGACGACGCCAACCGCGCTCTGATGGGCTCGAACATGCAGCGTCAGGCGGTTCCGCTGCTGCGTGCAGAGGCGCCGCTGGTCGGCACCGGCATCGAGGAAAAGGTTGCGATTGACTCCGGCGCGGCCATCCAGGCCAAGCGTGCGGGCATCATCGACCAGGTCGATGCGCAGCGTATCGTGATCCGCGCCACCTCCGATCTGGAGCTGGGCGACGCGGGCGTTGACATCTACCGTCTGCGCAAGTTCCAGCGTTCCAACCAGAACACCACCATCAACCAGAAGCCTCTGGTCAAGGTGGGCGACACCGTTGCCAAGGGCGAGGTTATCGCCGACGGCCCGTCGACCGATATGGGCGAACTGGCACTGGGCAAAAACGTGGTCGTCGCGTTCATGCCGTGGAACGGCTACAACTACGAAGACTCCATCCTGATCTCCGAGCGCATCGCGCGTGACGACGTCTTCACCTCGGTCCACATCGAGGAATTCGAAGTCGCCGCCCGTGACACCAAGCTTGGGCCGGAAGAGATTACCCGCGACATCCCCAACGTCGGCGAGGAAGCCCTGCGCAACCTCGACGAGGCGGGCATCGTCTACATCGGTGCCGATGTGGAACCGGGCGACATTCTGGTCGGCAAGATCACTCCGAAGGGCGAAAGCCCGATGACCCCGGAAGAGAAGCTGCTGCGCGCCATCTTTGGTGAAAAAGCATCTGACGTGCGCGACACCTCGCTGCGCGTGAAGCCGGGCGACTACGGTACCGTGGTCGAGGTGCGCGTCTTCAACCGCCACGGCGTGGAGAAAGACGAGCGTGCGCTGCAGATCGAGCGTGAGGAAGTCGAGCGTCTGGCCCGTGACCGGGACGACGAGCTGGCGATCCTGGACCGCAACATCTATGCCCGCCTGCGCGATATGCTGCTGGGCAAAGTAGCGGTCAAAGGCCCGAAAGGCGTGCGCTCCGGTTCCCCGATCGACGAGGAGCTGCTGGACAGCCTGTCCCGCGGCCAGTGGTGGATGCTTGCCCTTGAGGATGAGCAGGACGCCCAGGTCGTCGAGGCCCTGAACGAGCAGTACGAGGCGCAGAAGCGTGCTCTGGACGCCCGTTTCGAGGACAAGGTCGAGAAGGTCCGCCGCGGCGACGACCTGCCGCCGGGTGTGATGAAGATGGTCAAGGTCTTCATCGCCGTGAAGCGCAAGCTGCAGCCGGGCGACAAAATGGCCGGCCGTCACGGCAACAAAGGTGTGATTTCGAAAGTGGTGCCGATGGAGGACATGCCGTTCCTCGCCGACGGTACCCCGGTCGACTTCTGCCTTAACCCGCTGGGCGTGCCGTCGCGTATGAACGTCGGTCAGATTCTGGAGACCCACATGGGCTGGGCCGCACGCGGCCTCGGCATCAAGGTGGATGACGCGCTGCAGGAATACCGCCGCTCGGGCGATCTGACCCCGGTCCGTGAAGCGATGCACCACGCCTATGGCGACGATGTCTACGACGAAGGCATCGCCAATATGGACGAGGACACGCTGATCGAAGCCGCAGGCAACGTGACCCGCGGTGTGCCGATTGCGACCCCGGTCTTCGACGGCGCCAAGGAAGACGATGTGAACAACGCCCTGGTGCGTGCGGGCTTTGACCAGTCCGGCCAGTCGATCCTGTTCGACGGCCGCACCGGCGAGCAGTTTGCGCGCCCCGTGACCGTTGGCATCAAGTACCTGCTGAAGCTGCACCACCTGGTGGACGACAAGATCCACGCGCGTTCCACCGGCCCGTACTCGCTGGTTACCCAGCAGCCGCTGGGCGGTAAGGCGCAGTTCGGCGGTCAGCGCTTTGGTGAGATGGAAGTCTGGGCTCTGGAAGCCTATGGCGCCGCCTACACCCTGCAGGAGATGCTCACCGTCAAATCGGATGACGTCGCCGGCCGGACCAAGGTCTATGAGTCGATCGTCAAGGGCGAGGATAACTTCGAGGCGGGCGTGCCGGAATCGTTCAACGTTCTGGTCAAAGAAGTCCGCGGCCTCGGCCTGAACATGGAACTCCTGGATGCGGAGGTTGAGGAGTAAGGGCCCCGCGCCCTTCTCCCGCTCCCCCCTTCCGCAAGATTTGAGGTATCAAAATGAACCAGGAAATCACCAACAACCCGTTCAACCCGCTGACCCCGCCGAAGGTCTTTGATGAAATCAAAGTCTCGCTGGCCAGCCCGGAACGGATCCTGTCTTGGTCCTATGGCGAAATCAAAAAGCCCGAGACCATCAACTACCGGACCTTCAAGCCGGAGCGCGACGGCCTGTTCTGCGCCCGGATCTTCGGCCCGATCAAAGACTACGAATGCCTGTGCGGCAAATATAAGCGGATGAAGTACCGCGGCGTCGTCTGCGAGAAATGCGGCGTCGAGGTCACCCTGCAGAAAGTGCGCCGCGAGCGCATGGGCCACATCGAACTGGCCGCGCCGGTTGCGCATATCTGGTTCCTGAAGTCGCTGCCCAGCCGCATCGGCCTGATGCTGGACATGACCCTGCGCGACCTGGAACGGGTTCTGTACTTTGAAAACTACGTTGTCATCGAACCGGGCCTGACCGACCTGACCTATGGTCAGATGATGACCGAAGAAGAGTACATGGACGCCCAGGATGCCTATGGCATGGACGCCTTCACCGCCAACATCGGCGCTGAAGCGATCCGTGACATGCTGGCCCAGATCGACCTGGAATCGGAAGCCGAAACGCTGCGCGCCGAACTGGCCGAAGCAACCGGCGAACTGAAGCCCAAGAAGATCATCAAGCGCCTGAAAGTCGTGGAGAGCTTCCTGGAATCGGGCAACCGTCCGGAATGGATGATCATGACCGTGATCCCGGTCATTCCGCCGGAACTGCGTCCGCTGGTTCCGCTGGACGGCGGCCGCTTTGCGACCTCCGACCTGAACGACCTGTACCGTCGCGTGATCAACCGGAACAACCGCCTGAAGCGGCTGATCGAGCTGCGCGCGCCGGACATCATCGTCCGCAACGAAAAGCGGATGCTGCAGGAGTCTGTTGACGCGCTGTTCGACAACGGCCGCCGCGGCCGCGTCATCACCGGCGCCAACAAGCGTCCGCTGAAGTCGCTCTCGGACATGCTGAAAGGCAAGCAGGGCCGCTTCCGTCAGAACCTTCTGGGTAAGCGCGTCGACTTCTCCGGCCGTTCGGTGATTGTGACCGGTCCTGAGCTGAAGCTGCACCAGTGCGGCCTGCCCAAGAAGATGGCGCTGGAGCTGTTCAAGCCCTTCATCTACTCGCGTCTGGAGGCCAAGGGCCTGTCCTCGACCGTGAAGCAGGCGAAGAAGCTGGTCGAGAAAGAGCGTCCCGAAGTGTGGGATATCCTCGATGAGGTGATCCGCGAGCACCCGGTGATGCTGAACCGCGCACCGACGCTGCACCGTCTGGGGATCCAGGCGTTCGAACCCACGCTGATCGAAGGCAAGGCAATCCAGCTGCACCCGCTGGTCTGCTCGGCGTTCAACGCGGACTTCGACGGCGACCAGATGGCTGTGCACGTCCCGCTGAGCCTTGAGGCCCAGCTGGAAGCGCGCGTCCTGATGATGTCGACCAACAACGTTCTGTCGCCCGCCAACGGCGCGCCGATCATCGTTCCGTCGCAGGATATGATCCTGGGCCTCTACTATGTGTCCCTGGAACGCGAAGGCATGCCCGGCGAAGGCAAGATCTTTGGCACCATCGACGAGGTTCAGCACGCGCTGGACGCCGGCGAAGTGCATCTGCACACCAAGATCACCGCGCGGATCACCCAGATCGACGAGGAAGGCAACGAGGTTCTCCAGCGTTTCGAGACCACCCCGGGCCGTGTCCGTCTGGGCGCGCTGCTGCCGAAAAACGCCAAGGCGCCGTTTGAACTGGTCAACCGTCTTCTGCGGAAGAAAGAGGTTCAGCAGGTCATCGACACCGTCTACCGCTACTGCGGCCAGAAAGAGTCGGTCATCTTCTGCGACCAGATCATGACCATGGGCTTCCGCGAGGCGTTCAAGGCCGGCATCTCCTTCGGCAAGGACGATATGGTGATCCCGGATACCAAGTGGACCATCGTCGACGACACCCGCGAGCAGGTGAAAGACTTCGAACAGCAGTACATGGACGGCCTGATCACTCAGGGCGAAAAGTACAACAAGGTTGTCGATGCCTGGTCGAAGTGTAACGACAAGGTCACCGAAGCGATGATGGGCACCATCTCCGCTGACAAGCGGGACGAGAACGGCGCCGTGATGGAACCGAACTCGGTCTACATGATGGCCCACTCCGGTGCGCGTGGCTCGGTTACTCAGATGAAGCAGCTGGGCGGCATGCGCGGCCTGATGGCCAAGCCGAACGGCGACATCATCGAGACCCCGATCATCTCGAACTTTAAAGAAGGCCTGACCGTTCTCGAGTACTTCAACTCGACCCACGGTGCCCGTAAGGGTCTGTCGGATACCGCGCTTAAGACGGCGAACTCGGGTTACCTGACCCGCCGTCTGGTGGACGTGGCGCAGGACTGCATCGTTCGCGAGATCGATTGCGGCACCGAGCGTGCGATCACCGCAGAAGCGGCTGTGAACGATGGTGAAGTCGTGGCGTCGCTGGGCGAGCGCATCCTGGGCCGTGTGGCTGCGGATGACATCAAGAAGCCCGGCACCGAAGAGATCATCGTGGCCGCAGGCCAGCTGATCGACGAGCGCATGGCCGACGCAGTGGAAGAGGCCGGCGTGCAGTCGACCCGCATCCGCTCGCCGCTGACCTGTGAGTCGGAAGAGGGCGTCTGCGCCATGTGCTACGGCCGTGACCTGGCCCGCGGCACCCGCGTGAACACCGGCGAGGCCGTCGGTATCATCGCGGCGCAGTCGATCGGTGAACCCGGTACCCAGCTGACTATGCGGACCTTCCACATCGGCGGCGTTGCCCAGGGTGGCCAGCAGTCGTTCCTGGAAGCCTCGCAGTCCGGCAAGATCGTCTTCGAAATGCCGCAGACCCTGGAGAACGCCAACGGCGAGACCCTGGTTGTCGGCCGCAACATGAAGCTGATCATCCAGGACGAGCACGGCGAAGAGCGCGCCAGCCACAAGCTGGGCTACGGCTCCAAGCTGTTCGTCAAGGAAGGCCAGATGGTCAACCGCGGCGACAAGCTGTTCGAATGGGACCCCTACACCCTGCCGATCATCGCCGAGAAGCCGGGTACCGCGAAGTATGTCGACCTGATCTCGGGCCTGGCTGTCCGCGACGAGACCGACGAAGCCACCGGCATGACCCAGAAGATCGTGATCGACTGGCGTGCGGCTCCGAAGGGCTCTGATCTGAAGCCGGAAATCATCCTGGTGGACGGCAACGGCGAACCGGTGCGCAACGACGCAGGCAACCCGCTGACTTACCCGATGTCCGTGGATGCCATCCTGTCGGTCGAAGACGGCCAGCAGATCATGGCTGGTGACGTTGTCGCGCGTATCCCGCGTGAAGGCGCCAAGACCAAGGACATTACCGGTGGTCTGCCGCGCGTTGCGGAACTGTTCGAAGCCCGCCGTCCGAAAGATCACGCGATCATCGCCGAAATCGATGGTTACGTGCGCTTCGGCCGCGACTACAAGAACAAGCGCCGTATCGCGATCGAGCCGAGCGACGAGTCGATGGAAGCCGTCGAATACATGGTGCCCAAGGGCAAGCACATTCCGGTTCAGGAAGGTGATTTTGTCCAGAAGGGCGACTACATCATGGACGGCAACCCGGCGCCGCATGACATCCTGTCCATCATGGGTGTCGAGGCACTGGCGAACTACATGATCGACGAGGTCCAGGACGTCTACCGCCTGCAGGGTGTGAAGATCAACGACAAGCACATCGAGGTGATCGTCCGCCAGATGCTGCAGAAGTGGGAGATCTCTGACTCCGGCGACACCACGCTGCTGAAAGGCGAACACGTGGACAAGCAGGAGTTCGACGCCGCCAACGAGAAGGCCCTTGCCCGCGGCAAGCGTCCGGCTCAGGGCGAACCGATCCTGCTGGGTATCACCAAGGCGTCGCTGCAGACCCGCTCCTTCATCTCGGCGGCCTCCTTCCAGGAGACCACCCGGGTTCTCACCGAGGCTTCGGTGCAGGGCAAGAAGGACAAGCTGGTCGGCCTCAAGGAGAACGTCATCGTGGGCCGCCTGATCCCGGCCGGCACCGGCGGCGCCACCCAGCGGGTGCGCCAGATCGCCCAGGGCCGCGACAACGTGGTTCTGGAAGCCCGCCGCGAGGAAGCCGAAGCCGCTGCAGCCCTGGCTGCGCCGGTGATGGACGAGGACGCGATGGACGCTGGTCTGGACAACCTGGTCGATACCCCGGAAAGCCGCGACTAAGCTCCGGCAGCTGATCAAAAAACAGAAAAGCCCCCGCATCGCTGATGCGGGGGCTTTTTCACATCTGCTGCCGGGGCTATCTGTTGCAGGGCAGGGAGGGTGCAGGGATGGACATCAGGCTGCGGATGGCCGGGCTGGTCCGCTTTTCCGTGCTGAGCACGGATTACTATTCGGAACGCTTCGGCACGCTGGAGGAAAAGGCCGCGCATCTGTTCAGCCCGGAACGGATGGAGCTGCGGTTCCGGCTGTTTGAAAACCTGTGCCTGCATGCGCTGACCCGGCAGAGCGACCCGCGGTTCCGGCTGATCGTTCTGACCTCCGACAGCCTGCCGCCGCCCTATCTGGAACGGCTGCTGGACCTGACCGAACCCTATGCCAATATCTTCTGCCATGCCGCCGCGCCGGCAATCCACTACCAGCAGCTGAAGCAGGCCCTCGCTCTGCTCCCGCTGCCCCAGGCGACCCATCGGGTGCTGTTCCGGCTGGATGACGATGATGCGGTGGACGGGGACTTTGTCCGCCGCACCAAGCGCCTCGCCCGCGGCCTGATCCCGCTGCAGGGCGGCGGCAGCGCGCCCTTTGCAATTGCCCACAATCGCGGTTTCTATCTGGAAAAGAGGGGCAGCGGGGCAGACGTCTATGACGCCTGCGAACGGCTGCCGCTGTCCGCCGGGCTGACGGTGGTGGCGCCTGCGGGGGAGACGGTAAACCCCTATACCTACAACCACCGCCGTATCGCCCAGCACCTCAACACGGTCTCCGACATCTCGGTGCCGGCCTTCCTGCGGACGGTTCATGGCGACAACAAATCCGACCCGGTGCAGATCGGCGACGCCCGGAAATGGCCCCCGCAGAAAATTGAAGAGGCACTGGAGCGGCACTTCGGCCGCACCGGCGATCAAGTGAGGGCATTGCTGCCATGACACCAAACCAGACAGGCGCGCTTTTGATGATGGGGGCGATGGCGGCCTATACTTTCAACGATGCGCTGGTAAAGCTGATCGGCGGGGCGCTGCCGCTGCCGCAGATCCTGACGGTGCGGGGGCTGGCGGCCAGCGTGCTGATCTATCTGCTGGTGCGGCGGATGGGCGGGCTGCAGCTGCGCCTGCCGCGCCGCGCCTGGGGCATGATCGCGTTGCGCTGCGCAGGCGAAGTCTCGGCCACCTACCTGTTCCTGACCGCGCTGATGGTGATGCCGATTGCCAATGTCACCGCAGTTCTGCAGGTGCTGCCGCTGGCGGTGACGCTGAGTGCTGCGCTGTTCCTGCAAGAGCCGGTGGGCTGGCGGCGGATGGCAGCGATTGCCGCTGGTTTCTGCGGCATGCTGCTGATTGTGCGGCCAGGGCCGGAGGGGTTCAGCGAGGGGGCGCTTTTTGCGCTGGCCTCGGTGGCCTGCATCACCGCCCGTGACCTGGTCACCCGGCGGATGCCGCCGGAGGTGCCGTCGATGACGGTGACGCTGATGTCTTCGCTGTCGGTGCTGGCCTTCGGCATTGCGGGCTCTGCCGCGGTGGAATGGCGGCCGATGGGCGGGCGCGAGCTGCTGATCCTGGGCGGCGCGGCCCTGTTTATCTTTGCGGGCTACCTGTGCTCAGTCATGACCATGCGGGTGGGGGAAATCGCGGTGATTGCGCCGCTGCGTTACAGCGGATTGCTGTGGGCGCTGCTGTTGGGCTGGCTGGTGTTCGGCGAATGGCCGGATGCGGTGACGCTCTTGGGCGCGGCCATCGTGGCCGGGGCCGGCGTCTTCACCTTCTACCGGGAGCGCCAGGCCGCCCGCAAACGCCGCCCGGTCACGCGCTGAACGCTGCGCGCACGCGGTCTGCCCGGATGCCGAAGACGGTTGCGAATTCGCGTTCCTGCTTCGGTGTCAGCCGGGTTACCTCAACCGGCTTGGCCCTGTCCTGGCGGGAATCGTTGAACCGGTTGTGGCTGCGCACCCACATCGGCACGTCGGTCACGGTCACCGTTGGCATGTGGTGGTGGATGCGGTTATGGGCGAAGTTCATGATCGTCTTGCGGCAGCCGCCCGCCGCATACATCGCCAGCGCCGCGGTGAAATAGGGCCGCACGGCAGGTTCCGAGGCGGCGATCCCATCGGCGCTGAATTCGGCGATATAGCCGCGGTTGAAATCAATCGCGGCAGTGTCCGTCTTGGCAAGCAGCGGCGCACAGTCCGCCGCGGCCTCCCGCAGCCGCTCGATGAACTCACCGGCTACCGCATCGTCGTCGTCAAAGCGGAATTGCAGGCAGGGCTGGTGCGGATCCTTGCGGGCGTTGTTCAGAAGCTCCTTCATCACCTCGCGGTGGCGGCGCGGCGGCTGGGATACGATCTGAACCTGCGGCATGTCCGAGGTCAGATCCCGCAGCCGGTCAGAGTGCTGCCGGGGCAGGCTGTCGCCGGTCACGATGATCAGGTCAAAACCGGGGTCGCTCTGCGCCCGCAGGGACGGCAGGGCGACAGTCTCGAACAGCCGGAACCGCTCCTCCATCCGCGCGTCAGAGTAGAGATAGGCGATCCGCTCCGCCATTGTCTCATGCTCGACCTGAAACCCGCCGATGGCCGGGTAGGAGAACCGGCACAGCCCGATGACCTGCATACTGAAATCCGTTTGTTGCAAATGCCTGCGCCGGCGACTATGGCGGGCCGGCAGCCCGCTGGCAACCGCCGCGCCGGTGCGGCCCGGCCCGCAGCGCCCGGCTGCTGTTGACAACCCCCGCGACTCCCCATATACGCGCGCCTATCCGGCACCCGGAGTGTATGCTTCGAAAGCCGAATTCAAAATTGCAGTGGCTCAAGGTCCGGGCACTTTTACCACCCGGATCCTCTGTAAACACACCGCGTCGTCTCACCTCGGAATGGGAGCGATTGCGGTTTTTGCGCTTGTGGACGCACAGGTGCAGCGAAATCACCCGCACGCGCCGGCGTGCATGACAAGTTGCTAAACGGGGAATACCTGAATGCCAACGATCCAGCAGCTGATCCGCAAGCCGCGTCAGCCGAAGCGTAAAGTTTCGAAGTCCCAGCACCTCGAGCAGTGCCCGCAAAAGCGCGGCGTCTGCACCCGCGTGTACACCACCACTCCGAAGAAACCGAACTCCGCTATGCGGAAAGTTGCGAAGGTCCGCCTGACCAACGGTTACGAAGTGATCTCCTACATCCCCGGTGAAAGCCACAACCTTCAGGAACACTCCGTGGTTCTGATCCGCGGCGGCCGTGTAAAAGACCTTCCGGGTGTCCGTTACCACATCCTGCGCGGTGTTCTGGATACCCAGGGCGTCAAAGACCGTAAGCAGCGCCGCTCGAAGTACGGCGCGAAGCGTCCTAAGTAAGAAGGAGAGGCTGATATGTCACGTCGTCACGCCGCTGAAAAACGCGAAGTTCTGCCCGACGCCAAGTTCGGCGACCGCGTTCTGACCAAGTTCATGAACAACCTGATGATCGACGGCAAGAAGTCGGTCGCAGAGCGTATCGTCTACAACGCATTCGACCGCGTTGAAGGCAAGATCAAGCGCGCTCCGGTTGAAGTCTTCCACGAAGCGCTGGACAACATCAAACCGTCCGTCGAGGTCCGCTCCCGCCGTGTTGGCGGTGCAACCTACCAGGTTCCGGTTGAAGTCCGCCCCGAGCGCCGCGAAGCGCTGGCCATCCGCTGGCTGATCGCTGCCGCCCGCAACCGCAACGAAAACACCATGGAAGAGCGCCTCGCAGGCGAGCTGCTGGACGCCGTCCAGTCCCGTGGCACCGCGGTCAAGAAGCGCGAAGACACCCACAAGATGGCAGAGGCCAACAAAGCCTTCTCCCATTATCGCTGGTAAGCTAGAGGACATAGACCTATGGCACGCGAATATCCCCTCAATCTGTACCGTAACTTCGGTATCATGGCGCACATCGATGCGGGTAAAACCACCTGCTCCGAGCGCATCCTGTATTACACCGGCAAATCCCACAACATCGGTGAGGTGCACGACGGTGCAGCCACCATGGACTGGATGGAGCAGGAGCAGGAACGCGGCATCACCATCACCTCGGCTGCGACCACCACCTTCTGGGAACGCACCGAAGACGGCAAAACCGCTGACTCTCCGAAGCACCGCCTGAACATCATCGACACCCCCGGCCACGTTGACTTCACCATCGAAGTTGAGCGTTCGCTGGCGGTTCTCGACGGTGCTGTCTGTGTTCTGGACGCCAACGCCGGTGTTGAGCCGCAGACCGAAACCGTGTGGCGTCAGGCTGACCGCTACAAGGTTCCGCGCATGGTGTTCGTCAACAAGATGGACAAGATCGGCGCTGACTTCTTCAACTGCGTCAACATGATCGAAGACCGTACCGGCGCCCGCGCGGTTCCGGTTGGTGTGCCGATCGGCGCCGAGAACGAGCTGGAAGGCCTGGTTGACCTGGTCAACATGGAAGAATGGCTGTGGCAGGGCGAAGACCTGGGCGCATCCTGGGTCAAAGCTCCGATCCGCGACAGCCTGAAAGACATGGCTGACGAGTGGCGCGGCAAGATGATCGAAGCGGCCGTCGAAATGGACGACGACGCGATGGAAGCCTACCTGGAAGGCGAAGAGCCCGACGTTCCGACCCTGCGCAAACTGCTGCGCAAGGGCACCCTGGAACTGGCCTTCGTTCCGGTCCTGGGCGGCTCCGCGTTCAAGAACAAAGGCGTTCAGCCGCTGCTCAACGCTGTGATCGACTACCTGCCCAGCCCGCTGGACGTTGTCGATTACATGGGCTTCAAACCCGGTGACGAAGAAGAAGTCCGTAACATTGCCCGCCGCGCGGACGATGAAATGGCGTTCTCCGGCCTGGCGTTCAAGATCATGAACGACCCGTTCGTCGGCTCCCTGACCTTCACCCGGATCTACTCCGGCGTGCTGAACAAGGGCGACACCCTGCTGAACTCGACCAAGGGCAAGAAAGAGCGCGTTGGCCGGATGATGATGATGCACTCGAACAACCGTGAGGAAATCACGGAAGCGTTCGCAGGCGACATCATCGCGCTGGCAGGCCTGAAGGACACCACCACCGGTGACACCCTCTGCGCCGTCAACGATCCGGTTGTTCTGGAAACCATGACCTTCCCCGATCCGGTGATCGAGATCGCGGTTGAGCCGAAAACCAAGGCCGACCAGGAGAAGATGTCCCAGGGTCTGGCCCGTCTGGCCGCCGAAGACCCGTCCTTCCGCGTCGAGACCGACATCGAGTCCGGTCAGACCATCATGAAGGGCATGGGCGAACTTCACCTGGACATCCTGGTGGACCGTCTCAAGCGCGAGTTCAAGGTTGAGGCGAACATCGGTGCGCCGCAGGTGGCCTACCGCGAGACCATCTCCAAAGAGGTCGAGCATTCCTACACCCACAAGAAACAGTCGGGTGGTTCGGGCCAGTTCGCCGAGGTGAAGCTGATCATCTCGCCGACAGAAGCAGGCGAAGGCTACTCCTTCGAATCCCGCATCGTTGGCGGTGCGGTTCCGAAGGAATACATCCCGGGCGTCGAAAAAGGCATCCAGTCCGTCATGGACAGCGGCCCGCTGGCCGGCTTCCCCGTGATCGACTTCAAGGTTGCCCTGATCGACGGTAAGTTCCACGACGTGGACTCCTCGGTTCTGGCCTTTGAAATCGCTGCCCGCATGGGCATGCGTGAAGGCATGCGCAAGGCTGGTGCGAAACTGCTCGAGCCGGTGATGAAGGTTGAGGTGATCACCCCGGAAGAATACACCGGCGGCATCATCGGCGACCTGACATCCCGCCGCGGCCAGGTGTCCGGCCAGGAGAACCGCGGCAACGCAATCGCGATCGACGCGTTTGTGCCGCTGGCGAACATGTTCGGCTACATCAACACCCTGCGTTCGATGAGCTCGGGCCGCGCCCAGTTCACCATGCAGTTCGATCACTACGATCCGGTTCCGCAGAACATCTCGGAAGAGATCCAGGCGAAATACGCGTAAGCGTCAGAAAATACGGGGGTTCGCAAGTGTTGCGGACCCCCCTCGAAGCAAAAGGAGGCCATCATGGCTAAGGAAAAGTTTGAACGCAATAAACCGCACGTCAACAT
>NZ_JWLH01000022.1:2500-5756 GCF_000813925.1 Leisingera sp. ANG-S5 | reverse complement strand
TGGTTGCGGGAGCAGGATTTGAACCTGCGACCTTCAGGTTATGAGCCTGACGAGCTACCTGGCTGCTCCATCCCGCGTCAGGTGTTTTTGTATCGTTTAGAGAGATGTTTGGATTTTACTAGGTTTGGCGGTGACCTACTCTCCCAGGGCTTGAGCCCAAGTACCATCGGCGCGACAGTGCTTAACTTCCGGGTTCGGGATGGGACCGGGTGTTTCACTTGTGCTGTAGCCACCAAACCAAGAAAAATCCAAATGCCAGAGGCATTTGGATTTTCTTGGTTGGCGGCAGAGAGCGTATTTACGGAGTAAATGCGCGTTGCCGCACCTAAGTTATGTCATATGACATATCCAAATGCGTCCGGCGTACAATCAACCTGTCCGTGTCAGTTAGGGATGTTTGCTTTGATTGGTTTAGTAACACTGTCTGTTACTGGATCAAATCAAGCCTATCGGGCGATTAGTACCGGTCAGCTGAACGCATTGCTGCGCTTACACCTCCGGCCTATCGGCGTGGTGGTCTTCCACGGCCCTCAGGGATACCTTGTTTTGAGGGGGGCTTCCCGCTTAGATGCCTTCAGCGGTTATCCTGTCCGATCATAGCTACCCAGCACTGCTATTGGCATAACAACTGGTCCACCAGTGGATCGTTCACCCCGGTCCTCTCGTACTAGGGGCAACTCCTCTCAAGTATCCTACACCCACGGCAGATAGGGACCGAACTGTCTCACGACGTTCTAAACCCAGCTCACGTACCTCTTTAAACGGCGAACAGCCGTACCCTTGGGACCTGCTCCAGCCCCAGGATGAGATGAGCCGACATCGAGGTGCCAAACACTGCCGTCGATATGGACTCTTGGGCAGTATCAGCCTGTTATCCCCGGCGTACCTTTTATCCGTTGAGCGATGGCCCTTCCACGCGGGACCACCGGATCACTATGGCCGACTTTCGTCTCTGCTCGACTTGTCAGTCTTGCAGTCAGGCTGGCTTCTGCCATTGCACTCAACGAGCGATTTCCGACCGCTCTGAGCCAACCTTCGCGCGCCTCCGTTACTCTTTAGGAGGCGACCGCCCCAGTCAAACTACCCGCCACGCAGGGTCCCGGATCCGGATAACGGACCGCGGTTAGACATCAAGAGTGCGAAGGGTGGTATCTCAAGGGAGGCTCCACCGGGACTTGCGTCCCGGCTTCGATGCCTACCACCTATCCTGCACATCACAATCCTGATGCCAGTGCGAAGCTGTAGTAAAGGTGCACGGGGTCTTTCCGTCTAACCGCGGGAAGCCTGCATCTTGACAGGCAATTCAATTTCGCTGAGTCGATGTTGGAGACAGCGGGGAAGTCGTTACGCCATTCGTGCAGGTCGGAACTTACCCGACAAGGAATTTCGCTACCTTAGGACCGTTATAGTTACGGCCGCCGTTTACCTGGGCTTCAATTCGGAGCTCTCACCCCTCCTTTTAACCTTCAGGCACCGGGCAGGCGTCAGACCCTATACGTCGCCTTACGGCTTCGCAGAGCCCTGTGTTTTTAATAAACAGTCGCCACCCCCTGGTTTGTGCCCCCGGATCCAAGTTGCCTTGAACCCGGGCCTCCTTCTCGCGAACTTACGGAGGTATTTTGCCGAGTTCCTTCAACATCGTTCTCTCAAGCGCCTTGGTATTCTCTACCAGTCCACCTGTGTCGGTTTAGGGTACGGTCTGATGGAGGGCTATTTCCAGGGACCAATCAGCGGCCCGCCCAATCCGATAAGGGCGAACAACCTTCATGATCCGTCACATCCTCCTGGCCTAGGAATATTAACCTAGTTCCCATCGCCTACGCCTTTCGGCCTCGGCTTAGGGGCCGGCTTACCCTGCTCAGATTAGCTTTAAGCAGGAACCCTTGGACTTTCGGCGAGAGTGTCTCTCACACTCTTTGTCGCTACTCATGTCATCATTCTCGCTAGTGATCTCTCCACCGGATGGCTCACGCCCCGGCTTCATCGAAAGCCTCTCTCCTCCAATGTATCCGAAGATACTAAGGAGGAATGAGACTATGTCACACTACGCTCTGCTACCATGCACTATGTGCATCCTCGGCTTCGGCTCATGGCTTGAGCCCCGTTACATCTTCGCCGCAAGACATCTTGATTAGACCAGTGAGCTGTTACGCTATCTTTAAAGGATGGCTGCTTCTAAGCCAACCTCCTGGTTGTTTTGGACGTCTCACCTGCTTTCCCACTTAGCCATGAATTGGGGGCCTTAGCCGGAGGTCAGGGTTGTTTCCCTCTCCACGACGGACGTTAGCATCCGCCGTGTGTCTGCCATCTAGTACTCCCGGGTATTCGGAGTTTGGTTAGGATCAGTAAGCCTGTGGGGCCCCATTACCCATCCAGTGCTCTACCCCCCGGGGTATTCGGATGACGCTCTACCTAAATAGATTTCGCAGAGAACCAGCTATCTCCGAGTTTGATTGGCCTTTCACCCCTAGGCACAGCTCATCCCGATCCTTTTCAACGGATGTGGGTTCGGTCCTCCAGTGCGTGTTACCGCACCTTCAACCTGGCCATGCCTAGATCACTCGGTTTCGGGTCTGATCCCACGAACTCATGCGCCCTATTAAGACTCGCTTTCGCTGCGCCTACACCTAACGGTTTAAGCTTGCTCGTGAGACCAAGTCGATGACCCATTATACAAAAGGTACGCTGTCAGCCCTCAAGGGGCCTCCAACTGATTGTAGGCGTTCGGTTTCAGGTACTGTTTCACTCCCCTCGCCGGGGTGCTTTTCACCTTTCCCTCACGGTACTGGTTCGCTATCGGTCAGTAAGGAGTACTTAGCCTTCGGAGGTGGTCCTCCGATCTTCGAACAGGATTTCACGTGTCCCGCCCTACTTAATACGTCCCTCAGAGCTTCCCATACGGGGCTGTCACCCGCTCTGGCTGCGTTTCCCAACGCATTCTGGTCACTCATCAGGCTCGGCTGGTCCGCGTTCGCTCGCCACTACTAACGGAGTCTCTATTGATGTCCTTTCCTCCGGGTACTTAGATGTTTCAGTTCCCCGGGTTTGCTCTTAAAGACCTATGTATTCAGTCCTTAAGTACCTGGTTCAAACCATTATTGATTACCAAAGGTAACAATAACGATCTGTCAGGTGGGTTCCCCCATTCAGAGATCTTGGGATCAAAGCCTATTCCCGGCTCCCCCAAGCTTATCGCAGGGTATCACGTCTTTCATCGCCTCTTACTGCCAAGGCATCCACCAAACGCCCTTCTCGC
>NZ_JWLH01000021.1:0-38823 GCF_000813925.1 Leisingera sp. ANG-S5 | reverse complement strand
CCAGGAATCGAAGAAAACAAACAGAATCCCCCCAACGGATTCTCACAGGAGCCTACTTCCTGTCAGAACAACCCGAGCAGTGAGGCAATGCCCCGGGCGAAGCATCAAGCTCAGACGGGCGCCGCACAACTGCGGGGCACTCAGAACTTTCGAACAGGGAGGTTAGCTTTTGAGCTCACCCAGCCCCTCCGCAAGAGAAGTGCGCATGCCCGCTTCTTCCATGTGCAACCGCAGCCGCTGATTATACCCGCCCGGCGTATTCAGCGCTTCGATCAGATCCGCGCATCCTGACGCCTGCAGGCTGGTGGACACCAGCATCCGCAAAAAGGCCTCCCCTTGCGCGGGGTCCGATACCCGCTGCCCAAGCCAGTCCGCAGCATCCCCCACCAGGCGCGCAGCCGGCGAGAGCACTGCCTGGGCCGCCAGATAGGACTTCAGCTCCGCTCCGTCTTGAAGCGCAAAAACCCGGTTGTCCGGCTCGAAAATCCGGCCAAGCAGGGCGGTATCCCCGAGGGCCATGATTGGAGAGCAGCCCTGTGCGATGCCGGGAAACGGCATCATGACCGCTGCCGCCGTTGCTGGTGCAGCCCAGTCCGCAACCTGCTCCAGCTCCGCGCCCGCCATGAACGAGACCACTTGCTGGTCCGCCCGGAAGGTCAGGCCGCCCAGAACTGCCTCCGCAATCTCCGCCATCAGGCCCAGGAAGACCACGTCGCTCGCATCGATCACGGCCTGGTTTCCGCACACGGCCACATCTTCAAAGGCCTCGGCAAGCGCCAAAGAGTGGCTTGCGCTGCGTTCCGAGACGGTGATCTGGTGGCCCTTGCCCGCCAGCCCCCGAACCACAGCGGAGGCGATGGTGCCACACCCCAGGACTCCCAGACGCATATCAGATCTCCTTCATCAGCCGCAGCGCATCATAGATCGCCGCGTGAGTGTTGCGCGCAGAAACTGCATCGCCGATGCGGAACAGCTGGAACCGGCCTGCAGAATTAGTGCGAATTGATTGGGGGCGGCCGCTGATCAGGGCGCTTTGGTCCACCTCGCCCCGGTTGGCCGATGCGTCCTTGAGCGCAAAGTAGAGGTCGTCGAGCGGCAGGGTGCCATAGTTCAGAACCACCTGATCATACTCCGCCTGATAGGTATGGCCGCTGTAGTCCGTGCCGATGGACGCCGTCAGCCTGTTGCCGCTGCGCGCCAGCCCCTGCAGGCGGCGGGCAACTGTGAAGGTCACATCCTTGTCCTGCAGCGCCCGCATGTATGGCACCAGGTTCATGCCCATGATGTCAGGGGCAAAGGTCCGGTCGGGGGTCATCACCTCCACTTTGGCGCCCGCATTTGCCGCAGATTCAGCTGCCATCAGGCCCGGATGGTCGCCGCTTTCGTCATAGATCAGCACGTGCCCGGCAGGCTTCACATCGCCGGAGATGACGTCCCAGCTGGACACCGCATGAGGAAGGTCGCTGCCGGTTTCATGCAGCATCATGCAGGGCATTCCGCCGGTCGCCACGATCACAACATCCGGATCCAGCGCCTGCACATCCTCTGCTTCGGCCCAAGTGTTGAAGCGGAACGCCACGCCCCGGGCTGCGCATTGCGCCATGCGCCAGTCGATTATGCCGATCATCTCCGCCCGGCGCGGGTTCTGCACGGTCAGCCGGACCTGGCCGCCCGGCTCTGCCGCGGCTTCGAATACGGTGACGTCATGGCCGCGTTCGGCCGCCACACGCGCGGCTTCCAGGCCGCCCGGCCCGGCACCCACAATCACCACTTTCTTGCGGGTCTCAGCCGGGGTGATCTGGTGCGGCATCGTGAGTTCGCGCCCGGTGGCCGCATTGTGGATGCACAGCGCCTCCCCCGCCTGATAGATCCGGTCCAGGCAATAGGTGGCGCCGACGCAGGGGCGGATATCGTCTTCCCGCCCTTCCATGATCTTCTTCACGATATGCGGGTCGGCCATATGGGCGCGGGTCATGCCCACCATATCCAGCAGACCGCTGGCAACCGCATGGCGAGCCGTTGCCACATCGGGGATGCGTGCGGCGTGAAAGGTCGGCATGCCTGTTGCCTTCTTCACCTCTCCGGCAAAATCAAGGTGCGGCGCCGACGTCATGCCCTGCACCGGGATCACATCCGTCATCGCCGGGTCGGTATGGATGCGCCCACGGATCACGTTGAGGAAGTCCACCATGCCGCTGGCGGCAAGACGCTTAGAGATTTCCAACCCCTCCTCCGGGGTGATCCCGCCCTTTTCCGCCTCGTCCGCGGTGTAGCGAAGGCCGACGATGAACTCAGCCCCCACCCGGTCCCGCACCGCCTGCAGCACGTCCATCGGAAACTTCATCCGGCCGTCCAGCGTCTGCCCGCCGTAAGGCCCGTCCAGGTCATTGGTCAGCGGCGACCAGAATTGATCCAGCAGGTGGCCGTAGACCTGCAGTTCGATCCCGTCCATGCCACCCTCCTTCATCCGCTCCGCTGCGTCGGCGAAGTCGGAGATGATGCGGGTGATGTCCCAGTCCTCAGCCAGTTTCGGGAAAGACCGGTGCGCTGGCTCCCGGTGGCGCGAGGAGCTGACGGACGGCAGCCAGTCGCCCTTGTTCCAGCCGGTGCGGCGGCCTAGGTGGGTAAGCTGGATCATAACCGCCGCGCCGTGTTCGTGCAATTGATCCGTGAGGTTGCGGATCCAGGGAACCACCTCATCCTTGTAGGCGAGGATATTGTTGAACACCGGCGGGCTGTCGCGGCTGACCGCGGCCGATCCTGCGGTCATGGTCAGCGCCACGCCCGCCTTGGCCCGCTCCGCGTGATAGGCGGCATAACGTTCCTTGGGCATGCCGTCCTCCGGATAGGCGGGCTCGTGGCTGGTGGTCATGATCCGGTTGCGAAGCGTCAGATGCTTCAGCTGATAGGGCTGCAGCAGCGGATCCTTGGACATGGGCGTCTCCTGGCATGATGTCTTGGCTTGGCGGCGGATTTTTCGTCCATCTTGACACATATGTCGATAAAACTTTCACACCTGTCAAGAAAAGTTGCGCCTGCCCCGGCCCGCTGCTATGGCTGGCGCATGGACACACAGGACATTTCCCGCCCGCGGCTGAGCGAAGAAGACTGGCTGGCAGCCGCCTATGAAGTTCTGACGGAAAGCGGTGTGGAAGCGGTGAAGGTGATGCCGCTGGCCAAGCGGCTTGGCGTATCGCGCACCAGTTTCTACTGGCACTTCAAGGACCGCGAGGAACTGCTGGAAGCGATGGTGCAGCGCTGGGAGGAAAGGAACACAGGCAATCTGGTGGCCCGCACCGAAGCCTATGCCGAGAGCATCGCCGAGGCGATGTTCAACCTGTTCGACTGCTGGATCGACCCGGAGCTGTTTGATTCCAGGCTGGATCTGGCCATCCGCAACTGGGCACGAAATGACAGCCGCCTGCAGGAAAGGCTGGACCTTGCCGACGCCCGCCGCGAACGGGCCATGACAGATATGTTCTTGCGCTTCGGCTATCCGGAGGCGGACGCGCTGATCCGCGCGCGGGCGATGATCTACACCCAGATCGGCTATATCTCTATGCAGGTGCACGAAAGCACGGAATACCGGATTTCGCTGATGCCCGGCTGGATCAAGGTGTTCACCGGCACCCGCCCTGAACAGCGGGAACTTGACCGGTTCCTGGCCCGGCACCGATAGGGGCAGACCGCTGTACTTTCTTTGAAAGGCGCACTCCCGCCTGCCAGGCTGGCATCACAAATGCCCGCCCGCCAGTTGGACCGGGCGCCGCGCCTGAAAGGCGCGGCGCGGGTCGCTTCGGGCAATGCCCGAAGCGAAATTTCTCCTCTCCACGTGCCGCCCTTACCGCCTCCGGTAATGATGCACGCTGACGCGCCGGGCGCCCGCCCGGCGCCACCAAATGAAACGGGCGCGGAACCCTTGGTTCCGCGCCCGCCTTGTTTCATCAGGCATAACTGACGGCCTATTCGGCTGCAATCTGCCCTTCGATCTTCTCGACCTTCACCGCCGAGAACTTGAACTCGGGGATCTTGCCGTAGGGGTCCAGCGCCGGGTTGGTCAGGATGTTGGCCGCCGCCTCCACATAGGCAAAGGGTACAAACACCATGTCCTCGGCAATTGCCCTGTCGGCACGTGCCATGATCTCGATCGAGCCACGGCGGGTCGACAGGCGGATCATCTCGCCCGGCTCGATGCCCATCAGCTTGAGCGTGCGCGGGTTGAGCGAGCAGTTCGCTTCCGGCTCCACCGCATCCAGAACTTTGGACCGGCGGGTCATTGACCCGGTGTGCCAGTGCTCCAGCTGACGGCCGGTGGTCATGATCATCGGATACTCCGCATCCGGCGCTTCATCCGGCGGGATCACCGATGCAGGGGTAAAGCGGGCGCGGCCCTCGGGGCGCGGGAAGCCGTCACCGAACACAATCGCCTGACCGGGGTCGGTCTCATGCAGAGACGGATAGGTGATGGTCTCGGTTTCCAGACGCTCCCAAGTGATGTTGTTCAGCGACTTCATGTTCAGCTTCATCTCCGCAAAGACTTCGCTGACATCCTTGTAGTCCCACGGCAGGCCGATGCGCTGCGCCAGTTCGACAGTGACCTGCCAATCCTCACGCGCTTCACCCGGAGGAGCCACCGCGGGGCGCACCCGCTGCACCTGGCGGTTGGTGTTCGACACGGTACCGTTCTTCTCATAGAGCGCCGAGGCCGGCAGGATGATGTCGGCATAGTTCGCCGTCTCGGTCAGGAAGATGTCCTGAACGATCATCAGCTCCAGCTTGGCAAAGGCATCGCGGGCGTGATCGGCATCCGGGTCGGACATCGCCGGGTTTTCACCCTGGATGTACATGCCCTTGATGTTGCCGGCATAGGCCTGATCGACGATCTCTGTCACGGTGAGGCCCTTCTCGTTCGAGAAGTCGCCGCCGCCCCAGACATCGGTGAAGCTCTTGCGGACATCATCCGAGGTCACGGTCTGGTAATCCGGCAGGAACATCGGAATGAGGCCCGCGTCAGATGCGCCCTGCACGTTGTTCTGGCCGCGCAGCGGGTGCAGGCCGGCGCCCGGCTTGCCCACATTGCCGGTCATCAGCGCCAGCGAGATCAGGCAGCGCGAGTTGTCGGTGCCGTGAATGTGCTGGGACACACCCATGCCCCAGAAGATCAGGCCGGCCTTGCCACCCGCAAATGTGCGGGCAACGCTGCGCAGCTGCTCAGGCGAGACGCCGCAGATTTCCGACATCTTCTCAGGCGTGAATTGCGCCAGATGCTGTTTTTCCGCTTCCCAGTTCTCGGTGTATTTGTCGATGTATTCCTGGTCGTACAGGCCTTCCTCGACAATCACGCTCATGATTGCGTTCAGCATCGACACGTCCGCGCCGGGGCGGAACTGCACCATTTCGGTGGCAAACCGGCGCAGGCCGACGCCGCGCGGATCCATCACAATGAGCTTGCCGCCGCGCTTGGTGAACTGCTTGAAGTAGGTCGCCGCCACCGGGTGGTTCTCGATCGGGTTGGAGCCGATGACGATCGCCACATCCGCGTTTTCGATCTCGTTGAAGGTTGCGGTCACAGCACCGGAGCCGACGTTTTCGATCAGCGCCGCAACAGAGGACGCGTGGCACAGACGGGTGCAGTGGTCGACGTTGTTGTGCTTGAAGCCCTGGCGGATGAACTTCTGGAAGAGGTAGGCCTCCTCATTAGTGCATTTCGCCGAGCCGAAGCCAGCCACCGATTTCGGGTTTTCGTCGCGCAGCTTGATCAGGCCCTTGGAAGCCAGATCCATCGCCTCTTCCCAGGTTGCTTCGCGGAAATGGGTCGACAGGTTGCCCGGATCGACGTTCAGGCCTTTGGCGGGCGCGTCGTCGCGGCGGATCAGCGGCTTGGTCAGGCGGTGCGGATGGTGGATGTAGTCAAAGCCGAAGCGGCCCTTGACGCACAGGCGGCCTTCGTTTGCCGGGCCGTTGATGCCCTCGACATGCTTGACCTTGCCATCCTTGACCTTGAGCGAGACCTTGCAGCCGACGCCGCAGAACGGGCAGACGCTTTCGGTCTCAGAATCGTAGTCCTTGCTGTCGCCAACCTGGTTTTCATCCAGCACGGTGGCGGGCATCAGCGCGCCGGTCGGGCAGGCCTGCACACATTCGCCGCAAGCCACACAAGTCGATTGGCCCATCGGGTCAGCAATATCGAAGGTCGGATAAGCGTCGTGGCCCCGGCCGGCCATGCCGATCACATCGTTCACCTGCACTTCACGGCAGGCGCGCACGCACAGACCGCAGGAGATACAGGCGTCCAGATTCACCTTCATGGCAACGTGGCTGTCATCCAGCAGCGGAATGCGGCCTTCTTCCAGCTTGGGGAAACGGCTCTCGGTGACGCCATTCAGCTCAGCCATGTCCCACATGTGGGAGGACTTGTCATGCGCCTCTTCCCGCTTGGGCTGGTCGGCCACCAGCAGTTCCATCACCATCTTGCGAGCGTTTTCGGCACGCGCATTGTTGGTGGTGACAACCATGCCTTCAGCGGGTTCGCGGATGCAGGAGGCCGCCAGCGTGCGCTCGCCCTCGATCTCCACCATGCAGGCACGGCAGTTGCCGTCAGGACGGTAGCCCGGCTGCGGCTTGTGGCACAGGTGCGGGATCTTCAGCCCGCGGCCGTTGGCGACTTCCCAGATGGTCAGGCCCTTCTCAGCCGTAACCTGTTCACCATCGAGTGTGAATGTGACTTTATCGCTCATGGCTCAGACCTCATCCGGAAAATGTTTCATGGTCAGGCGGATCGGGTTCGGCGCAGCCTGACCCAAGCCGCAGATCGAGGCATCAACCATCGCGGTGCTCAGCTCTTCCAGCAGGCCCTGATCCCACTTCTTCTCGCTCATCAGCTTGACGGCTTTTTCGCAGCCCACCCGGCAGGGGGTGCACTGGCCGCAGCTTTCGTCTTCGAAGAAGCGCAGCATGTTCAGCGCCGCGTCGCGGGCGGAGTCCTGATCAGACAGGACAACCACGGCAGCGGAGCCGATGAAGGTGCCATGCGGCTGCAGCGTGTCGAAGTCGAGCGGAACATCATTCATCGACGCAGGCAGCAGGCCCGAGGACGGACCGCCCGGCTGGTAGGCCTTGAAGGCGTGGCCGTCCAGCATACCGCCGCAGGCCTCGATGATGTCGGTGATAGTGGAACCCGCGGGCAGCAGATGCACGCCCGGGTTCTTCACCCGACCCGAAACCGAGTAGCTGCGCAGCCCTTTGCGGCCGTTCTTCTCAACCGAGTTCAGGCATTCCGGGCCTTCACGGTTGATCTTGCAGACCCAGTACAGGGTCTCGACGTTGTGTACGAGGGTCGGGCGGCCGAAGACACCCACCTGCGCCACAAATGGCGGACGGTGGCGCGGCTCGCCGCGCTTGCCTTCGATCGACTCGATCATCGCGCTTTCTTCACCGCAGATATAGGCCCCTGCCCCGCGGCGCAAATCGATGTAGCCTTCCTCGACGATGCCGGCGTCTTCCAGCGCCTTGATCTCGCGGCGCAGGATCTCCAGCACCGCCGGATATTCGTCGCGCATGTAGATAAAGGCTTTCTCGGCCTCGACCGCCCAAGCGGCGATCAGCATGCCTTCCAGGAAGACGTGCGGGGTGCGCTCCAGATAGTAACGGTCCTTGAATGTGCCGGGTTCGCCTTCGTCGCCATTCACAGCCAGATAGCGCGGGCCTTCGTTGGCACGCACAAAGCCCCATTTGGTGCCGGACGGAAAGCCAGCGCCGCCCAGGCCGCGCAGACCGGCTTCTTTGACTTTCGCCTGAACCGCTTCCCAGTCGCCATTGGCACGCAGGTCTTTCAGCGTGGCATAGCCGCCTTCCGCTTCATAAGCAGCGAAGGTTTCATACTCGGGCACGTGTGCATGGGTGTCGTCTGCCGCAATCGCCGCTTCCACTTTCTCCACAGTCGCGTGGTCGATGTGGTTGTGGCCGATTTCCAGAACCGGGGCAGTGTCGCAGCGGCCCATGCAGGGCGCGCGCAGCACGCGAACCTGGGAAGCATCCAGACCGTCTTCCAGCGCCTTTTGCAACTGCTGGGCACCCGCCAGTTCGCAGGACAGCGAATCGCAGACCCGGATGGTCAGTGCGGGCGGCGGTGTCTCGCCTTCCTTCACCACATCAAAATGGGCGTAGAAGGTGGCGACCTCATAGATCTCTGCCTGACCGGTCCGCATCTCCTCGGCCAGCGCCCGGATATGCGCGGCGCTGAGGCAGCCGTATTTGTCCTGAATCAGGTGCAGGAACTCAATCAAGAGGTCACGGTTGCGCGGGCGGTCCCCCAGCAGTTCCTGAACCTCGCTCAGCGCGATGTCGTCGACCTGGCGGCCTTTGGGCGTTTTGCGCCCTTTGCCTTTGCCGGACTTCCATACGCCCTTGCTATCATCCAATGGTGCCATGGGATCCTCCAGTCAGCACGTCTTTCATTCAGCCAATGCCATCAAGAATGAATATCGTCAAATCTGGAAATTGGATTGCACGATCAGAAAATCTTATGACGCCATTTGCGGCATCCTATCGTCTACAAACGTCGCAACTACCTCTTTCAAAGCGCGCACAGTTGTGAGTTCCGGGGTCCGGTCCAGAGTCGCAATGCAAATCGGGCGCGCCTGCTCCGGCTCCACCAGCGCCAGAACCCGGGTACCACCAAGCTCGCCCAGCGCCTGCATCAGCGCCCGCGGCAGGATGGTCGCAGCCGAGCCTTCCCGCGCCAGCACCATCGAGGCCATGAAGCCGTTGGATTCGGACACGATCTCCGGCTTCAGCCCCAGATCGGCAAAGATCCGGTCCAGAATCCGCCGGTTCTGCATCTGCTGGTCCAAAAGGCTCAGCGGCAGTTCCGCGGCCTCAGCCCAACTGATCGTATCGCCACGCTCCGCCACCATGTCTTCCGGCGCCAGCAGCACATAACTTTCCTCGTACAGAGGCTGAACCGTCACCAGTTCGCGCCCAATACCATCAGCATAGGTAATTCCGGCGTCAATTGTACCATCATACAGACGCTGCTGAATAGCCAGCGAGGTGGTGACCTCCACCTGTGCCAGAATCCGCGGATAGGCCTGATGCACCTGATCCACCAGCTGCGCCGCCCAGGCAGTGGCGGTCGGCACCACTCCCAGAACCAGTGTGCCGCTCACCTCGCCGCGAGTGGCAGCGATCTCCTGTTCCAGCGCCTTGGCATCATCCAGGATCGACCGCGCCCGGCGCACGATCATCATGCCTTCCTCCGTCAGCCCCTGAAAACGGTTGGCCCGGCGCACAATGGAAAGACCCAGCCGCTCTTCCAAGTTTCTGATCCGCATCGAAAAGGCCGGCTGCGACATGCCGCAATCAGCGGCTGCCTTGGCGAAATGCTTGTGCCGCGCCAGCGCCGTCAGCAGCATAAGGTCCTTGAGCTCGATCATGTTGGAACCTTAAGCCGCTGCCGCCGGTCTGTACAATGGAACAGTTGCCGGCTCAGTCCTGACTGCCGGATCCTGCAGCTCCCGGCGCGGATCCGTACAGCCCTGTCAGTTCCTCCAGAACTGCCAGGGCATTTTCCAACTGCACCGCGATCCCCGGGCGGTCCGCAAGCGCCCGCCCCAGCCTTTCATCCCGGGCCATCCGCATCTCTGCGACTGTCCGGCAGCCCTCTTCCGTAAGGCTGTAGGACACACCGGAACGGCCGGCCCCTTTCTTTTGCGTAAGCCCGGCAGAGGCCAGCTTGCGCAAGGAATACTGGATGTTGGGAATATCCACGCGATTGGTGATCCGGGCCATTTCCTTGATTGACTTGGCCCGGCCGCCATCACCAATCAGCAGCAAAAGGGTGATTTCAGCCCCCGACAGCGTCGCGCTGCTCAGCTGTTCAAAGTTCTCTGCCTGCCAGCGGATCAAGCCTTCGTGTGCCCGCTGCATCGCCAGTTCCAGGCTATGCAGCTTTTCCCTGGCCAGTTCGGCAGACGGATGTGAATATGTGGAAGGGCCGACTGAATGATCCAACGAACAACTCCAATAAATGCTGCCGGAAACGGCAAAAATGCTGCGGATTAGAATATCCGGCGCATACCGCGCCTGCCCGGCGAACACTCCGTTGCAATAACTCCCCCTGCCGGGGGACCGGGCGCAATTCCGAAAATCCAATTCAAATGACCCGCAACATATCCAACCAAATTCTCCAGACTGCAATACCCCGCCGGATATTGCAGCAGGTCTGGGAAAGGCTGGGCGCGGCCGAGGTGAAGGAGCAGCGTTGAAGTTGCGGAACTCAGTTCTGATGCCGTTTGGCCAGAAGTGCAGGACGCCACCACAAGGCAGGGGCTGCCTGCGGGCAAAGAAGCTCAGCCCAAAACGAGGTTCTGCAAATCGCGCCGTTTGATGGCGTAGCGGGCGAGCCCTCCATAGGCTGCGCGCACCTGAGCCCTGCCCGGTTTGCCGGACAGGTAATTTGCGGCCGTCAATTCGGGAAACAGGTCAAACAGCTCCTGCCTGCCGTCATCGGTCAGTCCGCGAACAGCTTCGGGGCCGGGCCAGAAGGTCTCGGTTGCAGCGCCTTCAGCGAAAATTACTTCGTGCTGCTCTGTCATGAGATGGACATAGGTGACCGGGCCGTTCATTTCGCTCAGTTGGGTGCAGTTCGGGTCGATCTCCGCCAGCAGTTTGGCCGTCATGAAGCTCTCTTCGAACTGGCGGTCCCCCGCAAAGGCCTTGCGCCCAACCAGCAGACGGTGCTGCGGCGACAGCAGCATCGGCCGTTCCGGGGACAGTAAGCCGCCCGGGTGTACTCTGTAAGGGCGCAGTTGCGGACGCCGGGCCAGATCTTCAGGGCTCAGAGTACGGCTGCCGGTCCAGATCACCGGCTGATAGCCATTGTCAGCGGTCTGCAAAAAATCCCCAACGCGGATCTGCCCGGCCGGCACCGCCCCGCGCCGGGTGGCCAACATGACTTCCGGTGTAAAACAAGGGATGCCGGCGGAATACATCTGCGGCGCAGTGGACATCTGCGCCGGAGTGACCCCCTGAAGGACCAGCTTTTCACCGCTCGGGAAGGTGAGCAGGGCATTGCCGAATCCGTCATCGCTGACAGAAATATCCCAGGCGCGCACCGCACCGGCAGGCCCGGTGCCGCCTGTCAGGTCCGAGACGTCCAGTTGGTCATTGTAGAAGCCGTCGCTGTCGTCATCGGCGATGCTGAAATCGGTAATCGTATCGGTGCCGCCGCCGCCGCTCAGGATCAGTTCGTCATAGCCGGTGCCGCTGGTGATCGAGTCATCACCGGCACCGAATGTCACTGTGTCGTCACCGGCACCTGCGTCAATCACGGTGCCGGCGCTGTCGGCAGAAGCGTCCACGACATCCGCCTGATCCGTCAGGTTGAGCGCCTCGACCTCGGAGAAGGTGATCGTGTCGGTGCCGTCGGTAATGGTGCCGGCTTCGTCCCCGGTATAGGTGACCGTGACGCCTGTCGTGACGCCTGAAACGTCGACGGTATCATAGTCGTTCCCGGCCTCGCCGCCGGTCAGGGTGTCATTGCCGAACCCGTCCGACATCTCAAAAGTATCGGCATCGGCCTCGCCATGCATCACGTCGGCGCCGCTGCCGCCAATCAGCAGGTCGTCATCGTTACCGCCGTACATCGTGTCGGCGCCGTCGCCGCCTTCCAGCGTGTCGTTGCCGTCTGTCGCTACGATACTGTCGTCGCCGGTGCCGCCAACAAGGCTGTCATCCCCGGCCGAGTTTCTGAGCGTATCGTTGCCTGCACCGCCAATCAGCGTGTCGTTGCCCAAGCCAGTGGTGAGGCTGTCATCGCCGTCGCCGCCCTCGATATAGTCGTCACCGTCGCCGCCGGAGATCGTGTCGGCGCCAAGACCGCCGATCAGGGTATCCGCTCCTGACCCGCCGTCCATCACATCGTCGCCGTCGCCGCCGTCCATACTGTCGTTGCCGGCCTCGCCGTACATCAGGTCCGCATCGGCGCCGCCTGCCATCACATCGTTATCATTGCCGCCGTACAACGTGTCGTTGCCATCGCCGCCTTCCAGCGTGTCGTTGCCATCGGTTGCTACAATGCTGTCGTTGCCGGTGCCGCCAACAAGGCTGTCATCGCCAGCCGAGTTCTGCAGGGTATCGTCGCCTTCGCCACCGATCAGGGTGTCATTGCCCAGCCCGGTGCTCAGGAAGTCATTGCCTTCGCCGCCTTCGATATAGTCGTTGCCGTCGCCGCCGGACAGCGTATCGCCACCTGCTCCGCCTATCAGCGTATCGGCGCCTGCCCCGCCGTCCAGGACGTCGTCTCCGTCGCCGCCATCAAGGCTGTCATCGCCCTCCTCGCCCAGCAGCGAGTCATTGCCGCCCTGCCCGAAAACGATGTCATTGCCGTCGCCGCCCAGCACGGTGTCCGCGCCTTGCTCGATAGGAGTGACAACGGCATCGTCGATGACGTCCCCGGACAAGGTGAAACCCGCCAGGCCATCACGGGTTTGAAGGGTGAATTCAATTGACGACCGGTCCTCGAAACCTGCAGAGAACCAGGCGTCCTGATCGGTGTACGCATTGAACTGCGTCCCGGCCGCCGTCACCAAATTGCCATTGGTCGAGGTATCGAGCGAGGTAGTCGATGAAACACCAAAGGAAGTGAAGCTGTTACCGTCAATGATGACCGCCTCAGCATCACCGTAGCCGCTGTTGTCGTCGATATCGTTGAAAGTGGCTGTGGAATTCAGGTAAACCGGCTCACCCGTTGCCGGATCGAAGAATTCCAGCCGGAACGTCGCCTGATCGCCTGCCTGATCGCCTTCCAACAAGATTTCGGCGCCGTCGGTGTAGCCGAACTGCACCGACATATTCGCGTTCGATTTCTCAACCAGGACCAGCTTGCCCCAGACCTTGGTGCCATCCTCCAGCGTTGCGACATCGCTGAAGACAGCATAATCACCTGCAGACCCCGTCCAGCCGTCATGCGATATAGTCTGGATGTTGTCGATCTTCAGCTCGAGCGGACTGGCATCCGCTCCCTGATCGAAACCGTCCCCCATGTCGCCATAGATAACGTCATCGCCTTCGCCACCATCAATGACGTCGCTGCCTTCCTCACCCGCAACAGTGTCGTTGCCCAGGCCCGCTTCGATGATGTCATCACCGGTAGAACCGGCAAGCTTATCGTTGCCCCCAGTACCTTTCAAAGTCGCAAGAAGGCCGGAGAGCCAATCAGGTATAGGCATGTTTCAATCTCGTTTCTTGGCCAAGGGCCGACGCTCCCAAACGGGCAAAACAATTCAGGAAAAGGCAGCGCAGCTGCGGTCTTTAGTACACGTATCCCGGTAATGAATGGTAAACCCGCCGGGCATCATGACTCTTTATTTTCGGACCTGCGGAGAGGGACCGGAATGATCTGCGGCAACGTTCAACTGCTGACCCAAAGCCCTCCGGACATCATTTCCCTGACCAGCTGCACATGATTCGCTCCGCCCGGACAGCATTCCGGTAAAAGTGAGTCAAAAAAATTGTGGCTCCACACTGCCTTTTCGCCCCCAAAACAGGAGGCAGCGCGCATTTTAACGGCCCTGAAATGAATCCCTCGGAGTGTTCTCCTGCCCAGCACCTCACTGCTGGCACCGCCAATGGCCGCTTTCAGGCAGTCCGGCAGACTGAAATGTTGATGGGAACTTCGCCGTAATGACTCGACTGTTTAAATTCTGGAACAACATGCGGCTGGGCCGCAAGCTGCCGCTTTCAATTGCCGCGCCGACAATCTTTCTGACGCTTGCTTCAGGCTTTTTCTTTGCCTGGGAGGCCGGGCAGGCGCTGAAATCCAACCGCGAGGCGGCCTATGCCACGCTTCTGGAAGAGCGCAAGGAAGCGCTGGAGAATTGGGTTGCGGGGTTGCGGTCCCAGACCCGGACGCTGGTCGCCAGCAAGGCAGTTGAAACCGCTTTGCGCGACTTCTCCAACGGTTTCTACTCGCTTGGCGACGATCCCAGCAGCTATCTGCGCGCATCCTATGCCGATGGTAACCCAAACCCGGCAGGCGAACGCTACAAACTGCTGGACGCCAAAGACAAATCCGCATGGTCCATCCGCCATAAGATGAACCACGCCGGTTTTGTGACCTTCCTTGAAGAGCAGGGTTTTCTGGATGCCTATCTTTTGGATGTGCAGGGCAACATGGTCTACTCGGTCCACAAGAATGAAGACTTCGCGCTGAACTATCTGGACGGACCGTATAAGGACAGCGGACTGGGCCAGGCCTTCCGCACCGCCCTGGAAATGGAACAAGGCAATGTCTTCCTGTCAGAAATGGCTGCCTATGAGCCGGATGGCGGGGCGGCGGCAATGTTTATCTCTTCGCCCGTCTTCAAGAAAGGCGCGATCATGGGGGCGCTGGTTCTGCGCGTGCCGGTAAACGGTATCTCCGGCATCCTGTCCCATTCAGCGCTGCTCGGAGAAACCGGGCAGGCTTACCTAGTGCGCGGCGACGGCATCGCCCTTACCGCGTCGGACCGTGAAGACGGCCATCAAGTCCTGACAAAGCTGCCCGAGCTGCAGCAGATCACCGCAGCGCTCAGCGGCGGGGAAAGCAGCTTCTCCGGAACCCCCGGGCTTGCCGGCCAGGCGGTTGAGGCAATGGCTGCCAGCGTCGGGCTGGACGACCGCACCTGGGGAATTGTGCTGGAAGTCGACAGCGCTGAGGCCCTAGCCGCCGAGAAAAGCCTGGTCAATGCCTCCATGCTGCAGGCCGTTGGCGTTGCCCTCGCAGTGGCGCTGCTCTCTTGGATTGCGGCCCGCGGCATTGCACGCAAGGTATCCGGCCTGTCGGACAGCGTCGAACACATTGCTGCCAAGGACTATGATCATCCTGTTGCCGGGCTGGGAACCGGCGACGAATTCGGCAATATCGCCGGTATTCTGGAAGGCTTCAAATCCGATCTGCAAAATGCCCAGCTTGCCGAAGAGGAACGGGCGGAAGCGCAGCGCGAGCAGGACCTTGTGGTGAACGAATTGCGCACTGGCCTGACCCATCTGGCCCAGGGCAATTTTTCAACCACGATCGACACCCCTTTCCCCGAGGCCTACAAAGGCCTGCGGCTGGACTTCAACCAGACGGTCAACACCCTGAATGCAACCGTCCGCGAGGTGGTGGAGGCCACCACCAGCATCCGCAACGGCACCTCGGAAATCAGCCAGGCATCCGACGACCTGTCGCAGCGCACCGAAAGCCAGGCTGCAACTTTGGAACAGACAGCCGCAGCTCTCGATCAGATGACCGCCAGCGTCAAGGCAGCCGCCAATGGCGCGCGCGAAGTGGAAGCCGCAATGAACGAGGCCCGGGACGAAGCGAAAACCAGCGGCGAAGTCGTACAGAACGCGGTATCCGCTATGAACGGCATTGAGGAATCCGCGCGCCATATTTCGCAGATCATCGGGGTGATTGACGACATTGCCTTCCAGACCAACCTCCTGGCCTTGAATGCGGGTGTCGAGGCCGCCCGCGCAGGTGACGCGGGGCGCGGATTTGCCGTCGTCGCCTCCGAAGTGAGGGCGCTGGCGCAGCGCTCCTCGGATGCGGCGATGGAAATCAAGGCGCTGATCTCCAATTCAGGCGAGCAGGTCGAAAAGGGCGTGGACCTTGTTGGAAAAGCAGGCGAAGCACTGCACAGCATCGTGTCGCAGGTGTCGCATATTTCGGGGCTGGTGTCGGACATTGCCGAAGGTGCGGCTGAACAGTCCACCGGCATTGGCGAGATCAATACCGGGGTGATGCAGCTGGATCAGGTCACCCAGCAAAACGCCGCCATGGTCGAGCAGATGACAGCGGCGGGCCAGCTGCTGAACGGCGATGCCTCAAATCTGGCCGGACTGGTGGCGCAATTCAACGTCGGGCTGGACATGCCTGCACCGCGTCAGGCCCCAGAGCCGGAACTTCCCACGGCGCATGGAACCGGCTGGGATGAAGTGCCGCAGGCGCCGGCTGCCATGCCGGTCTCGGACGGATCAGCCGCCTTGGCGAAATGGCAGGATTTCTGATCTTGCTGGGCGGCCGATGCAAATCGGCTGCCGCATGTGCCACACCTGCTCGGCCGCCAGCCGCAATGATGTTGTGAAAACCGGATTTTCAGACTTTAAAAGGAAAATGGGACAGAACCGAACACTTGGCTCAATCAAAGGCCGCAATTGCCAACAGTGTTTCTGAAAAAGCAAAGGTGGCTGGATGGCCGTGTCAAATTTCCCCGCAAGCTGGCTGCGCGCCCTTAGCAACAGGACTTACCTGCCTGCGCTGCTTGCTTTGGCCGTGGTCTGCGCTGCGGGGCTTTATGCCGAAAGACAGAACGCCACGATCCATTACCAGTCCCAGCGCGCTGATACCCAGCAGGCGGCAGGGATGGTCAAGTCCCGCCTCGAAGGGCAGCTGAACGGCGACTACCAGCGGCTGCGCGGCCTATCGGCCATGCTGGCCACCGAACCGGACATGGGACAGGAGCGGTTCAGCCGGATTGCTGCTCAGGTTCTGGAGGGAAAGACCGCCATCCGGCATATCGCGGCGGCTCCAGGGCTAGTGGTTTCTCTGGTTCATCCAATGCGGGGCAACGAAGCGGCCCTTGGATTAGACTACAACAGGAACGATGCCCAGCGCGCCGCCGCACACCGGGTGCGTGACAGCGGCGAGATGGTGCTGGCAGGACCGGTTGACCTTGTTCAGGGCGGCACCGGATTCATCTACCGCCTGCCGATTTTTACCGGCACCGGGACGAAGCGGACGTTCTGGGGTATCCTGTCAGCAGTCGTTGAAACAGAGACTCTTTATGCAGCAACGGAGTTAAACAGCGGCGGCGGCTTGGACATTGCGTTGACCGGGCGCGACGGCACCGGGGCGGCTGGCCGGCAATTCTTTGGTTCAACTGGCATTCTTTCAGACCACCCGGTGGTTATGGACATCAGCCTCCCCGCTGGTTCCTGGCAGCTGGCGGCCCGTCCGCGAGGCGGGTGGCAAGAAAACCCTGACAACCTGTGGCAGCTGCGGCTTGCCCTGCTGGCGGCCGGCACTCTGATCGTGTTCCCAACCTTTCTGGCCGGCAGGCTGTCCGCAGCACGGCAAGCTGTGATCGGCAAACTGCGCTACAGAGAGGCTGAACTGGAGGCCGTCTCACGGCGGTTGGAAATTGCGGTCAAAACATCCAAGGTCGGGATCTGGGAGTACGACGGCACGACCCGCCAGGCCAGCTGGGACAGCCGGATGCATGAGCTGTACGATGTGCCCGAAGAACAGGGCCCGCCGAGCGCGGCGGCCTGGGCCGAAAAACTGCATCCTGACGACCGCGGCAGGGTTCTCGACGCCCTCGAAACGGCTGAACAGAATAACACGAGCTTTGCGTCTGATTTCCGAATCGTCCTGGACAACGGCACGCTCAAGCACATCCGGGCACTGGCCAGCCCGTTCACCGACGCGCGCGGCCGGAACTGGATGATCGGTGTAAATTGGAATGTGTCCGAGGATGTCCGCCTGCGCGAGGAACTGATCTGCGCCAACCAGACCCTGTCCGAAAGGAACAGCGAGCTGAAACAAGGCAAACAGGCCTTGGAACAGGCGCATGCTGAACTGCAAAAACAGCAGGCGGAACTGCACCGCCTGTCGCTGGTGGCCAAACACGCGTCCGACAGCATTATCCTTACAGACGCAGAAAGGCGGATTCTCTGGGTTAACGATGCATTTACGCGGGCAACCGGCTATTTGGCCGATGACGCTATCGGCCGCACGCCTTCGGAACTTCTGGACGGACCGAACACCGACGCCAAGGTGATTCAGGAAATGAACCGGCACAAGGACCTTGGCATCCGCTACCACAACGAGGTTCTCAATTACACGAAGGCTGGTGACGAGGTCTGGTTTGACACCAACATCGTGCCGGTCACGAACGCGGACGGATCCGTGGATCTGATCATTGGTATCGAACGGGACATCACAGGCAGCAAACAACGTGAACGCGAGCTGGCCGAAGCCAAACTAGCCGCGGAACAAGCCGACCGCGCCAAATCTGAGTTTCTGGCCAACATGAGCCATGAGATCCGCACACCGATGAATGGCATCATTGGTATGGCTGACCTCCTGGCAGAGGCGGAACTGCCGCCAGACGAACAGCAAAACGTGGAGACCATCCGCAGCTCGGCCCAGGCGCTGCTGAAGATCATCAACGACATCCTCGACCTGTCGCGGCTGGAAGCGGGCAAATTTTCTATCACCAGTGAAGACTTCAATCTGCGCGATTGCGTCAGCAGTGCTGCAAATCTGTTCCGTCCGAAAGCGCAGGAAAAAGGCCTGCCGCTGGAAATCAGCTACGCAGACGGGTTGCCGGAACGAATGCACGGGGATGACGGGCGGATGCGCCAGATCCTGGTCAACCTGATTGGCAACGCCGTGAAATTCACTGCAGAGGGCAAAATCGCCGTCCGGATCTCACATGCGCCCGGTGATCTATATCGTCTGGTTATTGAAGTGGAGGACAGCGGCATCGGGATCTCCGAGAACCAGGCGCGCCACATCTTCGACCGGTTCACTCAAGCTGATGCGGCAACAACTAAGGCATTTGGCGGCACCGGACTGGGTTTGACCATTTCCAGTATGCTTGCAAAGCGGATGGGCGGCGGCATCTCAGTATTATCTGAACTTGGCCAGGGTTCTTGCTTCCGCCTGGAGCTGCAATTGGCCCCGTCAGGCGAAGCATCAAGCCAAACGGACGCTTTCCCCCTGGAAAGCGCCCCGCAGCTTGCCCCCTGCAAGGTACTCTTGGCCGAAGACAATCAGACTAACAGGCTGCTAATCCGCAAATACCTGCGCGGCCAGCCGGTGGAGCTGGCCGAAGCCGCGAACGGCCGCACAGCGGTGGACCTGTGCAAACAGCTGCAACCGGATATCATCCTGATGGACATGTCCATGCCGGTGCTGGACGGAATCGGCGCAACCCGGGAAATCCGCAGCTTAGCCATCCCTCAGCCTGCCATCGTGGCCCTGACAGCCAACGCGTTTGCAAGCGATCAGCAAGCTTGCCTGGATGCGGGGATGGACAAATTTCTTGCCAAACCCGTGAAAAAGGCCGTGCTGCTGCAAACACTGGCGGCGTTTCTGACGGAGCGGCCAGCTCAGCAAGAGCCTCGTGCCAGTGCCTGAACACAACTGCTGACGGCCCTTCTGCCTCTCTTTTATACAGCTGCTCCGATCAGCCCTACACCAGCTGCCATCAGCACCGCCGCGCCCAGCCGCCGCATCCAGTAGCCTTCCTTGAGAAACACAAAGCCGATCAAAGCCGCAAAAATCACCGAGGTTTCCCGCAGCGCGGACACCGCCCCCAGCGGTGCAAAGTTCTTGGCGTAAAGCACCAGCCCGTAGGCCGTCATCGACACCAGCCCGCCCGCAATGCCCAAAACCCAGACTTTCCCTGGCAGCGCAGCGAGGCTGCGCCGCCTGCGGAATGCGACAAAACCGGCAATAAAGATGTGCAGGAAAGCACCCCAGGCCCAATAGCTGAGCGTATTGCCTGAAAGGCGCACGCCCAACCCGTCGACGACAGAGTAGATCGAAATGCAAAAGCCAGTTCCCGCCGCAAAGCCAAAAGCCGCACGCCCAACCCCCGAACGCAGTGCCTTCCAACTGCTAAGCTGGATACCGAAGGCAATCACTGCAATTCCTGCCCAGGCCTGCAACGGCAGCATTTCCCCCGCGAAGGCCATCGCCCATAGGCCCACAAGGGCTGGCACGATACCCCGGGCAATCGGGTACACCACGCTGAGGTCACCGTGCTGATAGGCGCGGCCCAGCATGTAGTAGTAGCCGAAATGCACGACGGTCGACGCCAGAATATGAGGAAAACTCTCTGCCGACGGCAACGGCAGAACTGCAATCATCACTGCACTTGGAATCACCTGGCCGAACGCCACGAGACCAAGGGTGGTAGTGCGGTCGGCGGCCGTCTTTACGATAGCATTCCACAGCGCATGCAGCAGGGCAGCAGATAGAATGATGGCAATTACGGGAAGCGTCATATCCTGTTCAGTCTTTCGGCAAGAACCCGTCGGCGGAACTTTCGTCTCCTGCGCCTTCAGGCATTTCCTCGATCAGGCGTGTCTCCAGCAGCTGTCCGTTGCGGTAGAGCACGGGGGTGGCGACGGCGGCGATGTGGCTGTTGAACTCGCGCAGGGCCCGCAGCGTCTCCAGGTGGATGTCGGAGGTCTCGAAACTCTCCCGCCCGCCGTTTTGCAATCGGCTCAGGTGGCGCTTGCGGCTGTCATGCTCCATCCGTTTCAGCTCGGTCTTCTCCAGGCTCAAGAGCCGGGCGCTTTCCAGATCGTCGGAGATCAGCACATTGGAGGCCAGCTGCAGATTGGCCTGGATCGCCTCATGCATGCGGGTGATTTCCAGCCAGCCGTCCTTTGAAAAGCTGAGGCCCTTCTTGTTCATTTCGCCTGCCAGCACCGTCAGGCGCCGCGCCACCACGTCGCCCGCGGTCTCCAGCCGGATGGCGTATTCCATCAGGCTGCGGGCGGTCTTCAGCTCCGCCTTGCTGAACGCCTCTTCCGGGATTGCGGCCACATAGCGGCGGATGCCGGAGAGGCAGGCGTTGACCTCATCATCCATCCGCTGCACCGCCCTGATCTGCTCCTTGCTGCCGCCCTGATACAGCTCCAGCACCGGGCGGAACATGGCGTCGACCTGATCGGCCATCCGCAGCAATTCGCGCTTGAGGTTGGCCACCGCCTGGGCCGGAGAGCCGTAGCTGCCCTGCTCCAGCGCGCTGGCCGCCCGCCCCGGCGCTGCGGTTCCGGCCTGTGCGGGCTCGGGAAAACTGCGCATGAACAGCCCCTCCAGCGGGGTGCAGACCGGCAGCGCCAGCAGCAAGAGCGATGCGTTGAAGGCGAGATGCGCATTGACCAGCATCTGGCCGCCCTGCGGGTCACCCAGCCAGCCCTGGCGCAGCGCCAGATTGGCGCCGAACAGGCAAATCACCGCCCAGGTGCCGCGCAAGGCCAGGTTGGCATAGGGAATGCGCCGCGCCTTCAGCGCCATGCCGCGGCTGAGCCAGACCGGAATGAAGGCAGAGCCGAAATTGGCCCCCAGCACCAGCGACAGCCCGGCGGCAAAGGGGATGGCCCCGATCTGCACCAGGGTGACGCACATCAGGATCGCCGCGACGGAGGAATGCATCACAAAGGCCAGCGCGCCGCCGACCAGGAAGGCGGTGATATAGTCGCGCGCCAGGTAGCCCGCCACCGCAGGCAGAAAGGCGCTGTCGCGGATCGGGTCCATTGCCTCGCGCAGAAAGCGCAGCGAAATCAGGATGAAGGCGACACCCATCAGGATCCGCCCCAGCTGGCGCGCCTTCTTGGCCTCGGTCTTGACGAACAGGTAGCCGCCGACCGCCAAAAGCACCGGCACCAGCCAGTCGAGCTTGAACGACAGGATCTGGATGATCAGCGCCGAGCCGAGATCGCCGCCAAGCACAATCGCCAGCCCGGTTGGAAAGGCGAGATAGCCGCTGGCGGCAAAGCCGGAGGTCAAGAGCGCCACCGCCGCCGAGCTTTGCAGCACAATCGCCAGGATCAGCCCCATCAGCCCCGCCTGCAAATGGCTTTGGCGCCCAGTCAGCAGCCGCTGGAACGAGGCCCCGTAGCTGCGCTCAATCCCGGTCCGCACCATCCGAACCGCATAAAGCAGCAGCATCGTCGCACCCGCAAGGCTGATCAGAAAAGTCAGTATTGCCATGTATATGTCCGCTCAAGGCCTCCTGCAGACGCGATTCCGCTGCTGACACGGCCTTAGTGCCGCCCAGCCTAGACAGCAACTGATATTCCCGCCGCTCCGGCCCCTGAATTTTTCTTCTGAGTTCCCAGAGCGGCGTTCCAGGATCAGTTCCCCTTGGCGGATTGGGCGACCTCCGTCTTCACCCCCCAGTCCGCCAGGGCAGCAGACAGCTTCTTGCCTGGGTCCTGATCGGTGAACAAGACCGTGAGCCTGCGCGGTTCCGGCCCGCAGTGGGGAGCCGTTTCAGCAAACTTCGGATGCGCCATGGCAACCGCAACCTTCTGGGCGCAGTCAGCAGCCACGCACGCCAGCTGGGCCTCTTCAGCGCTGTGATAAAGCACGCCTTGTTTGGCCGAGAGCGCGTCCGCAGACAGGATCGCTAGGTCAAGCACGAACCGCCGCAGCTGCTGTTCGGCAACGAAACCGAAAGTGCCGCGCTCGTTGCTCTGCATTTCGCCACCCAGAAAATGCACCCGGTTGCCATTGTGGTTTGCCAGGGTCTGTGCAGCGCCAATTGAGTTTGTAACCACGGTCAAACCCGACTTCTGCCGCAATTCCTCAGCCACAAAAGCTGTGGTGGAGCCTACATCAAGGAACAAAGCCATCCCGTCGCGCACATATCCGGCAGCCAGCGCAGCAATCCGCGCTTTTTCCCTCTGGTTCTCGGAAATCCGCCGCGCAAAGCTTGTTGCGCTTTGCGGACCGGCCAGAAAAGCGCCGCCGTGCACACGCTGTACGGCCCCCGCTTTGTTCAGCGCCTTTATCGTGCGGCGAACGGTCTCTTCGGACACATCCAGCATCTTGGCCAGTTCGGCACTGCGCGCAGAGCCGCCCAGGCGGCGCAATGCGTCCACCAGCTCCATTTCACGATGGGACAGAGAGAGAGAGTCCGACAAGAGATTGTTCCATTTACTTCAGCCGTTTCTGCGCAATTAGGCACGGGCCTGCGGCGCAATTCAAGGCCTTACGGCAACACCCTGCTGCGGTCCGGGCTTTGCACAGGCCTGCAAGAGCCCCACCACTGGAACAGATAGACTTCTCTTTCCGGCAGGTGCTGGCGCACGTTTCCGGGACCGCTGCTTTCTGCGTCCCGCCAAAAGAAAACCGCCGCGGCTTTGGGGCCGCGGCGGTTTCTTTTTGTCTGGCAGGCCGGAGCTTACAGGTTCGGGTAGAGCGGGAACTTGGCGCAGAGGTCGGCGACCTTGGCGCGGACGGAGGCTTCCACGTCTGCATTGCCCTCTTCACCGTTGGCCGCCAGCCCGTCGATCACCTCGATGATCAGGTCGGCGATCTGGCGGAACTCGGCCTCGCCGAAGCCGCGGGTGGTGCCGGCAGGCGTGCCCAGGCGCAGGCCGGAGGTCACGGTGGGCTTTTCCGGGTCGAACGGGATGCCGTTCTTGTTGGTGGTGATATGGGCGCGGCCAAGCGCCTTGTCGGCGATGTTGCCGGTGACGCCCTTGGGCCGCAGGTCGACCAGCATCACATGGGTGTCGGTGCCGCCGGTGACGATGTCCAGGCCGCCCTTGATCAGCTGATCCGCCAGCGCCGCCGCGTTGGCGCGCACCTGCTTCTGGTAGGCCTTGAACTCCGGCTTCAGCGCCTCGCCGAAGGCCGCCGCCTTGCCTGCGATCACATGCATCAGCGGGCCGCCCTGGATGCCCGGGAAGATCGCCGAGTTCACCTTCTTGGCGATGGCCTCGTCGTTGGTCACGATCATGCCGCCGCGGGGGCCGCGCAGGGTCTTGTGGGTGGTGGTGGTGGCGACATGCGCATGCGGGAATGGCGAGGGGTGCTCACCGGCCGCGATCAGGCCTGCGATATGGGCCATGTCGACCATGAAATAGGCGCCGACGCTGTCGGCGATTTCACGGAACTTGGCAAAGTCGATCTGGCGCGGAATGGCAGAGCCGCCGGCGATGATCAGTTTCGGCTGGTGCTCGTTGGCCAGCGCCTGGATCTGATCGTAGTCGATCAGGTTGTCGCTCTGGCGCACACCGTAATGCACCGCGTTGAACCACTTGCCCGACTGGTTCGGCGCGGCGCCATGGGTCAGGTGGCCGCCGGAGGCCAGATCCATGCCGAGGATGGTGTCGCCGGGCTGGATCAGCGCCTGGAACACGCCCTGGTTGGCCTGGGAACCGGAGTTCGGCTGCACGTTGGCGAACTCGCAGCCGAACAGCGCCTTGGCGCGGTCGATCGCCAGGTTTTCAGCCACGTCGACATACTGGCAGCCGCCATAGTAGCGGCGCCCCGGGTAGCCTTCGGCGTACTTGTTGGTCAGCACCGAGCCTTGCGCTTCCATCACCGCGGCGGAGACGATGTTCTCAGACGCAATCAGCTCGATCTCGTCGCGCTGGCGGCCCAGCTCAGCGGTGATCGCGCCAAACAGTTCAGGATCGCGCTCAGACAGCGCTTGGGTGAAAAACAGATCTTTGGACATTCGGGGCTCCTGTCTATCCAGTCCAGCCAAGGCCCGCCGCAACGCAGTTCATCGACTGCATCAGCGGGACCGGCACTGTTGAAGATTTCTGGGCACGCTCTTCGCGCAAGAGGCGCACCTGGGTTTTGTGAATTTCGCGCAGCATGTTTTCCACCCGGCCGAAGCGGGCGCGCAGGCGCGGGAAACGCTGGGACAGGCTGCTGTCACCGGTCAGGAATGCAATTGCTTCGCAGGCAAGCTGGTATTCCTTGCGGATGGAGCCGAAGATTCGGTCGCGGATTTCAGTGTCCTGCACCAGCGTTGCGTAATCGGCAGCGATCTCCATGTCGCTTTGCAGCAGGGTCTTTTCGACCTCATCCACCACCAGGCGGAACAGCGGCGAACCAGTGAACATGTCCTGCAGCACTGCATCGCCGCGGGCACCACGGAACTTGCGGAAGCTGGCAACCGCAGAGCCGAAGCCGTACCAGCCGGTGATCATGTGGCGGTTCTGCGACCAGGCAAAAACCCAGGGGATCGCCCGCAGGTCGTCCAGCGACCCGGCCCCGAAGCGGCGCGCGGGGCGCGAGCCGATCTTGAGCATGGCCAGTTCCTCAACCGGGCTGGCCTGCTGGAAATAGTCCAGGAAACCCGGCACGTTCAGCAGGTTGGAGTAGGCCGCTTGGGACATGCCCGCGAGCGCCTCAAACGCGTCATCGAATTCCGGGTTTACCAGCGGCGTGTCTTCTTGCAGAGAGTGGCGCAGCACGGACGATGCCATCAGCTCCAGCTGGTGCAGGGCGGTGCCGCGGTTGGCGTATTTGGAGCTGACAACCTCTCCCTGTTCTGTGATCCGCATCCGGCCCGCGATGGTGCCCGCAGGCTGGGACGCAATGGCGCGCTCCGCAGGGGCGCCGCCGCGGGAGACCGATCCGCCGCGGCCATGAAAGAACACCGGCTTCATCCGGTGCGCCGCCAGGGTGCGGGTGATCAGCCGCTGCGCCTTCTCCAGCTCCCAGGTGGAGCAGAGGAAACCGCCGTCCTTGTTGCTGTCGGAATAGCCCAGCATCACCTCGATCCGGTTGTCGCCGGACTTCAGCGAGCGGCGGGCAAAGGGGACCTCCAGCAGGCCGTCAAGGATGCCGGGTGCGGCACGCAGGTCGCCTATGGTTTCAAACAGCGGCACCACCTTGAGCGCGGCCTTCTCAGCCCCGAAGCCCGCATAGCGCGCCAGCAGGTAGACCCCCAGCAGATCATCGGTAGAACGGGTCATTGACAGGATGAAAGGCCCCATCGCATGCGGGTCCTCACCCGCCCCTGCATCACGCATCAGCCGCAGCAATTTCAGCAGTTCACCGCTTTGCGGGCTCAGCTCATCCGGGGTCATGTAAGGAAGCGAGGCGCTGCCCAGCTCCTTGCGCAGGCGCGCCGACCAATCCGGGCCGCCGAACTCCGGCACGTCGCCGGAACGCGCCCAAATCTCGGTCAGCGTTTCCGTGGTCACGGTGGAGTTCTGGCGGATATCCAGCGTCACCGTGCGGAAGCCAAAGACATCCGCCTGCCAGCGGATCGGCCGCACATAGCGGGCCGCCAGGCGGTGCGCGCCGATTTCCTCAAGCGCCTCTTCCACTTCTGTCAGGTCGGCAACAAAGTCACCCAGATGTTTATAGGCGCCGGTTTCCTCTGCCGCAGTGGCCTTGATCCGCGCCAGGATCGCGGTCAGCGCCTGGCGAAAGACTTCACCGGGATTGCGGGCAGTCAGAGCAGCGGCACCGGGCGCCGCCGCAACGATCTTTGCCAGCCGGGCGGAGGCTTTGTCCGGTAAGGCAAACACGGCGGCCGAAATCGAGATCCGTTCCGCTGCGGTGGTCAACGCCTTCTGGTAGCGTTTCAGGATTGCTGCGCGGTTCGCAGTCAGCGCTGCCGCTGTCGCCTCAACCGTCACATTCGGGTTGCCGTCGCGGTCGCCGCCGATCCAGGAATGGAACTTGAGGCAGGGCGCATCGGCGCTTTCGCCCAACCGCGGTTCAGCGGCGGCAATATAGCGTTCAAACAGCTGCGGCACCGCTTCATACAGGCTGTCGCGGAAGAACTGCAGGCCCCATTGGATTTCGTCCTGCAGGCTGGGCCGGTCGCGGCGCAGCTCGCCCGTCATCCACAACAAGTCTATTTCGGAACGCAGATCCTCCAGCAGATCAGCGCGCTCGCGCGGGGTCCAGCGCTTGGCCTCCAGCGACACCAGCACGCGGTAGATGCGGCGGTGGATTTCCAGGATGGTGACGCGCTTGGCTTCGGTCGGGTGCGCAGTCAGGGTTGGGCCGATGGAAAACTGGCTGGTGACCTCCTGCAGCCGCTCCGGTGTCGCCAACTCCCCGGCCATATCCAGCGCGCGGGCAAAGCTGCCCTCGACCACTTCCGGCCCGTCCTGCGTCTCCGCCATGCGGCGGTCGCGCATGGCGGCGTTTTCCTCGACGATCTTCAGCAGCTGGAACCAGATGTTGAAGGCCTGCATGTAGGCGGTCGCGGGCTGCCCATTGGAAAGATCCCAAGCGGTTTCAGAAGCAATCTTGGCCGCGACTTCCGGCGCCCGCTGGCGCAGCACATCCAGCCACAAGACGTGCAATTCGGCGCGAAGCCCGGCGGCATAGGAAGTGTCTTCATAGTCCGCGGGGGCAGTTTCGGCAGGATCAGCCATTACATCACCCGGTCGCGCGGCTCGCGTCCTGCAAAGAAGTCGGTCAGATTATCAAGTACGCGGAAGCCCATCGCCTCGCGCGCCTCCCGGGTCGCACTGCCCAGATGCGGCAGCATTACCAGGTTGTCGCAGTCCAGCAGGTCCGGGTTGATGCGCGGCTCGCCATCGAACACGTCCAGCCCGGCACCGCCGATGGTTTCGAACCACAGGGCACGGGACAGGGCCAGCTCGTCAATCACCTCGCCGCGGGCCGTATTAATAAGGAATGCATCCGGTTTCATCAGGTTCAGCATCCGGGTGTTGATCAGATGCCGGTTGGCAGGCCCACCCGGGCAGTGCAGCGAGACGAAATCGCATTTCGGCATTAGATCTTCAAGACCGTCGACTTGAGTGGCGTTAAAACGGGCCAGTACGTCCGGCGACACACGGGAGCGGTTCTGCACCACGATCTTCATGCCAAACCCGTGGTGGGCGCGGCGGGCCATCTCCTGGCCGATGCGGCCAAAGCCGACGATACCCAGCGTCTTGCCGGAGACTTTGGTGCCAACCAGATGGGTCGGGCGCCAGCCGGTCCATTCGCCACCCCGCAGCTCGCGCTCGCCCTCGCCAGCACGGCGGGCCACCATCAAGAGCAGCGTCATGGCGATGTCGGCGGTGCATTCGCTCAGCACATCCGGCGTGTTGGTCACCGTCATGCCGTGACCGGCTGCGCCATGCATATCAATGTGGGAGTAGCCGACCCCGTAGTTGGCCAGGATCCGGGCCTGCGGCTTGGCGATATCGAACGCCTTGGCCGAAATCTTGTCGGTAACGGTCGGCAACACCGCGTCATAAGACGTCATTGCGGCGCGCAGCTCGTCCTCGGTCAGCGGCTTGTCACCGGTGTTCAGCACAGCATCAAACGCCTCAGCCAGCTGCGCCTCAACGGCGGCGGGCCAGCGGCGGGTCACCAGAACCTTGGGCTTTGCCATGATGTCATCTCCCTGACGTGCTTGTGCTTTTATTAATGCGCTCCACCCCCGCCATTGCCCCGGGCCAAGGGTGGAGCGTTGCGCCTGTTCCGTTGCCGGATCAGGCGGCGTTCTTTTTCATCACGCTTGCGATGGTTTCGCCGATCACGGCGGGGTTCTCGGCAACGGTCACGCCCGCGGCCGACAGGATCTCCACCTTCTCGGAAGCGGATTCCCCGAAGGCCGAGATGATTGCGCCCGCGTGGCCCATAGTGCGCCCCTTGGGTGCGGTCAGACCCGCGACATAGGCCACCACCGGTTTGGTCACGTGGTTCTTGATGTAATCCGCCGCTTCCGCTTCCTGCGGGCCACCGATTTCACCGATCATCGCGATGACCTCGGTTTCCGGATCCTTTTCGAACCACTCAAGGATGTCCTTGAAGGAGGAGCCGTTGATCGGGTCGCCGCCGATGCCGACCGAGGTGGAAACCCCTAGACCCAGCTCTTTCAGCTGTGCAGCGGCCTCGTACCCCAGAGTGCCCGAGCGGCCGATGATGCCCACGGTGCCCGGCAGGTAGATGTGGCCCGGCATGATGCCCAGCAGTGCCTTGCCCGGCGAGATGGTGCCCGCGCAGTTGGGGCCGGTCAGGATCATCCGCTTGTCCTTGGGATAGCGGTACATGTAGCGCTTCACGCGGATCATGTCCTGAGCCGGGATGCCGTCGGTGATGCAGACACAGTAGTTGATGCCCGCATCCGCCGCTTCCATGATGGAGTCGGCTGCAAACGGCGGCGGCACAAACACTAGCGAGGCATTGGCCCCAGTGGCCTCAACCGCTTCTTTCACGGTGTTGAAGACCGGCACACCCTCGACGGTCTCGCCGCCCTTGCCCGGCACCACGCCGCCAACAACGTTGGTTCCGTATTCGATCATGTCCTTGGTGTGGAACCGGGCGATCTTGCCGGTGATGCCCTGGACGATGACACGGCTTTCGCGATCAAGAAGGATGCTCATTTCACGGCCCTCACACGAGTGTTTTGATCAAGGTCGTTTTTCCAAGCGCCGACGGCCCGCTCAGCGGCTTCCATCAGCGAGGTTGCGCGGATCAGCGGCAGGCCGGATTGCGCCAGGATCTTCTGGCCTTCCTCCACATTGGTGCCGGCAAGACGGACCACCACGGGCACGTCGACCTGCACTTCCTTCAGCGCCTGCACCACACCTTCGGCAACCCAGTCGCAGCGGTTGATGCCGGCAAAGATGTTGACCAGAACCGCCTGCACATTGCTGTCGGACATCACCAGGCGGAAAGCCTTGGCCACCCGTTCCGGAGTTGCGCCGCCGCCGATGTCCAGGAAGTTGGCAGGCTCGCCGCCGGCCAGCTTGATGGTGTCCATGGTCGCCATCGCCAGGCCCGCACCGTTCACGATGCAGCCGATGTTGCCTTCGAGGCCGACATAAGACAGGCCGCGGTCGGCCGCGCGGCTTTCGCGCGGGTCTTCCTGGGACTTGTCGCGCAGCTCCGCGATCTGCGGGTGGCGGAACAGGGCGTTGTCGTCAAAGGTCATCTTGGCGTCCAGCGCAATGACCCTGTTGTCCGAAGTGACGACCAGCGGGTTGATCTCAACCATGGTGGCGTCCAGTTCGGAAAACGCCTGGTAGCAGCCCTTGAGCGTGCGCACCATTTGCTGCGTCATCGCCGGTTCGATGCCCAGGGCAAATGCGATCTCCCGCGCCTGGAAGTCCTGCAGGCCCACGGCCGGCTCAACGGTCGAGCGCACGATGGACTCGGGCCGCTCGGCAGAGATCTCCTCAATCTCCATGCCACCCTCGGAGGAGGCAACAATCATCACCCGCTGGCTGGAGCGGTCCAGCACAAAGCCGAGGTAAATTTCGCGGGCGATCGGCACCGCACCTTCTACATAGACACGGTAGATGCCTTTGCCTTCGGGGCCGGTCTGGTGGGTCACCAGTTTCTTGCCAAACAGGTTCTCGGTTGCCTCATAGATCTCAGCTTCCGAGTTGCACAGTTTGACGCCGCCCGCCTTTCCGCGGCCGCCGGCGTGAACCTGGGCCTTGACGATCCAGCGGTCGCCGCCCAGTTCCCGCGCGCGGTAGGCCGCCTGCTCGGGGCTGTAGGCCAGCGCACCCGGCGGTACGGTCACGCCGAAGTTGCTCAGAACTTCCTTGGCCTGATACTCGTGGATATCCATGGTCCTCTCCTCCTCATGGATGTCGGAATTCTATTACTCTGCCGGTTCCAATTCCGGCGCGTAATGCTTGTCGAGCAGGGCGTTGATCGCCTCCATGTCGACCTTGGCGCCCATGTCGTTCATCGCCTTGCCAAAGCGGTTGACGATGTCGGTGATGGCCGCCGGAGTGATCTGGTTCAGGATGCCGATGCGGACCTGGACCGGCTCCGACAGGGTCGGCCAGATGCCGAAACCCACGGCGCGGCAGTTGCCCACCAGTTCCTTTTCGCGGCCTGCCAGATCGCCGGGCAGGTTCAGAACCACCAGGCTGGTCATGTTCGAGGTCACGTCGCAGCCCATCGCGGTCACGGCATCGCGCAGCGCTTTCTCGTGGAAGGCATAGTCGCGGGCTTTCTGGGCGCGGCCGTGCTGCAAGGTGATGCGCAGCGCCTCGTGGAAGGCGGCAACCGCATAACCGGAATGAGTGCGGTGGTAGGTGCCGGCAGCAACGTCCTGGCCGTCCACGATGCCCCAGTGGCGGGCCTCAAGGATCGGATTGTGAACATAGGAATGGCAGCCGTTCTCGCGCACGGTCTGGATGTACTGGTCGGTGAAAGACACAGGCGCATAGGTCAGCGGCAGGCACAGCACGCCCTTCTGCGGGCAGGACGCCCAGCCGGCAACGCCCGGGTAATCGTCAATCGAGAAGTCTTCGATGCCCAGCGAGGACACCGCGTCGATCAGGCCCATCACGCCGTGCTTGACGCAAGCGTCCGAGAAACCCTTGAGGTCGTTGATGCGGCCCGAGCCGGTTTCCCAATGCGCCATGAAGGCCCACTTGGGCTTCTTCTCGGCCAGCACCTGCTCCACTAGTTTGCCCGACACCGACTCGCCGTGCGGCACATCCACCACGGTGACGGAGGCCGGCTGCGGGTTCATCGCGTCAGCGGCCAGCTCCTCGCGGGTGGCGGCCTTCATGCGGATGGTCATCGCGTCGATGCCCGAGAAGGTGCCGTTCTGGAAGGCAACCACGGTATCGCCCGGCAGGATTGCATTCAGCATGCAGTCCAGGCCGGAGAAGCCGGTGCCGCCGACGCCGTAGGTGTAGGTGTTGGCGGTGCCCCACAGGTCGCGCAGCATCTGCTTGCACTCGATCATGCCGCGCAGCACGTCCGCCTGCATGTGGTCGGCCAGGCCGGTGTTGGCAAAAGCCTGCAGCACGCGGGGATCGGTATTGCCCGGGCCAGGGCCGGCGGCCAGGGTTTCCGGGATTTCCAGGCTGGGGAAGATCGTGGGTTCAGTCATCGGGGTCAGGCCTCGCTGTTGTCGTTTCGGCGATGTGCCGGAGGTCCCAGGCCTTCTGCGCCGCGATCTTCGCTGCGGGAAGGTTTGTTTCCTGTCGTGCAACATCTGTTAACCTAAGGAAAACCCAGGTCGACAAAACCCGCAACATTCCTATATCCTGCTTTTGGGTATCTAAATGGGCGGCTAAAAACCTACCCGAACTGGTAAAAATACCGTTGCATACCGAAATGCACCCTACCCATTTGGGTAGTTTGAAACGAAAAGGCACCAAATGGCTCCTATAAGCGACAAAGTTTCCCCGATATCGGTCATGCTTGCTGACGCAAATCCCCTGGTGCTGTCGGCCATGTCCGAGATCTTCGACAAAGACCCGCGATTCTCGCTGGTCGCCACCTCCGCAACCGCCGAAGGCTTCCTCGGAACGGTGATGCGGGTGCCGGTTCAGGTTGGGATCATCGACTGGAACCTGCCCGCGCTCGGCGGCGCCAAGCTGATCGAAGTGCTGCGCGACCAGGCCAACGCGCCACGGCTGGTGGTCTATGCCGACGACAGCGGCGACGTTCCGCGCAAGGCGATGAGCGCAGGCGCCGCCGGCTTCGCGCCGCGCTCCAGCGCTGTCGACGGACTCTTGGACACCTGCCTGGCCGTGGCCGCGGGCAAGATGGTTTTCCCCTTCCTCGACGTCCGGGGCCTCCAGACCGATCCGATCGAGCAGCTGTCCCGCCGCGAGCGCACGATGCTTGAGGCGCTATCCAAGGGGCTCACCAACAAGGAGCTCAGCAAGGAGCTGGGGATTTCGACCAACACGGTGAAGTTCCATCTGTCGAACCTCTACGAAAAACTCTCGGTCAAGAACCGCGCCCAGGCGATTGCGTTCTACTACGCCAACCGCGCCGCCAAGGGCGATTTCAGCCTGGAAAAATGATCCTGGCGCATCGTGCCGCGGCTCGCACGCGTGTGCGCATACGCGTGCGCACGCGAGGGCGCGACGCGCGGGCGCGCTCCCGCGCGAATGTATTTAAATGAAAACTTTTTTCTTGACAGGAAACACCCTGATGGGGAATGCCTAAGGAGGAGAGGACGAAACCCCATTGCGAATGAGGAGCGCACTATGTCGTTTCATACCATCGAACAGGCCCCTGGCCGCCTGAACCGCAGCGAGCTGGCAATCCCCGGCTCTCAACCACAAATGTTTGAAAAAGCTGCAAAATCTGACGTCGACGTGATCTTTCTGGACCTCGAAGACGCGGTTGCACCGGACGAAAAAGACCAAGCCCGCAAGAACATCATCGAGGCCCTGAACGACATCGACTGGGGCAATAAATCCATGTCGGTGCGAATCAATGGCCTCGACACCCACTACATGTACCGCGACGTGGTCGATGTGGTTGAACAGGCAGGCGAACGTCTTGACCTGATCATGGTCCCCAAGGTTGGCACCGCAGCCGACGTTTACGCCGTCGACATGCTGGTCACCCAGATCGAAGACGCCAAGGGCTACAAGAAGCGGATCGGCTTTGAGCACATCATCGAGACCGCGCTCGGCATGCAGAATGTGAGTGAAATTGCCGCAGCCTCCAAGCGCAATGAATCGCTGCATTTCGGCGTTGCCGACTATGCCGCCTCGACCCGTGCCCGCACCACCATCATCGGCGGCGTGAACCCGGATTACTCGGTGCTGACCGACCCGGCCGCAGATGGCTCACGCGACGTGCATTGGGGCGACATGTGGCACTACGCTCTGGCCCGCATGGTGGTGGCCGCCCGCGCCAACGGCCTGCGTCCGATCGACGGCCCGTTCGGCGATTTCCAGGACAAGGAAGGCTACAAGGCCGCCGCCAAACGCGCCGCGGTTCTGGGCTGCGAGGGCAAATGGGCCATCCACCCCAGCCAGATCGAACTGGCCAACGAGGTGATGTCGCCGTCGGACGCGGAAATCACCAAGGCGCACCGCATTCTGGAAGCGATGGCCGAAGCTGAAGCGGCCGGTAAGGGCGCAGTGTCGCTGGACGGCCGCCTGATTGACTACGCCTCGATCCGTCAGGCAGAAGTGCTGGTGGAAAAAGCCAAGCAGATCGCCGGCACCTAAGCCGCCGTTCTGTTTCAAGACCTTACGCCGCCCCGGCTTTGGCTGGGGCGGCTAAGCGGCGCTATGCCAGGGAGACGCAGATGACCGGATTGCTGACCACCGCCAAGGCCCTGTTTCAGGCCGCCGTCGACCGGGCAGACCCGGCGCAAGCCCTGCGTGCCCAGCTAGCGACCTCGCCGCTCTCCCCCTTGCCCGAAGGCGGCAGGAATGTGCTGCTGGCTGTCGGCAAGGCTGCCATCCCGATGATGCGCGAAGCGCTGGCGCTGATCCCGGATGCAGACCAGGCTTTGGCGATCACAAACCCTGAAAACTACACGGAAATTCCCGGCGCCACGGTGATCTGCGGCGCCCATCCGGTGCCGGATGAAACCAGCGCTGCTGCAGGTCAGGCCGCCATTGAGCTGGCCCGTTCCCTTAGCCCCAATGACCGGCTGATTACGCTGATTTCCGGCGGCGGCTCCGCCTTGATGGTGGCCCCTGCCCCCGGCCTGACACTGGCGGACAAGGCGGCGGTGAACAAGCTGCTGCTCGCCTCCGGCCTTGAAATCAACGAGATGAATCTGATCCGCCAGCAGCTGTCGGACACCAAGGGCGGCGGACTGCTGCGCCATGCAGCACCTGCCCAGGTGCAGGCCTATATCCTCTCAGACGTGATCGGCGACGACCTGCGCGCCATCGCCTCAGGCCCTACCGTTGCACCGATCGGCACCCGCGCTGATGCGCGCGGGATTATGCAGCGCGCGGGCATCTGGGACAGCGCGCCTGAGGCCGTCAAGACCCGCCTCAGCGCCGCCGAGAATGCCCAGGAAACCCCGCCCCAGGCCACCAACACATTGATCGGTTCCAACCGCCACAGCCTCAAGGCAATGATGGCCGTTGCCGCTGAAGACTGGACCCCCAAGCTGGTCTCGCACCGGCTGGTGGGCGATGTGGCAGAGGCCGCTGAAACGGTTGTAAAAGCGGCAGAAACCGCCCCCAAGGACAAACCTGTTGCGCTGATCTTCGGAGGTGAAACCACGGTGCAGCTCCGCGGCAGCGGCCTTGGCGGGCGCAACCAGGAACTGGCCCTCCGCGTCGCCAAACTGGGCGCGGAACGGCTCAGCGGCGACTGGCTGTTCCTCTCCGGCGGCACTGACGGGCGCGATGGCCCCACGGATGCAGCAGGCGGCATCGCCACTCCCGACACCTGGGAGGCCATCAGGGCAGCAGGTCAGGACCCGGACGCACTGCAGGCCAACAACGACAGCTACGCGGCGCTCAAATCCGCGGGCGCGCTGCTGATCACCGGCGGCACCGGCACCAACGTGGCCGATGTGCAGGTTTTCCTGAGGCTGCCCGGCTGATCACCAGGCCACTCCCGCTTTTCATCTTTCCTGAAATACTCCCGCCGGAGGCTCCCGCGGCGGCAACAGGCGGCGCGCTCAAGCCAAAGCGCGCTTCTCGCCCCACTCAGCCAGATCGTTCACCAGCATCAAGGCCACCCGACGGAACACCTGGCGCAACCGCTCCACATGGGGGCCTTCCAGTTTGAGCTCCGCCAGCGCCTGGTCCATACATTTCAGCCAGTTTTCGGCGTCTTCTCCAGTGATTGGCACATGGGCGTGCATCAGTTTCACGTCCATATGCCCGTGTTTTTCCTCGTAATACCGGCGTCCGCCCATAAAACCGGACAGGAAGTTGAACTGCTCGATCCGGGCATGGTCCATGCCATGCCCCCGCTTGTGCAGTTTGACGATCTGCGCACCGGTCTCGGTTTCCTCGACAATGTCGTAGAACCGTTCCACCAGCGTCCGCAGAACCGCCTCGCCGCCGATCTGTTCTATCAGCTTCTGAACCATTTAACCTCCCTGCCCCGCAGCGGCCGGCCTCAGGATTGAGGCCGGGTCTTTTTGGGGTCGTAATGGGCAAAAGGTACAATCTTGGCGGGCAGACGTTTTTGATGCCCGTCAAGTTTACCGATTTCCACCTCGGTTCCGGCCTCCGAACAGGACACATCCACCCGTGCCAGCGCGATGTTCTTGCCCAGAAGCGGCGAACGCATGGAGGAGGTCACCTCGCCGATCTGCGCCCGGCCGATGTGGACGCAATCGCCATGACCCACGTCGATTGCCGAGTCAATGTCCAGCCCGACCAGCTTGCGGGCAGGCGTGGTCTTGCGCCGGATCAGCGCATCGCGGCCGATGAAATCATCCTCTTTCGATTTCAGCGGCACCGTGAAACCGATGCCCGCCTCAAACGGGTCGGTCTGATCGCTGAAGTCGTAACCGGCAAAGATCAAACCGGCCTCGATCCTCACCATATCCAGCGCCTCCAGCCCCATCGGGCGGATGCCGTGGTCCTGCCCGGCCTCCCAGACCGCGTCAAACACCTCACTGGCGTGTTTCGGGTGGCAGAAGATCTCATATCCCAGCTCGCCGGTGTAGCCGGTCCGCGAGACCACCACCGGCACGCCCTGGTCATCCCCGATGCGTGCGGGCGTGAAGCGGAACCAGCCCAGTTCCTCCAGCGTCGGATTATGGGGCATGGTCCAGATGATCTTCTTCAGCAGATCGCGGCTTTCAGGGCCTTGCACGGCGATATTGTGCTGCATGTCGGTCGAGGACCGGATCAGCACGTTCAGGCCCAGCTTCTCCGCCTGCTCGCGGATCCACTCCCCGCCATAGTCCGAGCCGCCGATCCAGCGGAAATTGTCCTTGCCCAGGCGGAACACGGTGCCGTCATCGATCATGCCGCCATGCGGGTAGCACATCGCGGTATAGACCACCTGCCCCACCGCCAGCTTCTTGATGTTGCGGGTAAAGATGTACTGGCACAACGCCTCGGCATCCGGTCCGGTAATCTCAAACTTGCGCAGGGCGGACAGGTCCAGCACCACCGATTTCTCGCGGCAGGCCCAGTATTCCTCCAGCGGGCCGGACTCGGCATAGCAATTGGCCAGCCAGAACCCGTTATACTCGATGAAATTGCGGGTCATCTTGCTGAGGCGGTCGTGGAAACCGGTTTCCTTGGTCATCTTGGGCTCCGATTCAGGGGTCGCGCGGAACGCAATCGCCCGCTTGAAACTCTCTTGGCCGCTGTAGGTGCGGACGTGAATGTCGGTGGGGTTCCAGCCATTGGCGGCGCTGGTGTCATCCGGGCAGGCAGAGCTGACACAAACCAGATCGGTCAGCGCCCGCAGCAGCACGTAGTCGCCGGGCCGGGTCCAGGGCTCATCAGCATACATCACGCCGTGATCGTCCAGCCCGGTGTTGAAGAAGAAGTTGATCGCCATCCAGCCAGCCCGCGGCGTTACCCCGTGGCCCGCCAGCACGCCGTTGAAGTTATCCGAGCAGTTCACATGGCCGGGATAGCCGATGTCGTCATAATACTTCGCGGCACAGGCGAGGGCAAAAGCATCGTGGCGCCCCACGGTGTCCTGCACCACCTCGACCAGCGGCAGCATGTCCTGGTCATAGTATTTCGCATGCAGCCCTGGCATCGGATAGGCATGGCCCATCAGCGTGCGGGTGGTGGTCACATCCAGCGCATGCTCAATCCCCTTGTCCAGTTTGCGGGCGGCGAAGCACTGGAAGTCGGTGCACTGGCGGCCATCCACATCAATGATCTGGATATAGTCGCCGGCCTTCACGAAATAGCTTTCGGCAGTGGCGCTATGCACCCGAACCTCATTGACCGGCTCCGCCAGCGGGTCGGGCAACTCAAACCGGGCCACCTGCTTAATCACGGCACGTTTGACCAACACGGTCAATGAGGTCGCAGTGTCCTGCTTTTCGAAGTCCATGATGCCGCCGGGGGCCGCGATGATCACCACGCCGTCGCGCTGCACGGCGAAGCTCTCTTCGGTCTTGGCCGGTGTCGCACTGTCGAAGACCCGCACCGCACCGCCCTGCGCCAAATCAATGCCGCGCGCCTCCATACCCATGCGCAGGCCGCGTAGGGACTGATCCGAGGTCGTCAGCAGCGCCTTCAAGCCGCCGGCATCGCAGTTCGCTGCTGCACCGATGATCCTGGCATCGATGCGCCCCTTATCCTCGGCGGCGATGATCTCGCAGGGCTGGCCGCCCTCGTCATTGGTCACCGTCACCCGGTCGCCGGTCTCCACCCGGATCAGGATCGCGCCGCAGCCTTCGACCGCATAACGTTCGGTTCCCTTGGGCAATGAGAACACCGACGGCTGATACAATCCGGAGGGCTTCGGCGGCCCTTTGACAACCTCAGGGAAGCTCATGTCATTCATCGCGCATCTCCTGTTGGACTCCGGCCAATTCTTGCACGGTCGGAATATTTATTTATTGAAAAGAATATTCCGATACGGCACTCTAATCAACAAACATGTTGATTTTCTGCGGAAAAATGGCGATTGCCCGGGATGCGGCATTTTCCTGGGGGTGAATGCCGCAAACAAAAGGATAACCGCCATGCACTCGCTGGTACTGGGACTGATTGCAGCGCTTGCCTGGGGCATACATGACCTCTGCGTGCGGGTTGTCTCCAAGAAAACCGGTATTCTGCCCGCCATGCTGACGGTGTTTGCAACGGGTGCGATTCTGATGGCTGCGGCAGGCCTTGCCCTGGCGGATTGGCCCGCGATGACTCTGCCGGCAGCCAAACTCGCCGGGCTCTCCGGCGCCATCTACGCTCTTGCGTCCTACGCGCTGTACCGCGCCTTTGCGCTGGGGCCGGTTCGGCTGGCGGCGCCGCTGATCGGCGCCTATCCGGTGCTGTCGCTTGGCTTGGCAATGCTGCAGGGGCAGCCGGTCGGGCCCGGCCACTGGCTGGCAGTTGCCGCGGTGGTTGGCGGCGTGGGCTGCATCGCGGTGTTTTCAGCCGAGGACGACGGCGGCGCGATAAACCCGCGGACCGCAGGATGGGGACTGATGGCGGCAACCGGCTTTGCGCTGACCTTTGCAACCGGCCAGGCCGCAACCCAGGCCGGGGCTGAGCTGCCGGTGCTGATCCTGACCCGCGCGGCTGCAATCCTGCTGGCGGCGGCCCTCGCAATCCTGTTGCGTGCGCTGCAGCTCCCGCCCCGCCAGGTCCTGCCGCTTCTCTGCGTGATGGGCGCGCTGGATGCAGTTGCGCTGGGTCTGGTGATATATTCAGGCTCCCTTCCCCGGCCCGAGTTCGCCTCCGTCAGCGCCTCATTGTTTGGTCTTGTTACCGTGGTTCTGGCCTGGCTGGTTCTGCGCGAAAGCATGACACGCGCCCAATGGGTCAGCGTCGCTGTCACATTCGGCGGCATCGCCTACTTGGGCTTCTGACGCCTCTCCCCTTCTTCTTTGAACAAAATACTCCCGCCGGAGGCGTTCCGGCGGGAGCAAATTTGTTCGAAGCTCAGTGTTCTGCGCTTCAGGCGGTGAGGCCTTCTGGCTCTGCGAG
>NZ_JWLH01000020.1:0-63385 GCF_000813925.1 Leisingera sp. ANG-S5 | reverse complement strand
TGCTGCATGAAGCTGACCGGTGCAAAGAGGCCCACCAGCAAGAGGAGCGCGCCGCCGCCGGCCAGCATGGTGACCTGGCTCTTGGTCTGCGCCTTGAAGGCCTCAACCTCCTTGGCGCGCTTTTCTTCCGGCGTCAGCTCCGGCACGGCCTCCTTGGGCTTGGCCGCAATCGCCTGCACCTTTGGCGGCGGCGGCGGGAAGGTGATCTCGCCCTCAAAGGTGACGGTCGCGCCGCGGATCACGTCGTCTTCCATATTGTGGTTGACCAAACCGTCTTTTTCCGGCGTCAGGTCAGCCATCATGTGGCGGATGTTTGTCGCGTAAAGGCTCGAGGACTGCGCCGCCATGCGGCTGGGGAAGTCGGTGTAGCCGATGATGGTGACACCGTTTTCGGTGACGATCTTCTCGTCCATGACGGTCAGCTTGCAGTTACCGCCCTTCTCTGCTGCCAGGTCGACAATGACCGAGCCGGGCTTCATTGCGGCAACCATATCCTCGGTCCACAGTTCCGGCGCCTCGCGGTTCGGGATCAGCGCGGTGGTGATGACGATGTCCACCTCCGGCGCCAGCTCGCGGAACTTGGCCAGCTGTGCTTCGCGGAACTCCGGGCTGGAGACCGAGGCATAGCCGCCGGTGGCAGCGCCGTCCTGCTGCTCCTCCTCGAAGTCGAGATAGACGAACTCGGCGCCCATCGACTCGACCTGCTCAGCCACTTCGGGGCGCACGTCGAAGGCATAGGTCACGGCGCCCAAACTGGTCGAGGTGCCGATGGCGGCAAGCCCCGCCACCCCGGCGCCGACCACCAGAACCTTTGCCGGGGGCACCTTGCCTGCCGCGGTGATCTGGCCGGTGAAGAAGCGGCCGAAGTTGTTGCCCGCCTCGATGACAGCGCGGTAGCCCGCGATGTTCGCCATCGAGCTCAACGCGTCCATCTTCTGCGCGCGCGAAATCCGCGGCACCATTTCCATGGCGATGACATTGGCCTTCTTCGACTTGGCCAGCTCCATCCCCTCTTCATTCCCTGCCGGGTTGAAGAAGGAGATCAGCGTCTTGCCCTTGGTCAGCCGCTTCAGCTCGGTTGCATCCGGCTGGCGCACCTTGGCGACAATATCGCAGGCCTTCCACAGCGCTGCCGGGGTCTTGATGACCTCAACGCCTGCCGCCTCATAGGCCGCATCGGAAAAGCCCGCAGCGGCGCCCGCCCCGGCCTCAATCGCGCACTCATAGCCCAGCTTCTGCAGCTGCTTCGCCGAATCCGGCGTCATCGCAACCCGGTTTTCACCCGGCGCCAGCTCTTTTGGCGTTCCAATCAGCACGGCCGTTCTCCTCCCATTGCGCCAGACCCGCCCCACAGGTGAGTCGGATGGCATCATTCATCATGTTTCTTTTTTTACCAGATAGTCAAATTTTTAGTTTTCAGTCAACAAAATTGTATCACGTAAGCAGGTATTCAATATTTTTTTGCTTTGTTTCCTGTAGTTACAGTATTTTGCAGGCATGTTTTTTATCTACTAGTCAAATTTTAGGTTGACAGAATCCAGGACTCCCACAAACCTAAAAGCAGGAGGAGCCCATGAACATTCTACTGAAAAAACCAAGTGAATCCTGGGCGGCGGCCGGGGACCTGCATGACTTGATGGCCCGTGCCCGCCAGATCCGCGATGCCCATTGGGGGCGCACCGTCACCTATTCCCGCAAGGCCTTTGTGCCGCTGACCAACATGTGCCGCGACACCTGCGGCTATTGCACCTTCGTCAAGCATCCCGACTCGCCCGAAGCGAACATCATGACGCCGGAGCAGGTGCTGGCCACGGCCCACCGCGGTGAGCGGGAAGGCTGCAAGGAGCTGCTGTTCAGCCTCGGCGAGAAACCGGAACTGCGCTACGAGAAGGCGCGCAAAGCACTGGAGCGGCTCGGCTATTCCAGCCTGACCGCCTATCTGGCCGAGATGTGCGCGCTGGTGCTGCGGGAAACCGCGCTGCTGCCGCATGTGAACGCAGGCACGCTGACCAGCGAAGAGATTGACCTCTTGCGGCCGGTCTCTGCCTCGATGGGGATGATGCTGGAAACCGTCAGCCGCCGCCTGACCCGCAAGGGCCAGCCGCATTATGCCTGCCCCGACAAGGTGCCGGTGCAGCGGCTGCGCACGCTAGAACGGGCGGGCGAGAAGAAAGTGCCCTTCACCACCGGCCTGCTGATCGGCATCGGCGAGACTTTTGAAGAGCGTATCGAGGCGCTGCACGCGATCAACGGCGCCCACGCCCGCCACGGCCACATCCAGGAAGTGATCATCCAGAACTTCCAGCGCAAGCCAGATATCGCCATGGCGAACCACCCGGAGCCGCCGCTGGAAGACATGCTGCGCACCATCGCGGCGGCCCGCATCATCCTATCGCCGGACATCAGCCTGCAGGCGCCGCCGAACCTCAGCGCCCGCCACCTGGCCTACCTGGACGCAGGCATCAACGACTGGGGCGGCATCTCGCCGGTCACCATCGACTTCATCAATCCGCAGCATGAATGGCCGGAGATCCGCCAGCTTGCCGCCTCCTGCACCCAGGCCGGGTTCCAGCTGCGCGAGCGGCTGACGGTCTACCCCAGCTACCTGGCCGCCGGCAGCGGCTTCATCGACCCGGAAATTCTGGCCCGCGCCTCCGGCATGGCGCAGGCCAACGGACTGGCACGCGACCAGCAGCACATGGGAGAAACAGCATGACCATCCAACCCCCCGCAGAGAAGTTTGCCGCAGTCCCGGCGGCCGTCAGCGCCGCCTCCGCTCCGGTTCGCGCCATTCTGGAACTGGCGTTGGAAGGCGGCGAGGTGTCAGAAGCCGAAGGCACAGAGCTGTTCCGCGCAACGGGCGCCGATGCCGAAGCGGTCTATGCCGCGGCCGACGAGCTGCGACGCCGCGCCAACGGCGACCGGGTGTCCTTCGTGGTCAACCGCAACATCAACTTCACCAACATCTGCTACATGGGCTGCCGCTTCTGCGGCTTTGCCAAGCGCAGCGAGGACAAAGACGCCGAGTGGCTGGAGCCCGCGCAGATCGTCGAGCGCGCGCAGCAGGCCTGGGACCGCGGCGCAACCGAGGTCTGCATCCAGGGCGGCCTGCACCCAAAGATGGAGGGCACCTATTACCGCGACATCGTGCGCGCCATCAAGGCGGCGCTGCCCGACATGCATATCCACGCCTTCTCGCCGTTTGAGATTTGGTACGGTGCCTCCAAGACCAAGATGTCCTATCATGACTTCCTGGCCGATCTGAAGGCGGCGGGCCTCGGCTCGATGCCCGGCACCGCGGCGGAAATCCTCGATACCGAAGTGCGGATGCAGCTGACCAAGAACAAGCTGAGCGCCGAGAAATGGGTGGAGATCATCCGCGCCGCGCATGAGGTTGGCATCCCGACCACTGCCACCATCATGTACGGCCATCTCGACAGGCCGGAGCATTGGGCGGCGCACATCCGCCTCCTGCGCGACATCCAGAAGGACACCGGCGGCTTTACCGAACTGGTGCCGCTCTCCTTCGTGCATACGGAATCGCCCCTCTGGGCGCAGAACCCGGACAGGGTGCGCCCCGGCCCCACCCCGCTGGAGGTGGACCTGATGCACGCGGTCTCCCGCATCATGCTGCACGGCTGGATCGACAACATCCAGGTCAGCTGGACCAAGCTGGGCGCGGCGCGGGCGCAGGAAATGCTCACGCGCGGCGTCAACGACCTAGGCGGCACGCTGATGAACGAAAGCATCTCCCGCGCGGCCGGCTCGGCCCACGGCCAGGAAATCACCGCCCGCGAGCTGGCGCAGATCATCCGCGCCGCGGGCCGGGTGCCGGTGCGCCGCAGCACCATCTACGAGACCCGTGAGGTCTATGAACACCACGACCCCGAGGTGATTGCGCCGCTGGTGGACCGTCAGGGCCGCGACCCGCTGGCGTTTCTGGAGATGTTCCCGGAGCGCCCCGCGCTGGAGGCGGCGGAATGAGCGGCGCAGGCAAGCATAAGGTGACGCTGCTGGCCGGCGGCGTCGGCGGCGCCAAGATGGCCGAGGGGCTGGCAGCCCTGCCGGATGTGCAGCTCTCGGTGATCGGCAATGTGGCGGATGACGATGCCTTCCACGGCCTCTGGGTCTCGCCCGATATCGACACGCTGACCTACAGCCTTGCGGATGTGATCGACCGCAGCCAGGGCTGGGGCGTCGCGGATGAGGGCCACCGGGCGCTGGAAACGCTGACCAAACTGGGCGCGGACACCTGGATGTCGCTGGGCGACCGCGACTTCGGCCTGCACATCTACCGCACCATGCGGCGGCTTCGCGGCGACCGGCCCAGCGAGATCGCCCGTGACGTTGCCCGCGCCTTTGGCGTCACGGCAGAGATCCTGCTGCCCACCGACGGCACCGTGCAAACCCGGGTGCGCACCGATGCGGGCTGGCTGAGTTTCCAGGAGTATTTCGTGCGCGAACGCTGCGCGCCGGAGGTCCGGGAACTGGCCTTCGAAGGCCTCGCCCGGGCCCGCCCAACGCCGGAGGCGCTGGAGGCAATCCGCGCAGCAGACCTGATCGTGATTGCACCGTCCAATCCGCTGGTCAGCATTGCCCCGATCTTGGGCATTCCAGGCATAGCGGACGCGGTGCAGGCCTCCGCCGCGCCCAAGATCGCTGTCAGCCCCTTCATTGACGGCAAGGTTGTGAAAGGCCCCGCCGACCGGATGATGCAGGCGCTGGGGGAGCAGGCAGACGCGCTTGGCGTTGCCCGCCGCTACCGCGGCCTCGCCGGTACATTGTTCATCGACCACGCCGACGCGTCGCTGGCGGGCGCCATCCGCGCCGAAGGGCTGGAGCCGGTCTGCAGCCGCATCCTGATGAAAACCCATGAGGACAAGACCCGGCTGGCCCGCGAAATCGTCGACCTGGCATTTGCTCCGGTCCATCTGGAGGCAACCGCATGACCCCGCAACAAGGTACCGGCAAGCGGCTCGCCGTGATCCCGATGAAGGACCCGTCAAAGGCCAAGACCCGGCTCGCCGTCGCCCTCACCCCGCAGGAGCGCAGGGTGCTGGCGGAAGGGCTGTTCCAGGCCACCGTCGCGAAACTGCAAGAGGCCCTGGCCCGCCTCCCCGGCGGCACGGCGGATATTGCCGTGGTCAGCAACAGCCCGGTGATTGCCCGGATCGCCCGTCAGGGCGGCCTCATCTGCATCGACGACCAGGACCCCGGCGCGCTGTCGCTGGCAGTGGAGGCCGCCGCCGTTTGGGCGGCACAGCAGGGATACAGTGCGCTTTGCGTTCTGCCCGGCGATCTCGCCGCCCCGTCCACGGACGACCTCACCCGGCTGCTGGCACACCCGCTGGATAACAACAGCGCGCTGTTCTGCCCGGCCAAGGATCTGGGGACCAATGCACTGCTGGCGCCCCTGCCCTGCCCCTTCCCGTTCCGCTACGGGCCGAAGTCTCTGATCGCGCATCTGCACGCGGCAGAGGCCGCCGGGCTTTGCCCCCGGGTGCTGCCGCTGGCCAGCCTCCGCATTGACGTCGATACAGCCGAGGATCTTGATCACCTGCTGGCCCATAACCCGCAGGCACTGGCGCGGGAGGGCGCGCAATGAGCCTTTCCGTCTCTCTCACCGCCATTCCCGGTGTGCCGGACATCCGCAACGGCGACGATCTAGCCGCGGTTCTGGGCGATTGCCTGGACCGGGCCGGCATGCCGCTCAAACGCGGCGACATCCTTTGCGTCGCGCAAAAAGTCTTCTCCAAGGCCGAGGACTGCATCATCCCGCTGGCCTCGGTGACGCCGTCGGCGGAGGCGCTGAAATACGCCGAAGAGCTGAACAAGGACCCGCGCAAGGTCGAGATCGTCCTGCGCGAAAGCACCCGCGTGGTGCGCGCCTTCCGCCGCCCGGACCAGAACGAGGGCACGATGATCTGCGAGCACCGGCTCGGCTTCATCTCAGCCAATGCGGCGGTGGATGAGTCGAATTTCGGCGAGGAAGATGCGGCGATGATACTGCCGCCCGATCCGGATGCCAGCTGCGCCCGGCTGCAGCAGGATCTGTCGCACCGTTTTGACGCCGAGATCGGCGTGGTAATGACCGACACCTTCGGCCGCCCCTGGAGGCTGGGCCAGGTCAATGTGGCGATCGGCCTGGCCAAAGTGCCAGCGACCATCCGCGAACAGGGCAAAAGCGACGCCTGGGGCCGCCCGCTGCAGGTGACTGAACCGGCACTGGCCGATGAAATCGCCGCCGCCTCGGGGCTGGTGGTGCGCAAGAACGGAAAGACACCGGCGGTGCTTCTGCGCGGGCTCGACTGGCAGCCCGCCGACAGCCGCGGCGCCGACATACTCAGGAAAAAACAGGAGGATATGTTCCGATGAGGATCGCAATCATTGGCGGCACCGGGCCGCAGGGACAGGGTCTGGCTTTGCGCTTTGCCCGCGCCGGCATCAATGTGGCTCTGGGTTCGCGCGACGGTGAGCGCAGCGCCGGCATCGCAGCAGAGCTGATGGCGAAACTGCCCGCGGGCGCCGCCGAAATCACCGGCCTCGGCAATGAAGCCGCCACCGCAGCTGCGGATGAGATGGTGATCCTCGCGGTGCCATTCTCCGCCCATAACGCCACGCTCAAGGCGCTGAAGCCGGGCCTTGCGGGCAAGATCCTGGTCGACATCGTGGTGCCGCTCAAGGAAGGCGACCCCAAGAAGTTGGAAATGCCGACCGAAGGCTCCGCCACCGAGGCCGCGCAGGCGCTCCTAGGCGACGAGATCCCGGTGATCGGCGCGCTGCACAACGTGTCGGCCACCACGCTCAACAACCTGGACTGGCCGATCAACTGCGACATCCTGGTCTGCGGCAACAGCCTGCCTGCCCGCAAGAAGGTGATGGAGCTGGTCGGCGCGCTGGATGTCCAGGCCTACAACGCCGGCGACGCCGAGGCCGCCCGCTGCATCGAGGCGATCACCCCGATCCTGATCCGCCAGAACATTTCCAAGGCGGTGCCCTTCACCCATGCGGGCATCCGCATCTGGGCCCCCGATCACTGAGATTCCAACGAGGAGGAAAACACACATGGAATTCGGTATTTGCTTCAAGGGCTTCGTTGAGCCCGAACGCGCCCGCGCGCTGGTCCGCCAGGCCGAGAACGCAGGCTTCACCTACTGCTGGTTCTACGACAGCCACATCCTGTGGCGCGAAAGCTTCGTCGCCATGGCGATGTGCATGGAGCACACCACCAACATGCGCTTCGGCCCGCTGGTGACCAACCCGAACTCGCGCGAGTGGTCGGTGGCGGCCTCGCTGTTCGGCTCGCTGGCGAAACAGTCCGGCGGCCGTTTCGACATCGGTCTCGGCCGCGGCGACAGCGCCGTGCGGGTGATGGGCAAGAAGCCCTCGACCATCAAGCGGATGGAAGAGTTCACCCACGTGGTCAAATCGCTGATCCGCGGCGAGGAAGTGCAGTACGGCGAATGCCCCGAGCCGGTGAAATTCCCCTGGGCGCAGGGCTATGAGCTGCCGGTCTGGATCGGCGCCTACGGCCCCAAGGCGCTGGCTTCGGCCGGCAAGGTCGGCGACGGCGTGGTGCTGCAGATCGCCGAGCCCAAGATCATCAAATGGCTGGCCGATCAGGCCAAGGCCGGCGGTGAGGCTGAAGGCCGCGACATGTCAAACTACCGCGTCATGGCCGCGGCGCCCGCCCACACCGGCCCAATCGAGGAAGGCATCGAGAAGACCAAGTGGTTCCCTGCCATGGTCGGCAACCACGTCGCTGACATCGTCGAGAAATACGGCACCGGCGGCGATCATGTCCCGACCAGCCTGACCGACTACATCAAGAACCGCAAAGGCTACGACTATTCCAAGCACGGCCAGAGCGATAACCCCTATCTCGACTTCATCACCGAGGACATCGTCAAGAGCTTCTGCGTGCTCGGCACCCCGGATGAGCATATCGCCAAGATCCGCGATCTGGAGGCCGCTGGCACCACCCAGTTCAACATCTATCTGGACAGCGGCGACGAGGAGAAGATCATCGCCGATTACGGCGATCACATCATCCCGGCCTTCCGGGAGGACGGTTCCGTATCCTCCCCGATGCTGGCTGCCTCCTAAGGGCTGACGCCAGCCATCTCCCCTGACGGCACAGCCTTCCGGCGGGCAGCCTCCCCTGCCCGCCGGTTTTTGCTGCCCGCAGCCGCCGTCGGACCGCCCACCGGACCGCCCGCTGGCCTTCCCCCCCGAGTTGTGCCAAGACAGCGCCGAGTCGGATTGATATGAAATGGCGGATTCCGCATGGCGCGCATGGCATCAGAGAAACCGAAGACCAAGATCCAGCGTCAGAAAACAGAACAAATCATGGCCGCGGCGCTTGAAGTCTTCTCCCGTCATGGTTCTTCCGGCGCATCTATCAACATGATTGCCAAAACAGCAGGGCTGACTACTCCCAACCTGCTTTATTACTTTGAAAGCAAGGACGCGATCCGGCGGGAGCTTATGGGCCGAACACTGCAGCTGTGGATGGCACCGTTGAGCATGCTGAGCCCGCACGGCGAACCTATTGATGAAATCTGCGAATACATCCGGCGAAAATTGGACGTGTCACGAAGCTTCCCCAAGGAAAGCAAGTTCTTTGCCAATGAGGTCCTGAGCGGGCTGCCGCGTTCCCGCAGCGAAATCTTTGGCCCTCTCAAAGAGCTCTACAGCGCAAAAATCCTGCTGCTGGAAGAATGGATGGATGACGGAAAGATTGCATCTGTGGATCCGCATCACCTTCTGTTTTCGATTTGGGCAACCACGCAGCACTATGCCGACTTCGACGTACAAATCGCGGAAATTGCTCCCAGCAAGGCGGAAGACAGATATGTTGAGGCTGAAGCATTTCTCTTAGAAATGTACAAAAAATTGCTCGCCGTTTAAGGTGCGAGTTTAGCTGAGCTATATTTTCAGCAGGCCACGCCCGAAGATATGCAAGGAACAGGGTGTTAAACCTCTGAACTGTACAGAATTCAAAAAACAAGCGCGAATAGCGGCCGCATAGCCGGGCCAATGGTAATTGCCTTAAGCACGGTCTGCGCTGCTTGGTTCGCAGTGTCCTCACCGGCTGCATGAACACATACGAACACCGTGCCCTCCTCAACGGGATACCTACGCCACCCGGATGCTGAACAATGGTATGAGGCTAGAGAAGGTATCCCACCTTCTCGGACACGCCACTGTGACCCAGACACAGAAGTACGCCAAGTTCGCCAAAAGGGATGTCGCGGACAGGGCGAGGGAGATCATGAATGGAAGCTGAAATTCCAGCAGCCCCGAAATTGGCCCTTGTATGGACCTACTATATACGGCCCAAGGTCAAAGACGCTACTTACTAACTGATTTTAAAGGAGAAAATGGCGATCCCTGAAGGACTCGAACCCTCAACCTGCTGATTAGAAGTCAGCTGCTCTATCCAGTTGAGCTAAGGGACCGCTCTGCGCCAGTTATGACAGGCTGCCCCCGGGGGTCAAGCCGCGGCGCGCAGATCCAGATGCATAAAGACCGACCACGGATCCTCGGCATAATCCGCAAACGGCGGGCAAGGGGCAAAGCCAAAGGATTCGTACAAACGCCGCGAGGGCAGGAAATCCTCGGTGGAGCCGGTCTCGAGGTAGACCGCGACCGCATGGCTGCGGCGGGCAAGCTCCAGCAGGAAGGCCAGCATGGCACGGCCTGCGCCACTGCCGCGGGCCCCTGCCAGTGTGTGCATCGACTTCAGCTCGCGGGTGCCATCGCCCAGGTCCTTGAGCGCCCCCATGGCAAGCGCCTGGCCGTCCCGTCGCAGCAGGAAGAATTGCACCTCCGGCCCCTCCAGACCGCTGGCGTCCATGGCATGGCAGCTTTCCTCAGGCGATTGCGCTGCCATCTGCGCCAGATGGCGGCGGATCAGGGCGGCAGCCTCTGGATCAGAGGGGCGGGCGGCGGCGATGTCAAAGGCTGTGTCGGTCATCGTCAAAGTCCATCGGGCGGGTTGCCCTAAGGTATTGCCCGGCCAGCGGCGGATGGCAATCGCGCAGGCGCTCTAATGCACCCCCAACGCAGGTGATGCCTGATTTTTAGGCAAGGCCGGGGATGTCAGCGGTAGAGGCTGCACCAGATGGCCATCAGGGTACGGGCAGCTTCCGGCGGCAGTGCCAGGAGCAGCAAGGCGCCGCCGTCGGAGGCCGCGAGGATGTGCAGTTGCGGCGTGACCGGCAGCAGCAGGCAGTCCGGTTTTGGCACAGGCATCCGGGCAGAGGCGGGGCGGGCCGATTTGGAGGTGAGCGCCTTTCGTACCGCATCCAGCCGGGTGAGCAGCGCGTCCGAGCCGCCCGCCTGCGTCTGTGCGCTGTGTCGCGGGCAGTGAAGCCATGCAACAGCCTGCACTTCGGCTTGGGCGCGAAACTTGTCCAGCCGGCTGCTGCTGCCCCCTGCGGTCAGGGCGGCGGCCAAGGTCCCTGCGGTGCAGCTGCCCGCACCTTGCGGCACGGCGCAAGGCCGGCGGCGAAAACTGAAAGCCTGATCCCGGGCCTGAGCATCCAGTTGCCGCAGGCGGGCAGCAAAGAGCTGGGCTGCGGCTTCCGGATCCTCGGCAGCAGTGGAGGGGTCCGTGCAGCCGTTCAGGCGGATGCCTGCAAGCCTCCGATGCACCACAGTGAGGACCGCGGCGGGCTGCTGGCGGATGTAAAGGATGATTTCGCGCGGCAGCACGGTATCGCGGATTTCGCGCAGCACTGCGGCGCCGAGACTGTCTGTCGCCTCTGCACCGGCATTGCCGCCGGGTTGCGCCAGCCGGACCAGCGCCTGCTGCAGGGCTGAGGCGGCGGCACTGCCAGGCCGCGGGGGGCGCTGCGCGGGAGTCGCCATCACATACCGCCTTTCTGGCGCGCGAGCAGCTGCCGGGCCGGGGCCGCCAACCGGGCGGCGGCCTCTGCGTCGTCGCAGATACACAGCACAGCATCGCCGGAGCCGCCACCAGCGCGCAGGAACAGGCGAGCCTCGCCCGGGGCGAGCAGCAGAACGTCATCCGCGGGCGTATTGGCGGCGCCGCCGGCCTGAACTGCTGCATCCAATGCCAGGAAGCCGCGGCGGGCCTGCTGGCAAAGGTCGTCGAGATATTCCTGCGGATGGCCGCCATCGCTGCTGCTGCGCAGGACAATGCTGGCGCCGAGGTCGCCAAAGGCGGCCAGGCGGCAGCCGGGTTCAAAATGGCGCAGGGCGTCGAGCTGGCGGGCAAGGGTCATGGCCTATCCCAGCCGCGCGGTGGTGCATCAAATCGAGCAGGTGCTGGCAGCATGGCGGCGTCAGTCTCCGTCAGTGGGGGGTTCGGGGCGCTGGCTGCGCCGGGAGGGGGCAGAGACCCGGCGCGGCATCACCCGGGGGCCCTCATTGGCGGCGGCCGCCTGAAGCTGCGGCTGTGCCTGAGGGTCCGCCTGGGGGCTGCTATCGCGCATCCCGCCGATGTCCAGCACCTCTGCCCGCAGCTGCTGGTCCGGCTGCAGCGCCTCCGTGGCAGTGGCAGGCTTCAACGCAGGGCGGGGACGGTGCGGCTGCGCCCAGTTCAAGAGCAGGTCGACCAGGTATTCGATGAACCCGTCAGCGCCGCTGGTCTTCCAGGCCTCCATATCCTCGCCCGCGGCCAGCGCCTGGCTGAGCGACAGCGGGAACACCGCATTGAAGCCATCGCCGGTTTCCTTCTGTACCCGGCGCAGCACCCGGTCACGGTCGCGCGGGGTCTTGAGCTTGTCGAAATGGGTAATCAGCAGGGTGCTGGGGGCGTCGAGCCGGGCAGAGATTTCCTCCCATACCGCCGCTTCTGACTGGCGCCAGGCCTGGGTGGCATGGGTGCACCAGATCACGCTGTCCACCTCCGGCAGCAGGTTCTGCCAAACGCTGGCGGGCATGTTGGGGTCGGAGATCCCGGGCATGTCGATCAGATCGCAGAGCTCCAGCGCCTCGGCCGGCAGAGTCAGGCGGATCAGTGCGGTGGTTTCCAGCGGCACATCGTCCAGATCCTCCAGCCGCACGGGGGTCTCGCTGCCGTCGGTGCCGGTCAGGCAGGCGCCCTCCGCCCCGTGAGAGATCCAGACCGGCGGCAGGCGGGTGGCGGTGACGCGGGTGGGCAGCGGCTGCTGGCCCACCAGCAGATTGGTGAGAGTGCTTTTGCCGGCGCTGAATTCGCCCATCAGCGCCAGCCGCGGCTTGCGGGCCGGGGCGGGTTCGGGAGGCAGCGGCGCCGGGGCGTGCTGGGCAGTCTGATACGTCATGCGGTGAAACTCCTGAGTGTTTCCAAGGCAGTAGTCGTCTGAGTCTGCTGATAGCGGGCCTCGTCGCCCGCAAACAGCGCCTGCATGTCGCCGCCGCCGCGGCGGCAATCGGCGATCTCGAGCAGGATGTCACGCTGGCCGTCGAAGAAGCCCTGCAGCCGCGCGAGGACAGCGGCGCGGACGTCGGCGGTCTGCACTGTCTTGAGCTGGGTCATGAAATCCTCGGTCTCGCCTTCGATCAGGCTGCGGAACTGTTTGGCAAAGGCCTTGTAGCCGCGGGTGCGGCGCCACCAGGAAGCCCACCAGCTGTCGTTGAAATCCAGCGCGATTGACTGAGCCAGCGCCACCGGGGAGGCAGGCTGGGGCACGTCGGGTACTGCCAGCTGGATGCCCTCCACTGCCGGGCCGAAACCGTCATAGAGCAGCTCCGCCACATCCTGCACCGCAGCCTCGTAGCGATTCTGCGCAGCAGATTGCAGACGGCTGGTCATCACCGAGTAGGCAGAGCGCAACAGCATCCGCAGCCCGGCTGGGTCGTATTCCCAGTGGCAATCCTCGCCCCATTTTTCCAAATGGTCGATCAGCGCGTGGGTGGCACGGTCGGTGAAGGTGGCATGGGCCCGGTCGGCGCGGTCGCGGAAAGCATTGAGCACCTGGCCGGCCTCTGCGTCCATTGCCTCCAGATGGGTCTGGCAGATGTCTTCGAAGGCGGTGCGGACGTCGTGCATATTGGCACCGCCTGTGCTGCCTTCACCCTGCACCAGGATTGCATTGGCGGCCTGCTGGCCTGTGGCGGCTGTGGTGGCGGTGGCGGCAATGCGCTGCAACAGCGGCGTGCCCAGGTCGGCAACGATGCGCTCGGACACGGCGCGGTTCAGGGCCGGGAGGCCTGACAGCTCCCACACCATGTTCTGGGGGGTGGCCTTGGCATGGGAGGCATTGACCGAGGCCTCGGCCCAATTCAGCAGCGCGGCAGAGCTGGACGGGTCCATATCCTCCAGCCCGCCGGTCAGCACCTGGTTGGCCCAGTAAGCACTGCCGAAGATGATCTCGGCCTCCTGCGGCCCATGGTGGGTTTCCAGCGTCTGGCGGATGCTGGCCTCGATCTCGGCAATCTGGTTTGCCGGATCGGCCAGCTCATCAATGCGGTTGACAAAAATCACCACCTCACGCGACTTGAGGTTGGAGATCATCCGGATCAGCCCCATGTCGACAGAGGTCAGCGCCTGTCCCGCCGACAGCACCACCACGCAGATGCGGCTGTCGCGGATCGCCTGGATGGTGATCTGTTCGCGCATCATGAAGGTGTCGTTGACGCCCGGCGTGTCGCGCAGGCACAGCCGGTGCGGCACCGAGCGGCTGTTGAGGAACAGATCGGCGGCGCGGGTGATGTCGGCAAAGCGGCCCTGTTCGTCCACCGTGCCCGGCTCCTCGTCGCCGAAGTCATCGCCCAGGCAGATGTAGCGTTCGATCAGGTTCTTGTCGAAATAGCCATAGTCGTGCTTCTGCCCCATCAAAAGTTCGAACTTGCGGCCCAGACGCTGGCGGGAGCGGTCGCGCATTTCCTCTATCTGGGTGCGGATTTTCTGCAGTTCGCTATCCGCGCCGGCGCGGCCAGCCATTTCGCCGATGCGGCCGCCCTTGGTGGTCAGCCGGTCCCACTCATCTTCGGTCATGAACTGGAAACAGGCCTTGTTCCCGGTGCGGGTCTCGCCCGGCTCCAGGTGCAGCGAGGTCACAACCGAGGTCCAGGGGTTCACGTCTGACGGCAGCAGGTCGGCCCAGCCGGCCATCGCATTGACCAGCGAGGTCTTGCCGGATTTCACCTGCCCCAGCAGAGTGACGCTGGGCTCGAAGGTTCCCAGTTCCTCCTGCAAGCGGGTCAGGCTGCGCTTCACCCGTTCACCCGACACGCCGAGCAGGGTAGTCAGCGCACCATCGAGCCGCCGCGCCTTGCGGGCGAAATCCGCCAGCGGCTCCAGCCCGGCGCCGAGGTTGGTGGGGCGGGCGGAGGCGCGGATGTCGGTGGCGCTCTCGATCTGGTTTTCCATGTTCATGGCGGGGCCTGTATTTCGTGTCCTGCTTCGGAGTTTTGGTCTGCTGCCCGGCACGCGGGTCTCGGGGTTTTGCGCCCCTATCCGGGCGGCTCTACCATCAGTTCCTTCTTCAGCTGGATCAGCAGCGTCACCGCATCGACCGCCGCGTCCTCGTCCTGTTCCAGCTGGCACAGCATCAGCATTTCCTCGCCGTCCTGCGCGGCCTCGCGGGCAGCCTCCACCGCGGCGCTGGCGGGCATAGCGTCGAGCGATTGGGACAGGCTGCGGATCATCTCCATGCATTGCGCCAGGACCGGGGCGGCCTGCGGGCCGCCGGCGGCTTCGGCTTCGGCCAGCATCGCCTCGGCGCCGGTTTGCAGCTGATCCAGCGCAGCGGCCAGGCTGGCAGCCTGCGGTGCGGCGGCAGCCGCCGGCGCCGGAACAGCAGGCGCAGTCTCAGCTGGCAGGGTGCCGCCGAACTGGCGGATCAGCAGCTCTGCCTGATCAACGTCAGAGGCGCGGCCCTGGTCGACCTGGCGCTGGATATCCTCGCTCAGCTGCCTGCCTCCGCTGGAACGCCACAGCCCGTCCTGCGGGGCCCCGGCGGTGCGGGCGGTCAGCCCCTGGATCGCGGCAACCGGGTAGACGCCCAGAAACTCCTCTGCCGCCACCGGCTCCAGCGTTTCGATCAAGGCAGGCAGGGTGCCGCGCATCACCAGACGGTCGGCCATGGTGAGCACGAGGAAACTGTGATCCTTGGTGCTGTCCGGCACCGCGGCCCAGAGCGCCTGTTCACCTGCGGTGAATTCCTGGCTGCACCACAGGATGATGTCGGCGCTGGCGGCGGCCTGCTGCAGCATGTCTTGCCGCTCGGATTGCGGACCTGCCAGCGGCAGTTCGCGGTAGCTGTGCCAGCGCAGGCGCGGATCGGTCAGAGTCTGGCGCACCCGGCAGGCGTCCTGCGGCAGCTCCATCTGCGCCAGCAAGCCGGACATTTGCAGCCGCTTGCCCGCGGCAGTCTCAATTTCTGCCATTTCCTCGGTGCCATAACAGACATCAACCAGCAGGCCGCCGCCGTTGCGGCCGATCACAACCCGGCCAAGCAGCATGTCGATGAGGGCGGATTTACCGCTGCCGGCAGCCCCTGCAACCGCCACCCGCACCGGCTGGCGCAGGCGCTGCAACAGCTTGCTGCCCCAGCCGCTGACCTCCGTCGGCAGACAGCCCGCGCTGAGGGTCTGTTCCAGCTGGCCTGCCAGCGGGCTTATGTCTCTTTGAGGAAGGCTCACGCGGATGCATCCGTTTTGCTGCGGCCCGCCTCCGGCGCGTCGCGCCAGGAGGATGCGGCCATGAAGGTGACAACCCGTCGGCCTGCGCGCTGGCGTGCGGCGGCGGGTTCGGGCGGCTGCTGTTCCGGCGCTGGCGCCGCAGGAGCGCCTGCAACGGCAGGTCCAGGCGCCCGCGGGTCAAACGGCTTGATCACGCAGAAAGCCGCGTTGTCCTGCTCCGGCGCGTCCAGCGCCTCCAGCCGCCGCATCAGCGCCGCACCGATGCGGGCGCTGGGGCTGTGGCATTCGGCGGCCAGCACCTCGGCAATCTCCTCCTCTGCCAGGAACAAGAGCCCGTCGCTAGCGGCCAGCACGATGTCGCCGTGTTGCAGCCGCACCGGTGCGCTGCGGCAGTCGACCAGCGGGATATCGGCGCCGGTCAGCACCGAGGTCACGCAATGGCGGTCCGGGTGGGCGGCGGCCTCAGCCGGGTCCAGGCGGCCGCGGGCGACCAGCTTCTCCAGTTCCGCCGCCATCGAATGATCGGCGTTGAGGCGGATCAACGCGCCGTCGCGGAACAGGTACAGCGGTGAATCCCCGACCGAAATCCAGTAGAGCCGGTCGCGGAACAGCACCGGCGCCAGCAGGGTGGCACCCATGCCCTGCGCCTGTACCTGCGGCTGGTGGCTGGCATATTCGCCCAGGCAAGCGTTGGCGCCGTCGGCCGCGCTGTGCAGCACCGCGCCGATGGCGGGCTCCAGCTGCTCCGGCTCGCCGGTGCGCAGCTTCAGCTCCGCAAACACCTCCGTCACCACGATCCTGGCGGCCACATCGCCGGCCGCGTGCCCGCCCATGCCGTCGGCCAGCACCGCAAAGCCGGTGCCGGCACCAGCCAGGAAATCGGCGGCGACAGCATCTTCCTGACGCTCACGGCGGCCCTGGCTGATGGCCGTTGCGGCGTCGTACTCCAGGTCAGCGGAATGCAGCATTGGAACCTTCACCTTGCTGCGGCTGATCCCAGCCGAAAGAGGCACCGCACAGAGGCACGAACCGCAGGGTGGTTTCGCCGATGCGGATCTCGTCGCCGGCCGCCAGTTCTTCGGTGCTGAGCACCGGGCGGCCGTTGCGGCGCACCAGGTTGGCCTTGCCGCCGTGGCCGATGTAAAACGCCTTCTGCTCCGGGTCATAGGCGATGGCGGCGTGGTTGTCGCGCGAGATGCTGTTGTCGCCGAAATCCAGCCGCACGGTCTGATCCTCGCCGCGGCCAATGACCGTCACACCGCTGAAGAGGGTAAAGGCAGCACCGCGGCCCGGCCCCTGCACAACCGCCAGCCAGCCAACCGGGAACTGGGTGTAGCCGGGCGCAGCCTCCTCGGTGCTGCGCGCGAAGGGATCGCTGCCGGGTGCCTGCGCCGGGCTGAAACCCAGCAGACGGGTTTTGACCCGGCCCGCGCGGCTGGCGCCGCGGCCCATTGAGGGCGCGGGCACGTCGATCGGAGCCGCAGCCGTGGGCGGACCCTGCGGCTCAGCGGCCTGCGGAGCAGGCGCGGTTTTCTGCGGCGCCTCGGCTGCAGGCGGGGGGGCTGACTGCATCTGAGGTACAGGGGCTGGCTGTGCCTCTGCGGGGGCCGGCGCGGGTGCATCCATTCCGTATTGAGGTTGCGGGGCCGGTTCAGGTAGCAGTTCCGGTTCGGGCTGCACTTCCGGCTGAGGGGCAGATGCGGACTTGCGGTGGAAAACCCGGTAGCTTTCAGGTTGCTCCGCGGCGGGCTCCTGCTGCTGCAGGCGGCTGAAGTCCGGCTCCTCCGCAAAGGCGTCCAGTTCCTCGCCGTCTTCCGCCTCCATATAGGCTTCTACTTCTGAAGCGGCGGCGAAGGGATCATCACTCTCAGCATACTCCTGGGCCGCGGCGGCGGAACCCGGATCCAGGGCCGAGTCCTGCGCCTGTTCACGGGCAAAGAAGGCGGCGATGGCATCGTCCTCCGGTCCTGGCTCGCCCAGACTGTCCAGATACTCCTCCGCGCTGTCCTGCGGCCCGTCCTGACGGGCGCCTTCCGGGCTGTCTTCCTCCAGGAAATCCTCGGGCAGAACATAGTCCTCTGCCGCGGTCTCCGGCTCCGGGTCCAGCTGGAAACCGCGGTCCAGGCTGAAGGGCACGCTGGGCTGCTCCGCCTCAGGTGCGGCAGCGAGGCTGTCAAACGGGTCGCGCGCAGGCGGCTGCACCGGTTCGGCGGCGGGGTGGCCTGCAGCCTCCGCCCGCACCCGTTCCCGCTTCTCACCGATGATATCCTTGATGAATTTCATTGCCGTTCCCTTCAGTTCTTAACGGTTGCCGGGGTGCCGTCCTGGAACCCGAAAATTCTGCGCAGGCGGCCTGCGAATGTGGGTTTGTCCGCTTCTGCACCGCTGTCTGCTGCCGAAGCCGGCGGCTGTTCGGCGGCAGGCGCGTTGCGGCTGCGCCGCGTGCGGGCGTCTTCCTCCGCCAGCCAGGCTTCCAGATCGCTGACCGGCTCGCCAAACAGGTTGACCATCTGGCGGGGGGCTTCTGGCTCAGCGGCGGGCACCGGCTCCTTGCGCGCGGTGCGCGGCTGGCCGGGAGTCAGGCTGGAGTTGGTCGCGGCCACCAGGTCGGCGATGGTTGCGTCCAGAGCGCCATTATCGGCAGGGTCAGGATCTTCGCCCGGCATGCCCGCAGCCTCCGCCACCGGATCCCCGGCATCGCATTCCGCCAGCATCTCTGCCCAGGCGCGGGTGGACTGGAACCGTTCGGCGGGCGGCACCGACATCGCCTGATCAACAGTGGCCAGCAATGCCGGATCCGCTGCCCAAGGCCCGCCCAGCAGCGGCGGGCAAGGGTCGGGGTTGCCCGCCATCACCGCATTCAGCCGCTGCTGGCTGCCCGCGGGCGGTTCCCCGGTGATCAGGTAATAGAAGGTGGCGCCGAGCGCATAGATATCGCAGGCCGGGCGCTGTGGCAGGTCGGGCTTGTACAGCTCATGCGCCGAATAGCCGTCCTTGACCGCCAGCAGCATCGGCAGTGCGGTATCGTCCTTGGGGGTGCTGCCCGCCGCGGCGCCGAAGTCGATCAGCGTCAGGGTGCCGTCCTGGCCCAACAGCAGATTGTCGGGCGAGATGTCGCGGTGCAGGATGCCCAGCTTGTGCACGCAGCCTAGCGCCTCCAGCGCCTGGGTCAGAATCTGCCGCAGCACCGGCGCGGTCAGCCGGTCCGGCTGCTCCTCGCGCACGGTCAGCAGGTCGAGCCCGTCGATGAACTCCATCGCGATATAGGCGGTCTGGTTTTCCTTGAAGACCTGATGCACGCCGACGATGCCGGGATGCTCGGCGCGGGCCAGCAGATGCGCCTCGCGCAGGAAGGCGCGCAGCACGTTGCGGCAGGACTTGGCGTGTTCCGGCGCCGACGGTTCCACCTCCGGCCCGTTACGGCGGCAAAGCCCCGCCGGAAAGCATTCCTTGATCCCCCCCCGCCGCTCCAGGCTGTCGCGCGCCAGATAGGTGATGCCGAAGCCGCCGCTGATCAGCGGGCGCTCAATCTGGTACTGGCCCTGAAGCAGCTTGAAGCCGCAGGGCAGTTCGCAGGTGTGCGCCGGATCGGCGGAAGATAGGTCGTGCGGCACGGCGTCATTTCCTCCTGGCAGCTCGGTCCCCGGCCAAAAGGGCGCGGGCGGACCTTAACGCTGCCGGCGGAATGGGGAATGTTCACGGCTCCATTCGGGCAATTGCGGCAGATCCGCCGTATTTTCGCCGCAATCCTCTCAAAAGGGCAGCAAACATTGGGTTAACAGCGCACCGGCTAGTTGCTTTGAAGTTAGTTAAACTGCAGGGCTATCTCCCCCGGCGGAGGCCCGCCGCACAGAACGGGCCGCTCTGGTATCGGCAACAGACCCTCAGGGCCGCGATACAGACCGGACCCCTGCAAACGCACTGGCTGCAGCTGATTCTCCGCAAAAACAACTTGGCAGGAAATTGTGATGGGCTTTGCAGCCAATCACCGGTACAATTGTCGCATGACAATATGGTACCCTGACCCCGCCAGCCTGACCCCGCCCCTGCACGCCAGCCTTACGCAAGCCATTGCCAGGGCCATATCGGACGGCAGGCTCCCCAAGGGCACGCAGCTGCCGACCCACCGCAAAATGGCTGAGGAACTAGGGCTTAGCGTGCACACCGTGAGCAAGGCATATGAGGGGCTGCGCAGGCAGCGCCTGATCGACGGCCAAGTCGGGCGTGGCAGCTATGTTCTGGACCCCGATACGAATAATGACCAGCCGTTTCAGCTGAGTTCGGAACAGGGCGGCGGCTTTGACCTGTCGATCTCGCGGCCACTGTTTTCGCAACAGCACGCGGAGCGGTTCCAGCAGGCCCTGGCGGAACTGCCGGAGGCGCTGGATCCGAGCTACTTCCTGTCGTGCCGTCCGAACGTGGGTCATGACTTGCACCGGGCTGCCGGGGCAGAGTGGCTGAGGATCTGCGGGCTGGAGGTGGCGGCAGAGCGGATCATAATGACCAACGGTGTGAGCCACGGCATGTCGGCGGCGCTGTCGGCGCTGACCCGGCCGGGCGACACGGTGGTGTCGGACAAGATCACCCATCACCTGTTGGTGTCGGGCTGTTCCTATCTGGGGCTGACCCTGGCCGGACTGGAGACGGACAGCGATGGCATTCTGCCGGACGCTCTGGAGCGTTACTGCCGGGAGCAATCGCCCAAAGTGCTGTTTTTGCTGCCGTCTCTGGCCAACTCTACTGCCGGGATGATGCCGGAAGAGCGTCGCAGGGTGCTGGTAGAGATTGCCCGCAAATATGATCTGCACATCATCGAAAACGATGCCTTCGGCCCGGTGGCGGAGGACCGCCCCGTGCCGGTTTCGGCGCTGGCGCCGGAGCGGTCGATTTACCTGACGACCTTCACCAAATGCACGGTGTCGGGGCTGCGCGCCGGTTACCTGGCGGCGCCGGAGCATCTTCTTCCTGCGCTGACCGGGCGGATTGTCGTGTTCGGCTGGATGGCGACACCCCTGATGTGCGAGCTGGCCACCCGCTGGGTGCAGGACGGCACCGCGCTGGAGCTGGCCCAGTGGCAGCGCCGGGCTCTGGCGGAGCGGTATGCCATTGCCGAAGAGGTGTTGCAGGGCTGGGATTGGCAGGGGCATCCGTCGGCGCTGCACCTGTGGCTGCCGCTGACCGCGGGCTGGACCACCGCCAGCTTTGTCTCTTACGCGCAGGAGCTGAAAGTGGCGGTCGCCCCGGATGCGCCGTTCCTGACGCCCAAAACCCCACCGCAGAACGCGGTGCGGGTGTCGCTGGGCAGCGTGCAGGATCAGGACCGCTTCCGCCAAGCGCTGGAGCTGATCGCCGGAATGCTGGGCCGCCCGCCGGAAGGGGTCGCGCCCTTCACATACTGATTGTCCTGCAACAATAAAAAAATTGACATGCAGTACAATTCCTCTCAAGTCTGTCGCAGCGGTGCTCAGGCACCGGTGAGACTTGGGAGGAAATCATGGCTCAGACAGTCACATTCAGCTTCGCCGCCCTGGCGGCGGCGGGCATTGCCCTGGCGGGCAGCGCGGCGCAGGCGGACACCTGGCGGTATGCCTTTGAGGAGGCGATGACCGATGTGCAGGGCGTCTATGCGCAGAAGTTCAAGGAAGAGATCGAGGCGCACTCGGATCACGAGATCCAGCTGTTCCCTTATGGCACCCTAGGCGAATCCGCCGACATCATGGAGCAGACCCAGGACGGCATCCTGCAGTTCGTCGACCAATCGCCGGGCTTTACCGGCTCCTTGATCCCTGAGGCACAGGTGTTCTTTGTGCCCTATCTGCTGCCGACCGATCAGGACCACCTGGCGCGCTTCTACAAGGAGAGCAAGGCGATCAACGGTATGTTCAAGCCGCTTTATGCCGATCAGGGGCTGGAGCTGTTGAACATGTTCCCCGAGGGCGAGGTGGCGATGACCACCAAGACGCCGGTGACCACCTGCGCCGATCTGGACGAGGTGAAGTTCCGGGTGATGACCAACCCGCTGCTGGTGGAAAGCTACAAGGCCTTTGGCGCCACCCCGACGCCGCTGCCATGGGGCGAGGTGTACGGCGGTTTGCAGACCAATGTGATCCAGGGGCAGGAGAACCCGACGTTCTTCCTCTACTCGACCAAGATCTATGAGGTCACCGATTACATCACCTATGCCGGCCACAACAATTTCACCACCGCAGTGATGGCCAACAAGGACTTCTACGACGGCCTCTCCCCCGAGGATCAGCAGCTGGTGCAGGATGCGGCCACGGCAGCCTATGACCACACCGTGGTTTACCAGCAGCAGGCGGCAGAGACCGAGCTGGCGAAGATCATGGAGGCCAAGCCTGAGATGCAGGTGACGGTGCTGACCGACGAGCAGCGCAGCTGCTTCAAGGAGGCCGCGGCAGAGGTTGAAGCCAAGTTCATCGAGATGACCGGCGACAGCGGCGCTGCGATCCTGGAGCAGATGAAAGCGGATCTAGCGGCCACCGCCAACTGAGGCCTTCACTGCAATCGCTGCTGAGCAGGTATTGCCTGCTCAGCGGTGCGCAGACCTCGGGGAGGAAGGAATGCACCAGACACATGACTCCGCGCTGCCCGGTTTCCTGGGTGTGATCGACAGCGCCATCAGCCGCATCGAGTCGTTCCTGCTGGCCGCCGGCGTGCTGCTGATGGCGGCCAATACCGTGGCCAATGTGGTGGGCCGCTTTGTGCTGGGAAACTCGATCTTCTTTTCCGAAGAGCTGAACCGGATCCTGATCATCCTGATCACCTTTGCGGGCATCAGCTATGCCGCCCGCAATGCCCGCCACATCCGGATGTCAGCGGTCTATGACCTGCTGCCGCCGCATCTGCGCAAGGTGATGGTGGTGGTGATTTCGCTGGTCACCGCGGGCTTCATGTTTCTGCTGTGCTTTTACGCGGTGAAATACATCGGCGCGCAGGCGTCGCGCGGGCGTGTTCTGCCCGCCCTGCAGATCCCGGTCTGGGTCATCCTGGTCTGGGTGCCTGCGGGCTTCTTCATGACCGGCGCCCAGTACCTGCTGACCGCGGTGCGCAATCTGACCTCCAGCGGCATCTACCTCTCCACCCATGTGCAGGAGGGGTACGAGGACGCAGAAGAAATCGAAATCTGAGGACGGACCCATGGCTGCAACCATTTTCCTGACCATGATTGTCCTGCTCCTGCTGGGCTTTCCGATGATGATCCCGCTGATTGCCGGCGCGTTCATCGGCTTTCTGATGCTGTTCGGCGATCTCGCCCGGACAGAGACCATGGTGCAGCAGATGCTGGCCGGAATCCGGCCTGCTTCGCTGATTGCGGTGCCGATGTTCATCTTTGCCGCCGACATCATGACCCGCGGCCAGTCGGCCGGGCGGCTGATCAATGTCGTGATGGCCTATGTGGGGCATATCCGCGGCGGGCTGGCGATTTCCACCGCCGCCGCCTGCACCATGTTCGGCGCGGTGTCGGGATCGACTCAAGCAACCGTCGTCGCCATCGGCTCGCCCCTGCGGCCGCGGATGCTGCAGGCGGGGTACAAGGACAGCTTTGTGCTGGCCCTGATCGTTAATGCCAGCGACATCGCCTTTCTGATCCCGCCGTCGATCGGCATGATCATCTACGGCGTGGTCTCCAGCACCTCGATTGCCGAGCTGTTCATTGCGGGCATCGGGCCGGGGCTGCTGATCCTGCTGCTGTTCTCCGTCTATGCCTACATCTATGCCGTGCGCAACAATGTACCGGCAGAGCCCAAAGCCAGCTGGGGCGAGCGGCTGAGGACTATGCGGCAGGCGCTGTGGCCGATGGGGTTCCCGGTGATCATCATCGGCGGCATCTACGGCGGTGTGTTCAGCCCGACCGAGGCGGCAGCGGCCTGTGTGCTTTATGCTCTGGTCCTGGAGGTGCTGGTGTTCCGCTCGATGGCGCTGGTGGATGTCTATGACACCGCCAAATCCACCGGGCTGATCACTGCCATCGTGTTCATCCTGGTGGGGGCTGGAGCAGCGTTTTCCTGGGTGATTTCCTTCGCACAGGTGCCGCAGCAAATCCTGGGGGCCATCGGCATTGCTGAGATGGGCGCCATCGGGGTGCTGTTTGTGATCTCCATCGCGTTTTTCATCGGCTGCATGTTCGTCGACCCCATCGTGGTGATCCTGGTGCTGGTGCCGGTGTTTGCGCCGGTAGTGAAATCGGTTGGGCTGGACCCGGTGCTGGTCGGCACCATCATCACCCTGCAGGTTGCCATTGGCTCTGCTACGCCGCCGTTCGGCTGCGATATCTTCACCGCGATTGCCGTGTTCAAACGCCCCTATGCCGAGGTGGTGCGCGGCACCCCGCCGTTCATTCTGATGCTTTTGGGGGTGTCGGTAGCGCTGATCTTCTTCCCGCAGATTGCGCTGTTCCTGCGCGACCTGGCCTTTGCCAAGTAAGGAGGCACGGCGATGTTCACATCCATTCTGGTGCCCTTTGACGGCTCCCAAGGGGCGGAGGCCGCGCTCGCCAAGGCGGCAGAGCTGGCGCAGCTATGCGGTGCGGAACTGACCCTGCTGACAGTGTACCGCCACCATTCGCTGCTGGAGGCCTCGATGCATGTGGTGCGCCCGGATCAGCCCGAGGATCTGGACGAAATCATGCGCAGCCACGCCCGAGAGGTGGCCGAGCGCGGTAAGGCGCTGGCGGCGGAGGGCGGCGTTCAAAACCTCCGCGCCTTTGTCAAAGCCGGGCCGGTGGCGCGCACCATCACAGGCTTTGCCAAAGAGCACGGGCATGACCTTATTGTGATCGGCAGCCGCGGGCTTGGCTCCTTGGAGGGCGTCCTGCTGGGCAGCGTCTCGCACAAGGTGACGAGCCTGGCGGAAACCCCGGTTCTTATTGTTTAGGAAACAGAAAATGGCTCTTGATATCCATGCCACGCCCTCACGGGTTCCTGCCCGGCTGGACGACCGCCCGGTGCCCAAACGAATTGCGCTGGTGGCGCTGGCGACCGACCACACGTCAGAGCGCGACTTTGCCCGGCTCTGCGACCCGGACCGGGTGGGCGTCTATGTGAACCGCATCAAATTCGAGAACCCGACCACAAAGGAAACGCTGCTGCAGACCGGTCCGCGGCTGACTGAGGCGGCGGCGCAGATCCTGCCGGGGGAAGAGGTGGATGTGGTGGCTTACGGCTGCACCGCGGCCTCCATCGTCTTGGGCAACGATGCAGTGACTCGGTATCTGAACGCGGCCAAGCCGGACACGCCTTGCGTCACCCCCAGCTCTGCCGCGTTTGATGCGTTTGCCGCGCTGGGGGCCAAGCGGGTGTCACTGCTGACCCCCTACAGCCCCGCAGTCACCGAAGAGATGGCACAGTATTTTTCGGCGCACGGGCCGGAGGTGGTGAATGCCGCCTGTTTCGGTCTGACCGACGACCGCCAGATGGCGCGGATCTCCGAGGACAGCATCATCGAGGCGGGGATTGCCGCCTGCGATGCAGGGGCTGATGCGCTGTTTTTGTCCTGCACCGCACTGCGCGCCGCTGCTTGCGTGCAGCGGATCGAGGACCAGCTGGGCAAGCCGGTGGTCAGCTCAAACCAGGCGATGGTCTGGCGCTGTCTGCGGCTGGCCGGGGTAACGGATAAGGTGCCGGGCTACGGCCGGCTGTTTGAACTCTAACAAGACAAGACAGGTTCAATGACTGAGAAAATCACCCTTCAGGACAGCTATCAGGCCCGGGCGCGGATCGCCGCGCGGGTCCGGCGGACGGCGATGGCGCCCTCACCCGTGCTGAGCGCACGGAGCGGCGGGCAGGTCTCGCTGAAGCTGGAAAGCAGCCAGATCACCGGCAGTTTCAAGCTGCGAGGAGCAACCAATGCGGTGCTGGCCCTGAGCGAAGAGCAGCGCGCGGCGGGAGTGGTTGGCGTCTCCACCGGCAACCACGGGCGCGGGCTGGCCTATGCGGCGGCGCAGGCCGGGGTGCGCTGCATTATCTGCATGTCGGAACTGGTGCCGCAGAACAAGGTCGAGGGCATCAAGTCCCACGGCGCCGAGGTTAGGATCATAGGCCGCTCGCAGGATGATGCGCAGGTCGAAGTCGACAAGCTGGTGGCCGGGGGCATGACCATGCTGCCGCCGTTCGACCACCGCGATATCATTGCCGGGCAAAGCACCGTGGCGCTGGAAATGCTGGAGCAGGCGCCGGATCTGGAGACGGTGCTGGTGCCCTTATCGGGCGGCGGGCTGATTTCCGGCGTGGCGATGGTGATGAAGGCGGTGAACCCGGCGATCCGGGTGATCGGTGTCAGCATGGAGCGCGGCGCTGCGATGCACGCCAGCCTGCAGGCCGGCAGGCCGGTGCAGGTTGAGGAGCTGCCGACGCTGGCAGATTCGCTCGGTGGCGGGATCGGGCTGGAAAATGCCTATACCTTTGAAATGACAAAGGCATTCGTCGATGATGTGGTGCTGCTCTCCGAGACGGAAATCGCGGCCGCCATCCGCCATGCCTATTTCGAGGAGCGGCTGGTGATCGAAGGCTCCGGCAGCGTCGGCATTGCGGCGCTGCTGGCGGGCAAGATAGGCAATCCAGGGCGCTGTGCGGTGCTGGTGAGCGGCCAGAACATCGCCATGGACCTGCACAAGCGCATCATCGATGGTGAAGATGTGGATGTGGCGGCGGAGAGCAAGGGAGGCGCGGATGCCTGACATCAAGATCCTGACCGAAGCGGAGCTGCGCGATCTGGTGCCGCTGGACGCGGATGCGGTGGACTGTGTCGAGCAGGGCTTCACCACTCTTGCCGGCGGCAAGGTTGTGATGCCGCCGATCATGACGCTGCCGGTGCCCGATCACAAAGGCGAGGTCTGCGTGAAGACCGCCTATGTGCCGGGGATCGACAGCTTTGCGATGAAGATGAGCCCGGGGTTTTTCGACAACCCCAAGCTGGGCCTGCCCAGCACCACAGGGTTGATGGTGGTGTTTTCCAGCCGGACCGGCCTTTTAGAGGCGCTGCTTCTGGACAATGGCTATCTCACTGATGTGCGCACCGCTGCGGCGGGGGCGGTCGCAGCGCGCCACCTCGCGCGGGCGGATGCGTCCCGCGTCTGCATTATTGGCGCAGGTGTGCAAGCGCGGATGCAGCTGAAAGCGATGACCTTGGTGCGCGGCATTCAAAACGCCGTCATCTGGGCGCGGGAAAGCGCCAAGGCAGAGGCCGCGGCGGCCAGCCTGCGCAGCGAGCTGGGAATTGATGTCACCGCCGCTGCCGACATCGCGCAGGCGGTTGCCGGGGCGGATATTGTCGTCACCACAACCCCAGCAGCCGACCCTGTGGTCCAGGCGGAATGGCTGCGGCCCGGCCAGCTGGTGATCGCCATGGGCTCCGACCAGGAGCACAAATGCGAGCTGGAGCCTGCCTGTCTGACCAAGGCGGACCTCTATGTGCCCGACAGCCAGGCGCAATGCGCCGTCAAGGGCGAGCTGCGCAGCGCCATCGCCGCGGGGCTGATCGCCGGGCACCAGAGTTTTACGGAACTGGGAGCCATCACCTCAGGGCAGGCCCCCGGCCGCCAGTCGGACAACGAACTGATCATTGCCGACCTAACAGGAACCGGTGTGCAGGACACCGCCATCGCAACGCTTGCAGGCTCCCGCGCTGATGCGGCGGGGGCTGGCGCCACTTTCACCAGCTGATCAACCAGGAACCACGCATATGGCAGACCCCAAGCTGTATTTCTCCCGCGCAGAATATCAGGCGCGCCTCGACAAGACCCGGGCCGAAATGTCCCGCCGCGGGCTTGACCTTCTGATCGTCACCGATCCCTCAAACATGAACTGGCTGACCGGCTATGACGGCTGGTCCTTCTATGTGCATCAATGCGTTGTCGTCGGCTTGGACGGTGAGCCGGTCTGGTACGGGCGCGGCCAGGACGCCAATGGCGCCTTGCGCACATGCTGGATGGAGCCTGCAAACATCATCGGCTACCCGGATCACTACGTGCAGTCGACCGAGCGCCACCCGATGGATTACCTGTCGGCGCAACTGAAAGACCGTGGGCTGGACGGCGGCGCGGTCGGCGTTGAGATGGACAATTACTATTTCACCGCCGCGGCCTATGCATCCCTGCAAAAGCACCTGCCGAATGCGCGGTTCGGCGATGCAAACGCGCTGGTAAACTGGCAGCGGGCGGTGAAATCCGAGGCCGAGCTGACCTACATGCGGCAGGCGGGCAAGATTGTGGAGCGGATGCACCAGAGGATCTTTGAGCGTGTCGAACCGGGGATGCGCAAATGCGATCTGGTGGCCGATATCTATGACGCCGGCCTGCGCTATGACGCGGAGCTTGGCTTTGGCGGCGACTACCCGGCGATTGTGCCGCTGCTGCCCTCCGGCTCTGACGCGGCTGCGCCGCATCTGACCTGGGACGACCTGCCGATGAAATCCGGCGAGGGCACGTTTTTCGAGATCGCAGGCGTGGTCCACCGCTACCACTGCCCGCTGTCGCGCACCGTGTTCCTGGGCAAGCCGACGCAGACCTTCCTGGACGCCGAAAAGGCCGTGCTGGAGGGGATGGAGGCCGGGCTGGAAATGGCCAAGGCCGGCAACACCTGCGAGGATATCGCCAAAGCGTTTTTCAAGGTGCTGAAGACATACGGCATCGAAAAGGACAACCGCACCGGCTATCCGATCGGCGTTTCCTACCCGCCGGACTGGGGCGAGCGCACCATGTCGCTGCGCCCGGGTGACACCACGGTCCTAGAGGAGAACATGACCTTCCACTTCATGACCGGCCTCTGGATGGAGGATTGGGGATTTGAGATCACCGAAAGCATCCGCATCGGGGCGAACGGGCCGGAATGCCTGTCCGATGTGCCGCGCAAGATGTTCGTGAAGGACTGAGCCATGAAGCAAAATCCAATTTCCCCCACCATCCCGCTGGACCAGGACGGGGTGCACCACGGCTATCTGAAGCTGCCCTACAGCCGCGATGATTCTGCCTGGGGCTCGGTGATGATCCCTCTGACGGTGATCAAAAACGGCGAGGGGCCGACCGCACTTCTGACAGGTGCCAACCACGGCGACGAATACGAAGGCCCGATTGCGCTTCAGGAACTGGCGGCAACCACGCGGGCGGAGGACATCACCGGCCGGCTGATCATCGTACCGGCCTTCAACTACCCGGCCTTCCGCGCCGCCAGCCGCACCTCTCCCATCGACAAGGGCAATATGAACCGGTCGTTCCCGGGCCGCCCGGACGGCACTGTGACAGAGAAGATCGCCGACTACTTCCAGCGCACACTCTTGCCGATGGCAGACCTGGCGGTGGATTTCCACTCCGGCGGCAAAACGCTGGATTTCGTACCCTTCGCCGCCGCCCATATCCTTGATGACAAATCCACGCAGGAGGCGTGTTTTGCCGCAATGAAGGCCTTCAATGCGCCCTATTCGGTGGAGCTTTTGGAGATCGACAGCGCCGGCATGTATGACACTGCGGTCGAGGAAATGGGCAAGGTCCTGGTCACAACGGAACTTGGCGGCGGCGGGTCGTCATCTGCGCGTAGCAATGCCATCGCCAAGAAGGGGCTGCGCAATGTGCTGATCCATGCGGGTATTTTGCGTGGCGAAATGCAGCTGGACGAGACCGTGAATCTGACGATGCCGGATGATGACTGCTTCCTGTTCAGCGAAGGCGACGGACTGTTTGAGATCATGGCAGACCTCGGCGAAGCAGTTGCCAAGGGTGATCTCCTAGCCCGCGTCTGGCCTCTGGACCGCACCGGCCAGCCGCCGGTGGAATACCGCGCCCGCCGTGCCGGCCTCCTGATCAGCCGCCACTTCCCCGGGCTGATTAAATCCGGCGACTGCGTTGCGGTTGTCGGCGTCACCGCCGGCTGATAGGCGGAAGGCATGCAACTGGACCAGCGCGATCTCGACATCCTGCGCGTGCTCTCCACCGAGGGCCGTATCACCAAGGCCGCGCTGGCCGACCGGATCGGCCTGTCGCCGACCCCCTGCTGGGACCGGCTGAAGAAGCTGGAGCAGGGTGGTTTGATCGAGGGCTACGGCGCCCGTATCAACCTGCGCAAACTGGCGCCGCATGTAACAGTGTTTGTCGCAGCTGAGATTGCCGACCACACCGCCGCCAGCTTCCGCGCGTTTGAGGCTGCGATGCAGCGCTATGAGGAGGTCACCGCCTGCTGGGCGCTGGGGGGCGGGTTCGACTACCTGCTGCAGATCGTCACCCGCGACATCGACGCCTATCAACGGCTGATCGATGAGATGCTGGACGCCCGCATCGGACTTTCCCGCTATTTCACCTATGTGGTGACCAAGCCGGTCAAGGGCACGGGCGCGCCGCCGCTGGACATTCTTCTGGAGCAGGGGTGATCCCGCGCAAATATCCCTGAGCGGCAGCTGTTTCTTCTGCACCGCCCCTGAACTTCAGTCACATCCTCTGCCCGCGTCAGGCACATTCCTCTGCAAGACATGAGGAGGACAGCCATGACAGAGACCGCGCTCTCAGCCCGGACCGGGATTGCCGACAAGGCCCTGGTGCGCTCTTTTTCCTACATAGGCGGCAAATGGCGCGCCGCCGCCAATGGCGAGACCTTCCCGGTTTGCGATCCGGCCGATGGCGCAGAGCTTGGCCATGTGGCCAGCCTTTCAGCAGAAGAATCCTCTGCCGCGGTGGATGCGGCGCAGACGGCCTTTGCGGCTTGGGCCGGGATGCTCCCGCAACAGCGCGCTGCCATCCTGCGCCGCTGGTTTGAACTGCAGCTAGAACACAAAGAAGACCTCGCCCGCATCATGGTGCTGGAACAGGGCAAGCCGCTATCCGAGGCGCGCGGCGAAATCGGCTATGGCGCTGCCTTTGTGGAGTTCTACGCAGAAGAAGCCAAGCGCCCCAACATCGAAGGCGTGACCAGCCATTTGCCCGACGCAGAGGTGGAGCTGTGGCGCGAGCCGGTGGGGGTGGCGGCGCTGATCACGCCCTGGAACTTCCCCTCTGCCATGCTGACGCGCAAGGCAGCCGCTGCGCTGGCGGCGGGCTGCACCGTGGTGGCACATCCATCGGCTGAGACCCCCTTCAGCGCATTGGCGCTGGCGGAACTGGCAGAACGCGCAGGCTTCCCGCCCGGCGTGTTCAACGTGGTAACCGGCAACGCGCCCGCGATCGTTGCACCCTGGACCCGCGACACCCGCGTGCGGGCGCTCTCCTTCACCGGCTCTACTGAGGTGGGCAAGCTCCTTTACCGCCAGTCGGCGGACACGGTGAAGCATCTGGTGATGGAACTGGGCGGCCACGCGCCGGTGATCGTTTTCAAGGGCTGTGATCTGGACAAGGCCGTCAGCGAAACCATCAAGGCCAAATTCGCCACCTCCGGCCAGGATTGCCTCGGCGCCAACCGGATCTATGTGGAGCGCCCGATCTATGCAGAATTCTGCGCCCGCTTCACCGCAGCCGCCCAGGCGCTGACCATCGGCAAAGGCATGGAGGATTGCGAACTTGGCCCGCTGATGAATGAAAAGGCGGTTCAAAAGCAGGAAGAGCATGTGGCTGATGCGCTGGCAAAGGGCGCAACGCTGGCCTGCGGCGGCAAGCGGCACCCTTTGGGTCCGCTGTTTTTTGAGCCTACCGTGTTGACCGATGTGCCCGCAGATGCGTGCATCATGTCGGAGGAGACCTTCGGCCCCGTCGCCCCCATCACCCCCTTCGACACCGAGGAGGAAGCGGTGGCGCGCGCCAATGACAGCGAATACGGGCTGGTCGCCTATGTCCACAGCCAGGACCCGCGCCGCATTTACCGTCTCAGCCGCGCGCTGCAATACGGCATGGTGGCGGTGAACCGCACCAAGGTCACCGGCGCGCCGATCCCCTTTGGCGGCACCAAGCAATCCGGCCTGGGCCGCGAAGGCGCGCGGCTGGGCATGGAGGAATTCACCGAGGTTAAATACGTCTGCCGCGACTGGGCGTGAGGATACCGGACTCCGGCGCGGAGTCCGGCCCGGATTTGCACGGCAAATCCGGGTGTCAGACACAGGCGGGACATCCCGGATTCCGCGCCGGAATCCGGGCCGGAATTCTCGCAGAATTCCGGTTTGCCGCAGAACTTGAGAAGGAAAACACCAATGCTGAAGAACGACCAGCTTGACCAGTGGGACCGCGAGAACTTTTTCCATCCCTCGACCCACTTGGCGCAGCACGCCCGCGGCGACAGCCCGAACCGGGTCATTAAAACTGCCTCGGGCGTGTTCATCGAAGACCGTGATGGCAACAAGCTGCTCGATGCCTTTGCGGGTCTTTACTGCGTAAACGTGGGCTATGGCCGCCAGGAGATCGCTGAAGCCATCGCTGATCAGGCGCGGGAGCTGGCCTATTACCACTCCTACGTGGGCCACGGCACCGAGGCCTCGATCACACTGGCCAAGATGATCCTGGACCGCGCGCCAAAGAACATGTCCAAGGTCTATTTCGGCCTTGGCGGCTCGGACGCCAATGAAACCAACGTCAAGCTGATCTGGTACTACAACAACATTCTGGGCCGCCCCGAGAAGAAGAAAATCATCTCCCGCTGGCGCGGCTATCACGGCTCTGGGCTGGTCACCGGCTCGCTGACAGGCCTCGAACTGTTCCACAAGAAGTTCGACCTGCCGGTGGAGCAGGTGATCCATACCGAGGCACCGTACTATTACCGCCGCGACAACCTGGATCAGACCGAAGAGCAGTTCGTGGCCCATTGCGCGGCGGAACTGGAAGCGCTGATCGAGCGCGAGGGCGCAGACACCATCGCCGCTTTCATCGGCGAGCCGGTGCTGGGCACCGGCGGCATCGTGCCGCCGCCCGCGGGCTACTGGGAAGCCATTCAGGCGGTCTTGAAAAAACACGACATCCTGCTGGTTGCGGATGAGGTCGTCACCGGTTTCGGACGGCTCGGCTCCATGTTCGGCTCGGACCACTACGGGATAGAGGCCGACATCATCACCATCGCCAAGGGCCTCACCTCGGCCTATGCGCCGCTTTCGGGGTCCATCGTCTCCGACAAGATGTGGAAGGTGCTGGAGCAGGGCACCGATGAGAACGGCCCGATCGGCCACGGCTGGACCTACTCCGCGCACCCGATCGGGGCGGCGGCGGGAGTGGCGAACCTCAAGCTGATCGACGAGCTGAACCTTGTCACCAATGCCGGCGAAACCGGCGCCTATCTGAACGCCACCATGGCAGAGGCGCTCTCGGTTCACGCCAACGTGGGCGATGTTCGCGGCGAGGGAATGCTGTGTGCGGTGGAGTTCGTGAAGGACAAGGACAGCCGCACCTTCTTTGACGCTGCGGAGAAGATCGGGCCGCAGATCTCTGCCAAGCTCCTGGAGCAGGACAAGGTGATTGCCCGCGCCATGCCGCAGGGTGACATCCTGGGCTTTGCACCGCCGTTTTGCCTGACCCGCGCCGAGGCCGATCAGGTGGTCGACGCCACCTTGCGCGCGGTCAAGGCAGTACTGGGGTAACGCCCTCCGCCGGTCAGTTGCGGCAAATCTCGAGGACGGCGCGCAGGCCCCGCCTGCCGTCCTCGAAAGTGAGCCGCCCGCCGTGCTGTTCCGCCACCGTGGCAACAATCGTCAGCCCCAGCCCGAAGCCGTCGATGGCCCGGGTGTTTTCGCCGCGCCGGAACGGGGCAATCACTTCGGTGATCTCCGCCGCCGTCATGCCGGAGCCTTCGTCCTCCACCGTGATGATGGCGTAATCTGCGGTGGCACTGAGAGTAACGGCGGCGCGGCGGCCGTATTTCAGCGCATTGTCGATCAGGTTGGTGATGGCCCGCTGCAAGGAAACAGGCCGCGCCACCACCAGCATCACCTGACCCTGCGGCACCGCGCTCTGGCCGGGGGCAGAGGTAAAAACGGACCGCCCGCCCGCCGCCACCTGCGGCTCCGGCGGCAGCAGCTCCACCGGTTTGCCCATGTCCTGATAATCAGCCGCCAGCGCCTCCACCAAGGAGCTGAGCGACAGGCGGCGCGGGGTCTCGGCGCTCATCTCGGCGCGGGTGTAGGTCAGCACGCTTTCGATCATGCCGGTCATGGCGTCCAGATCCGCCTCGAACTTCTGGCGCAGCTCCACGTCCTGGATCAGCGCCGCACGCAGCCGCAGCCGGGTGGCGGGGGTGCCAAGGTCGTGACTGATCCCGGACAGCACCGCGGCGCGGCTGGCAAGCTGTTCGCGCTCTGTCTCCAGATAGCTGTTCACTGCTGAGACGATCTCCTGCAGCTCGCCGGGGCCTTGCATCGCATAGGCGTCCGGCCCGCCCAGCCGGCGGCGGTGGCGCAGGGCGCGGGCGAAGCGGTCGAAATGGGCCGAGGTGTCCATCACCAGCGTCGCCAGCACCGCCAGGGCCAGCAGCGACAAGAGAACCGCCGGCAGGCGCAGGTCGCGCGGCGCGGCAGAACAGCCCCAGACGGCAGTGCCGTCGACCCGCTGCCAGGGGCCATAGCCCGCGCGCGCAAAGATCACCGGCTCGCTGCAATAGGTAGCCAGCAGCCGGGTAACCGCCCCCAGTTTCTCTGCCGCGGTGGCTCCTCCTGCGGGCGGCAGTTCCGCCACCGGATACCGCAGGGCGGGGGAGGCGATAACCAGCGCCAGAACCTCCCCTGACAGGGGATCGGGGCCGCTGTCCAAGATCGAGACATTGGTGAACAGGGAAGGCTTCGCGATCCCCTGCAGCCGCAGATAATCGCCAGCGGCCAGGGACGCAGCCTGTTCCGGCGCCACGGACGTTACTGTCACCCCCGCAGGCGGCGGCGCGCCGCGGCGCAGGGTGGCGTCCAATGTAATGCCGGAAATGGCAGCGCGAGTCAGATGCGCCTGCCAGCTGGCGCCGGAGTGGAACCAGCCCCAGGCACCGCCCAGCCCGGCGGCAAAGGCCAGCGGCAGCAGGATCAGCCCCCGGGTTCTGAGCCGCAGCGCCACCTGCCTCAGTCCCCGCCAGTCTCAACATCCACCGCCAGGACATAGCCGGTGCCACGCTCGGTGCGCAGCAGCCGCGGGTCCTTGGGTGTTTCTTCAATCTTGGAGCGCAACCGGCCCACCAGCACGTCAATTGCGCGGCCCGAGCCCTCGTCACTGCCGCCGTCGCCTGTCACATCCAGTGCCGCCGCAATCTCCTCACGCGTCAGCGGAATATGCGGGTTGGCCAGGAACACCTTGAGCAACCCGGTCTCGCGCCGCGACAGCGCCACCTGCACGCCGACGGGAGAGATCACCTCATCCCGCTTGGCGTCATAGGTCCAGCCGCCAAAGCGGAAGGTGGCCACGCTGCGCCGGTAGATCAGCGACGACGACCGCCGCGCCCGCTGCAGCACGGCGCGGACGCGCGCCAGCAGCAGATCGGGGTTGAACGGTTTGGCAATGTAATCATCCGCGCCGGATTCATACCCCGCCATCCGCTGGTGATCGGCGGACAGTGCCGACACCAGAATGATCGGCACATCCTGCTCACTGCGCAGCCGGGTGCAGATCTCCACCCCGTTTTCATCGCCCAGCATCACGTCGAGCAGGATCAGGTCGATCCGGCCCGCGCCGATCTGCTCGCGGATCTCCGCCTCGCTGCCGCAAGGCAGGGCGATAAAGCCGTTCTGGCGCAGGTACTGGGTCAGCATCATGCGCGTTTCAACGTCGTCATCCACCACCAGAAGCCGCGGAATCGCCATCTGTTGCTCCCTCCCCGAAACCGCCCCGTGTGGCCGTCCCGGCTGTTTGTTTGTAACATCATGCAACAAAATCAATTGCTGCGTAACAACAGGTAACAGGCTGGCGGAAAAACTGCTGCAGCAGGCGGCAGGGGCGCTGCCGGGCAATTGAAATGCAGCACCGGGACCGGGCAAGCTGACAGGTGAAGGCTGCGGGGAGCAGCCGGCACATAAGGGAGGAATGAGCGATGAAATACACCGCTTTTGCGGCCGTATCGGCCGTGGCACTGGCCTGTGCGGCCCCAGCAGTTGCCGGGCCGGAGGCCGAAGTTCTGCACTGGTGGACATCCGGAGGCGAGGCCAAGTCGGCCGCGGTCCTGCAACAGGAATTTGCCGACAACGGCGGCACCTGGACCGACATGCCGGTGGCCGGCGGCGGCGGCGATGCGGCAATGACCGCGCTACGCGCCCGGGTGCTCTCCGGCAACGCGCCGACCGCGGTGCAGCTGAAAGGCCCCGCCATCCAGGAATGGTATGAAGAAGGCGTGCTGGCCGATATCTCCTCCGTCGCTGAGGCCGAGGGCTGGGGTGATGTGCTGCCCGGCTCCATCGCCGAACACATGAAATGCGAGGGCAAATGGTGCGCAGCACCCGTGAACGTGCACCGCGTCGACTGGATCTGGGCCAATGCCGCGCTCTTGGAGGCCAACGGCATCGAAATGCCCCAGACATGGGAAGACTTCAACGCCGCCGCCGACAAGCTGATGGCCGCGGGCATCACCCCGCTGGCGCATGGCGGCCAGGCCTGGCAGGACGCCACCGTGTTCGAGGCCGTGGCGCTTGGAATCCTGGGCCCGGAAGACTTCCGCAAGGCCTTTGTCGACCTGGATATGGACACCCTGAAGTCCGGCAAAATGGCCGCGGTCTTCGACCAGATGCGCAAGATGCGCGGCTATGTGGACGCCAACTTCCCGGGCCGCGACTGGAACCTGGCCACCTCGATGGTGATGAACGGCGAGGCGGCGTTCCAGATCATGGGCGACTGGGCCAAGGGCGAGTTCCTGGCCGCGGGCAAGGAGCCGGGCAAGGATTTCCTCTGCGCCTCGGTGCCGGGCGACGGTTTCCTTTATAATGTCGACAGCTTTGCCATGTTCGAGGTCGACGGCGAGGACAAGCAGGCCGGGCAGGATCTTCTGGCCAAGCTGATCGTCGGGCCGAAGTTCCAGGAGGTGTTCAACCTCAACAAGGGCTCGATCCCGGCGCGGGTGGACGTGAAACTGGATGCCTTTGACACTTGCGCCCATCTGTCCTCCAAGGACATGGGCGACAGCGCGGACAATGGCTCGCTGCTGCCCAGTTATGCCCACGGCATGGCCCTGCGCGGCGCGCAGTCCGGCGCCATCACCGACGTGGTGACCGCGCATTTCAACTCGGACATGTCCTCGGCTGAGGCCGTGCAGATGCTGGCCGACGCTGTCGCCAACTCTCTCTGATCCTCCCCCGGGCCTCGCGTCCTCCGGGATGCGGGGCCACCTTATTCAAGGGCCGTCACTATGACTGAATGGCTTGAACGTCATATTCCGAAGATGGTGCTGGCGCCGTCCTTCGCCGCGGTACTGGTGTTTGTCTACGGCTTCATTGCCTGGACCGCCTGGGTATCGCTGACCCGCTCCCGCCTGCTGCCGAAATACGAGATCGACGGGCTGATCCAGTACGAGCGCCTGTTCAACGCGCCGCGCTGGGACACCGCGATGTCGAACCTGTTTGTGTTCGGCACCCTGTTCATCCTGATCTCGATGGTCCTCGGCCTGATGCTGGCGATCCTGCTGGACCAGAAGATCCGCACCGAGGGCGTCCTGCGCACCATCTATCTGTATCCGATGGCGTTGTCGCTGATCGTGACCGGCACCGCCTGGAAGTGGATCATGAACCCCGGTCTGGGGCTGGAAGCCATGGTGCGGGGCTGGGGGTTCGACAGCTTCACCTTCGACTGGGTGATCAACCCGGACAAGGCGATCTATGCGGTGGTCATCGCCGGTGTCTGGCAGGCGTCCGGCTTTGTGATGGCGCTGTTTCTGGCGGGACTGCGCGGGGTCGATGGCGAGATCATCAAGGCCGCACAGGTCGATGGCATCCCCACCTGGCGGATCTATACCGCGATCATCATCCCCTCGATGGCGCCGATCTTCCTGTCTGCCTTCATCGTGCTGGCGCATCTGGCGATCAAGAGCTTCGACCTGGTGATTGCCCTCACTGGCGGCGGCCCCGGCTATGCCACCGATCTGCCCGCCACCTATATGTATACGATGGCCTTTTCCCGCGGCGATATCGGCCAGGCGGCCAGCTCTGCCATGGTCATGATGGGCGTGGTGTTCGCGATCATCGTTCCGTATCTCTACTCTGAGCTGAGGGCCAAACATGACTGATGTAACGCTTGCCCCCGCCGCCGCAGCAAACAGCCGCAACTGGAGCCACTTCGCCCTGCGCTGGACGCTGTTCTCCCTCCTGGGCCTGTTTGCCCTGTTCTACCTGATGCCGCTCTTTGTGATGATCACCACCTCGCTGAAAAGCCTGGAGGAAATCCGCACCGGCAGCCTGATCGCTTTCCCGCGTGAGGTCACCTTCGACGCCTGGCGCACCGCCTGGTCGGAGGCCTGCACCGGCATCCAATGCGAAGGCCTGCGGCCCTACTTCTGGAACTCCGTCGTGATCGCGGTGCCTGCGGTGGCCATCTCAACCATGCTGGGTGCGGCCAACGGCTATGTGATCGCGCAATGGCGGTTCCGCGGCGCCAACCTGATCTTCTCGCTGATGCTGTTCGGCTGCTTCATCCCGTTCCAGGTGGTTCTGCTGCCAATGGCACGGATGCTGGGGCTGATGGGGCTGGCGGGCAGCATCCCGGGGCTGATCTTTGTCCATGTGATTTATGGCATCGGCTTCACCACGCTGTTCTTCCGCAACTTCTATGTCACCATCCCGCAGGATCTGGTGAAGGCGGCCAAGGTGGACGGCGCAGGCTTCTTCCGAATCTTCTGGTCGATCTTCCTGCCGCTCAGCCTGCCGATCATCGTGGTCACCGTGATCTGGCAGTTCACCCAGATCTGGAACGACTTCCTGTTCGGCGTCTCCTTCAGCCAGGCCGGCACCCAGCCTGTAACCGTGGCGCTGAACAACATCGTCAACTCGACCACCGGCGTGAAGGAATACAACGTCGACATGGCCGCCGCGATCATCGCCGCGCTGCCGACGCTGCTGGTCTATGCCGTTGCCGGCAAATACTTCATCCGCGGCCTCACGGCCGGATCCGTAAAGGGGTAAATCCATGGCACCTATTCTGGACATCACCAACCTGCGCAAGAACTACGGCGCAACCGAGATCCTGAAAGACATCAACGTCAGTATTGAGCCGGGCGACTTCCTGGTGCTGGTCGGCCCTTCCGGCTGCGGCAAGTCCACGCTGCTCAATTGCATCGCCGGGCTGGAGCCGATTTCCGGCGGGCAGATCGAAATCGGCGGCCGCGACATGACCCACGTCAGCCCCAAGGACCGCGACATCGCCATGGTGTTCCAGTCCTATGCGCTCTACCCGACGATGACGGTTGCCAGGAACATCACCTTCGGCATGAAGGTGCGCGGCGCCGATGCCGCCACCCAGGAGCGCAAGCTGAAGGAGGTCGCAGCGCAGCTGCAGATCGAGGCGCTGCTGGACCGCCGCCCGGGCCAGCTCTCTGGCGGCCAGCGCCAGCGGGTGGCCATGGGCCGCGCACTGGTGCGCGACCCCAAGCTGTTCCTGTTCGACGAACCGCTGTCGAACCTCGACGCCAAGCTGCGGGTGGAGATGCGCACCGAGATCAAGAAGCTGCACCACAACCTAGGCGCCACCATGGTCTATGTCACCCACGACCAGATCGAGGCGATGACGCTGGCGACCAAGATCGTGGTGATGAAGGGCGGTGTGGTGCAGCAGATCGGCACGCCTGCCGAAATTTACAACAAGCCCGCCAACCTGTTTGTCGCCGATTTCATGGGCAGCCCGGCGATGAACCTGATCCCAGCCCGTGCGCAGCCGAACGGCGAGGGCACACGGATCGAGATGGACTGCGGCGGCAGCGCCCCGATCGTGCTGAAGGACAGCCGTGCAACCGGCCTGCCGCAGGACGTGATCCTGGGCGTGCGCCCCGAGGACATTGCCGAGGCGGGCTTCCGTGCGGGCGAAGGCGTGCAGGAGGCCGCCTGCCTGATCGACATGGTGGAGCCAGCGGGTGCGGACACCTATGTGGTCTCCAACCTCGGCGGCAAGCAGGTCACCGCGCGGCTGCACGCCGAAACCAGTGCGCAGCCGGGGCAGATGCTGGACCTGGCCTTTGATCTCTCCAAGGTCTCCTATTTCTCGCCCGCAACCGGCGAGCGGCTGAATTGACCGGGCTGCGACTGGCCGCCGACGTGGGCGGCACCAACACCCGGCTGGGGCTGGCACGCGGCGGCGTGCTGCTGGCAGACACAGTGCAAAGCTTCCGCAACGACGCTTTTGGCAGTTTTGCGGAAGTGATGGACCTATACCTTCAGGATGCCGCCCCCGGCGGCGTGGAGGAACTCGCCATTGCCATCGCCGGTCCGGTCACCGGCGCCACCGCGCGGCTGACCAACCGGGACTGGCACTTTGACGCCGCAGCGCTGTCGCGGCATCTGAACGGCGCGCAGGTGCATCTGCTCAATGACCTTGCCGCACTGGGGCAAGTCTGCCCGCATTTGCAGGCAGACTGCCTGGACACAGTGGTTGCCCCTGCAAGCGATGCGGGCGGAGACGGCCAGCGGCTGGTGGTGGGCATCGGCACCGGTTTCAACCTCTCACCGGTGCTAGACGCCGGCGGGCAGCTGGAATGCCTCAACGTGGAATACGGCCATGTCAGCCTGCCGCTGGACGTGGCAGAGCGCCTGCGCAGCCACGTGACGAAGGCCGGAACGTTCACCACTGTCGAGCATCTGTTCTCCGGCCGCGGCCATGCGGCGGTGCGCAGCCATTTCCCGGCAGATGATGCGGGCACGCAGGAGTTCCTGGGCTTCTATGCCCATCTGCTGGCGCTGCTGGCCCGCAACCTGATGCTGGCTTTCCTGCCCGCGCAGGGCATGTATTTCGCCGGCGCCGTGGCCCGCAGCATCCTCACCTCCCCGGCGCGGGGGCTCTTTGCGGAGCGCTTCCAGCAACCCTTCGCACTCGACGCCCGCATCGCCGCCCCGGTGCATGTCATTCTGGATGACGCCGCCGCCCTGAAAGGCTGCGCAGCCCTGCGCCTGCCGGGCTGAGGGTTTGACGCCACGAATTCAGCACCATCCTGATTACAACCTGCAGACTTAGCGGTGATATTGTGCAAACACCTGCCCTTCCAGCCGGGTGATTGCCACCGGCGTCTGATAGAGCGCGCTCAGGTGCTCCGCAGTCGCAGCCTCTGCCACCGGGCCCTGAAAGGCCACCTGCCCGTCCCGCAGCGCCACCACGTGATCGGACCAGCTGATCGCATAGTTCAGATCATGCACCACGATCACAATCCCCTTGCCCTGCGCCTCTGCCAGATGGCGCAGCTGCGCCATCAGGTTGCGGGCGTGATTGAGGTCCAAGTTGTTCAGCGGCTCATCCAGCAGCAGCCAATCCGTGTCCTGCGCATAGGCCATGGCGATGAAGGCCCGCTGCCGCTGCCCGCCCGACAGCTCATCCAGAAACCGCTCCTGCAGGCCGCCCAGATCAAACAGCTCCACCGCATTCGCAATGGCCGCATGATCGGCAGGCCCCAGCCGCCCCGCGCTGTGCGGCCAGCGGCCAAAGCCGACCAGGTCGCGCACCCGCACCCGGCTGGCGACGCTCAAATGCTGCGCCACCACCGCCATCTTGCGCGCCAGCACCGCTGGAACCGCCTGAACCAGGTCCAACCCGTCCATGCGGATGCTGCCGCCAGCGGGCGTCATCTGCCGGGCAATCAGCTTCAGCAGCGTCGATTTGCCCGCGCCATTGGGACCGATCAGCGCCGTCACCTGGCCTGCCGGGATATCGGCACTCACGTCTTGCAGGATGGGGCTCGCTGCGGAGCCGTAGCTGAGGTTTGAAACTTGGATCACTGGATTTTTCCTCTCACCAGCAGGACCAGGAACAACAACCCGCCGCAGAACTCGATCACAACGGCCAGGGTGGATTGCAGATGCAGCAGCCGCTCGAACACCGTTTGCCCGGCCACAAGGATCAGCGCGCCGATCAGGGCGGCGGCGGGCAAAAGCAGCGCGTGGCGGTGGCTCTGCATCAGGCTGTGGGCCAGGCTAGTCACCAGCAGGCCAAGGAAGGCCAGCGGCCCCACCAGCGCGGTCGCAACCGACACCAGCGCCGCAATCAGGCACAGCACCCGCAGTTGCAGCCCGTCATATGCCACGCCGAGGCTGCGTGCCGGAGTGCGGCCCAGAGCGGCCACGTCCAGCACGCGGTGATGACGCACCAGCCACAGGGCGGCCAGCGCCATCAGCCCCAGCCCCGCCATCAGCGCGGAGCGGTCGATGCCGCTGAACTGGGCAAACATCCGCGCCTCGACCATGGTGAACTCCGAAGGCTCCATCAGCCGCTGCAAAAAGGCCGTCAGGGTGCGGAACATCACCCCCAGCACCACGCCCGCCAGCACCATCAGCTGGATATCGTGGCGGGTGCGGCTGAGCAGGCTGGTGAACAGCACCAGCGCCGCACCCAGCATCACCGCGGTCTCTAGCGCAAACCCCGGAAGGCCGGAAATGCGGCTGGCGCCCGCAGCCCCCAGCCCCGCCACCAGCCCGGTCTGCAGAAGCAGGAACAGCGCATCAAACCCCATGATCGAGGGCGTCAGGATGCGGTTCTGGCTGATGGTCTGGAACAGCACCGTCGCCACCCCGGCAGAGGCACCGACCGCCAGCAGCGCCGCCAGCTTGACCAGCCGCAGCTCAAGGATATAGGCGGTCGGGCCGCGCAGGCCCCAGAACAGGAACAGCGCCGCCGCCGCCGCCAGCAGGCAGCCCAGAACAATCAGCCGCCGGTCAGCCACCCGCCCGCCGCCCCAGCAGAAGGTACAGGAACACAGCGGCCCCGAAGATGCCGAACACGGTGCCGGCCGGGATCTCATAAGGGTAGCGCAACACACGCCCCAGGATATCGCAGACCAGCAGCAGCCCGGCCCCGGCGGCGGCCACAACGGGCAGGCTCTCGCGCAGGTTGTCGCCCATCAGCCGCGACACCAGATTGGGCACCACCAAGCCGATAAAGGGCAGCATCCCAACCGTCACAATCACCAGAGATGACACCAGCGACACGGTGACAATGCCAAACCCCAGCACCTGCCCGTAACGAAGGCCCAGGTTCAGGCTGACATCGCGCCCCAGCCCCGCAATGGTGAACTGATCGGCGGCAAAATAGGCCAGCAGCGCCAGCCCGCCCGCCAGCCACAGCAGCTCATACCGCCCCGCCAGGATGCCGGAAAACTCACCGCTCATCCAGACGCCAAGGTACTGCAGCAGCCCGCCCTCGATGGCGATGAAGGTGGCCACCGCCATCAGAAGCCCGCCATAGACCAGCCCGGACAGCGGGATCAGCAGCACCTGATGCGGCGGGATGCACCGCGCCAGCAGCATGAAAACACCAGTGCCTGCCAGCGCCGCCCCAGCGGCGGCCAGCATCTTGACCAAAATCGGTGCGCCCGGCGCCAGCAGCGTCACCGCCAGCAGGCCCAGCATCGCCGCCTCGCTGGTGCCGGTGGTGCCCGGCTCGACAAACTTGTTGCGTACCAGCAGTTGCATGATCACCCCTGCCACCGCCATCGCGGCACCGGTCAGCAGCACTGCGGCAGTGCGCGGGATGCGGCTGACCGCCAGCACCTGCAGCGCCTGCGGATCGCTCAGCAAGGAGCCAAGCGGCAGCGGCCCGGCCCCCACCAGCAGGCTGACCAGCGCCAACGGCACCAAGAGCGCCGCCGCCAGCAGCAGCCAGCGGCGCGGCGCAGCCGTATTGGGGGCGGCCAAATCAGCCACCCGCTTTGACGCCCTGCGAAAACCCGGCCTGGATTTCCTCCAGCGTGGCCGTCATCGACTGGATACCGCCGCCCGCCACATAGATATTGGCGGCGTTCAGATAGACCACTTGCCCCCGCGACCAGGCCTTGGTGCCCGCCACCAGCGCGTTGTCCAGCGTCACTGCTGCCGCCTGATTGCCCTGCCCCAGCGCCACCGCCCGGTCCACCACGATCAGCCAGTCGGGATCGGCAGCAGCAATGAATTCAAACGAAATGGCCTCGCCATGGGTCTGCGCATCCAGATCCGGCACCGCCTCAGGCAGCTCCAGCGCCTTATGCAGCCAGCCGAACCGGGACTGCGCCCCATAAGCCGAGACCCGCGGCCCGTTGGTCATCACGATCAGCGCATCGCCGCGCCCGGCCACTGCCGCCTTGGCCTCCGCCAGCTTGGCGTTGAACGCTGCTTCCAGCTCTGCCGCCCGGTCTTCGCGCCTTGTCAGACGGCCATAGGCCCGCAACCGCGCCAGCGCCTGCCCTGCCAGATCAGAGCCCCAGATCGTCATGTCGATGGCAGGCGCAATCTCCGACAGCGGCTCCACTTGCGTGGAGGACCGCCCGCCCGCCACAATCAGGTCCGGCGCCAGCATGGCAATCGCCTCGAAATCCGGCTCAAACAGCGTGCCGGCAGAATCTGCGCCTTCCTTCAAATCGTCCAGATAGCTGACAAACATCTCGGCAGGTACGCCCACCGGCTGCACCCCAAGCGCGTCCAGCGTATCCGCCGCAGCCACGTCCAGAACCACGATTCTCTCTGGGATTTCAGACAGCTCCACCCTGCCCCTTGCGGTCTCAACCGCAACCGCTTGCGCCGATGCCGCACCCGCCAGGGCGAAAAAAACCGGCGCCGCCAGTTGCAAAACCTTCCAATGTGCCATTTCCTGTCCTCTGATGAGATGGACTTCGGCTGGCTTGGAAGGCTTGCTGAAAATCAAGGGGGGCTTACCGGCACATGCTGCAAAAGTCCAGACGCACCATTTCGCTGCCCCCGCGGCAGCCAGCGGATGCGCCCGCCCGGCGAAGGCGCGCAAATCACCGGCCTGCCTGCAGAAAACCTCTTGAAGCAGCGAAACACCGATTGTAAGGAGGCGGCCACCGCACGGTCCTGCACCTGATAAGGCTTCGACCCGAACCGTCAGCTTTGCACCTCCCAGCCCCCTCGAACTCTGGACAGAAAGGCCCCGCGATGCCGCACCGGCTCCCCCTCTCCGATTTCCTGAAACGCCCGGCACAGGCGCAAAGCCGATGAGCGGCGGCGAGACCTATGAGGGCCTCTATGGCCTCGACGCCTGGGGCAGCGGCATGCTGGAGGTCACCCCGGACGGCGCCGTCGCGCTGCGCCTGCCGCAGGACCCGGACGCCAAGCCGACCCCGCTGCCGGAGGTGATCGCGGCGATTGAGGCGCGCGGCATTTCCGCCCCTGTGGTGCTGCGGGTGCATCAGTTCCTGGAACAGTCGCTGAACCAGCTGCATGAGGCGTTCAACGGCGCGATTGAAGCTGCGGGCTACAAGGGCCAGTACCGCGGCGTGTTCCCGATCAAGGTGAACCAGCAGGCTGAGGTGATCGGCCACCTGATGGCCGCGGGCCAGAAATTCAACTACGGGCTGGAGGCAGGCTCCAAGCCGGAGCTGATGATTGCCCTGTCGCAGCCCCTGCCCGAGGATGCGCTGCTGATCTGCAACGGATCGAAGGATGAGGCGTTTATCCGGCTGGCAATCCTGTCGCGCAAGCTGGGCCACAACACCGTCATCGTCATTGAGACGCTGGACGAGTTCGACATCATCCGCCGGGTGGCAGAGGATCTGGACATCCGCCCGCTTCTGGGCGTGCGGGTCAAGCTGACCGAGCGCGTCACCGGCAAATGGCAGGCCAGCTCCGGCGACCGCTCCACCTTCGGCCTTGGAGCCCATGATCTGGTGACGCTGATGGACCGGCTGCGCGACAGCGGCTTCCTCGACTGCTTGGTGCTGCAGCACAGCCACCTCGGCAGCCAGGTGCCCAACATCTTCGACATCCGCCGCGCAGCGGACGAGGCCTGCCGCTTCTTTGTGGAACTGACCCGCATGGGCGCGCCGTTGACCCACATGGACCTCGGCGGCGGCCTGGGTGTCGACTACACCGGCGCCCGCCGCCCTGACGACAACTCGGTCAACTACACCGTCAACGAATACTGCACCAACATCGTTGAAACCATCCGCTACGCACTGGATGAGGCGGGCCTGCCCCACCCCACCATCGTCACCGAAAGCGGCCGCTTCGTGGTGGCGCATTCCTCGATCTTCATCTTCGAGGTGCTGGGCGCCACGCTGTACGATGCGCCGCAAAAGCCGCAGGTGCAGCCCGACGACCACCACCTGGTCTCCGACCTGATGGCGGTGGAGGCCTATATCGGCGCGCCGCGCTTTCAGGAGGCGCTGAACGACGCGATCTATTACCGCGATGAACTGCGGGCGCTGTTCCGCCGCGGCCAGATCGGGCTGGCGCAGCTGTCGCGCGCCGAGCAGGGCTTCCTGTATCTGGCGGGCCTGTTCAAATCCGCCGCCCGCGGCGACGACAGCCTGACCGAGGCCGCCAGCGCCCTGGGCGCCTTCACCGACCACTACCAGGGCAACTTCTCGCTGTTCCAGTCGCTGCCGGACGTCTGGGCGATCGACCAGCTGCACCCGATGATGCCGCTGCAGCGCCTGAACGAGATGCCCGCCCGCAACGCGATGATCACCGACATCACCTGCGACAGCGACGGCAAGCTGGATCATTTCATCCTCGCCGACGGCACCTCCAACGCCCTGCCGGTCCACGACCTGCGCGAGGATGAGCATTACCTGATCGGCGTGTTCTTTGTCGGCGCCTATCAGGAAACGCTCGGCGACTTGCACAACCTGTTTGGCGATGCCAACGTGGTCACCATCTCTCTGGACGGCCAGGGCGGCTTTGATATCGAGCACGAGACCGAGGCCGATACCATCGCCGAGGTGCTGTCTTATGTGGAATACGACCCGCGCCAGTGCCTGGAGACCTTCCGCAAGCGGGTGGAACGCGCCGTGAAATCCGGCAAGGTCAACGCCGCGGAGCGCCGCCAGATGATTGCCGCCTACAAGGACAGCCTTGCCGGCAGCACCTATTTCGACTGAAGCCGCCCCCCGGCTGACCACCCAGGGGCACATCGGAACACCGGGGCCCCGGCCCCATCTGCAAAGGAAAAAAAAACATGGAAAAGGTTCTGGTTGTTGGCGCCGGCGGCGTCGGATCCGTATCGGTCACCAAGATGGCCATGCACCCGGAGATCTTTAAGGAGATCACCCTGGCCAGCCGCACGGTCTCCAAATGCGAAGAGATCGCCGCCAACGTCAAGAAACGCACCGGCGTCACCATCCGCACCGCGCAGCTGGACGCGATGAATGTCGCCGACACCGTGGCGCTGATCAAGGAAACCGGCGCCGAGCTGCTGGTGAACCTGGCCCTGCCCTATCAGGACCTGGTGCTGATGGACGCCTGCCTGGAGGCCGGCATTCACTACCTCGATACCGCCAACTACGAGCCCGAGGACGAGGCCAAGTTCGAATACAAATGGCAGTGGGCCTATCAGGAGCGCTTCAAGGATGCAGGCCTGACCGCGATTCTGGGCGCCGGTTTCGACCCGGGCGTCACCTCGATCATGGCGACCTGGGTGCGCAAGCACAAGCTGGAGGGCATCCGCCTGATCGACGTGCTGGACTGCAACGGCGGCGACAACAGCAAGCCGTTTGCCACCAACTTCAACCCGGAAATCAACATCCGCGAAGTGACCGCCCCGGCCCGCCACTGGGAAAACGGCGCCTGGATCGAAAGCCCGGCGATGACCCATAAGTACGAGTTCGACTTCCCTGCAGTGGGCAAGAAGAACATGTACCTGATGTATCACGAGGAACTGGAGTCGATGTCGACCCACTTCCCGGAGATTGAGCGCGCCCGTTTCTGGATGACCTTCGGCGATGCCTACATCAACCACGTCACCGTGCTGCAGAACATCGGCATGACCAGCATCGAGCCGGTGATCCACAACGGCCAGGAAATCATCCCGCTGCAGTTCCTGAAAACCGTGCTGCCGGATCCCTCTGAACTGGGTGAGCTGACCAAGGGCAAGACCTGCATCGGCGACATCATTACCGGCCCGGCCAAGGACGGCGGCGCAGAGAAGACTTATTACATCTACAACATCTGCGACCACGAGGAATGCTATGCCGAGGTCGGCAGCCAGGCGGTGGCCTACACCACCGGCGTACCTGCAATGATCGGCGCCGCGATGGTGATGAACGGCACCTGGCGCGAGCCGGGTGTATGGAACACCGAACAGCTGGACCCGGATGCCTTCATGGACATGCTGAACACCGACGGCCTGCCCTGGCAGGTGGTCGAACTGGAAGGCCACCCGGAGTTCTAAGCGCTCCAAGACACCGGCTGCGGGCATCCACTGTCCGCGGCCAGACATACGGGCTGGTTTCTTCAGAAGCCGGCCCTTTCCGTTCCCGCCGCAACGAAAGACCCCGCCATGGACATCAAAGCGCTCTCCACCGACAGCTTTGCCCGCTTCGACCTGCACCGTGTGCCCTCCCCCTGTTTTGTGGTCGACGAGGTTGCGGTCGAACGCAACCTGACGATCCTGAAACAGGTCGCGGATGCCTCCGGCGCCAACGTCCTCTTGGCGCTCAAGGCGTTTTCGATGTTCGCCGTCGCCCCCTTGGTGCGGCGCTACCTGTCCGGCACCTGCGCCTCCGGCCTTTACGAGGCGCGGCTCGCGCGCGAGGAATTCGGCGGCGAGGTCACCACCTATTCCGCGGGCTTCAAGGCCGAGGATCTGCCGGAAATTATCCGCCTGTCGGATCACCTGATCTTCAACTCTCCGGCCCAGCACCGCCGCTTTGCGCCGCTGATTGCAGAGGCCCGCGCGGGCGGCGAGACCATCTCCATCGGCCTGCGCGTCAACCCCGAGCATTCCGAGGGCTGGAACGAGAAATACGACCCCACCGCCCCCTGCTCACGCCTCGGCACGCCGGTATCGCAGCTGAGCGATCAGGACTGGGAGGGCGTCGAGGGCCTGCATATGCACACGCTCTGCGAACAGCTGTTCGAACCGCTGCAGCGCACCTTCGCCGCGCTGGAAGAGAAGATGGGCCACCGCCTGTCGAGCCTCAAATGGATCAACCTCGGCGGCGGCCACCACATCACCATGCCGGACTATGACCGCGACGGGCTGATCGCCCTGATCCGCCATATCCGCGAAACCTACGATGTCGAGGTCTTCATCGAGCCGGGCGAGGCGGTGGCGCTGCATTCCGGCATCCTGGTGGGGGAGATCCTGGATGTTGCCGAAAACGCCATGCCGCTGGCGATCACCGATATCTCCGCCACATGCCACATGCCCGACGTGATCGAGGCCCCCTACCGCCCCGACCTATTGGGCGAAGTCTCGGACGTGCCGCCGCACCGGCTGGGCGGCCCGTCCTGCCTCGCGGGCGATGTGATCGGCGATTACGGCTTTGCCACCCCGCCGCAGCCCGGCGACCGCATCGCCTTTCTTGATCAATCGCATTACTCGATGGTCAAGACCAACACCTTCAACGGCGTTCCCCTGCCCGCAATTGCGCTGTGGAACTCCGATACTGACGCGCTGAAACTCCTGCGCACCCCCTCCTATGACGATTTCAAGGACCGTCTGTCATGACCTACTTCCTCGAAGGCGAACTGAGCGACGCCGAACGCGATCCCGCCACCGCCCGGTTCCGGGTGATTCCGGTGCCGCTGGAGCGTACCGTCTCCTACGGCGGCGGCACCGAGGGCGGCCCGGAGGCCATCCTTGAGGCCAGCGTCGAGCTGGAACGCCTCTACCGCGACGCGGAACCCTGCGCCGCGGGCATCGTGACCGAAGACGCCGTCGACTGCACCGGCCCCCTGCCCCAGGTAATGGAACGCATCGCCGCCCGCACCGAGGCCGCAGTGGCCGCAGGCGCGGTGCCGGTGACGCTGGGCGGCGAGCACGCGCTCAGCTACGGCGCGGTGCGCGGCGTGGCCCGCGCGCTGGGGCGCCCCGTGGGCATCGTCCAGATCGACGCCCACGCCGACCTGCGCAAGGCCTATCAGGGCGAACGCCACTCCCACGCCTCGGTGATGCAGCTACTGGCAGAGGAAGACAGAATCCGCATCGCCCAGTACGGCGTCCGCGCCATGAGCCAGGAAGAGGTCGACCGCCGCGCCGCCTGCAACGTGATTTCCATCGACGCAGAGGAACTGGTCACCGGCAACATCCACTCCGTGACCCTGCCCGATGATTTCCCGCAGGATGTCTATGTCAGCTTTGACGTCGACGGGCTGGACCCGGCGATCCTGCCCGCCACCGGCACGCCCGTCCCCGGCGGTCTCGGCTACTATCAGGCGCTGAACATCGTGCGCAGCGCCCTTGCGGGCCGCAATCTGGCAGGCTGCGACGTGGTGGAGCTGGCACCGACCGAGGACAGCCGGGTGTCGGAATTCACCACCGCCCAGATCACCTATGCGCTGATGTCCTTCGCAGCAGCCAAGTAACGCGCCCGCGGCCGGGGGCATCTGTTTCCGGCCGCATCGCTTGCGCGGCAAAACTGCAACAGTGCATAACAAACTAATTTACTCAACAATACCCCCTTGCGCCAGGCGCAGCACCTCCCTATCAGGCCCAAGCCTTTGAAAAGGCGAGCCAGGATTTAACCCAAGCTAACAGCTCCAAGAACACGGGTTAATCATGGCACGAACTTCCAGCATCCGCCTGTCCGGGCTGCTCTGCAGCACCGCGCTCACACTCATTACCGCCTCCGCCGCGCTGGCCGAGGAAGACGAGGTCCTGTCGCTCGACCCCATCGTGGTCAAACAGCGCGACGCCATCGGCAATGCCGCCGACCGCGCCACATCGGTTTATGTGGCCGACGCCGAGATCGAACGCGCCGCAATGGGCGACCTCAAGGACCTGTTTGCGGGCATCGCCTCGGTCTCCGTCGGCGGCGGCATCCCGATCGCGCAGAAGATCTTTGTCAACGGCGTCGACATGCTGAACCTCGCGGTGCAGGTGGACGGCGTCAGCCAGAACAACCGCACCTTCCACCACGTCAGCGCCAACGCCTTCGACCCCGGCCTGATGAAATCGGTGCGCGTCGACCCCGGCGTTGCCCCCGCCGATGCCGGCCCCCGCGCCTTGGCCGGCCGGGTGGTGATGGAAACCATCGACGCCGGGGACATCCTGGAAGACGGCGAAACCTTCGGCGGCCAGTCCCGCCTGTCCTATTCCAGCAACGGCAACACCGCCCAGGGCTCGCTGACGCTTGCGGGGCGAAGCGGCGGCTTTGAAATCCTCGGCTACGCCAAGCGCTCCACCGGCGACAATTTCGAGGACGGCGACGGCCTCGAGGTGACCGGCTCCGGCGCGAACCTGACCGCAGGCCTGTTGAAATTCGCTTATGAAGGCGATCAGGGCGACCGCATCGAACTGTCGCTGCAGGAAGTACAGGACAATGAAATCCGCAACTTCCAGCCCAACTTCGGCGCCAGCAGCCGCGGCTTTGCGCCCTATTACACCAAGCGCCGCATCGCCTCGCTGCGCTATGAAAGCGGCAACGAGACCGGCCTGTGGGATCCGTCGGCAACCCTCGGCTTCTCGGAAATCAACGTCGACCGCCCCTCCGACCCGTTCGGCGATTCCACCGCGACCAGCTCCAACACCTATTCGCTGACGCTGCAGAACGACTTCCACCTGTCCGACAGCAACACCATCACCGCCGGGGTGGATTACCAGGAGCGCGAAAGCTCTGTGAACGCCACCTGGACCAACGGCAAAACCGGTGAGGAAAGCAAGAACATCGGCATCTTCGCCCAGGCCCGGCTGGAACCCACCGACCGGCTCAGCGTCTCCGCAGGCCTGCGCTATGACTGGCAGGACTTCACCGGCCAGGATTTCGCCCAATCCGGCACCGCCTTCACCGGCTCAGCCTCCGGCGCAAGCGGCAACCTGTCGGTGGTCTATGATCTGACCGACTCCCTGTCGCTGCGGGCTGGCTATTCCAACGTCTTCGGCGGCTATGATCTGGAGGACAACTTCCTGTTCTACCAGGCGTGGGACTACTCGAACCTGCAGTCCTCACGCGCCAGGAACATCGTCGTAGGTGCCGACTGGCAGCGCGGCAACTGGACCTTGGGCGGTGAGCTGTTCAAGACCAATATCGACAACGTCCGCGAAGTCTCCCGCGCCGGTGCCGTAGGTGGCAACGACTTCGAAAGCAAGGGTTTCAACATCGCCGCCACCTATGGCTGGGACAGCGGCTTCGCCCGCTTCACCATGAACAACAGCGATGTGTCGTTCAACGGCGGCCCGGCAGAAAGCTTCTACCTGGTCGATTCCGGCACCCCGATCGGCAAGGTGCTGGCGTTTGAGGTGCAGCAGGAAATCCCCACCATGAACCTGCTGGTCGGCGGCAGCGTCGAGGCCGCACTGTCCAACGACAACGGTGTCAGCGAAACCTACACCCAGAAACAGCCGGGCTACGGCGTGTTGAACCTCTTTGCCGAATACAGCCCGCCGTCGCTGAACGGGCTGACCATCCGCGCCGGGATCGACAACGTGTTCGACAAGACCTACGCCGACCGCGCCACCTATGGCACCGAATACACCTCCTCGACGATCACTGCGTTCAACGAACCGGGCCGCAACATCTCTGTTGTTGCCACGCTCAAGTTCTGAGGCAGCTTCGGACCTCGCGGCTTCCGGCGGTTCCCCGCCGGAAGCCGCAAACCTCACTAAAATACTCAGAAATCCCTTTCCCCGTCCCGCCGCACAGGCTAAGTACGGGGCGTGAAGGCACCTTCACAGCCGGCGGCCAGCCTTTTGCCCGCGCCGCTTCGCAGCCAGCTTCCCGCTAGTTCCTGTCAAAAACAGACCCGGCACGACGGCCCGGCACCGCCGGGGTCCGCCTGCGCCGCGGCACGGCTACGGGAAGACCCCATGCACCCTGCCCGCCCCCTGACGGGAGGCCAGTGATGAGCCTCCACCAAAGCATCCCTTGCGCCGCCACCGCCGCGCAGGCCGCCTCGCTTCAGGCGCTCCTCAACACCTATCTGCGCGAAATGACCCCCGGCAGCGCCGTGTTGGCCGATGACCGCAGCACGGTGGAGATCCCGCTCAGCCACATCCCCGCCCGGCTGCGGCTAAGGATCACCTATTTTTCCGACACTGGCCCGCACACCTTCGGCCCGGCGCAAATCCAGTTTGATACCTCCAGCACCTGGCAATCCGCCCCCGCGGTGCAGGTCCTGACCCTGATCACACAGGAGTGTTTTGCCCGGCTCAACAGCCGCGACGCAGGCCAGCTGCCGGAATTCCTGCGCGGCCTCTTCAACAGCAACGCCGGGATCGAGCAGAACCTGCGCCGTCACGCAGGAAAGCCGGACCCGGACGGCTTCCTCAGTGCAGAACAGGCGCTCACCTTCGGCCACTGGCTGCACCCCACCCCCAAAAGCCGCGACGGGCTGACAAATTGGCAGCAGACGGCTTATGCACCGGAATACGCGGGCGAATTCCGCCTCACCTTCTTTGCCGCGGACAAGACACTTGTCACAGAAGGCTCCGTCAATCTGCCCGCCGCAGACATGCTCCGCCAGATCCCCGGCCTCGACGGCGCCTTCCGGCTGCGCCCTGATGAGGTGCTGATCCCCGCCCACCCGCTGCAGGCGCAGATGCTGCGGCTGGACCCGGCGGTGCAGGCGCTGCTGGCAACAGGCCGCCTGCGCGATCTGGGCGAGGCCGGCAGCCCCTTCGCCGCCACCTCCTCCCTGCGCACGCTCTACGCAGCAAACTGCCCCTGGATGCTGAAATTCTCGGTTCCCGTGCGGCTCACCAACTCCCTGCGCGTGACCAAGCACAATGAGCTGGAAACCGGCGTCTGCATGGCGCGGCTGCTGCACCATCTCGGCGCCGGCAGCCTGCATCCGCGGTTTTGCATCCTCAACGACCCGGCCTATCTGACCCTCACCCTGCCGGGCCGCAGCGAAAGCGGCTTTGAGGTGATCTTCCGCGAAAACCCCTTCATGAGCACCGCGGGCCAGGGCGTCTACAACCTAGCCGCCCTCACCGCCGACCCGCTGCCGGGCCGCACCGCGCTGCTCACGCGCCTTATCCAGCGGCTGGCAGCCGACCACGGCGAGACACCGGCAGACACCTCCCGCCTGTGGTTCGAGGCTTATCTCACCTGCATGCTCGACCCGGTGCTGGACCTTTACGACCGCCACGGCATCGCGCTGGAGGCGCACCAGCAGAACAGCCTCCTGGACCTCAGCACCGGCCTGCCGTCGCGCGGCTACTACCGCGACAATCAGGGATATTTCATCGCCCAGGACGCCCTGCCCCGCCTCAGCGCGCTGGAACCTTCGCTGGCACAGCAGCCCGCCCTGGTCTACCCGCGCGCCCACATCAATGAGCGGATGGCCTACTACCTGGTGGTCAATCAGATCTTCGCAGTGATCCGCCGCATCGGCTGCGACGGGTTGGTGCCGGAGCCCTCGCTGCTGCAGCAGTTGCGCCGCCGCCTGACCTTGGCCGCCAGCCGCCTCAGCGGCGCCGGGGCAGAGTTCGCCCGCTACCTGCTGACCGCCCCTGCGCTCAGCGCCAAGGCCAACCTGCTGACCCGCGCCCGCAACATGGATGAGCTGGAAACAGACGCGCAAGAAGGCCTGTTCCTGCAGATGCCGAACCCGATCGCCGCGACACAGGCTCACTCCCTGCAGGAGCGCGCCGATGTCCCTGCATGAGACCCTGAGCCGCGCGTCGTCCGCACCCCGCGTGCTGCGCCAGCTGTGCGAGGCGCTGCTCAGCGAGGGCTGGGCCGCATCGCTGCAACTGGACCGCAGCCAGACCATCCACTGGTCCCTGCGCCGGACCCAGTTCCGCGCCCGCGGCCGCCGCGGCGCCTTTGGCCGCTACCGGCTGCAGGAGGGCAGCATCGAGATCCATGACAGCACCAAATGGCGCCCAGCCGCCGCCGAAGACGTGCTAGCAGCGGTGGCAGAGCCTTCCCCCGCGCTGGACATCCTGCGCGCCGACCTCCGCCATACCGAACACCTCAGCGATCTGACCGCGCTGCACATCCCCGCCGCAACCCGGCGGCACCGTTTGGGCATTTCCGCCCTTGAAACCGCCCTGCACGAGGGCCACCCCTATCACCCCTGCTACAAGGCCCGCAGCGGGTTCTCGGACGCCGACCACCTCGCCTACGGGCCTGAAAACGGCGAAACCTTCCGCCTGACCGGTGTGCTGCTCCACCGCGATCTGGTGCAGCAGGTTCTGCCGCACAAGGACTTCTGGGAACAGGAACTGGGCCGCGAAGAATGGCAGCGCATCGCCGCGCTGGCCCAAGCCCAGGGCGTGCCCTTGCAAGACGTCCGCCTGCTGCCCCTGCACCCCTGGCAGCACGCAAGGCTGCAGAACGACCCGCTGTTCAACGCATGGCGCAACGGCGGCCAGCTGACGGAGACCGGCCCCATCGGTGACCCTTACCGCGCCACCCAGTCGATCCGCACCCTGATGAATGCCGCGGACCCCGCCCGTGCCCATGTGAAAACCGCGATGGCCATGCGCAATACCTCGTCCTTGCGCACCCTCGCACCGGAATCGGTTGCTGTCGCCCCCGCCATCTCCCAATGGCTGGCGGATGTGCTGGCAGGCGACCCGCTGTTCACCAGCTGCTACCCGCTGACGATCCTGCCGGAATACGCCGCCATCACCGCCGGCCGCGGCACCGCGCTGGACGGGCATCTGGCGGCGATCTGGCGGCACAGCCCGGGCTCGCTCAGCCTGCCTGCAGACCAGATGATGCCGTTCAATGCCCTTTCCCTCACGGACCCCGATGGCCGGCCGCTGATCGCCCCATGGATCGAAGCCCACGGGTTGGATGCCTGGCTTTCCCGGCTGATCGAGGTTGCGGTGCTGCCCATCTGGCACCTGATGACAGCCCACGGCATCGGGTTGGAGGCGCATGGCCAGAACCTGATCCTGCGGCATGAAAACGGCTGGCCAACCGGCCTGATTGCCCGCGATTTCCACGAAAGCCTGGAATACGTGCCAGAGCTGCTCTCGCATCCGGATCTCTGCCCGGACCTCGCGCAGATCGACCCGGTCTACAAGGATGCGCCGCTGGACAAGTTCCACCGCATGTCCGGGCCGGAAGAACTCCGCTGGCTGGTGATGGATACGCTGTTTGTCTTCAACCTCGCCGACCTCTCGGATCTTCTGCACCGCCACTACGGGCTGGCAGAGGCCACCTTCTGGCGCCGGGTCCGCACCCGGCTGGACCGCTACGCCGCCGAACACGACCTGCAGGACCGGCAGGCCGCCTTTGCCCCTTTCACCCCTCAAATCCGCGCCGAAAGCCTGATTTCCCGGAAATTAGAGCCTGATAATCCGCAGCACGGCCACCTGATCGCCAACGCATTGGCCACCGGAAAAGGATAACCGCCATGTTTGTTCTGAACGACACGACCATCGACCCCTCGGACCTTGCAGCGCGGCTGGACCGCGTGCTGATGGATCCCGCCACGCACCGCTACGGCCTGCACATGCAGAACGCCGGCGCCGCGCTCTCGGCGCTTCTGTACCTGCGCGCGCAAGGCGCCGGCGTCTTCCCGATCCACGCGGGCATCCCGCCAGAAACCGCCCGCACCATGGCCCAGGCCGCGGGCTGCGATGTGATGCTCAGCGACGGGCTGAAACAGACCGCCCTGCCGCAAGCCGGCACCGCCCCGCGCGGCGGCGTTCTGGTGCAGATGAGCTCCGGCACCACCGGTGCCGCCAAGGTGATCACCCGCAGCTGGGCGGAAATCGCGGCAGAGGTCGAAAGCTACGCCGCCTTCTTCACCGCCAGCGCCGCGATGACTCCGGTGATCGCCTGCCCCGTCACCCATTCCTACGGGCTGATTGCCGGCGTCTTCGTGGCGCTGCACCGCGGCCATGTGCCGGTGGTGATCGACAGCCTGAACCCGAAGTACATCCTGCGCCGCCTGCGCGAGACCGATCAGCCGCTGCTCTACACCTCGCCTGCGATGCTGCACACGCTGGCCCGCCTCCTGCCCGCGGAGCAAAGGCTTTATGCCGCCAACACCTCCGGCACCGTGCTGCCAGAGGCCTGGTTCCAGCTGATCCGCGCCCGCACCACCTATCTGTTCCAGCAGTACGGCTGTTCCGAGGCCGGCTGTGTCGCCATCAACCCCGATCTGCAAAACCCCTATGACGTCGGCCAGCCGCTGCCGCATGTGGCCCTGGCCGCCGGGTGCAGCAGCAATCCAGAGGCAATCCGCATTACCATCGCCGGGCAGACGATCGACACCGGCGACCTCGGCCACCTCAATGACAGCGGCATGCTGGTCTTCACCGCCCGCGCCGATGACATGATCAATGTCGCAGGCCTCAACGTCTATCCGCAGGACGTGGAAAAGGCGGTGATGGCCCTGCCCGGCGTCAGTGACGCCGTCGCCTTCCGCCTGCCCGACCCGCATTCCGGCGCCCGCGCGGGGCTCTTGTATGCCGGCACCGCCAGTGAAGACACCATCCGCCAGGCCTGCCGCGCAGCGCTTGCGGACTACCAGCAGCCCGCCCTGATCCGGCATCTGCCTGCCCTGCCCCGCCAGGCCAACGGCAAGATCAGCCGCCGCGAAATCGCCGCGAAATTCACACCGGAGAGTGCAGACGCATGACCTACGACCATATCCTCGAGGCCATCCGCCAGACCCTCTCCGGCCCGCTTGCCAACCCGCATATGCAGAACTTCTCCGCCCAGTCGGTGCTGAACGACGACCTGCACATCGACTCGGTGATCTTGATCAACCTGATGCTGCATCTGGAAACCGACCACGGCATCGAGATGCCCGAGCGCGAGCTGTCCAAGGATGACTTCGCCACCGTCGACGGGCTGATCCGGATGCTGCTGGGCGAAGAGCCCGCGCCGCAGGCAGACACCGCCCCCGCCCCCAGCGAGATCACCGTGCATTGCTTCGTCAGCTGTCTCTGCGCCGCGATCCGCCGCCATGAGCACCTGAACTTCCGCCCCTTCTACTTCGGCACCTGGGACAGCAGCTTTGCAGTGACGCCTGCGATGCAGCTCGCCTACCACAGCGAGGAGATCACCCAGGACCTCTATGCCGATTGGGTCGAACGGCTCTACAGCATCCCGGTGCGCGAGTGGTACGACCACAGTCAGACCAAGGAGCAAAACCTGATCCGCTTCGAACAGCTCCTCTCCACCAAATCCGATGACGCGCAGCTGGTGGTCTTCCTAGATATGTTCCACCTGCCGGAGCGCGAGAACAAGTACAACCAGAACCCCTTTCCGCATTACGTCATCATCGAACTGACCGATGATCCGGACCTCTGGCACCTCTATGACCCGGACTACCGCTGGCGCGGTGACCTGCCGCGCGAGACCATCCTGAGCGCGATGGCGCAGCCGACGGTGGCAGGCGGATACATCCTGAACAGCGGCGATGCGCAGGCACCGCAGGCGCAGGATCTGGCCGCCTACTTCACTGAAACCTTCCGCGCCGATGACAACCTGCTGACCTCCGCCCTGCGGCGGATCTTCAGCTACCACTGCGACCCCGCCCGCCCGCTGGCGCTGGCGGACCTCGGCCGCGCGGTGCGGGAAATGCCGGTGCTCTCCTTGCGCAAATACGCCTATGAGCACGCCTTTGCCTTCTTCTGGCAAGAGCTGGACACCGCGTTTGAACCCTTCGACGCCGAATGCGACCGGGTGGAGGCGCTCTGCGAGGGCTTCCGCAGCCTGCATTTCCTCGCCGCCCGCATCGCCCATACAGGCGACCGCGCCATGATCCCCGACCTGTTCGCGGCGCTGGATGCGCTGGACCAGCTCGAATTCACCATCAAATCGGCGCTGCACGCCCAGTTTGACACCTGGTGTGCCATCAACCTGCCAGCCCAGAATTGCCGCCCGGCCAGCCCCCAGCCGCAGGAGGTTCCGGCATGAAAATTTCGCTTTGCACCATTTCCTTCCGCCACCAGCTGATCGGGCTCAAGGAAATCGCCTTCTGGGCCCGCGACAACGGCTTTCAGGGCATCGAGCTCTGGGGCGTGCACGCGCGCAACCAATCGCCGCTGGCCATTCACAACGCCCAATGGATGGCGGCGCAGGGCCTGTCGGTGCCGATGATCAGCGACTACCTGCCGCTGCATGACCCGGACCTGTTGCGCGACCGCACCCTGGCGCTCTGCGCCCAGGCCCGCACCTGGGGGGCTGGCAAAATGCGCACCTTTGCAGGCCAGCAGGCCAGCGCCGATGCCACCCCGGAAGAACGCCGCCAGACCACCCGCGCCCTGCGCGAGGCCTGCATCATCGCCGCGGATCACGGGCTGCGCCTGCTTGTTGAAACCCACCCCGGCACCCTCGCCGACTCGCTAACGGCGACCTGCGATCTGATCGACGCCACGGACCACGACGCGCTCGCCATCAACTTCGACGCGCTGCACGTCTGGGAAGGCGGCGACGACCCGGTGGAGGCCCGCCGCATCCTGTTGCCCCGCATCGCCCATTACCACCTGAAAAACGTCTCCACCCGCGACCGGCTGGACGTCTTTGCCCCCGCCAACGTCTACAGCGCCGCAGGCAGCCGCGACGGCATGGTGCCGCTGTTCGAAGGCGCCTATGACTACTCCCGGCTGCTGGCCGAATTAGCCCAGGATCCCGCCTGCGAGGCCTCTCTGGAATGGTTCGGGGATGCGGTTTTCCAGACTCTAAAAAGCGATATCGCCCAGATTCGCACCCGAACCCAAAGCGACATGCCAGAAACTGCAGAGGCCGTCTGACTGTCGGCACCTTGCCAAATTGACACCTGGTGCGCCCCGCAAGGCGCACCGGAGTTTGCGATATATACTCGGACGGTATATGTTGGCGGTATAACACCGGAGCATATCCCCATGACCGCCACCGCCAAACGCAAGACCTCCCTGACCCTGGATGCGCAGGCGCTGGACCGCGCCAAGGCTCTCGGCATCAACGTCTCCGCAGTGGCAGAGACCGCGCTGATGCAGGCCGTTGCCGAGGCACGGCGTAAGCAGTGGCTGAAGGAAAACGCCGATGCCTTTGCCGCGCAATCCGACTGGCACGAACAGCACGGCCACCCGCTGGCTGACATCATGACTGCGCCAGGGGCAACCTCGTGGAAGGACTGACCCGCTTCGACGTCGCGGAATACAACGGTATCTCCATGGTCGTGATCGAAAGCGATCTGCTGCCGCCCGACCCGTCCGTCGTTGTCATCCCGTTGCTGCCAAACTACCCGGCCGTGACGCACCTGAACCCGGAAATCACGCACAACACCCAGCGCCTGATCCTGGCAACCCGGCTGATCGCAGCGGTGCGCCGCGCCAGCCTGCGCCGCACCGGCTCTGTTGCGGATCAGGGCGACCTGATCACCCGTGCGGTGGATGTGCTGATGGCGGGCGTTTAGGCCTCCCGCCTCAGTATCACACCATCTCCGCCACCCGCTCCGCCGTGCCCGCCTGACGCTGCCACAGCCCGGCATAGACTCCCTGCCGCGCCAGCAGTTCGGTGTGGCTGCCGTCCTCGGCAATCTTCCCCTCCTGCAGCACCACGATCCGGTCCATCTGCGCAATCGTCGACAGCCGGTGGGCAATCGCAATCACCGTCTTGCCCTGCATCACGTCCAGCAAAGTCTTCTGGATCGCTGCCTCCACCGCACTGTCGAGCGCCGAGGTCGCCTCATCCAGGATCAGGACCGGCGCGTTCTTCAGAACCACCCGCGCAATCGCGATCCGCTGCCGCTGGCCGCCCGACAGCGCCACGCCGCGTTCCCCCACATGGGCGTCATAGCCGGTCCGCCCCGCGTGGTCGCGCAGGCCCATGATGAACTCATGCGCCTCCGCCCGCTTGGCGGCAGCAACCATCTCTGCCTCCGTGGCACCAGGGTTGCCGTACATGATATTGGCCCGCACCGAGCGGTGAATGAGCGAGGTGTTCTGCGTCACCACCCCGATCCGGCTGCGCAGGCTCTCCTGCGTCACGCCGCGGATGTCCTGCCCGTCGATCAGGATGCGCCCGCCTTCCGGGTCGCGGAACCGCAGCAGCAGGTTGATCAGGGTCGATTTCCCCGCCCCCGACGGCCCGGCGATGCCAACCCGCTGGCCTGCCGGGATATGCAGATCAATGCCGTTCACCCCGCCTGCCGTGTTGCCGTAATGGTGCCGCAGCCCCTCGATCCGCACCTCGGCATGGGCCACTTTCAAGGGCTTTGCCCCCGGCGCATCCGTCACCTCATGCGCGGCCGACAAAGACCGCAGCCCCTCGCGGATCACCCCCATGTTCTCAAACAGCCGGATCGTCACCCACAGGATCCAACCGCTCATGCCGTTCAGGCGGATCGTCAGGGCTGAAACCGCCGCCACCTCGCCAACGCTGACAGACCCGCGCATCCACAGCCAGATGGCAGGCGCCACCACGATCAGGATCAGCACGCCGTTGATGGCAATGCTGCCAAACGCCAGCCGCGTCATCATCCGCAGGAACCGCTGATAGCGCGTCCGCAGCCGCCGCAGCGCCGACAAGGCATAGGCCTGCTCCTGCCCGTCGCGGGCAAACAGCTTCACCGTCTCGATATTGCCATAGGCATCGACAATCCGCCCGGTCGCGGCAGAGCGCGCATCGGACCACTTCTCAGCTGTCGCCGCCACATTCAGCGCGGTGTGCCGCACATACAGCCCATAAAGCCCGACCCAGGCCACCAAAGGCACTGCCAGCCGCCAGTCGATCTGCGACAGCACCACCACCGCGCCGATCATATAGGTGACGGCAAACAGCACCGCCTCGAACAGCATATGCACGCTGTCCTGCACCGCAGGCCCCATCTGCATCACCCGGTTGCTCAGCCGCCCGGCAAAATCGTTCTGAAAGAACCCCGCCGACTGCCCCAAGAGATGCCGGTGCGCCTGCCAGCGCACCTGCTCCTGCAGGTTCGATGACAGCGTCTGCTCCAGCAAGAGGTGATTGAGCCCCACCAGCGACGGCCGCACAACCAGCACACAGAACAGCGCCAGCAGCATCTCGGTGCCATGCGCGTCCCAGAACGCGCCCGCGCCGGTCTCCGCCATCAGATCGACCAACCGGCCGGAATAGAAGATCAGCCCGCTCTCCATCAGCGCGGTCAAAACGCCGGTGGCAAACATCAGCGGCAGCCATTTTCGGTAGGGCCCCAGCTGCTGCGCCAAATAGGCCCTTAAATTGGCCCGCGGCGGCGCCTGATGGGCCGGCGCAAAGGGATCGACAAGATTTTCAAAAGCCCGGAACATTGTGGAGGCCTCTCAAGGATTTTCGTGGAACCGCTTGAGATGTGGGTCGCCGTATCCGCCCGCCCGAAGCCCTTAAAACAGAGTCTAACAAGGGCAAGGGCGCGGATCCTGCCTGCACCGCAGCCTGGCCCTTCTACGCATCCAGGCCCCGCTTGTCAGCAGCGAAATTCACGCCCCGGCGGCAAAATGCGCGCCAGTTTTCCGCTTGCAGCAGGCTTGCAGCGCGTTATTGTGCCGCAATCTGAGTAAAACACTAAGGATTACAACATGCTCACCGATCAGGGCCATTTTGAGACCCCGAACGCCTCCAAATACCTGCAGCAGCTGTGCAAACATTTTGCGCATAAGGTGCCCGTGGACCACAATGACACCCGCGGCACCATCGCGCTGGGAATGGGCCCGGCCACCCTGCAGGCCACAGAAAACACCCTGACTGCCGAAGTCACTGCGCCGGATGTAGCTGACCTGGCCGAGGCGCGCGACATCATCGACCGCCACCTCATCCGCTTCGCCTTCCGCGAGGAATTTGTGGCCATGACCTGGCAGTCAGACGCCGCCTGACCCGATAATCTTGACAAAACGGGTTGGTTTTCCTACCCGTGACCCCGCGTTTCCCCCTGAGACGCTTGCAGCAAGGCATTCCCCGCTCCCTCAGGGGCCGCCCAGCCATCCCGACAATCTGACGCCGCCCCTGCGGCGCCTCTGGCTGGAGACCGGTCCATGACCCTTCGTTTGCCCGCAGCCGCGGCTGCCCTTCTGCTCATGGCCCCCTTTGCCACAGCGCAGGAAAGCCCGGCAGCCCCGGTCCCTGCCATCACCGCAGACACGCCCGCCGCCGCCGGAACAGCGCCAGAGCCGACAGCCGCGGTTGCCCCGGCCCCAACCCTTCCGTCAGACGCAGATACCCCCGTCGCGGACCCTGCAGCCTCCCCTGCCCCGCAGCCCGCGGCTGAATCGCCCGCCGCCCAGCCCGAACTGGCGCAGATGGCGGGCGATGCCTCTGCCAAAGCGCTGAACTTCCTGCGCGACGGCGGCCCCTCGATCTGGGCCATCGCTGCCCTGTCTGTCATCACCCTGGCGCTGATCCTGTGGAAGATCTGGCGGCTGGCCCTGATCGGTGCCTGGTCCCGCGGCAAGGCCGCCCGCGCTGTCACCGCTTTTGAGTTCGGCAACCGCGCCGAAGCGCTGGACATCACCGCAGGGCGGCGCGGCATCCGCTCCCGCGTGGTCGTCGCCGCGCTCAACGCCACCGCCAGCCTGCCGGAGGACCGCGCCCGCGAGGAAACCGCCCGCGTCGCCAAACTGCATCTGGCCAGTGCCGCCACCGGCCTCGGCGCGCTCGAACTCATTGCCACCATCGCCCCCCTGCTGGGCCTCCTCGGCACTGTTCTGGGCATGATCGCCGCCTTCCAGGCGCTGCAGGCCGCAGGCTCAAAGGCCGACCCCGCCCTGCTGGCCGGCGGCATCTGGGAGGCGCTGCTGACCACCGCCGCCGGCATGGCTGTGGCGATCCCCGCCTCCGCCGCGCTCACTTGGTTTGAGGCCGTGATCTCCCGCATCCGCCGCGACATTGAGGACAGCGCCACCCGCATCTTCGTTGCCGCCCCGCCCGATCCGCTGCCGCTGGCGGCTGAGTAGCCCCATGCAGCTCGCCCCCGCCCCGCGCCCCCGGCGCAAGCCCAGCCTCAC
>NZ_JWLH01000002.1:13190-240994 GCF_000813925.1 Leisingera sp. ANG-S5 | reverse complement strand
GGTTATGAACTGTTTGTTTACTCGAGATTTACAAATGGTTACCGTCTGAATTGTCAGGCTTTGCTGGCCTTAGCGGCGGCGGCAGAACGCCCCGCCCCCCTCCCCCTCCAGACGATTTTCACCCGATGCCCGGAGGAGCAGGCGCCTGTGCGCGGGCGCCTGCGATCCCCGCAGGAGGCGCATCTGAACTTCGGGCCGCGCTGGCATGTTCTGGACCGCGCCGCACTGGGGGACGGCGAAGGCATTGCCGCCCTGTCGCTGCCGGATGCGGCGGCGGCTGACGGCTGCCTGCTGCACCCGGGCCTGATGGATCTGGCAACCGGCTGGGCCATGAACCTGATCCCCGGATATGAAGGCACCGCGCTGTGGGTGCCGGTGTCCTACGGGACCATCCGGGTCTTTGCGCCGCTGACACCGCAGGTCTTCAGCCATGTTCGCCTCTCCGAGGGCTCCGGCGGCGGCTCAGCGGCCTTCGATGTGACTCTGACCGGCCCGGACGGCACTGTGCTGGTCGAAATCGAGGGTTTCCGGATGCAACGCCTGGCGGGCGGGTTTGATGCGGCAGCGGAGCAGGGTGAAGCAGATGCCACCGCCGCCCAGCTGGGGCTGGAACCCGCCAGCAGCCCGCAGCCGCTATCGCCTGAGGAACGCCGTCTGCAGCTGAACATCTCCAATGGCATCAAGGCAGAGGACGGCGGCGAGGCCCTTGCCCGCGCCGTGGCCTCTGGCCTGCCGCAGGTGGTGGTTTCTTCGCTGGACCTGCCCGCGCTGATTGCCCAGGCAGACCAGAGCACACCGGCCGAGACCGAGGCCCAGACATTCGACCGCCCGCAGCTCGACACCGATTACGTGGCACCGCGCAACCCGGTGGAGGAGCAGCTGGCCAAGCTGTTTGCCTCGCTTCTGGGCGTCAGCCAGGTCGGGATCGAGGACAGCTTCTTTGACCTCGGCGGCCATTCCCTGATTGCGGTCCGGCTGTTCGCACAGGTCAAACGCGCCTTTGGCGTGGAATTCCCGCTGTCGGTGCTGTTTGAGGCGCCCAGCGTCGCCGCCCTGGCAGAGCGGATCATCGAACGCACTGGCGGCGGTGTTGCCGAGGAACCGGGCAGCGAACCGCAAGCGGCGGAAGAGAAACCGAAATTCACCCATCTGGTGCAGTTGCATCCGGGCGATGGCACCGGGCGGCGGCCCTTCTTCCTGGTCGCGGGAATGTTCGGCAACGTGCTGAACCTGCGTCATCTGGCGCTGCTGGTGGGCAAGGACCGCCCGGTCTACGGCCTGCAGGCCAAGGGGCTGGTGGGCAATGATGCGCCGCACGACAGGATCGAGGATGCCGCCCGCAGCTGCCTGGATGAGATCCGCCAGATCCAGCCTGAGGGCCCCTATCTGCTCGGCGGCTTCTCCGGCGGCGGCATCACTGCCTATGAGATGGCGCAGCAGCTGAAGAGTCAGGGCCAGGACACCGCCGCGCTGATCCTGCTGGATACGCCGCTGCCGGTGCGCCCGGTCCTGAACCGGCAGGACAAGGCGCTGATCAAGCTGGCCGAGCTGCGCAGCAAGGGGATAGGCTACCTTGGCGAATGGGCCAGGAACCGCATTGCCTGGGAGTTCGAAAAGCGCCGCGCCAAACCAGCCGAAACCGGCGCCCAGCCGGAGTTCAACAACCGCAAGATCGAACTGGCCTTCCGCGCCGCGGTCGAAACCTACGGCCTGCAGCCATGGCACGGCCCGCTGACCCTGTTCCGCCCGCCGCTCGACCGCAAATGGCAGGTATCAAACGGCAATTGGGTCAGCAGCGAGCGCGAATACGTGTTTGCCGACAACGACTGGACCCGCATGGCGCCCGCCGTTGAGGTCGAAGAGGTGCCGGGCGACCATGACAGCATGGTGCTGGTGCCGAACGTCAGCGTGCTGGCGGCAGGCGTCAAGGCGCGGCTCGACGCAGCGGACCGGGCAGCGGCCTCCGCCCCGCCGCGCACGGTCCGGGCGGCGGAGTGACTACCATGGCCCAGCAGCGTATCCTCATCATCCTGTTGAATTTCCGCACTCCGGAAATGACCCTGCAATCCGCCGAGGCGGCGCTGCAGGAGCTGGAGGATTTGCCGGGCGAGCTGCTGATCATCGACAATGGCTCCGGCGACGGCTCCTATGAGCATATCCGGGCAGCGGCAGAAACCCACGGCTGGCTGGACAGCAACCGGGTCCGGGTGATCGCCTCGCCGGTGAACGGCGGCTTTGGGGCCGGCATGAACATCGGCCTCAGCACCGGTTTGGCGGACGGCAGTGCGCCGGAGTTCTACTATCTCCTGAATTCGGACGCTTTTGTGCAAGGCAGCACCATCCGCACCCTGCGCAACTTCCTGCTGCAGCATCCGGGCGCCGGGCTGGCGGGCTCCTATGTGCGCGGCACCGACGGGACCCCGCACCGCACCGCCTTCCGCTTCCCCTCCATTGCGGGGGAGTTTGAGGCCAGCGTGCGCACCGGCATCTTCACCCGGCTGCTGAAACCCTGGGTGGTCGCCATGGAGATGCCGCAGGCAGAGGTGCAGGTCGACTGGACCGCCGGAGCCAGCCTGATGATTCGCCGGGAGGCGGTCGAGGCCGTTGGCGGCTTTGACGAGACCTTCTTTCTCTACTTCGAGGAAACCGACCTCTGCCGCCGCGCCGCCCGCGCGGGCTGGCGCACCCACTATGTGCCGGCCAGCGAGGTGGCGCATATCGGCTCCGCCTCCACCGGCATGAAGGGCTGGCAGCGCACGCCCGGCTACTGGTTTGACTCGCGTCTGCACTACTTCGTCAAGAACCATGGCCGCGCCTATGCCGCCGCAGCCACATTGGCCCGCATCAGCGGCAGCCTGATCTATGGCCTGCGCCGCCTGATCCAGAACAAGCCGCAGGCTGATCCGCCGTATTTCCTGCGCGATCTCTGCCTGCACAGCCTGCGCGCGCTGTTTGCGCCGCGCCGCACAACACTTACGGAAACGCGCCTCCCTTCTCCGCTTGCAAAGGAGCAGAAATGACCGCATTCACCTGTGCCCTGATCGGCAATGAATCCCTTCTGATCGGCTGCGCCGATGCGCTGCTGGCGCGCGGCCACCTGATCCGGGCGGTGGTGTCCCAGGATGCGGACATTCGCACCTGGGCCGCAGGCAAGGGCTTGGAACTGCTGGACACTCCTGCAGACCTCAGCGGCGGCTTTGACTGGCTGCTGTCGATTGCCAACCTGACGGTGATCCCGGATGCGGTGCTGGCGCAGGCGGCCAAGGGCGCGGTCAACTTTCACGACGGGCCGCTGCCCCACTACGCGGGCCTCAACACCCCGAACTGGGCGCTGATCAACGGCGAGGCGCTGCACGGCATCACCTGGCACCTGATCGAGGGCGGCGTGGATGAGGGCGACATTCTGGCCCAGCGGCTGTTCGATGTGGCCGAGGATGAGACCGCCTTCAGCCTCAATTCCAAATGCTATGCCGCCGCAATGGACAGCTTTGGAGAGGTAGTTACCCAGCTGGAAACCGGTGATCTGAAACGTCAGAAACAGGACCTGAGCCAGCGCCGCCTGTTCAGGAAGTCGGACCGCCCGGCGGCAGGCGGGATGCTGGAATTCACCCGCCCCGCGGCGGAACTGGCGCGGCTGGTGCGGGCGCTGGACACCGGCGGCTACTGGAACCCGATGTGCGCCGCCAAACTGCGCATCGGCGGCACCGTGGTGCTGGCTGGCACTGCAGAAGTTGCGAAGGGCAACGGCGCGCCGGGCACCGTCCTGGAGGTCAGTAAGGCCAGCGTAAAAATCGCAACCGGCAGCGGTGCCCTTACACTGTCCCGCCTGACCACATTCGCGGGCCAGCCTCTGGACGTTTCAAAACTGGCCGCAGCCGGAGACGAGGTTCCCTCCCTGACCGCAGCAGAGGCCGAGGCACTCACCGCCCGTCTCGCTGCGGTCCAGGGTGGTGAAAGCCACTGGCGCCAGCGGCTCGCCGCGATGCAGCCGGTGCAGGTCCCGCTGACATCGGATACTGGCGGCAGCGGTTTCAACCGCTTGGACATCGCCCTGCCCGCCGGTCTCAGCGAGGAACAGGCCGCAGCTGCTGCCCTCGCCTTTGCCCTGCTCAGCAGCGGCGCGGAAACCGGCGATGTGGCGCTGGCGGTAGAGGGGATGGAGGGCCTGCCCGGCCTGATCTCCGGCTGGGTGCCGTTGCAGGCGCGTCGGCAGGACCGCGTTGCATACCTCGTTGAACGCAGCGCGCAAGAGATTGCCAAGGCCCGCAAAACCGGCGGCTTTGCCGAAGACATTGTGGCCCGCGCGCCGGAGATTTCGGCGCAGGCTATGCCCGGTTTCGGTCTTTTGCTGGGGTCCGATGCAGCGATTGAGGGTTGCGCTGCTACAGCCTCCCTGACCAATGGCACCATGGTGCTGCACTGCGACGCAGCCGCTCTGACACCAGACGCCGCAGCCCTGCTCGCCGCGCGGCTGGAGCTGGTGCTGACTGCCATCGCAGAAGACGGCAGCTGCAACGTGGCAGAGCTGCCAATCCTGCCCGAAGCCGAGCGCAAACTGCTGCTGGAGGACTGGAACCAGACCGCCACGGACTACCCTGCGGACCTGACCATCCACGCCGCGTTTGAGGCCCAGGCCGCAAAGACCCCGAAGGCCACCGCGCTGGTGTTCGAGGACCAGAGCTTCACTTACGCTGAGGTCAACGCCCGCGCCAATGCAGTAGCGGGGCGCTTGCGTGAAATGAACGTAAAACCGGGCGTGCATGTCGGCATCCACATCCGCCGCGCGCCGGATCTGGTGTTTGCAGCGCTTGGGGTGATGAAGGCCGGCGGCGCCTATGTGCCGCTGGATCCCGCCTACCCGGCCGACCGCATCGCGCATTACATCACCGACAGCCAGGCGCAGGTGATCGTGACCCAAGCCGCACTGGCCGCCAGCCTGCCGGCCTCAGACGCGCAGGTGCTGAAAATAGAGGACGTCCCTGCGGGGACAGAAGGTGAAAACATTGATGGCGGTGCCACCGGCAGCGATCTGGCTTATCTGATCTATACCTCCGGCTCCACCGGCCTGCCCAAGGGGGTGATGGTCACTCACGACAATGTCGCGAACTTCTTTATCGGCATGGATCAGCGCATCCCGCACCAGCCCGGCGATGCCTGGCTGGCAGTGACCAGCCTCAGCTTCGACATCTCGGTGCTGGAGCTGTTCTGGACCCTCTCGCGCGGGTTCAAGCTGGTTTTGTCCAGCGATGAAAGCAGACTGGAGCTGTCCAAGGGGCCGGTGGCGCTCAGCGACCGGAAGATGGATTTCAACCTGTTCTACTGGGGCAATGACGACGGGCCGGGGCCGCAGAAATACCACCTGCTGCTGGAAGGCGCCAAATTCGCTGACCAGCACGGCTTCAACGCGGTCTGGACGCCGGAACGCCACTTTCATGCCTTTGGCGGGCCTTACCCGAACCCGTCCGTCACCGGCGCCGCTGTCGCCGCGGTGACGCAAAACATCGGGGTGCGCTCCGGCTCCTGCGTGGCGCCGCTGCACCATCCGGCGCGGATTGCCGAGGAGTGGGCAGTAATTGACAACCTGACCGCGGGGCGCGCCGGCATCGGCTTTGCCTCCGGCTGGCAGCCGGATGACTTCATCCTGCGGCCCGAAAATACCCCGCCCGCCAACAAGCCCGCGCTGTTTGAAACCATTGAGACCGTGCGCAAGCTGTGGCGCGGCGAGGAGGTGGGTTTTCCCCGCAGGGACGGCGGGGAGCACAGCGTCCTCACCCAGCCCCGCCCGGTGTCCAAGGAGCTGCCGGTGTGGGTCACCACCGCGGGCAACCCGGAGACCTGGCGCGAGGCGGGTGCGATCGGGGCAAATGTGCTGACCCACCTGCTGGGGCAGAGCATTGAAGAGGTCGCGGGCAAGATCCGCATCTACCACGATGCCCTGCGCGAGGCCGGCCATGACCCCGCGGATTTCAAAGTCACGCTGATGCTGCACAGCTACCTGGCGCAGACCCGCGAAGAAGCCCGCAAGGTGGCGCGGGAACCGATGAAGGACTACCTGCGCTCTGCCGCCGGGCTGATCAAGCAATACGCCTGGGCCTTCCCCGCCTTCAAGAAACCCGAAGGCGTGAAGAGCCCGTTTGAAATGGACCTGGGCTCACTGTCGGAGGAAGAGTTGGAAGCCATCCTCGACTTTGCCTTTGAGCGTTACTTCGAGGACTCCGGGTTGTTTGGCACCATTCAGGACGCCTGCCAGCGGGTGGAGCAGCTGAAGCGCATCGGCGTCGATGAAATCGCCTGCCTGATCGACTATGGCATCGCGCCGGATGTGGTGCTGGAGGGGCTGAAACCGCTGGCAGAGGTTCTGCGCCTGTCGAACGCGCCGCAGGAACTGGCGGCGGATGACTTCTCGCTGGCGGCGCAGATTGTGCGCCATGGCGTCAGCCACATGCAATGCACGCCCTCGATGGCGCGGATGATTGCCGCGGACGGGGATGCCAGCGCCTGCCTGGGCCAGCTGCAGCATCTGCTGGTGGGCGGCGAGGCGCTGCCGGGGGATCTGGTGCAGGCCTTGCAGGACACCACAAACGCGGAGCTGCACAACATGTACGGGCCGACCGAGACGACGATCTGGTCGACGGTGGAGAAAATCAGCGCCGTCCCTGCGGGGACAGCCGGCATTGGCACGCCAATTGCCAATACGCAGGTCTATGTGCTGGATGAAAAACAGGCGCCTGTCCCCGCGGGGACTCCAGGCGAATTGTATATTGGCGGCGCGGGTGTCACGGCGGGCTATTGGCAGCGGGAGGAGCTGACCTCTGAACGCTTCGTAAAGGCACCGTTCGCTGCAACACCCCTTTACCGCACCGGCGATCTGGTGCGCTGGAGCAGCGCGGGCAGTCTCGCCTTCCTGGGCCGCACCGATCACCAGGTGAAAATCCGCGGCCAGCGGATCGAGCTGGGCGAGATCGAGGCCGCACTGGTGGCGCAAGCCGGTGTGACGGGCGCCGTTGTGGTGCCGCTTGGCGAAGCTGGCGCAGAGCAGCTGGTTGCCTATATCACCGCCTCCGCACCTGTGTCCGGAGAGGCCCTGAAACAGGCGCTGGCGGCGCGGCTGGCTGAGGTCATGGTGCCGGCGCATATCGTCACCCTGGACGCCTTCCCGCTGACACCGAACAAGAAAATCGACCGCAAGGCGCTGCCGGACCCGCAGCCCGCGCAGGCCAATGCCGCCCCGGCAGTTGCGCTGGACGCAGGCGCGCAGGCCCGTATCGCCACGGTCTGGAGCCGCATTCTGGGGGTCAGCGGCATCGGGGCGCAGGACAATTTCTTTGCCCTGGGCGGCCATTCCCTGCTGGCGGTGCAGGCGCACAGGGAATTGCGCGAGGAACTGGGCACCGCGAAACTGTCAATCACCGACATTTTCCGCTTTCCGACTCTGGCCGGGCTGGCCGCCCATCTCGAAGGGCTTGCAGGCACCCCGGCAAATACGGAACAACAGCCTCAGGACACCGCAAGGGGGCCTGACCGTGCAGACACCATGTCGAAACGGCGGGCGATGCGGGCAAACCGCAGGGCAAGGACCGGATGACGGACAGCAACAGCAAACTGGCAGAGCGGCTGGCCCTGGTCCGGCCGCTTTTTGCCGCCGATGTGGCATTGGCCGGGGCGGACCCGCTGGGCACGCCGCCCGCGCCGCTGGCGGAGGAAGCTGCAGGGCTGTCGCCCAACGCGGTGGAGAAACGGCGCAACGAGTTTGCCGCAGGACGGTCCGCTGTGCATCAGGCGATGCGGCAGCTGGACGTGCCCCCTGCCCCAGTACAGGTCGGCAGCGACCGGGCGCCGGTCTGGCCCTTGGGGCTGGTCGGCTCCATCACCCACACCAGGAGCTGCGCCATGGCGGTTCTGGCGCGGGCCGGCGAGGTGCAAGGGCTGGGCATTGATGTGGAGGAAGACGTGCCGCTGAAGGATGAGCTGCTGCCCGCCATCTGCTCTGACCGGGAGCAGGCCTGGCTGAAGCGGCAGGACAATCCGGGGCAGATGGCCAAGGTGATCTTTTCCGCCAAGGAGGCGGCCTATAAGGCGCAGTACGGCTTGAGCCGGGCATTTTACGGCTTTGACGGGATGGAGCTGGAGTTTGATCTGGGTGCAAGCGCATTTCAGGCGTTTTTCACTGCCGACCGGCCACCTTTCAAGCGCGGTGAGGCGGTGGGCGGGCGGTTTGCCATTGGTGCGGGCCTGATCATGACCACGGCAGAAATCCGGGGGCGCGGATGATGGGGCGGCGCGGGCTTCTGGCCGCAGGCGCTGCCGCGGCCACGCTGGGGCTGATGGCGTTTGTCACCCGAAGCCGGCCGGTGCCGGTGCCGCCGCCGCTGGACCCGCCGCAGGGGCCGCTTAAGGTGTTTCACCTCGGCCATTCGCTGGTCGGGCCGGACATGCCGCATATGCTGGCGCAGCTGGCACCGGAGGGCCACGGATACAACAGCCAGCTGGGATCGGGCACCTCGCTGAGGGGGCATTGGGAGCCGGACGAGGCGATCCTTGATTTTGAGACTGCCAACAAGGCGCCAGCCTACCGCGATGCGAAAGAGGCAATTGGGTCCGGTAATTACGACGCCGTGGTGCTGACCGAGATGGTCGAGCTGCGCGATGCGCTAAAGTATTTCGACGCTGCCAAGTATCTGGGGAAATGGGCTGATCTGGCGCGCGGGGCCTCGCCGGAGACGCGTCTCTACTTGTATGAAACCTGGCACCGGCTGGATGACCCGGATGGCTGGCTGGAGCGGATTGAGGGAGATCTGGAAGCTCTGTGGACGCGGCAACTGCTGGGTGCCGACAGCCGCCGCACTCCGCAGCAGCCGGTCTATCTGATCCCCGGCGGGCAGGTGCTGGCCGCAGTGGCACGAGCGGCGGAGGCCGGGGAAATCCCGGGGCTGGCTTCACGTGAATCGCTGTTTGCCCGCACACCCGAGGGAGACCTGGACACCATTCACATCAATGATCTGGGGGCATATGTGATCGCCCTGACCCATTATGCGGTTCTGTATCAGCGTTCACCGGAAGGTCTGCCGCACCAGCTGACCCGAGCGGACGGTTCCCCGGCGCAGGTATTCCGCCCTGAGGCGGCCGCCAAGGTGCAGGCTATCGTCTGGGACACCGTGCGCGCCCTGCCCCGCACAGGGATTGCTGCCGCGGGAGCGCCAGAATGAAGCTGGAGGCGCTGATCACCTCGGTTGTGATGATCGGCCATTCGCTGTTCGGGCCGGACAATCCGCAGATGCTGGAGCAGCTGCTGGACACGCAGGCAGAAGCCCGGGTGGAAGCGCAGATCATCAATGGCGCGCCGCTTAGCTATAACTGGCAGCACAGCGGCAGCGCCGAGGGTGTTGATTCACGTGAAAGGCTGAAGGCACCCGCGGATGCGGTGATCGTGACCGAGGCGATCCCGCTGGCCAATCACCTGAAATGGAGCGGCACGGAACAGGCGGTCACGCAGTTTTATGAGCTGGCGCGCACGGCCAATCCGGAGGTGCAATTCTACCTGCAGGAAACCTGGCACAGCCTGGACAGCGGCACCGGTGCCGATGTGCCTTTTGACGATGGGGCGGATGTACCGTGGCGGGTGCGGCTGGACCAGGACCTGCCGCGCTGGCAGGCGGTGGCCGACGAGGTGAGCACAATCACCGGTGGCCATGTGAAACTGCTGTCTGCGGGCCAGGCAATGGCGCGGCTGGATGATGCGATCCGGGCCGGCACGATGCCGGGGCTCTCTAGCATCCGCGACGTCTTTGCCGATGACATCCACCCCAATGCCACCGGTTTTTATTTTATGGCACTGCTGCAATATGCGGTGCTGACCGGGGAAGATCCCGCGGGGCTGCCGCATCAGCTGAAGGACCGCTGGGGCAAGCCCTACCGTGCCCCCTCACCCGAACTGGCGGCACGGCTGCAGCAGATCGCCTGGGCCGCCGCCCAGGGGGACGGTGTGCGCACTGCGGCTTTGCCCGCAGATCCCGCGCCGCTGCCGCAGGACCCGCCTGAACCCGTGCTCAATGCCGCGGTGCTGGAAGATGCGGCGCAGCCGACAAGAACAGCCTCCCGTCAGCCCATTGCCATCAACCTCGCGGGCATCGCGGACTGGAGCACCCAGGCCCCCTTTCTGGATCATTTCAAGACCGCGCGGCCCTGGATCGGCCATCTGCCCAGGCGCTGGGGCGGCGCGGACCATGGTGATCTGCTGGCGGCGGGCTATCTTGATCCGGCGGGCTGGCCCACCGCAATCCCGCCGGAGCTGAGCTCTATCGGGACGGTGATCCTGACAGATATGCCAGAGGAAGCGGTGTCGCTGGCCGGCCGCTATGTGCTGCGGTTCGAGGGGGAAGGCATCGTCGAGGTTTTGGGGCGGGCAAAGAACGTCCGCTATGGCAAGGGTGAGGTGCGGTTCGACTTTACTCCCGGCCCCGGCCCAGTGGAGATCCGCATCCAGCGGATGGGCCGCGACGGCGGCTATGTGCGCAATATTACCGTGGTGAAGGAAGAGCATCTGGACGCCTACGATAGCGGCGCCCTGTTCAACCCGCTGTGGCTGGGCCATCTGGACGGATTTGCCGTGCTTCGGTTCATGGACTGGATGGCCACCAATGACTCACAGCAAACGGGATGGGAGGACCGGCCTTTGCGCTCGGATTACACCTGGGCGCAGAAAGGGGTGCCGGTGGAAGTGATGCTGGAACTGGCTAATACGCTGGGCGCCGATCCCTGGTTCAGCATGCCGCATATGGCAGATGACACTTATGTCCGGCAGTTCGCGCAGCAGGTGGAGCGCGGGCTGGACGAGGACCTGCGTGCCTATGTCGAATATTCCAACGAGGTCTGGAACTGGCAGTTCCAGCAGGCCGCATGGGCCGATGCGCAGGCAAAGACGCGCTGGGGCGGCGACGGGCTGTGGATGCAGTTCTATGGCGGACGTGCAGCGGAGGTGGCGCAAATCTGGACCGGGGTGTTCGGCGAAGACAGCCAGCGGCTGGTGCGGGTGATCTCTTCTCAGACCGGCTGGCTGGGGCTGGAGGAGCAGGTGCTGGCTGCACCGCTGTGGAAGGCAGAGCAGGCCGGGCGCCGGGCACCAGCCGCATATTTTGATGCCTATGCGGTGACTGGCTATTTCGGCGGCGTGCTGGGGCTGAAGGAACGCGCCGCGCAGGTGCGGGCTTGGATCGCCGGCAGCCGGGAACAGGCGCAGGCGGTTGCCGCCCGGCGCGGGCTGAGCGGTGTGGCCGCGGAGGAGTTCACGGAACAGCACCGGTATGATGCCGCAAGCGCCCAGGCCGGCGCTGAGCTGCGCGACGGGCTGATTTCGGGCGAAGCAGCCGACACGCTGACCGACCTGCTGGGCCGGGTGCTGCCGTATCACGCAGAAGTTGCGCAACAGCACGGGCTGGAGCTGATCATGTACGAGGGCGGCAGCCATGTGGTGGGCATCGGCCCGATGGTCGAGGATGCGGCGCTGACCAGCTTCTTCACCCATTTCAACTACACTCCCGAGATGGGCGCGCTCTATCAGGAGCTGCTGGCGGGCTGGCAGGCGCTTGGCGGCAGCTTGTTCACCGCCTATTCCGATGTCGGGGCGCCAGGAAAATGGGGCAGCTGGGGCGCATTGCGGACATTGAGCGACCAGAACCCGCGCTGGGAAGCGTTGGAGGCCGTAAAATGAGCCTGCGGGTTTCTGTGCTGATCCCGGCCCATAACGAGGCAGACTATATCAAAGGCTGCCTGCAGGCGGTCTTTGCATCCGGCCCGTTGCCTGGTGCAATGACAGCAGAGGTGCTGGTGCTGGCCAATGGCTGCACCGATGAAACCGCAACGCTGGCCCGTGCTGCCGCGCCGCCGGAGGGCTGGCATTTGCGGGTGCTTGAACTGCCCGAGGGCGGCAAGCTGGGGGCGCTGAATGCGGGTGATGCTGCGGCACGCGGGGATATCCTGATTTACCTGGATGCCGATGTGCTGGTTTCGCCCGGCCTGCTTCCTCAAATCGCCGCAGCATTGGACTTGGAAGCGCCGCGCTATGCCAGCGGCTGCCCCCTAGTCTCCTCTGCACGTAGCCCGGTGACACGGGCCTATGCACGGCTGTGGATGCAGCTGCCGTTCTTTTCCAGCGGAGTGCCGGGGTTCGGTATCTTTGCCATGAACCGGGCCGGACGGCAGCGCTGGGGGAACTGGCCGGATATCATTGCCGATGACATCTTTGCCCGGCTGAAATTTGCGCCCGGTGAGCGGGTGCAGGTTCCGGCAAGTTACAGCTGGCCGATGGTCGAGGGGTTCCGCAACTTGGTGAAAGTGCGGCGGCGGCAGAATGCCGGCGTGTCGGAAGTGGCGGCGAAATTCCCTCAGCTGACGCGCAACGAGGACACCGTGAAGGCCAGTGCGGGTACTGCGCTGCAACTTCTGTTGCGGGATCCGTTGGGCTTTCTGGCCTACGGCGCAGTTGCCCTGGCCGTAAAGACACCGCTGTTCGCCTCCCGAACCCGCTGGACCCGCGGCCGCTAAACGCTGATTTGCCGGGGCGCTCCCGCGCCCGCAGGAAGGCTGGCTGTGCCAGACCACCCTTCGCGGCCTTGGGCCAGGCTCAGCGGGAGCGGTGCATCTTCAGATGCGCAGGCGGCGGGCGGGAGGTGCCGTTTATTGTTTGATTGCCTCGCGGAAATGCGCGGTCAGCTTTGCGGCTTCGATTGCACTGGCGTGGCGCTCCAACACCCGAATGCGCCCCGCCTGCCCCATGGCGGCCAGCTGCTCCTCGGGGGTTTCCGCCAGATCCAGTACTGCTTGAGCCAGTTCAGTCTCGTCCCCCGCAGGCACCAGCCAGCCGGTCTGCCCCGGCACCACCAGTTCCGGCGTGCCGGCGATATAAGTCGCAATTACCGGGCGGGCGGCGGCCATTGCCTCCATCACCACCATCGGCAGGCCTTCGGCAAAGGAGGGCATCACCAGCGCATGGGCGCGGGCCAGTTCCGCCCGCACGCCGTCCTCTGCCAGCCAACCGGTGAGGGTGATATTACGCTGCAGCCCAAGGTCGGCAAATGCCGCCTCCAGTTCCGGACGCATTTCACCATCGCCGATCAGCGCCAGATGCACATCCGGGATATGCTCCACCAGCTGCGCCATGGCGCGGACCAGCACCATTTGGCCTTTCTGTTCCACAAACCGCCCGATAGCCGCCAGCCGCAGCGGCCCTTGCGGCAGCGGTGCCGGGTCCGCGAAGTGTTTCGCTTCGATGCCGCAATGCACCACCTTCAGGCTGTCCCATTTGCCAAAAGGCGCCCATCGGCTCAGCTGGCTCTTGCCGAAACTGCTAACCGCCACGGTGAAGGCGGCGCGGCTTATCTTTTCGCCCAGTGACAGCGCATGCGGGGCATCGAATTCCTCCGGACCGTGAACAGTGAAACTGTAGCCGGGGCCGCCCAGAACATGAGCCAGCATCGCCACCGCCGCGGAATTGGTGCCGAAATGGGCGTGCATGTGCTGCACGCCTTCTGCCTGACAGCGCTGTTTCACATGGGCCGCTTCACCCAGATAGACCAGATGCCGCAAGACGCCCTTGTCCGAAGCACGCGCCAGTTTGAAAGCCAGCCTCAGCGCCTTTGTAAAATGGAGCGGGCCTGCCAAAGCCTCTCGCGTCAAGGCGGCCAGAAGACCGGCCGCGCCAGCCTTCAGCACATACTCTGTGCGAGCGGCCTCTGCCTGATCGCCCGGATCGGCCAGCGTTGTTTCGGAAGGGCGCATCGCCAGGCGCAGGACCTCCAAGCCCTGATGTTCCAGCGCATGCAGTTCACGGCGGATGAAGCTGTGCGAGGGCTGCGGATAAGTGTTCAGAACATAAGCGATTTTCAACGCAGCGGGTTCCCTGCAAGTGCATGTATCCGCGGCAGGTTAGCGTCGGTTTGGCGGCTTGCCCAGCACCCGCTGCCGCTTGTCCCGGAGGCGTGGAGAATGCGGCACAGGCAGCAGGATTGTTGAGGTATTTTCCGCGCTTGTGCAGCTTATAAGCCCGAAGGCAGTCCGTACAATTGACGCCCCTGCCCGGCCCGCCTAGCCTTCGGCACTGAACCTTTGGGGAAATGCGCCGACATGCAGCGGGTTGCTTCGCTTTTTGCCGGTCAGGGGATGATGGCGCGGGTGCTGCGCTCCGCCTCCTGGCTGATGATCGGATACGGCGGCAGCCAGGCCTTGCGGCTGGCTTCCAACCTGATCCTGACGCGCATCCTGTTCCCGGAAGCCTTCGGTATGATGGCGCTGGTTACGGTGGTGACGGTGGGGCTGTCGCTGTTTTCCGACGTGGGTATCGGGCCGTCGATTGCCCAGAACAAACGGGGTGACGATCCGGCGTTTCTTGATACGGCCTGGACCATTCAGGTGATCCGGGGGTTCGGGTTGTGGGCGCTGACGGCTCTGCTGGCTTGGCCTGCGGCCACGTTCTATGGCACGCCGGAGCTGCTGATCTACTTGCCCATCGCGGGAGCGGGGCTGGCGGTTGCCGGCTTCAACCCGACCCGGATCGAGACCGCACACCGGCATCTGCTGGCGGGGCGGGTCACGGTGCTGGATCTGGCGGGCCAGGTGATTGGGCTGGCGGCGATGGTCGGGCTGGCGCTGGCTACGCAATCGGTGATCGCGCTGGTGCTGGGCGGGGTCATTCAGGCCGCAGCCAAGCTGGCGCTGTGCCACTACGGCCTGCCGGGGGCGGCCAACCGCTTCCGCTGGGAGAAGGCCGCAGCGCGGGAATTGATCCATTTCGGCAAGTGGATTTTCCTGTCCACCGCGTTCTGGTTTCTGACCTCGCAAGGGGACCGGGCGATCCTGGGGAAATTTGTCAGCTTGGAAGTGCTGGGTGTCTACAACATCGGCTATTTCCTGGCGAGTTTTCCGATGCTGCTGGGCCATGCAGTGAACCAGCGGCTGATGATCCCTGTGTACCGCGACAAGCCCGCACAGGCGGCGCCGGAGAACCTGCGGCGGCAGCGGCAGCTGCGCAGCGGGCTGACCGGTGGTATCCTCGGGTTGCTTCTGGTGATGGCTTGGGCCGGGCCCTGGCTGGTTCAACTGCTGTATGATGACCGTTACATGCAGGCCGGGCCGATGATGGTGCTGATCGCGCTGGCACTGGCGCCTGCGGTGATCACCATGACCTACGACCAGGCGGCGCTGGCAGCGGGCGACAGCCGCGGGTTCTTTGTTTTTTCCGCCGCGCGGGCCTGCCTGCAGACAGTCATGTTTCTGGGCGGGGTGGCCTGGTTCGGGCTGGCTGGCGGCATTACGGCGCTGGGTCTGGCAATGCTGGGGGCTTACCCGGTGCTGGTGCGGCTGGCGCGCAGGCATCACGTCTGGGATCCCCTGCATGATACTGGCTATGCGCTGCTGACACTGGCCGCTGGCGGGGCGGCGCTGCATTGGCATTGGGCAGAGGTAACTGCAATGGCGGGGGCGCTGGGAACACCCTGATCTCAATAACCAGGGAAAACTGACTCATCGGCCAGCTAACGGTTGCTGATTTCAGACAAAATTTCCTACGCCTTGCGCCGGAACAGCCCGCGGCGCGGCGGGCGCGTGTCCATTTCAGGGATGGACACCACCGGTACCAGGCCGGTCTCCCGCTCCATTTGTACGGCGGTGCGCAGCACCGGATGGCGCAGTTCCTGCAAGAAAGCAGCCAGCAGGGCAAGAATCGCACTGACCGCCGCGCCCATAAGCGCCTTCGTTTTACGGGCACCGGTCACCGGGTAGTCCGGCAGAGGTGCCGGCTCAATCACCGTCAGCCGTTCTGCCTGACGGCTGGTCTCCAGCCGGAACCCAACCTCAGCCTCGTTGCGGCGGGCCGTCATTTGCGCCAGCTCCCCCTGCAGCTGCGCCAGCCGCCGGTCATAGGCGCCCAGCTGGCGCTCCACCTCCGGGGTGGTCTGCAATGACGCCTCAAGCCCGGCCTTGCGCTGGGTCAGCAGTGCCTCCTGGGCGTCCAGCGTGGCCAGCTGCTGCTCGGCCTCTTCCTGCATGCGCCGCGCAGTTGCAGGGCGTTCGGTAGTCTGGGCCTGATCAGCAGCGCGGCGGATCTCGATCCGCTCGCGGGCGATTTCCAGGAGACCCTCGTTCATCGCGGCGATTTCGGCCCGGCGGAATTCAATTGTGCCAGGCAAGGTCACATCATTTGCGTTGCGAAAGGCGGCGATCTCATCCTCCAGCGCCGCGACCTGATCCGCCAGGGCCGCTTCCTTTTCTGCAAAGAAGCTGAGCGTTTCGCGGGCCTGGTCGATGCGGGTGGCGATGCTGAGTTCTATGGTGCGGCGCCCGAATTCGCTGGCGACCTGCTGGGCCTGCTCAGCCGTGGGCATCCGGGCGGTAATGGTCAGTACCGAAATAGTGCCGTCGTCGGCAAAACCTTCGCGAGCGGCTGCAACGCCCGTAATCTGCACGGAAGTCCGCAGCTGCACGACCTTTTGCAGATCGGTCAAGGCGTTCTGGTCAGCGTAAATGCCATATTTTTCGATGATTTCCAGCAGGGTGCCGCGGGCCATCAGACGCTGTTCGATCAGCTGCATACGGCGGGCAGAGGAGCCTTCGACGGTGGATTTGGCCAGCTCGCCGGCAATCTGCGGCTGAGTGATCTGAAGCACCTCGGCGGTTTCATATTCATGCTGTTGACTGGCGGCGAACCACAGTGACACCAGGCAGCCGAGGACAAAAACGCAGGCGATCATGAACAGCCTGCGCTGCACCATGTCCAGAAAATCACCCAGAGAATAAATCGGCCCCATCTGTCTGCTCTCATGCTGCCGGGGTGCCCGGTGTGTTCAAATGCCAGCCGGCCTCATACGGACCGCCGCCCGGTTTTACACCATAGCAAACAGGCGAAACTATGGCGTTTGCGTCTTCAGTGCAGGGGGCAGTCGGATTTGCGCGCCCGGTTCAGCACCACGCCCAAAAGCTGAGTGTGTCCCGCCAGCACTTTTTCGCAGGCGGCCAGCTGCGCGGCGGTGGTGCTGGTGCCATCAGAGACCAGCAGCACACCGTCCACCTGCGGCAGGACGGCGGCAGTGTCGTCATGCTCCAGCACCGGCGGCAGATCAAACAGCGCGGTATCGGCACCGCTGCGAAGCATCAGTTCGTCCAAAGCGGCGCTGCAACTGCGGCTGTGCAGGATTTCGGCGGCGTTCTGATCCGCCGCGCTGTTCAGGCCAACCGCCAGCGACGGCAGCGGGCGCAGCAAGTGCTCTTCCATCGGGGCAGCGCCGGACAAAAACGCGTTCATTTCCGCCTGAACCGGTATCCCCATGGCTTGTGCCACCCCAGGGCGGCGGAAATTCATGTCAAGCAGCACGGTCCGGCTGCCCGGCACTCTTGCCAGGCTAAGCGCCAGGTTGACCGCCGAGAACGTGGTGCCGCAGCCCCCGGCAGGGGCCGTCACCGCCACCCGCTTCCAGCCGCGGGCCTTCAGAGTGTGCAGCAGCCGAGTGCGCAACAGGTCAAAGGACTTGGACGCGGGCGCAGTGCGGAAGCGGCTAACCAGAGGCAGGCAACGCGACCCGTCTGCCTCTGCATCAAACGGGACTTGGCGGATCCGGTCCCAAGGCTCCGGCAGGGTGGCGGGCAACTGGGCGGCAACAGATGAGGCGGGGGCAGATAAGGGACGTTCCTCCGCGGCAGCGGAGGGTGTGGCATCCGCCGGCGCGCGGCGGCGGAACCGCTTAAAACCTTGCTCGGTCATGACGTCCTCGTCGTCCTTCTGTGTCTTCTGCGGGCCGCGCACCGGGCTGGCGGTGACGGCTTCTGATGACGCAAAATGCTTCACAACCTTGCTCCCTGCAATGGCTGGCTGATCTGCTGCATGCGCCTGACGGCCCGGACAACAGATCAAACAGGCCTTAATATCCCGTGCCTTTCAGCACGACACCGACGGTCCGCCAGATCAGCGACAGATCCCCGGTAAATGACAAACCGCGCTTGTAGCCGGCATCCGCCTGCGCGCGGCTGGCGAAGCTGCCCTCATTGCGAACCGACACTTGCCAAGCGCCGGTAATGCCCGGCCGCAAGGCAAAATAGGCCCGCGCATCGCCATATAACGGCAGCTGCTCCGGCATCATCGGCCGCGGTCCGACCAGGCTCATGTCCCCCTTGGCCACGTTCCAAAGCTGCGGCAGCTCATCCAGCGAGGTGGCGCGCAGAAACCGCCCGACCCGGGTGATCCGCGGATCGTTCTTCAGCTTTTGAGTTTCCTCCCATTCCCGGCGCAGAGCCGGGTCAGTGTCCAGGTAGTGCTGCAGCAGCAAGTCAGCATCCCGCACCATCGTGCGCAGTTTCAGAATGCGGAACACCTGACCGCCGCGGCCCAGCCGTGCCTGAGTGTAGAAGGGGCGGCCGCCCTCCAGCGCCAGCGCAGCAGCGCAAAGAGCGATCAGCGGAAGAACCACAGGCAGGCTCAGCAGCACCAGCAGCACGTCCAGCCCGCGTTTACCGCCGCCGGCGTATGCTCCGCCGCCAGCGCCCTTTACGGCTTGCCGAGCCGGTGAAAGGCCGCTCAGCGAGGCATTCATGTTTGCTGCCTTCAAATGCATAGAATTGAACAGGGGAACGGCCGTTGCAGACCGTCCGCCTTCCGCATCAACGTGCACTAAAGACAGCCCCGCCCCTCCGGGAACCATGTCTTTCATTCCACACCCCTCGATCCAGCCAGTCGCCTGGCCGGGCCGCCGCTGAATGCGGCGGTCATTCAAAACTCACATTGACAGTCCGCAAGCCAATGGCCGCGGAATGCCGCTACTGATTTTCCGGTTCAAAACCGGGCACGCCCCCACGCGCCCGCGCCATTTTTTTAATGCCGCCCAATCCCCTGGCGGCGGTGCGTTGCAGCACTCCGCCCTAATTAGGACAAATTTAGACAATTGCGCGCAAAATTTTCATTTTCCCGCAAAACGCCCTCAAACTGCGCCTTGCACAGGAAGAATCAGGAAACAATGGAAGAAGAGTGATTGGAATTGTTTCCGCAAGAGGTCGGACGTTTCCCGGAATCAATGTTCCGCTGCTTTCGGGAATTTTCCGGGCCGCGAAGCCGCGGGAAAATGTCCCTTGCCACCCTCAACTTATTCGGAACCGAGCGGAGTAAACCCATCTGCCAGAGACGGTTCCAACTGCACAGCAGCCTGAAAATCGGGGCCAACAGAAAGCACTCGCCTGCTGATAGCCTATTGCCGGTGGATATTGCAATTCCCCGGGAATGGGGAAGAGCGGTTAAATAATCGATACCGCAATTGCCCTATTGAACGGCAACAGTGCGGAGCATGAATATTGCAGAAAGTCCCTGTATTCCTGCATCTCCTCGCTGTGAACCGGCAGGCCGCACACTTGCCGGAAACCGGAAACACAGCCATAAGCCTCAGCAAAGCGATGGCAGAAGGGGTGTAGCCATGATGCAATCTCCCGGCAGCGGCGCCAGCTGGCTGGCCGCCAACCTGGACGGAACCGCACTGACCGCCTGGACCATGACCGGCAGCACTGCAGGCCCGGCACAGCGGCTGCACCTGCCCGGCAACGGCCCGGATAAAATTGCTGCAGGTTTACGGCAGTTGCTGGCAGGCGGGGCACTGCCGGTAGTGCTGGGTGGCAGCACCCTGGTGCCTGCGCAGCCAGTGCCCGCCGTTCCTGCAGACCTGCCTTTGACGGCAGCCCCGCTGGAAGAGCTGACCGTTCATGCCCTGCCAGGGCTGAGCCAGTCTGCGCCGTGCGGGCTGATACAGGGTGCCGCAGCCCGGCTGAGCGGCTTCTTGCAGCTGAACCCGGACTGGGACGGCGTGGTCTGCCTGCCGGACACCGGTGTGACCCATTGGGTGCAGGTCAGTGCCAGAGAAGCAGTCAGCTTTCAAAGCGCGCTTACCGGGCAGCTGGCGGCTGCGGTTGCGCAGCCAATGGCGCTGGAAGCCGCAGGCAGCTGCAGCAAGGCAGCGCTTGCTGAGGCGGCAGCCGACGGCATTGCCAAACCGGAACTGCTGGCAGCGCGGCTGGCGTCTTTGCAGGCGGACGCCGCGCTGGGGCAGTTGCAGGCGGACACAGCGCGGGGACGGCTCTGGGGGCTCCTATTGGGGGCGGAGCTGGCTGCTGCCCGCCCCTACTGGCTGGGCCAGAACCTGGCGCTGCTGGCTGAAGCGCCGCTGCAGCCGCTTTATGCCGCGGCGCTGGAGGCTCAAGGGCTGCCGGTCACCGTGGCAGACCCGCGGCGCATGACGCTGGAAGGGCTGACCCGGGCCTGGGCCGCGAACTGATCGCGGCACCGGCTTGCGGCATGGGCGTACTTCGGGGCTTCCAGAACCCGCAGCGCCAAAACTTCAGCGGCCGGTCCTGAAGCGCGCACCCTTGCCGGGCGGGGTTTCCGGCGGTCCGGCAAAGCACTGTGCGATGCGCATCCAGTTTTCCGCTGCTGCACCAACGGCCTGCAGCCGGGTATCCTGGATATTGCGCACTTGAGTGACAACTTGTGCAAACTCCACCGCAGAGCCTTTGATATAGTTCGCGTCCTGCGGGGCATTCCATTCCCAGAGCGCTCCCGAAGGCCCGGTCAGCTGGACAAAGGGCGCTGGCTCCGGCACGTCCAGCCCGCGGTTGCGGAAACTCCAGCCATATGTGGCTACCCCCAGATGCGCAATGTTGCGGATGCGGTCCTGCTCCTGCCGCTCATGCCCCAAGAGGTCGAACACCTCCTGCCCGTGCGCCCAGGTCTCCATCTGCCGTGCTGTGATAGAGCTGAGCGCACTCATGTCCGGCCCGATCCATTTCAGCCGCGCCTTGGGATCTGCCGCAGCGAATGCATCGGCGCAGCGCTCCGCCCCCTCCTGCCAGGCTGCAAGCAGCGCCCGGCCGCTGAGGCCGTCCAGCCAGGGAAACTGGCATTCGAGGATGGTACGCCCAGCTTGCATGTCCTGCAGGACCGGCGCGATGAAGGAGGTAAAGGCACCCTCCCCTTTCAGCGAGGCCTCTGCCGCAGCGTTGAACAGGTGCAGATGCCCCAGCACGTGATCAATGGTCCAGCCTTTGAACTGGGTTTCGCGGTGGAACTCCGCCTCCGGCAGTTCCTCAAGGATGGCCGCCAGGGTGCGGCTTTCGGCGCGGAAATCTTCGGCCTGCTGCATGTGTCCTCCCCAATTCCTCTAAACCGCAGGATAGCCGCGCGAAGCACTGGCCAGGAACAGGGACCATACGTCACGAAAGGTCTTAAAGGGGCGGATGCCTCAGGGAAGCGGATCAGTCTTGAAGAGACGGATTTTCAACCCGCCGTGGGCCACAGGCGCGCCGAACGGCAGGAACGGCAGGTTGGTCGCCTTGGCGAGGCTGGTTTCCGAGGTGACAATGCCCACGCGCCAGCCGGAGAAGCGCTCCGTCAGCACCTGCCCCAACGCGCCGTAAAGGGCATAGAGCAGTTTCTTGTTGCCGATCCGGGCGCCATAGGGCGGGTTGACGATGACTAGGCCCGGCGGGCCATCCGGGCGCTGCAGGTCGCTGACCGCGGCCTGTGCAAATCGGGTGCAATCGTCCACGCCCGCCCGGTCCGCGTTGGCAGCGGCCATCTCCACGGCGCCCGCGTTGCGGTCGGTGCCATGGAACAGGATGTCCGTTTTCCGCGCCTCGCCCTGCTGCTTCAGCTCTGCCCAGGCGTCTGCATCGAAGGTTGCCAGCTGCTCAAAGGCAAAGTTGCGGCTGCGGCCGGGCAGCAGGCCCTTGGCGATCTCTGCCGCCTCGATCACGAAGGTGCCGGAGCCGCACATCGGATCGACCACCGGCTCAGCACCGTTAAAACCGCATTCGCGCAGGAACAGGGAAGCGAGATTTTCCCGCATCGGCGCCTTGCCAACAGCGGATTTGTGGCCACGCTTGTGCAGCCCCTCGCCCGAGGTGTCGACGCTGAAGACGCAGAGGTTGTCCTCGATCCTGAGTTTGACCGTCAGCTCCGCGTCCTTCGTCACAGGGGCGCCGAGAGTCTCAGTAATCGCCTTCTCCACCCGCTGGGTGGCGGCACCAGCATGGTAGATCTTGGATTTCTTGTTGGTGGATACCTCCACCTTCACCGGCACATCCGGGCGCAGCACATCGCCCCAAGGGAACTTGCGCGACCGTTTGTCGAGCTGGGCCAGATGGAAGGCGCGGAATTCGCCGATCCGCGCCAGCACCCGCGCAGCGCCGCGAAAACACAGATTGGCGCGCCAGACCTCGCGCCAATCGCCCTGCACCGTGACCCCGCCCGGGACAGCCTTGGGCGCGGCAAAACCCAGCTCCTTGGCCTCAGCCAGCAGCGCCTGTTCCAGTCCCGGCGGTGCGGTCAGGAAGATCTCGAATGTGCTTTCTTGCGTCATGCTGCCCTCCTTAGACGCAAAGCAGATCCGCGGCGACTGTTTTTTCCGGTCGCGCCATGAGAGAAACTGCCGTTGCGTTACAACCGCAGATGCCGCGCTGCGGCATAGCGTCGACGCTCAACAGAGGAAACAATTTCCAAATAAATTCAATACAATAAGCATTACTAAAAAATTAGTTTGACAATGCAATCCAACCTATGAAAGCTCTATGCCAGTCAGGTGCAGGCAACGCGCAGCTGGCCTCAAGAGACTTTCAGGGAGGAAGAGATGCGTAAGTATCTTCTCTCCGCAGCAGCCGTTTGTGCGGTGGTTGCGGGATCAATTGGCTATGCCGACGAAATGGCGGCCAAAAAATGGATTGATGAAGAATTCCAGCCGTCGGCTTTGACCAAGGATGAACAGCTGTCAGAGATGCAGTGGTTCATCAAGGCCGCGGAACCTTACAAAGGCATGGAGATCAACGTGCTGTCGGAAGGCATTCCGACGCATAGCTATGAATCCGAAGTGCTGACCAAAGCGTTTGAGGAAATCACCGGCATCAAGGTGAACCACCAGATCCTGGGTGAGGGCGAGGTCGTCCAGGCCGTGCAGACCCAGATGCAGACCAAGCGGAACCTCTATGACGGCTACGTCAATGACTCCGACCTGATCGGCACCCACTCGCGCCTGCAGCTGGCGTACAACCTGACCGACATGATGGCAGGCGAGTTCAAGGACGTGACCAATCCCGGCCTCGACCTGGATGACTTCATGGGCACCCAGTTCACCACCGGCCCGGACGGCGACCTGTACCAGCTGCCCGACCAGCAGTTCGCGAACCTCTACTGGTTCCGCAAGGACTGGTTCGACCGCGAAGACCTGCAGGCCGCGTTCAAGGAGAAATACGGCTATGACCTGGGCGTTCCGGTCAACTGGTCCGCGTATGAGGACATCGCCGAGTTCTTCAGCACGCAGGTCAAGGAAATCGACGGCACCGCGATCTATGGCCACATGGATTACGGCAAGCGCGCGCCGGACCTTGGCTGGCGGATGACCGATGCGTGGCTGTCAATGGCCGGTGCCGGCTCGAAAGGTGAGCCGAACGGGGTGCCGATCGACGAATGGGGCATCCGCATGGAAGAAGGCTCCTGCAACCCGGCTGGTGCCAGCGTGACCCGCGGCGGCGCCGCCAACGGCCCGGCAGCGGTCTATGCGATCCGCAAGTGGGACGAATGGCTGCGCAAATACGCGCCTCCGGGTGCCGCGTCCTATGACTTCTACCAGTCGCTGCCGGCACTGGCACAGGGCAACGTGGCACAGCAGATCTTCTGGTACACCGCCTTCACCGCCGACATGGTGAAGCCGCAGTCCGAAGGCAACAACACGGTCGACGGCGACGGCAACCCGCTGTGGCGGATGGCGCCCAGCCCGCACGGCCCCTACTGGGAAGAAGGCCAGAAGGTCGGCTATCAGGACGTGGGCTCCTGGACCTTCCTCAAGTCCACCCCGCTGGACCGTGCCCAGGCGGCCTGGCTCTATGCCCAGTTCGTGGTGTCCAAGACCGTGGACGTGAAGAAATCGCACGTTGGTCTGACCTTCATCCGCGACTCTTCCGTGAACCACGAGAGCTTCACCGAGCGCGCACCCAAGCTGGGCGGCCTGGTCGAGTTCTACCGCTCGCCTGACCGTGTGGCATGGTCGCCGACCGGCATCAACGTGCCGGACTATCCGAAGCTGGCCCAGATCTGGTGGCAGCAGATCGGTGACGTGAACTCCGGCGCCTTCACGCCGCAGGAAGCGATGGACCGTCTGGCCGAGGAAATGGACATCACCATGGGCCGTATGCAGCGTGCGGACGAGCAGGCGAATGTCTATGGCGGCTGCGGCCCGCGTCTGAACGAAGAGAAAGACGCGGAATGGTGGTACGCCAATGGCGGCGCCAAAGCCCCGCTGGAAAACGAGAAGCCGCAGGGCCAGACCGTCAACTATGACGAGCTGGTGGCCCGCTGGGCAACCAACTAAGGCCTCCTCCCGGCCCGGCCAACGATCCCCATCATCTGGCCGGGCTATCCTGGCCCCGGAGACCCTCTTCCGTCATCCGGGGCCATCTTCCCCAAGATCAGAGCGCGCCCCTGCCCCGCGCGCGAACAGGCCGCCTGCCAGAAAGTCAAAGCAAGATGGCACTCGAACTCAAGGGTGTGACCAAGCGCGTCGGCGCCATTCAGCACATCAAGGAAACCTCCCTGCTGCTGGAGCCCGGTCACTTTAACGTCCTCCTCGGCGCCACCGGCTCCGGAAAGACCTCACTCATTAAACTGATGGCGGGCCTCGACCCGATGGCCAGCGGCCAGGTGCTGATGGATGGCGAGGATGTCAGCCGTCTCAGCACTCAGAAGCGCAACATCAGCCTGGTGCATCAGTTCTTCATCAACTACCCGCATATGACGGTTTTCGAAAATATCGCCTCGCCGCTGAAGGTGGCTGGAATGGCGAAGTCGGAAATCGAAGGCCGCGTCGAAGAGGCTGCGGAAATCCTGCAGCTGAAACCGATGCTGCACCGCCGCCCGCACGAGCTGTCCGGCGGTCAGCAGCAGCGCTGCGCCCTGGCCCGTGCAATCGCCAAGGAAAGCCGCGCGGTGTTCCTGGATGAGCCGCTGGCCAACCTCGACTACAAACTGCGCGAGGAGCTGCGCGACCAGCTGCCCGAACTGTTTGCAGGCCGCGGTGCGGTGGTGGTCTATGCGACCTCGGAACCGGAAGAGGCGCTGCTTCTGGGCGGCAAGACCGCGCTAATGCGCGACGGCCGCGTGACCCAGTTCGGCCCCACCGCAGAGATCTATCGCAACCCCGGCAATGTCGATGCGGCGCGGGTGTTCTCCGATCCGCCGATCAACACCGCCGAGATCACCAAGCAGGGCAGCATGGCCCGCTTGGGCGCCGGCGTCACCTGGGAGCTGGCTGGCGACGCAGCCGGTCTGGCCGATGGCACCTATACCATCGCGATCCGCCCGCACCATGTGTTGCCGCAGCCCCGCAACGGCGCTGATGTGCAGCTGTCAGGCCAGGTGCAGGTGACAGAACTCTCCGGCTCTGAAAGCTCTGCCCATTTCGACATGGGCTCCGGCAGCTGGGTCTCGCTGGCCCACGGCGTCCACCCCTACCAGGTGGGTGAGCTGCACGACTTCTACATGGACCCCGCGCAGGCATATTTCTTTGCCCCCGACGGCAGCCGCGCGGCGTGAGGCATCAATGGCTAAAATAACTCTCTCCAAACTGCGCCACAGCTACCTTTCGACGCCGAAATCCGACTCGGATTACGCGCTGAAGGAAATCGACCTCGACTGGACCGACGGCGGCGCCTATGCACTGCTCGGTCCCTCAGGCTGCGGCAAATCCACCCTCTTGAACATCATTTCGGGCCTGCTGGTGCCGTCCGAGGGCCAGATCCTGTTCGACGGCAAGGACGTCACCGCCCTGCCCCCGGACCAGCGTAACATCGCCCAGGTGTTCCAGTTCCCGGTGATCTACGACACCATGACGGTCTACGATAACCTGGCTTTCCCGCTGCGCAACCGCGGCCGGGATGAGGCCACCGTGCACCAGCGGGTGATGGCAATTGCCGAGATGCTCGAAGTCACCGAGATGCTGGAGCAGAAGGCAGCAGGCCTCAGCCCCGACAACAAGCAGAAGATCTCGATGGGCCGCGGCCTGGTGCGCGAGGACGTCAACGTGGTGATGTTCGACGAGCCGCTCACCGTGATCGACCCGCATCTGAAGTGGAAGCTGCGCTCCAAGCTGAAGGAGCTGCACCAGCGGGTGAAGGCGACGATGATCTACGTCACCCACGACCAGACCGAGGCGCTGACCTTCGCCGATCAGGTGGTGGTGATGCAGCTGGGCGAGGTGGTGCAGATCGGCACGCCGGTGGAGCTGTTCGAGCGCCCCGCGCATACGTTTGTCGGCCATTTCATCGGCTCGCCCGGGATGAACATCCTGCCCTGCGAAGTGCAGCACGGTGCGGCCGTGTTTGCCGGTCAGCAGATTGCGCTGGAAGGCCCCGTACAGGGCGCCGCAAACGGCCGGACCGAGATCGGCATCCGCCCGGAGTTCGTGTCGCTGGCAGGCGACGGCTTGCCTGCCACGGTCACCAAGGTCTCTGACATCGGCCGCCACACGGTGGTGGAATGCGAGGCCGGCGGCTGCCGCATCAACGCCGTGACCGAAGGCGCCGCGCCGCAAAAGGGCAGCGCTGTGCATCTGGCCTTCCGCCAGGACATGACCCGGCTTTATGTGGACGGCTGGCTTGCCACCGCCCCGGCCAATGCCACCGGTGAACAAGGAGCAGCCTGATGAAAACCGAAAACCAGAAAGCCTGGTTCTTTGTCCTGCCAGTGCTGGCGCTGGTCGCCTTCAACGCGCTCATTCCGATGATGACGGTGGTCAACTACTCAGTGCAGGAGACTTTTGGCGACAACGTGTTCTTCTGGCAGGGCCTGGACTGGTTCCAGCAGATCCTGCGCTCTGACCGCTTCCACGCGGCGCTTGGCCGCCAGTTCCTGTTCACTTTCCTGATCCTGATCATCGAGGTGCCGCTGGGCATCGCCATTGCACTGTCGATGCCGCGCAAGGGGTTCTGGGTGCCGGTCTGCTTGGTGCTGATGGCGCTGCCGATGCTGATCCCGTGGAACGTCGTCGGCGCGATGTGGAACATCTTCACCCTGCCCGACATTGGCCTCTTGGGCTATTTCCTGAACCATGTGCTGGGCATCTCCTATGACATGACGCAGGATCCGGTTGCAGCATGGGTGACCATCGTCACCATGGACGTCTGGCACTGGACCTCGCTGGTGGTGCTGCTGAGTTATGCCGGCCTGGTGTCGATCCCCGACGCCTATTACCAGGCGGCCAAGATCGACGGCGCCTCCAACTGGGCGGTGTTCCGGTTCATCCAGTTGCCCAAGATGAAAACAGTGCTGACCATCGCCATCCTGTTGCGCTTCATGGACAGCTTCAACATCTACACCGAGCCGTTTGTGCTGACCGGCGGCGGTCCCGGCAACTCCACCACGCTCTTGTCGATCGACCTGGTGAAAATCGCGCTTGGCCAGTTCGACCTCGGCCCCGCCGCTGCCATGTCGCTCATCTATTTTGCAATCACGCTCCTGGTCTCCTGGCTGTTCTACACGCTGATGACCAAGGACGATCTGAACTAAGGGAGGGATCCAGATGCAGAAACGATCCATCGTCCCCATCGTCTATATCCTGTTCCTGATGCTGCCGATCTATTGGCTGGTGGCGATGAGCTTCAAGACGACCAATGAAATCCTGTCGGGCTTCTCGCTGTTCCCGCAGACTTTCACGCTGGACAATTACGCAACCATCTTCACCGATCCCAGCTGGTACTGGGGCTACATCAACTCGATCGCCTACGTGTCGATCAACACGGTGATCTCCATCGCGGTGGCGCTGCCGGCGGCCTATGCCTTCAGCCGCTACCGGTTCCTGGGCGACAAGCAGCTGTTCTTCTGGCTGCTGACCAACCGGATGGCGCCTGCCGCGGTGTTCGCGCTGCCGTTCTTCCAGCTCTATTCCGCGGTGGAGCTGTTCGACACCCATCTGGCGGTGGCGCTGGCGCACTGCCTGTTCAATATCCCGCTGGCGGTGTGGATCCTGGAGGGCTTCATGGGCGGCGTGCCCAAGGAGCTGGACGAAACCGCATTTGTCGACGGTTATTCCTTCCCGCGCTTCTTCGCGACGATCTTTATCCCGTCGATCAAGGCAGGCGTGGGTGTGGCGGCCTTCTTCTGCTTCATGTTCTCCTGGGTGGAGCTGCTGCTGGCCAAGACCCTGACCGCCGTTGCCGCCAAGCCGATTGCCGCCACCATGACCAAGACCGCCTCCAGCGCGGGTTATGAACTGGGGCTGCTGGCGGCTGCGGGAACTCTGACAATCATTCCGGGCGCCATCGTGATCTGGTTTGTCCGCAACTACATCGCGAAGGGTTTCGCGATGGGGAGGGTGTAATGCTTTCATGGATGGCCTGGACCTGGCCCACTGCCCTGTTGTTCATCGGTATCTTCAGCGCCATCGGCGTGCTGATCATCGCCGAAATCCGCCACCCCGGCGGCGCGGCCCGCAAAGGCGTGCTCGGCCTCACCACCACCCGCGGCGACCGGCTGTTCATCAGCCTATTGGGCACCTCCTACATCTTCCTGGCCTGGCTGGGACTGGTGGGGATGCCCTTGTGGTGGCCGCTGGGGCTGTCGGTTGCCTGGGGCATCTTCTGCTTCTGGAAGGTTTGACCCGCGACCTCAAACAAAGTCGGGACAGGCCTTGAAGGCAAACCCGTCCTTCAAGGCCGTCTCAGCCAAGACCCCGAACGGATGCGCCAGGCACCATCGCGAATACTGGCCATCACCCTGCAACCTGCTGAGAAGACTCGCGCGGCAGCGCACATTGTGACAACAAAAGCCCCGCTGCCGCGCATCTTCTAAAAAAATAGTTTTCACGGAAGCCTGCTTCCCCTAGCATGACTGGAACGATCACATGAGCCGGACTGCCGAGGCGATGCGCAAGAAACACGACACTTCCCTGCTGACCGAGGTTGAGCTGGAATTCATGACCGTGGTCTGGGACATGGGCGGCGGCACCGTGCGTGATATCCTTGCCGAGCTGAACAAGATGCAGGAACGCGCCTACACTTCGGTGGCCACGGTTCTCAAGATCATGGAACAGAAGGGCTTTCTCACCAGCGAGCGCAAGGATCGCTCCCTGGTGTACCGCCCCGCCGTTCCCAAGGCAGAGTATCAGAAAACATCTCTGAAAAACCTTTCGAGCAAGCTTTTCAACGGCGCGCCCGCCGCATTGGTGGCGCGGCTGGTCGATGATGAGGATGTGACCGACGAGATGCTCGAGGAGATGCGGGCGCTCTTGGAGGAAAGGCTGGGGGATAATGAACGCTGATGTTCTGCTGAATGCCTATATTGATCTGAATATCCTGCTGCTGGCGGGCACCCTGTTGTGGTTCGCCGCCCGCAAGGCGCTGGCGCGCAGTCCGCTGGGGCGCGCCTACCGGCCGCAGCTGCGGCTGCTGAACGGAATGACGGTACTGCTGGCGGCCTCGCCGCTGCTGATCCTAGCGTTTACCCGCTTTGTCATCGCCCATCCGCCTAATTTCTCTGACATGCTGGTTTCGCAGTATCTGCAGGGCAATGTCAGCATGAGTGCCGGAACTTTTGAGGCCACCCTCGGCCTGCGCGAAGATGCGGTACGCGGCCTCACCAGCCTGCAACCCGGCTGGGCGCAGGCCGTTGCAGCGGCTTTTGCTGTTGGGGCGCTCATCTGCCTGGCGCATGTGGCGGCCTCTGTCTTCCGCCTGCGGCAAAACCTGGCCGGCTCCTTCCTTTGGAAACGCATTGGCCGGGTACAGCTGATGGTGTCCGATGACATCCGCGTGGCCTATTCCACCCGAGGGCTGCTGCGGCGCTACGTGGTGCTGCCCTCGGCATTGCTGAATGATCCGCGTGACCTGCGCCTGACCATCGCGCATGAGCTGCAGCACTTCCGCCAACGCGACATCGAATGCGAGTTTCTGCTGGAGCTTCTGCGCCCCGCCCTATTCTGGAATCCCGCCTTCTACCTTTGGCGGCGCGAGGTGCGTCTGTTGCGCGAATTTGCCTGCGACCAGGCGCTGATGGCGCGGCCTGCGTTTGATGTGCGCGCCTATTGCGAATGCCTGATCCGTGCCTGTGCCCTTGCCGCGCGCGGCCCGGCACTGTTCACCCGCCGCAGCCCCGCTGTGGCGCTGGTAGACCGCCGCGAAACCCGCCGCGGAGCCTCCCTGCAACGCCGCATCATTGCGGTGACAGCGGTTCAGCCGCGGGGGCCGAACTCCCTTGGCTGGGGGCTGGTCTCTTTGACGATGGCCGGGGTGGTGCTGGCGACGGCGGTGCTGCTGCAACGCCCCAGCGACTGGAGCCATGACCGCATCATGCTGTCGACGATCGTCAACCTGGAGCGCATGGCCAGCCGCAACAGCACTCCGGAGCTTGCCGTCAGTGCCCTGAACGGCGGTTTTGCTGTGCCAAGCCAGTAACTCTCCCGGCCAGTCGCCACCTGTGAACACAGTGATCTTGGCAGGTGGCACCGGGAGCTGCCACCAGTCAACTTAAAGACGCGATCTTGCGCAGACGATCCACCCTTTCAAGAAAAAAACTCCGTTGCTCCCCCTCTGAGAGAGGTCAGCGCGGCGGAAAATGACTGCTTCAGCGCGGCGCGAAGCGGGAAACATGCGTTCTTAGCCCCCGAAAACTGACGCTAAACCGCTTCAACCCCAGGCGGTTAGCGCCTTTGTCAGCGGGTTTTCACCTTTCATCTGCATGTATTTGGCAGGTTCCCGCTGTGGCAGCAGCACGGCGGAGCCTGAGGGTTTTCTTTTGGTACATGCCAAGTCCACAACAAGCGCAAGTGTTAGCTTACGGGTAAAAGGTGACGGGCATGTACCAGACGGACTACAAACCGATTGGCGGATACGGCCAATTCAATACTATTCTTCAGCTTCAGGACGGCCGCATCGACATCTCGGAAGATGGCAGCGTTTCCCTGATGCGGGCAGGATCGGCAGGCGAAAAGGTTGGCAAGTCGGCCTACAGCACTGCAATCAATTCAACTGACGCCTCCGGTCTGATCACCGCCGAGTTTGAGTTCATGATCCCGGATGGCAATCCGCTGAGCCATATTTATCTGGCAGACCTTGAGAGCAACGCCTCTAGCAGCGGGTTCAACCCGGGTGTGCGAATTCAAGTCCGTGACGGGTTGATCCGGGTCGAACGCGGCAAGATCGGTATCAAAGAGTTGTGGCCGGCGGATCAGGATGAACTGCTGCAGACCGGAAAATGGTACACTTTGAAGATCGTCATGCGTCCCGGTGATCAAAACAGCGGAGAAATTCAGCTGTATCTGGATGGTAAGCTCGTCGTGGACGAGCAGGGCCAGACCATGGACACGCGCTATGCCAATGGGGAAATCGACCGCGTTCAAATCGGCCTTACCGCCAACGTAAACGACTATGACGCGGCCTTGGCGGTTCGGAATGCCGAAATCACCGTTGACCATCCTGGCACTGGCAATGATGGCCACTACAGCCTGAACCCGCTGGATGCGCTTCAGCACTCGGTTGGCATTTACCGCAATGGCACCGAAGCTGACCCCGTATATGTCAGCGAAATCAATCCGGATCAGCCTTCAACACCCGAACCGCCGGTGGAAGAACCCGGTTTTAACACCATTACCGGCACCCCGAACGACGATGTTCTGAAGGGAACCGGCAATGCTGATGCCGTTCGAGCATTCAATGGCAGGGACTGGCTTGATGGGGCCGGAGGCAGCGATCTGCTTCGGGGCGGTGGTGGACTTGACACCATCTCTGGCGGCAGCGGCGATGATACAGTTTATGGCGGAACCCGTGGTGACAGGCTGTATGGCGACTCTGGCCAAGACGAAGTTCACGGAGGGAAGGGCTACGACCAGATTCACGGCGGAGGCGGTGAGGACAAGCTGTTCGGCGGCAACGGAAAGGACAAGCTTTTCGGAGGCAATGGCCAGGACGTGCTGTACGGCGGCGCCGGTGAGGACACGCTAAAGGGGGGCAGCGGTAATGATACCTTCACGTTCAAAACCGGGGCGGGCCAGGACATCATCACTGATTTTGCAGTGGGTTCCGACCAGGTGCACCTTGATTTCACCTCGGCGGAACTGAACGCGCTGCGGTTTCGGAATGTTGCAGGCGAAGACGGCGGGGTGCTGATTATACAGGGGGAAGACAGCCTTCTGCTTCAGGGGGTAAGCTACTCTGATCTGTCCAGCAGCGACTTTCTGCTGAACGGGTCCTGAGCAGGGGTTGCTGCCGTCCTGCCCATCCCTGTTTCAGGTCCGCGGGCGGGGTTTTCCTGATCTGAGAGATTGACGCAGAAGCTGCAACTGGCTGGCAGTCTCCAGACGCAGACGCGCGCCCAGGCTGGCACGGCTGATACGCAGGCTGCAGGTTTGCATCCGGCTGTTTGCCATCCGCTTGAGGTTATGACGCGCGGACCAGAGATTGAAGGACACAGCCCCCTCATCCAAGCTGTGTTTGATAGACTTGAACATCAGGGCGGTACCGGCCCCCAGCTCGCCCCCGTTGGGCGTAAGGGCTGTGAAGTAACCGTGATGCGTTCCGCCCCGGTCTGCCAGATTGAAAACAAAGGCAACAGGCTGCCCCCGGAGTGAAGCCGACAAGAACCGCAGTGTTCCGTCCCTTGCGCAGCCGCGAATCTGGTCTTCGTATAGCTGTAAGCCGACGTGGCGCATGCGCGGGCAATTCTTCCAGCTGGCAGACACCACCGCCCTAAGCACGTTTACCGCGGCCTCCGGGTCATCGTCAGGCGGGCTCAGGCAGACTTCGCAGCTGGCTGCCAGTTTCCGCTCGGCTGAACGCAGGTTGCGGCGGTTCTTGCTGCTGAGCTGTGCCTCCAGCTCAGCGCCGCTTGCCACGCCTTCTACCAGGTAATAGCCCAAGCCGGCACGGTTCCCGACGCAGTACCCCCCCCGTTCAAATGCCTGAGCCAGACAGCGGCCCAGGCGGTTGCCCTCCGGCAAATTTTCAAAGGTAAGGTCCAGCCAGCGCATCTGTTCCAAGGCCTGAACCAAGGCCGAGGACAATTCCTGCTGGTCCAGCTGCGGGTCAAACAGCAGATCAAAAGCCGGGGATGACCCGTAAACAGGCGGCCCTGCGCGCCAAGCCAAGGCCGCTTTCCAGTCGCGCCGGCGGAACAGCGGCAGGAAGGCGGCCAGGTCCCCGCCCCGCCACAGACACAAGCACACAGGTCTTTGCCCTTCGGCAATTGCAGCACGTGCCCACGGCAGGAAAAAGCCTGGCCTGTCAAAGGCACCGGCGCCTGCCGCCGAAGACAGGGCCGTCAGCTGCCCGTCCAGCGCCTGCAGTTCAGGCAGGCTGCAAGCAACTTCGGCACGCAGTGTCGGCATTCAGGTTTCCTCCTTATTCTGCCGGATCCCGGGACCAGGCGTCCCGCGGGGGGCCATTCACGGTTGCCGGCCAGACCCAGACAGGAAAGTCTGCCGGCCGCCGGCTGGCACGCCGCCGCTGAGCTGCTGCAAGCAGCGTCTGCGGCACGCCATAGGCAATCAATTGCGCGGCCTTTGCGACAGCCAGATCCGCCGCCGTCAGTGCCTGTTTGCGCTGGTCCCGGCTGGCAAAGCTGGAGTTCGGAGCATATTCCGGCGGCCGGATGCTGTCCGCCTCCAGCCCGGCGGCCGCGAGCACCGGTGCCAGTACCTTGCCCGGATCGGCGCGCAGGGTTTCATAGTCCGCCAAAAAGACGCGTTTACTGCCCAGTTGCCGCTGCAGCTGGCGCATGCAGCGCTGATGAAACACATTCGAAGCACAGGCCCGCCCGATCAGAAGTGCGCGCCACGGGTAAGATGGCGGACGGCGGCCATAGGACCACAGCCGCGATCTCAGGAAGCCCGGGTTGCCGCGGCTCACGCATAAAAACAGTGCTCTGGGCACAGCCTTGGCTATATCTGGCCCCAGCAGGGTGTGGTGCGGCGATTTCTCAACCCAGGCCATTGCGTTCTGCCGTTGCGACAGCGCTTCCATAACCCCGCAGAACAATTCTGCAGGGCTGGCGCTGGCTTCGGCTGCCTGCTCTCCCCACCTGCGCGATAACCCGCATAGCCGGTAGTATTCGCTGCGCAGGAAATCCCCTGCTGCATCGGCGCGCCAGCCAGCACTTGGCCAAGGCTCCATGGCTGGTGCGAAATGCGAGAAGAAAATACTTTCATGCACCCCGTGGTGACGCTCCGCCGCCACGGCGGCAACTCCGGGTTGCGCCGCCAGCAGATTGGCAGCCAAAGTGGTGCCGGAGCGCTGCAAACCCAGAACAAAAATGGGCATGGCACGATGCGTGGTCATACGCCCGCCCCCGCCTGCTGCCGCAACCCGCGGCACGCGCGGCGCAGGTTGAACAGCAGAGCATGGCTGGGCTGGCGCAGCGGCAGAACATAGGCCGGCACCAGCGGCACTGCTTCCGGCCTGAAAGCTGACTTGAACTGCGCGCGGTTTCTGGCCCCACCGGAAACTTCCGCGCCGCCAGCGTCAGGCACGCTCACAGCACCGGCCATGTCATATTGCGCAAACCCCTGCGCCTGGGCGGTTTTCATGGCCTCCCAGACGAGCGGATACCCTGCAGCCGCACTGGAATGCTCCTCACAACGCGCGAGGGCCAGCCAGAACGCCCGGCTGCCATCGGCAATCATGACATGCCCGGCCACAAGCTTTCCCCGCTGCCAAGCCAAAAGAAACGCGCCCTTGTTCCGCGTCATCTGCCATTGCGACTCTACCGGCGGCACAGATTCCAGACCCAATCCGCGCGCGCGAAAGAATGCCTTCATCAGCGGTTTGAACTGCAGGGCTTCTTCCAGGCTTGCAGCAGGGCGCACCTCAATCCCTGCCTTTTGCGCATTGCGGATCTGCCTGCGGCAGCGCTGCTTCAGCCTGGATTGCAAATCCTCTGCGGAGCCGTGCAATCCGACCAGCGCCGTTTCCGTGTGTTGAGATTGAGCACCAACTGGCAGCCGGACACAGCCTGCGGCCTGTAACATTTCACAGACTCTCTGGACTTCCACTTCACCGCTCCAGCGCGGGTTGAGCTGCATCGAGCAGCAGCCTTCGCGGCGCAAACGCGCTGCAAAGGCTGGCAGTACTTGCGCCAGCGCCTCCGGCGTCCTGGTAACAGGCCCGCGCCGGAAACTAGCAAAGTACCGCCCCGGCGCGAGCCATGATAGACGCGCGACGCCAAAGCCGGCGATGCCGCCATCCGGGTAGCATGCAGTCAGCACAAGATAACGGTGGCGCGGCGGCGGCGGGCAGACAGTGGCAAAATCAGGAGACTGCAGCCAGGTAGCGGGCGGGCAATCCTGGAGGAAAGCTTCGACACTGCTGCTGGCCGCAGATTGCGGCACCTGATCCAAACTGACATGGATTTCTGCATTTTCAAAGCTAAGGCGCTGCAGCATGATCAGGTCCTTCCCTTGCCACCAGCAAGGATGTCGGCCCGCCGTGGTTTGCGGTTTGGCAGCAGACCGCGCACCCCTGTCAGTTCCCGCAATGCATCCTCAAGCTTCAGCAGCCAATAGGCCGGGCTGCCCCGCCGTACCCCCCGAAGGCGCCGGACCTGATAGGATCCGGTTTCGAATTCACGCAGGTAGTGCGTCCTGCGGCCGAATTCAAAGCGTACAGGCCGCCCCTGGCTGATCACCTCCCGCAGGCTTCGGTACATGACGCTGCGGCCTGGCGACAACTCGGAGAACTCCTCGTCAAACTCCGAGAACAGGCCATACCAGGTGTCTTGGCAGCGGACCGCGCAAAAAGAAGCAATGTCCTTCTCCCCGGCCCGCAACAGGATCAGGCTGCCGCAGCCTCGTGCGGCCAAGCGGCGCCACAGTTCATGCAGGAAAGTGCTGCCCCCTTGCAGAGCAGCCAATCCGGTTCCTGATGTTTGCTTCCAGCTGCGTTGCGACAACACGAGCATCCTTTGCACTGGCGCGGTGTCCTGCGACTGAAAAACTTCCAATTCCGCCTTGGCCTCTTGCAGCAGCCTGTCGCTGATGCGGACTTTCTTGCGGAATGAGCGGCTGCGGGTTTCACAGTAACTGTCCCAATCGGTGAGGTTCTCTGCGATTGAGCTTCCCTGGGCGCGATCCTGCCACAGCTCCAGCCCTCCAATACGCAGGCATCGGGTGGCAAACACGTCACGGGTGCAGACGCGGAACAGTGCCAGTTCAATGCCGGCCCGCGGCGCAGACTTGCATACGGCTTCCAGCAGCGCCCTCAGCGTTTCACGGCTGGTGGCGAGAAATTCGAAAAAGCCCGCGTAGTGGCACAGCCAGCCGGTCAGCACCCGCGGCCGGAAGAAGGGCAGCAGCTTGCTGAACCGTTTCCGGATCAGGCACATGGGTGCGGCCGCGACCATTTGGCTGGCCTGCCAAATAGTGATGACCCGCAACTCGCCCGGCGAGCCAAATCCTGCGTACTGCGCCGCCAGCCAATCAAAGGAAGAAAACAAGCGCCCGCGGCAGCGTTCGTGCATGCGGCGCCATTCCGGCTCCAGAACGGCCAGGTCTTCCCAGCGGTTCAGGATGCGGGTTTGCAGCGGTTCCAGCGCTGCGCATCGCAGGGCCGCGCCATCACTCATCTGCCACCCTCCGCGCCGGAGCCCAGCGCACACTGTGCACCCCGGCCATCGCCCGCAGAATGCCAAACCCCATTGCGGCATGGCCCAGCACAAAGAAGCGGCAAAGCCCTGACCCAGGCAACCGGGCCAACAACGGCCACAGCAGCGATCCGGCTGCGACGCCGTAGATAACCATCTGCATCAGCAAGACCGCAGTATAAATTCCGCCATGTGCCGTTGCAGCCGCGAGGCTCAGCACCAGCAGCAGCGGCAACAGGAAGGCCACGATCCGCCGCAGACCCTTGTGCAAAAGCAACTGCAGTGCATAGAGCCCGTATTTGCCAGGGTTCATAAGACGGCGCATCCGCATCAGGCCGCGCCAGCCTCGTTCCGTGGAACGCACCCGCCGCATAAACTCCTCCCCGGTGCGGCTTGTGACCGCCTCCTGCGCGACCGCCCGCGGCTCAAACACAAGGCGCCGGTGCTGCGCAGGGGCCTGTACTGAGATGAAAAAGTCATCTGCAACATCGCCAGGCACCCGCTCAGGCACCAGTTTCCGCCGCATAGCGTAGAGCGTACCCTGAGCCGACACCGCACCGCCCAAACGGCTCTCTGCTGCTTTGAGGGCCGAGTCATACACCCAGAACAGGCGTTCTGCCCGCGCCAGCCAACCGCCGCGGCCCTTGCGGTGTTTTGGCCGCAGGCGGCCGCAGACACCGCCTGTGTCCGGCCGTGAAAATGGCGCCAGAAGATGCCGCAAGGCGTCAGGTGACAGCATGCTGTTGGCGTCGGAGAAAACCACCACATCCGCGTCGATCCGGGCCAGCCCCGCGGTCAGCGCTTGCGCTTTGCCGCCATGCTCCGGCGTCTGAAAGGCACGGATGCGGGGGCTGCCCAGCGACAGCGCCTGCTGCAGCGTCGCGTCCTCAGAACCATCGGAGACCACCAGCACATCCACCCTGTGCGGGCCGCAGTCCTGCGCCAGGACGGTCTCCAGCTTGGCCCGGATCGCGGCTTCTTCGTTGCGGGCCGCAATCAGCACCGTGGCCTTCAGCGGCTGTTCTGGCGGCAGCGGCGCCCGGCGCCCGAACACCGCGGCCAGCAGGCACCAAAGCAGCCCGTAGCCCGCTAATGAGAAGCAAATCATCCCAGCGCAGACCCAGAACAGCAGAGTCATTCCGCTGCCCTCCCCAAGGCCGAAGCTGAATAGGCGCGGAATAGATCGAACTGGCGGCGCGCATTGACCGCCAGCGAAAATTCCTCCTCCACCAGCCGCCGCCCTTGGCAGGCAATGGCGTAGGCCGCCACGGGATCTGCCTGCACGTCTTCCAGCGCCCGGACCAATTCGTCAACGGAGCCCGGTTCGATCAGGAAACCTGTCCTGCCCGGGCGGATCAGTTCCGGGATGCCGGACACATTGGTGGAGATCACCGGCCGCTGGAACGCGAGCCCCTCAATCGCCACGTTGGGGATACCTTCAGTGCGCCCGGAGGGCCCGATCACCGAAGGCACCGCGATCACATTGGCGCTTTGATAGAGCTTGCCAACTTTGGAAAAGTCCTGCTTTCCAAGGAACGCAACCCGCTCACCCAGGCCTAGTTCCGCCGCCAATGCCTCTAGCTGCGCACGCTCCGGCCCATCGCCTGCCAGCGAGCAGCGCCAGTCCGGCACCTCCATCGCAGCCAGCGCGCGCAGCAGCAAGTCCACGCCTTTCCGTATTTGCAAGGAGCCTACATAGAGCACGTGAAACGGCCCGTCCTGCGGTGGTGGGCCAAGCTGCGGGATCGTCTCCACATCGACGCTGGAGTGGATCACCTGAATTTCCCCCGCGCACAGGCCGCGGACATGTTCCGCCAGAAAATCCCGTCCGTAATTGCTGATGGTGCGGACAAAGGCGGCCTCGCCCAGCTTCTCCGCCAGCAACCGCTGGGTACGGAAAATGTCATGGGCGCGGCAGCTCACGGAATAGGGGATGCCTGTCAGCCGGTGGATCACCCACGCCGCGGTCGCCGGATGGCCTGCGAACTCTGCATGCACATGATCGGCGCCCCAGTCTGCCAGTTCCCGGGCTATTGCGCTGGCGGCAACAGACACCACGGCGGACTTCCCGGCCAGAACCGGCTTGCGGCCCTGTTGCGTGCCGATCACTGCCGGGGGCCCCGCCATATTGCCCAGCTGTGCCGTAAAGCTGGCCAGGGTAGCCGGGCTGATCAGCCCGACGTGACGGGCAATGGCGCGGGTTGGCTGCGCAAACTCATGCAACACTTCGGAGGTGTTATAGGGCGACAGATGGTACAGCCGGACCTCAGCCCCGAACTCCAGAAACTTCAGCACATCCCTCAAGATGAAGGTTTCAGTGAATTTCGGATATTCCGTAACGATAACTGCCAGCCGCATGTCAGTTTCCCCCACCCCCGTTGCCCGCCTGGCCTGTGCCGGCTGTCCCGGTGCCTCCCCCAAGGCATAGCGTCCGGGCCGCCACACAGAGTGCGGGCAGGATCCACATAAACTTAGTGTCTTCATTGGGCATGAACAGCGATGCGATCAAAAAGGCTGCAAAGCCGTAGGCCAACGCCTTGGCAAAAACCGACAAGCCTGGCACCGCGGCGCGCGCGGCCTGAACCGCCGATCTCATGGCGGTCAGCATCACCCCCATAAACAGCGCCAGGCCGATTAATCCAAGCTCTGCCGCAACTTCCAAATAGCTATTGTGCAGCTGCCGCGGTCCCGGCTCCCGGCCCGGATACCAGCGGAAATCATCCCCGGCATAGAAATGCGGGTAATTGCCGGGGCCGACGCCGAAAACCGGGTTCTCCCACAGCAGCTCCAACCCGATCAGGTTATAGGAAAACCGCCGCAGCAAGGTCCGGTCAGACCCCTGCTCAAAGATCGTACCCATACGCTCCCAATAGACCTCAGGCACAAACGGCAGCGCCGAGGCAAGGGCGGCGGCAAGGCATATCAGCATCAGCGGGAACAGCCGGCGGGTCCGGTTCTGCCACATGTAAGTCAGCGCGATCAGCATCAGGGCAATCGCCGCCGACCGGGCCAGCGTCAGCACCAGCGCAGCCATGCCCACCAGCACCACCGCGCCGCTGAACCACCTGTAAGGTTTGTGTTCGAAGAACAGAACCGCAGCAATCACAACGGTGCAGAGCAGCATATGCGCCGCAGTAGTTGGATTGTAATTGGAAGCGCCGGCGCTGCGGGCCTGGCCCTCGAACTGGGCGGTGGTGGCAGCAGCTTCGGTTGCCACCAGCCGCACGCCCAGCATACTTTCTGCCAGCACGAATAAACCCGATACCAGCCCGGTCCCGACCAGCACCCAGACCATGGCGCGCAACCGTCCCGGTGTGTCAGCCAGGGCAACAATCAGGAAGAACAGCACAATCACGCTGGCAAAGCCAATGACATGCTCTTTGCCGGCTGCGCGGAACTCGCAGGTTAAAAACGAAATGCAGAGCCAGATCAGGAACAATACAACCAGAGACTTGGTCCGGCTGGGCGGTCCCAAGCGCAGCGGACGCGGCTTGCGGTAGCTTTGAATCAGCATCCCTCCTACGGCTGCGACGCTGAGCAATTTGAACGCCGACAGCGGCAGAGCCTTGGACAGGAGGCCCGCCAGAGCATCGAGATGGGAAAAGACGACCAGCAGCAGCGCCGCAGCATAGGGGTTCAGAGTGAGTATTCCGCCGGCGGCGAGGCCGGGCACCAGCATCAGGCCCTTCTTTGGGGACTCGGCGGCATAGGCGACCAGCAGCAGCGCCAGAAAGCCAAGCCCGCCTGCCAGCAGCAGATATCCGGTCAACCGCCAGATCATGCCGCGGGTGCGCCCTGGCATTGCCGGCTGCGTTGCCGTCGCGCATTCACGCGCCTATGCAAGGCCTTGCTCACCCCCGCAGCCAGGATCACCAGATACCAGTATGCGTTGCCCTGAAAGCAGCGCACCGTTGCGTGGAAATGCCAGGTGTCAATCCAGGCACTTTCAAACCCAGCGGCGTTTTCCCCCGCATGCACCCGGCTGATCACCGCCGGATCCTCCCCCGCCCGGTTGCTTCCCTGTCCGGCCGTGGTCGCCCAATAGCCCTCCTGCGCGGCAATGCGGCGGGCGAGGCTGGAGGTGCGGTTCTGGGGCCAGCAGAACAGTTCGGGTGCTTTGCCAAGCCGGGCCTTGAACTCTGTCCGGCAGCGGGCCAGTTCGGCCCGAACCCGGGCGCCGTATTCCGCCGCCGTCTCCTGCTGCCCGCCTGTAAATGCCGGCGCCGCCAGAGCCGCATCGCTTTCAGGAATCGCCGTCCCTGCCGGGACCGCAGGCGGTTCCTCCGGCAGATACCAGTCGTGCTTGCTGCCGCGCATGGCCGCCCATTGCATCCAGGCGTGACGTTTCCAGTTTTCACGGGTGAGCCGCCCCACTGATCGCGGACCGACTGGCACCCGGATATGATCCACACCGTGCGGCTGCACGTCAAAGACCTTGTCCGGGCCAGCTCTGTCCAGGGCCCGGATCTCGCCCCAGCTGAGATACCCATCCCAGCGCGCCGGGCTGCTGGTATCGTCCAGGGATTGCGGTTCGGGGCGGTCGGGTGCCGCGAATTCCAGTGAGACAAACAGGGTCGCCTGCATGCGGTGGCGGCGCAGGATCGGCGCGGCGGCAACCCAATTGTCCAGATATCCGTCGTCAAAATGCAAAAGCACCGTGCCGGAGGGAACGGGCTTGCAAGCGCGGCGGCGGCGAATGAACTCCGCCGTGTTCATTACAGTGCAACCCATCTTCCGAAGCTGCGCAAGTTGCCGGTCCAGGGTTTCGGGCCTGACCGATGTCTCTGCCGCCCAGGGCAGCCAGGACGCATCCGCGCTGACGCTGTGCCAGGTAAGGCACGGCACGCCCCCGCGCCGCCGCATCCAGCCATCGGCGACCCACAGCCAGCCTCCCAAGGCTGCCGCCCCGCTCCATCCCGGCACATCTGCTGCGGAAAAAATGCCCGCGGCCAGCAGCGCCCAGGCAATCAGAATGAGAGTAACGCCGCCGCCCCAGAGAATAAGCGCCAAGCGCCGCTCTGACTTGCGGCGGCCGCCAGCCAACGATGTGTTGCGCTGTAGCACCCCCGGTCACCTCCTGTCAGCCTTTCAAGAAGACCCCAAAAATGTTCTCCACCCCCTGCGCCTGCAGACGGGCCGTCAGGCCTTGCAGTGCTTCCTCTGCCACGGCGCCGGGACGGATGCCGACCACCACCCAGTTGAATCCTCCGGCATTGCCCATTGAGAAGCTTTCATCAGCGCCGCCGAGATCAGTTACTTTGACACCGTTTACACGTGCTGCCCCGGCACGCCCGTCCAGCAACCGCCCAAGGTGAACAACCGACTCGCTGGTGTCGCTGGGCACGGCCCGAAGGGTTGCTGTACCTCCCTGAACCCCGACCTTGCCGGCCAGGGTTTCCAGGTGCGCCTCCCTCTGCTTTTGGCGGCCTTTGAGCCGGCGCAGGGCAACCTCGATCACTGCAGTCAGCCGGCGGCTTTCCTTGTCACTGCCAAGAGCAGTCACCGCCCCCTGCCAGGGAATGGCGTTGCATTGCATGTTCATTTTCTTGGCGAGTTCCGCCAGTTTTGCCCGGTTGGGGCGATGCAGCGGCATTGTTCCCAGGACACGAGGCCCGAACAACTGCCGCAGGTCCGCATCGGTTTTGACGGTGTTGGAGAATGTATCTGCGCAAATGACCAGAAAGGCCGATGCCATCACCCAGCCGGCTATGGCAAAGACAGTGTTGACGATCACCCGCGGAAAGGCCGGGTAGACTGGCGCAATTGCAGGATCAATGACGCGCAACGCGGCAAAATTGTTGGCACGCGCCAGCCGCAACGCGTTGATCTGATCCTCCAATTCGGAAAAATTGCCGTTGCCTTTGGCAATTTCCTGGCTCAGCACTTCCTCCATCTGCCGAGAGGCAGTTTCAGCCTGGGCGCGGGCATATGCTACATATTCGTCGGCCAGGAAGTTGGCGGCGGCGGCGGCCAGCTCTGGCTTGTTCCAAAACACCTTAATCTTCAGGATGTAGGTCCCTTCGATCATGTCGACTTTTATGGAATCCTGCAAAGACAGCACTGCGTCGGTGTAGGGGTCAAGCTGCACGTGCCGCCCCGAATTCAGGATGTTGTAGATCCTGCGGGCACTGCGCCGGAAGCTGGTGAAACGCTCCGCCACCTGCTGTTTGAGACGCGCCGGTTGCGGCTCTGCTCCAACAGGCCCGGCGGCTTCCTCATCTGCGGGCTTTTCAGGCGATGGACCTGCGGAAAGCTCCGCCGCCATACGGTCCACGGTCTTGGCTGCAATTTCACGGCTTAACAGATACTCGATATGAGTTTGGGCGAGCAGGTTTGCCGGGTTGATCGTGGTTGACCGGACGAAATTCTGGCTGAACGCCAGTTCCGTTTTCGTCGGCAGCAAGGAAACCTTGGCTGATGCCACGTAGGCTGGCGAGACATAGAGAAAAAAGGTGCTGATTGTGGCCGTGCCGCCGACCAGAATTACAAAGGCAAAGGCAACCAGCCCCCAGTAATAGCGCAACAGCTGGCGGTAATGGGCAATCATGGCCGGCCTCCCCTGAGATCCGCCTGCGGCCCGAAGTGCTGTTCTGATAAGCGGGCGGCGGCCCGCTGCTGCCGCCTGCCTAAGGTCATGACGAAATCACCGACGATTGCAATAAGTAGCGCTCAACAAAATGCCTGGCTCCCCTGGTTGTGGTGGAGTAGGTCGCATAGTTGGCAAATCCGCTGCGGCCGATACCAACAGGTTCGCAATGTTCGATTTTCGCCCGCACCTTCAGGCGGCATATGCGGCCGGACTTGCGGGTGCGCACCAGCATCACGAAATGCTCGCCCGCGGGAAAAGGGCGGGTTGAAACAAATTGCACAACCTCATCCGAAATACCGCAAATCGCTCCGACATGAGTGCTGTTGCCTGCCGACAGCTCAACCTTGCTGTCTGGCGGGCAATTGAAGCCAGCCCGCAGCCATTTGTGCGCGGCAAGCGGACGGAACTGGTCCGCGATCCCTGACAATGCGAGACGGGCTGATTTTGCCAGCACGCAAAAGCCGACATAAGCCAGAAAGCCGAAAGCAGCACGGTAGCGGATTGGCGTACGGCAGCACATGCGGTTGAACCGGGCCCGCAGATGCTTGGGGGTTTCGTGGGTCATCAGCGCCTGCGCAAAGCCGACCAGCCCCGGGCGGATGCGGAAGCGTTCCTCGTAGGCGGGTGCTTCTTCACGATAAAGGTCTTCAATTTCCGGGCGTATCGGCCGCGGGCCGACAAACACCATGTCACCGCGCAGAATGTTGATCAGTTGCGGCAGCTCATCCAGCCGCGAGCGGCGCAGATAAATGCCAATTTTTGTCTCCGTCATGGACCGGCGCGGCAGTGTCTGGTCGCGGGTCACCGTGCCGGCGTTGAAGCTCAGAGTGCGGAACTTCAGGATCTTGAATTCCTTGCGGTCCTTCCCAAGACGGCGGCCGGCATAGAACACAGGACCGCGCACCAGCAGTTTCTGCATCACGATGATCAGCAGCATGAGCGGACTGACAAGCGGCAGCAGCAGCAGCGCCAGCCCGCGGTTGATCACCGCATCCAGAAGCGGACTGGAAGGCATGTAGCCGGTACGCAGCTCGGCACCGCTCAGCAACCCCCTGGTTTTCGCCACCGGGGCGGATGCAAGTGCCGGTGCAGAGACAACGCCGGCCACACCTGCATCCTCTGCCGCCCCGGCGGCACGCCTTCGCTGCGGCTTAGGCTTGGTCCTGCGTTTTGCAACACTTGCCCTTTTTGCAGAAACGCTAATCTGGCCATCAATACGAGTTGCAGCGCCGCCCCCAACGGGCGGGCCGCGAAAGAAAACCCGGTTCATTGTATACCCCCATACAATTCCCAGTATTTGAGATAGTTCCGCAGGCCCGTTCACCAACCCCACAAAATAAAGGCCGGCGAAATCTGCGATGTCCCCTGTATCCGATGCAACGGAACGAGGCGATTCGTGTCAATTGACCAACCGGCATACGCCGAAGGGCTTACTGAACCGCAGACCTCTGCTTTTAAAACAAAATTGCTGACACACGCGATGTAACTTCAGGCCGTTTGGCTGCGGGTTCCGTTGCGGAAGAACATAAATGTTCAGCTAAGAGATGGCCGTTCCCCGGAATGAAACTAAGCTGAAGTAACGGGGGGAATTTTATTTGGTTCCAGGAAAGTGCCGCTGATGAAGCAGCGGGGGACACTGCAAAACATTATCTCTGTCACTTTCTGGAAAACCGCCGGAATGGGGCTGAGCCTCGTTGTCGCCTTGGCGATTGCAAATCTATTTGGCGCCGGGCTTGCTACGGACGCCTTTTTCTTTGCCCGGCGCCTGGTTTCAAATATTGCCGCAGGACTGGAACGCGCATTTCATCTGCTGCAGGTTCCGCCGCTGGTGCAGCTGGCGGAAACCAAAGGACTGGCCATACTGAAAGCACATCTGCGTAAGCGGCTTTGGCAAGTGTTCGTGGCCGCGTCAGTCTTCAGCGCAGCCGCCTTTGTTCTGTCGGAGGATATCATAACCTTTCTGGCTCCGGGGTTTTCGGAGGAACAGCGCCAGACGGCCGAAACCTATCTCCGGGTGCTGCTGGCAGTGCTGCCGCTCTCCGCCGCAACTGCGCTTGCAGGAGCAACTCTGAATGCGCTCAGGCTATTCAGGATGCCGGTGATTGCCCGGCTGATGCCGCGTCTGTTTGCGGCCGCGGCACTCGCACTGGTGCCTGTCTTCGCTTTTGGCCTGGGTGCCGTCGCAGCTGCCATTGCCGCAGGCACCGTGGCGATGGCGGGCATCTTTGCTCTTGGTCTGCGGCATGCGTTGTCCCGCACCTGGGAGCCGGTAAAATCTCCCAACTTGCAACCGCCCTATTCCCGGCGGCGCATCTGGGCGATGCTGCTGACGCAGTTTCATATGATTGGCGCGGGCTGGATTGACCTGGCCATGGCATCGCTGACCGGAGAAGGCGGCGTCGCCACGCTGGAATTTGCCCAGCGGATGACCAGCATGGCGCCCGGAGTGGTTACGAGCAGTGTGGTTATCGTCTATTACACCGAGTTCGCAAGCCATTTGGCTCAGGACAACCGCGACGCCTTCCGGACCAGCGTGCAGGACGCCCTGCGCGCCACCTTGCTGTTTGTGATGCCGGCCGCCGTGGCGATCTTCATGCTGAACAAGCCGCTGGTTTCAGTGCTGCTCGGTCACGGTGCATTTGAACCCTGGGCGGTTGCGCAAACGGCGGGCATAATTGCCTTGCTTGCTCCGCTGCTGGTGGTCAATGCAACACTGGGGACGCTGACATCGGCTCTGTTTGCAAACCCTGCGCTGCCGCATGTCAGGATCATCGCAACGTCGATCACCGCAGCTTTGGCGCTCCGCATTGTTCTCAACTGGCTGTTTCTCCCGGTTTTTGGCGTTCTGACAGTGCCAGCGGCCTCGCTTGCTTCGATGACCTTGCTGATGGCGCTGTTGTACTTCTGGCTGAGCCGCACGTTCGGCTCTCTGCTGCGGCTTCAGGAGCTGCGGCCCTTTGCTGCCATGGCGCTTGCGGCCGCAGCCGCGGCCATCGCAGTCAGGCTTGTGCAAGCCGCAGCCGGGCCCGGCATGACCAACCGGGGTGAGGAGATCCTGGTGATTGCGCTTTGTGTGCTCTGCGGCGGGGTGGCCTATGTTGGTGCTGCGACGCTTCTGCATGTACCGGAAACAGCGCGGATCCGCACGCTGCTGCGCAAGGCAGTGCGCGGGGGGGCGGCATGAAGCCGTCAAAGTATATCCAAAAGTCGCCTCCGTTGCCGCTGCGGCTGCACCGCAAAGCCCTGCCGTTTCCCTTTGACAGCCCGCAAACGCATCTTACCCGCAACGGGCGCTTTGCAATCCGCGAGGGCTTGCGCGCCCTTGGGCTGCCGCAAGGTGCCAAGGTGCTACTACCAGCCTGGCATTGCGGCTCGGAAACAGACGCGGTCCTCGCTGCCGGGATGCAAGTCGGCCTCTACAGGCTGCATCAGGACCTGTCAGCCGACTTGGACGACATCCGGCGCCAGCTGGACGGCGGAAGTATCGCGGCCATTTATGCCATACACTACTTCGGCTTCCCGCAGCCCGTCGAAGAGATGCAAGCACTTGCAAAGCAATATGGCACGGCAGTGATCGAGGACGCAGCCCTGGCGCTTTTCTCCCGCACTGCCGCGGATATTCCATTGGGCTGCCAGGGCGATATGTCCGTGTTCAGCCTGGTGAAAACCCTGCCGCTGCCGGATGGCGGCGCTTTGTGGCTGCGCCATCCGCAGCCACAAGCGTTGGAGCGGCTGTCTGCCGCCCCCTTGCGGCCTGCACTGGCCGGGCTGAAAGGCGTCTTGCGGCGCAGTTTCGGCAAGCCCCGTCCTGCCTTGCCGGCAGTGCCAGTCCCGCAGCGGCAATTGGAGGCGTGGCATCCGCGGGCGGGGATAGCTCCTGCGGACATGCGCGGGCGGATATCCCCCTTGTCCCGGCTGCTGCTGCGAATGCCAGAGGCCACGGACATCACCTCGGCCCACCGCGCAAATTTTCTGGTATTGCAGCAAGGTGTCCCGCGGCGCAGCCGCATGCGGCCGCTGATGCCAAACCTGCCCGCTGGCGCCTGCCCGGCCTTTTTCCCGCTGTTCACCCCAGACGCCGACCGGGTGCATGCTGCACTGCAGGCAGAGGGTATTCAGTCTGTGCGCTTCTGGCGGCAGTTCCATCCCGCAGTGGACCTATCCGGCCATCCCGAAGCGCAGCAACTGAAGCGGTCGGTGCTGCGGCTGCCGGTGCATTCGGGGCTGCGGCTGCAGGAACTGCAGCGGATCTGCGAGGCACTGCACAGGACTGTCTGACTTGCGGTCAAAGCTGGCAGAAGCTGACATCATCCAGCAGCATTTCCACTGCTTGCGGGTTCGAATTGGCGGTCAGCCCAACCTGAAATCGGTCGGCCTGCTCCTGCACTGCGACGTCCATATGGCGGGAAACGATCTCCTGCGTCAGCAGCGTGGTGCCGCGAACATCGCTCACCCTTTCACCGTCCAGCATCACAATAGAGCGGCCTTGCTCGCCTGTGCCCAGGGTCACTTGCCAAGACACCTCGTGCCAGCCCCCGGCCGCAACCATATGCGGTGCGGTTGGCAGAAACGCCTGTTTGATGCCGATCTTGGAGCGATCCACCCGCAACATACCGCGGCGCAGATACAGCCGTACACCGGGATTGGTCTCCAGCCCGCAGGACGCGCATTCCAGGTCCATCAGGATCAGGCTGTTGAGCGGTGTGCCCAACGGGAAATAGAACCTTGCCTGCATCAGGATCACGCTGCCGGCCTGCAGCGGTTCAAACCGGTGGATATAGTCTGCCTTGCCCACCTTGCCCTTCTGTTTGGGTCCTGCTGTCAGCCGCGCCACCTGGTTTCCCGGCTGCACCGGATCATTTACCAGAACTGCAGTGCCGCGCTGCAACTGCACATGAGCGAAGCCGCCATGCTCCCCGCCGCTGCCAAAGCTCCAATACCGGCCCTCGGACGGGCACACATCCTGCGCACTGCTGCCGCCCGCCGCCAGAGCAGCAGCAATAGTCAGGACAGGAAACACGCTCCTGCGCAGGCGGCACTTGAGCAATCGCATGGCGGACCTACTCTCAGTTGAACACAAACTAAGGATATAGGGCTCTTTTCCGGTTTGCCCGGAAACTGCCCTGGTGGGACAGGACATGAATGCCATTCAGCCGCAGACCCTCACCTTTGCCCTGCCGCATCTGAAAGCAGGCGGAATCGAAATGGTTGTGAAAGCGCTGCTGTGCAACCTAGACCGCAGCCGCTGGGCACCGGTCCTGATACTAAACCGCGCCGAAGGGGAGCTTCTGGCGCAATTGCCCCCCGACGTGCCGGTGCTGAATTGCGGCGGTAGGGGGCTGCTGCAGAGGTCCCGGGCATTGGCGCGGCTGCTGAGGAAACATCCCGCCGCAGTCTTATACTCCGGCACCAATGCCATGAATCTTTCGGCTGTCCTGGCGGTCTCCCTGCTGCCGCCGCACCTGCAGCCAAAGCTGGTGATTTCCGAGCACACGACAGCGGAAACCTATCTCGCCACAGCACGGCACCCCTTGCTGCGGAAATTGCTGATCCGCGCGCTCTATCCGCGGGCGGATCACCTGGCGGTGCCGCTGCACGCAATCGGCGAAGGATGGCAGGTCGCGCTCAACTTACCCAGGCCGCCGCTGGCCTGCCTGCCAAACCCTGTTCTGAACGAAGCCGATCTGGACCGGCTGCGACGCGACCCTCCGGCCCGCGTGCCGGGGAGGATCGTGGCTGCCGGGCGGCTGATACCGGACAAGGGGCATGACGTGCTGATCCGGGCCTTTGCCGAGGTGCGGCGGGGCACGCCCGGCGCTAAGCTGTTGATCTACGGTACCGGACCGCAGCATCCCAGTCTGAAGACACTCACACAGGACTTGGGCGTGGCGGATCATGTGCATCTGATGGGGTATTCATCGGATCTGCTTCGCGATTTTGCCCGCGCAGAGCTGGCCGTGCTGCCGTCCTTGCGCGAAGGTTTCGGAAATGTCGCGGTCGAGGCCTTGGCTGCAGGCACACCGCTGGTGGCGAGCCGCTGCCTGGGCCCCGAAGCAATCCTCCAGGGTGGCAAGCTGGGCGTGCTGGTGCCTCCGGGTGACGCAGGCGCGCTTGCAAATGCAATCCTCAAGGAGATGCAATCCCGGCCGGACGCAGAAATACTGGCCCGCGGGCAAGAGGCCGCTATTAAATACAAAATACCTTCTGCAGTAGCCGCGTTTGACAGCTTCGCCAGCGGGATTCTAAGAGCGGATGGAGCCGTGCCTTTGCAGCCAGCCCGCAAGGCCGCGGACACCCGGTAGCTTCGAGACAGCATTTGATGCGGGAACAGCGCTTCCGCACTCGCAGCTTCAGCCTGGCTCCAGCTCTGCAAACCCGCCGCGGCGCACCTCCACCAGGTCGCCTGGCAGGACCTGAGTGTTCAATGCGGCTGGCAGAACCTGTTCGCCCTGCCCGGTATTTCGGCGGATGCGGTATTCCGGCGGCAGCAGCGGTCCGGTGGCGGGCACTTGCCCCAGCGCGGCAGACAGCGCCCGGATCAGCTCGCGCGAGGCGGTGACCTCCGCTTCTTCATTTCGGATGGACGCCATGACCGTTGCCAGCTCTGCGGTGATTTGCTGCGCCCGCACCCGGCGGGCATCCTCGACCGAGGAAAGCAGGTTAATTTCCGTCTGCCGTGCGCGGGCCTCATAACTGGCCGAGAGCATCAGCTCGATGTTCTCGTCGTTGTAGATTGACCGCAGCTGGCGCACCCGCTCGGTGCTGGTCAACCCGCGGTCAAGCAGGCTTTCCAGATCTTTCAGGGCTTTGGCACTGGCTTCGATCTGCTCGCGCAGAATTGTCTGCTGGCTGGACAAGGCGCTCGCTTCCTGGGCGGCCAGGTCCGCCTGGATCTGGACAGAAGCCGCCCGCACCTGGTCGCGTTCCGCCCGGGCCCGCAGGATCGCAATCTGCTCAGCAATCAGAGAATCCGCTTCCGGCCCGGCCAGGGCAGAGAAGGCGGCGTCCGGCTCCAGGGACACCACACCAGAGCTTTCGGCCAGCAGCCGCAACCGCTGCGCATGCAGGTCCACCATGGCGGATTGGCGCACGGCTATCTTGGAGCGTTCATCGGCGATCCGGATATCCAGCTGGCTGGAGGCCGCTTCGCTTTCGCGCGGAAATAACCCCCCGGACACTGCTAGAATGCGCCCGACCGTAAGGCCCTCGCGGTAAGCAACTTCGCCGGGTGTCACGACATCGCCAAGGGCATAAACCGGGCGCCAGCGGCTCACGCTGACGGCAACTGAGGCCGGCAGGCCGGTACGCTCGCTCAGCAGCGCTTCCAGGCTGGCTTCCAGTGCGGCCGGTGTTTGCCCCGCTGCGGGCACTTCGCCGACCACATGCAGGGACAGCCTGCCGTCGGGGCGGACCCTGTAGTCCCGGGTGAGGTCTTCGCGGTTCAGAACGGAGATATTTACCTCGTCCCCCGGCCCCAGCACCGGCGTTTGCGCAGCTGCGGTAATGGCGGCCAGACAGACCAATAGGACTGCCCCCGCCAAGCGGGCCTGCAGTCTTGTGATGAATGTGCGGCGGGCCATATGCGGTCCCTCCTTTTACCAGTTTGGTCAGCCCACGAAGGCGGACCGCTTTCGGGTACGCAGCTGCTTCATCTTGCGCGCTTTTTTTCCAACCGGGCGCAGAAGATCCTGGGCTGTCAGCATCAGGTCAGCCACGCCGTACCGGCGGCAGACGCGCAGCCGGTGGAAGGTTTCAAATTCATCCGCCAGACGGTCGAGGAACGGTGTTGAGCGCAGCGTGTTCGAGCTTTTGCAGCCTCGCGCGATAGCAGCCTCGACCCCCCTCCAGGCCATGATCCGTCCGGGTGAAATCTTGCTGTATGACTCGTCGAAATCCAGGATCAGCCCGTAGGAGGTGCCACCAGCCTCCACACACAGGCTGCTGGCGGCCGGACGGCCCTCGATGGTCAGAAGGTGCACAGCCATGGTGCCGCTGGCCGACATCCGCCGCCAAAGTTCCTGAAAGAAGTCACGGGTGCGCCTGCTGGAGCCGATGTCGGTGCCGAGCCGGGCTTTCCAAGTCCGTGCTGACAGGCTCAGTGCAGCACCCAGAATGCGGTCGGAAGCATCGCCAGGACTGTCAGCAGTCAGCATCTCATGTTCCCGCAGCTTCAGCGCCCTGTGGCCTGCCCGCAGTGAACTGCGGAACTTCCTGCTGCGCCGGGCCAGACAAGCATCCAGGCCGTCATCATGGCGGCAGACAGCCGCCCGAATTTCCTGACGCTGACGGCGGCGCAGACCGCCCTTGCCAGATGCTTCGCTGAACCGGCTGAGCGCCGGTGTTGTCCGCACAGGTGTCAGATCCGCGAAATCACACTCCTTTGCCGCCAGCATTTCCTCCAGCAGCGCACCAGCATCCGCCTCCTGCCCAGGTGCGGCCAGAATGTCGTGAAACCCTGCACGGTCGCTGCACAGCATCATCAGCTTGCGCACCTGCGGCCCGCCTTGCCACAGCGGCACGCGTTTCACGCCCATAGGCAGTGCCGCTGTCAGCTGGCCATCACGCCAGACACAGCCAATCCGCGGTGCCGCCCCCTCGCCAAAGGCCCCGGCCCAGGACAAAATCCAGTCCATTGACGAAAACGGACCGCCGCCCGACGCGGCATGCAGCTCCGCCCAGGCAGGCTGCAGCGCGGCCAGTGCACCAAGATCCGTTATGATTTCCGTCTTTGCAGTCAAAACACCCGCCCGCCAGAACACTTCTATGCAACCTAGATGGCATTCGGTGCTTGTCCACGCAGGCTTGTGAAATAGCCGCAGCCGTTGGAACTGGCAGATAACCGCAAGAAACGGCCAGCGCGTTAGGCGGAGAAAGGATCAGGAGGTTCCCGGGGCGGCAAAGCGCCGGGCGGACCAGGCAGTTCCGGCATACAGGTGCCGGAAACGGCCACCTTGCACCAAGAGGATAGAAGCAGGCTCTGCATCGGCCTAGCACTTGCCTATGGCACGCGGAATACCGTGGCCTCAGGAAGATCAATGCAATTAGTTGGAGTGTCTCACATGAAAAAACTCGCACTGACCGCCACCGCCCTTGCTGCTTTGGCCGCTTCGCCGCTGGCGGCGATGGATTCCATCACTGAGGCCGATACCGACGGCAATGGCACCTATTCGCTGGAAGAGCTGCAGGCGGCGTTTCCCGACCTGACAGAGGAAACCTTTGCGACCATCGACGCCAATGCCGACGGCGAGGCGGATCTGGCTGAGGTGAAGGCAGCGGAGGAGGCCGGCCTGCTGGCAGCGGCTGGCTGACCCCGCGGCAAGGCGGCTCCCCCCTCAAAACCAGCCGCCTTGCCACTTGCGGTTCCCCCTGATGTTAAATGGTGCAAGGCCCTGCTCGGCAGGGCCTTTTTACGCGTCCATGAAGGATTAGCTGCCGTCGGCCTGCCGCTTCAGCCGCTCGATATGGCGGGCAAAAATGTAAGTTGCCGGCAAGCCGAGCAGCAGTCCCCAAGCCACTGACTCATACGGGGTCAGCACCTGCCAGCCGATCCAGCTGGCAATCAGCGATGCAAAGAAGATGTTGACGGCCGCCGCCCCCGCCCCGAATGGGTAAAGCGCTGCCAGCAGCCGCCAGGAGGGCTGCGGTGTCATCGCCGACTCACCAGGTATTGGACGAACCCCAAGCTGACGATCAGGGCGATGGACCCCATCAGAAACCAGAACTCCGCGGTTTCGGTCTGCGGCTGCGGGATCGGCCGTTCAAAACTGGTGGCAAATACGCTGGACGGGGCCAGCAAGGCCAGAGCGAGGATACGTTTCATCTCAGTGCTCCATGGTCAGGGATTGATAGATTTCCGGCAGCGCGCGCGGCAGCCGGTCAGGGTCAGGCAGCAGGGTGAACCCGGCGCGCCCGAAGATGCGGGCAAACCAGTCCTGCCCGTCGGCGTCGATCACAACGCCATGCACCGATTGGCCCAGGGCGCGCGCCTCTCGCACCGCCATGCGGCTGTCCTCGATGCCATGCACGCCCTCATAATGGTCCAGATCGTTGGGCTTGCCGTCGGTCAGAACCAGCAGCAAACGGCGTTCGGCGCCTTCCTCCGCCAACTGAGCAGAAGCATGGCGGATTGCCGCACCGAGCCTTGTGTAGTGGCCGGGCTTGAAGCCGCCGATGCGGGCGGTGACTGCCTCGGACATCGGATCTTCGAACCCTTTGGCACGGGTCAGGAACACCCGGTCCCGGCGCAGGGAGGAGAACCCCCAAATGCCCAGCCGGTCGCCAGCCGTGGCGATACCGCCGGCGAGGGCTGCCAGAGACTCGCGGGCAGTTTCGATCACCGGGCGGTCGCCGACCGTGGCCTCGGTCGAGCGGGAGCAGTCCATCAGCACCGCCACGCTCAGGTCGCGGGCCATCGGGCGGCTGGCCTGCCAAACCCGGTCGCTGCCCTGCTGACCGCAGGCCAGATCGACATGGGATTTCACCACCGCTTCCAGATCCAGCTCGTCGCCGTCCAGCTGCCGCGGCAGCATCACCCGGCGCGGGTGCAGCGGGGCGAACTGGCGCCGCACGCGGGACACCAGCCGCGGGTCGGGCTGGAAGCTGTCGGCAGGCTTGCCTTCGGCTTCCAGCACGCAAGTATGGGCGGACATGTGCTTGCCCAGCCGGTGATTCCATTCAGGATAGGTGAACTGGCCCGCCAGCCGTTCATGTTCGGCATCCTGCGGCGACAGGTCCAGCGAGATCCGCAGCCGCGAGGCCGCGCGTTTCATATGCTGCGAGAGGGTCAGGTTGTCCTGGTCCTCCGCCGCTTTCTGTGCGTTCTCGTTGTCGTCGTCATCCACCATGCGGTTGATGTTCAGGCTTTCGGCCCAGGACAGGATGGATTCGAACCGGTGGACGATGAAGCTGTCTTTGCGGGTGGTCTGGTCCTGATCCTGCCGCTTGGCCGTCTTGCGGGTGGAGATGGCGAGGCCCGGGGTTTTCATCGCCTCATCCGCTGCGGGGGCTGCCCCCCTGCCCGCTTGCGGCACCGGCAGGCGCAGCCAGAACGGCACCGGCTGATAAGTCCGGTAACCGCGCGGGGCAATGCAGGTGCAGGGTTCAGCGACGCGGCAGTCGGTGCCAATCTGATCCAGCACCATCCGTTCGATCCGCGCTTCGGAACGTGGCAGGCCATTGCGTTTGCGGATCCCGGCGATATGGGCACAGAACGCACCATAGGCAGACCGCAGCCCCGGACAGGCGGCAAACACCTTGTCCGCAGCGCGGGCATTGGCAGCGATCTCCAGCTGATCGGCCTGACACCGGTCTTCGTTGCGCTCAGGCAATTCGATCGAGGCGGCCATTGCAGCCAGCCACAGATAGGCCTTGCGGTTCAATTCCAGGCTGGGAAAAACAGCCATCTCCGGCGGCAGGCGCAGGCGTTCGCCATCGAAACTGGCCATATGCGCCATCTCGCGCGGGGTGCCGATGCGGCGCAGCCGGTCCGGACGGTGATCCGACAGCACCGCGGGCGCCACCTGGATTTCCACGCCCCCGGCCCCGCCCAGCGCCCGGAACAAGGCCGCCACGCTGGCGCGCATGTCCTCGAACCGGACGGTGTGTTCGGTCCCATCTTCTGCGGCGCCGATCCGTGTGGCCATGCCGTGCCACAGGTTGCCAACCGTTTCTTCGGGTTCCAGAAGGTCGAGAGCGTGGATCATGGCATCACCCGTAGACGCTGGCGGCAAGGTCGCGCAGCGCCTGCTGCACATCAGCCTCGTCGCTGAGGGGTTCGATGATGGCGGCCTCCACCGCGCGCTCCACACCCATACCTTTGGCAATCAGTGTGGCGGCGTAGATCAAGAGACGGGTGGAGACACCTTCCTCCAAATCCATGCCCGAGAGCTTGCGGATATGGCCCGCCAGGCGCACAAGCGCGGCGGAACGGTCCTCATCCAGGCCGCTCTCGCAAGCGACGACCGCAGTTTCGGCGGAGGCTTCCGGGAAGTCAAAGCCGATCGACAGGAAGCGCTGCCGGGTCGAGGGCTTCAGCTTCTTGAGGATGTTCTGGTAGCCGGGGTTGTAGCTGGCCACCAGCATGAAGGGCTTGGGCGCGGCCAGCTCCTCGCCGGTGCGGTCGATCACCAGGCGGCGGCGGTCGTCGGTCAGCGGGTGCAGCACCACCGCCACGTCCTTGCGGGCTTCGACCACCTCATCCAGGTAGCAGATGCCGCCCTCGCGCACCGCACGGGTCAGCGGACCATCGACCCAGACGGTTTCCCCGCCCTTCAGCAGGTAGCGCCCGATCAGGTCGGCAGCCGACAGGTCGTCATGGCAGGCAACGGTGTGGAGGGGCAGCCCGAGCCGGGCTGCCATATGTTCCACGAACCGCGTCTTGCCGCAGCCGGTGGGCCCCTTCAGAAGAAGGGGCAGACCGTTGGCTTGGGCCATCTCGAAGACGGTGCATTCATCGCCTGCGGGACGGTAGAAGGGCACGGAAGGCGTATTCATCGCGTTCATGGCTTACTCTCCCGGTACGGCCGCGGGGCCGGGTTTGATGACTTCGCGGCGGACCACCACAGTTGCATAGATGAACAGCAGCGCGCCCAGGACCACCACAGCACCGGAACCGAGGCGCATCAGGTAGAACAGTCCCAGCTGGTCCTGCACGTCCATGAAGTACTCACCGACAATGCGTTGCATGTGGGTCTGGATGGTGCCGGCAAAGGTCAGCACGAAGGTCATGAAGGCCATGCCGCCGGTCATCAGCCAGAAGGAGGCCATGTTCAGCACCTGGTTATAGGGGTCGCGGTTGCGCAGTTGCGGCATCGCATAGGTGAACATCGCCAGGTTCATCGCCACATAGGCGCCGTAGAAGGCAAGGTGCCCGTGGGCGGCGGTGATCTGGGTGCCGTGGGTATAGTAGTTCACCCCGTGCAGCGTGTGCAGGAAGCCCCAGACGCCCGCGCCGAAGAAGGCAACGGTGGATGCACCCAGCGACCACAGCAGAGCCGCCTTGTTCGGGTGGTTCTTGCGGCCTTTCCAGACCATGACGAAGGCAAAGCTCATCATCGCGAAGAACGGGATCACTTCGAGAGTCGAGAAAATCGAGCCGATCCACTGCCAGTAACCGGGGGTGCCGATCCAGAAGAAGTGGTGGCCGGTGCCAAGGATACCGGAGAACAGAGCCAGCGCCACGATGACATAGAGCCATTTCTCCACCACCTCGCGGTCAACACCGGTCAGCTTCAGCATCAGGTAGCCAAGGATCGCGGCCATCACCAGTTCCCAGGTGGCTTCCACCCACAGGTGGACAACAAACCACCAGTACATCTTGTCAAGCGACAGGTTGTCCGGGTTGATGAAGGCAAAGATCCACAGGAGCGAAAGCAGCCACAGGCCCATCAGCAGGATGTTGGTGATCGCGGTCTTGCGGCCTGCCAGCACGGTCAGGGAGATATTCACGAGGAAGATCACCGCCGCAACCAGGATGCCGAACTTGACCCACAGGGGCTGTTCCAGGAACTCCCGCCCGCCGTGGATGCCGACAAGGTAGGAACCGACGGCGCCCAGGGTGCCGACCACCAAAATCGCCAGCTGGATATAGGCCAGCTTGACCGAGAAGATTTCCCGCTCGCTTTCCTCGGGGATCAGGTAATAAGCAGCGCCGAAGAACCCCAGCAAAAGCCAGACCACCAGCGCATTGGTGTGCAGCATCCGCACGATGTTGAACGGCAGAAGCTCGCTCAGCGTGTTGGGCCAGACATAAATCCAGCCGGCCAGCAGGCCGCCCAGAACCTGAATGGCAAACAGGCCCATTGCCACCATGAAATAGGCATAGGCCACTTTTTGAGATTGATATTTCATTGTTTTTCTCCCCTCAGCCCGCGTCGTTCGGCGGCCAGTTCTGGGTGTCGGTCTGATCCGCCCAGCGTAGGAATTCGGACAAGGCCTTGGTTTCTTCTTCCGTCAGATCGAAGAACGGCATCTGGCGGCGGCCCTCGACTCCGGAGGGCTGCGACTTCATCCAGCCATCAAGCATTTCATAGGCGCCTTCCGGGTCGTCCAGCACGCCCCAGCGGGTCATCACATTGCCCACTTCCGGTGCGAAATAGGCACCCTCGCCGTGCAGCGTGTGGCAGTTGATGCAGGAATGGCGCTCCCACACATGTTTGCCCTGGCGAACCTCGTCGGTCAGCTCCATGCCAGCGGTGGACGTGTTGACGATGAAGCGGTGGCTGTGCGCGGTCATGGCCACGAACACGACAACGAAGAACAAGGAGCCCCCGTAGAACACGTTCCTGGCCCGCGACTTGGTAAGTATCTCTGACATATCGCGGTCCTGAGTACAGTTGCGGATGGGTTCTGCCTAAACCCGCGCACCGCCGCGAATATTGTCGAAGCGCAAAGACCAGCCCCATTGCTGCACGCAAGATGCAGGAAAAGGAGGATGCCCATGCGCCGCCCCGATTTCGACGATCCCGACTTGCCTTTGTCAGAACTATTCCACCACTGGCCCGCCTGCGCGGGCGAGTTCATGAACCGTCAGATGCTTTGCCCCGGCTGCCCGATCGCACCGTTCCACACGCTGATCGATGCCTGCGAGGAATACGGGCTGGAGGAGATGGCATTCAGGGAGGAGTTGCGGGGGGCCGCGTTAGTTTGAGACTAGCCGGGGCTGGATTGCAGGTCGCGAAGCATCCGCCCGCTGCTGACTGTCTTTACACCTGAGCTTGTACTTTCAGTGCCGTATGATTGGGCAGGTTCACTGCCTGGAAAGACTTGAAGCACTCATGTCTCGTCCTGCTCAGAAGGCGCCAAAGGCGCATTAACTTTTTTATTCTGTTTTTACGATATGACTGGTGATCCAGAGGAGTGAGGCCCAGCAATCCTTGGAGTACAGCTAGTGTTTTTTATGAGGAAAAAGTCGAATACGACTGAGAAGGACGACACCTCTGCCATCATCGCCGGAATGGTTGACCGCACGCAGGCGACCATTCAATTCCACCCTGATGGCACGATCATCACCGCGAACCAGAACTTTTTGAGCGCATTGGGTTATGGCCTGGAGGAGATCCAGGGAAAACACCATTCCATGTTTGTCGCTCCGGAACTGGTCGCATCAAATGACTACAAAACCTTCTGGTCGGATCTTGCCAGCGGCAAAGTGTTCTCGGACCAGTTTCCGCGAGTGACGAAGGCCGGTGAAACAATCTGGATCCAGGCGACATATGCCCCGGTGGAAGATGAAAACGGCAAGGTGGTGAGGGTGGTGAAAGTTGCCTCCGACATCACCGCGCGGCGCCGCGCGCTTGATGAGATCGGAGAAGGCCTTGAGGAACTCAGCGGCGGCAACCTGACCCACCGGGTCGCGGTTTCCGACCTTCCGGATGTCGGCGCCCTGGGCAAGACGTTCAATCACTCGCTTGAGCAGCTCAGCTCTTCTGTGAGGACGGTCAAGCAAGTGTCCTCCGCAGTTGGCCGCACCGCCCAGGAAATTTCGCAGTCAGCCGGCGACCTGTCCCAGCGGACTGAAAGCCAGGCCGCCACCCTGGAGGAAACGGCTGCGGCCATTGAACAGCTGTCAGCAACTGTAAAAGCTTCTGCCGAAGGCGCCCAGAAAGTGGACGGCATCGTAACAGAAGCCAAAACATCGGCAGAACGCAGCGGCGAGGTCGTGAGCAGCGCAATTGACGCGATGGCGCAGATTGAAAATTCTTCTGAACAGATCTCCAAAATCATTGGAGTGATTGACGACATCGCGTTCCAGACCAACCTTCTGGCGCTGAACGCCGGCGTTGAAGCCGCCCGGGCCGGTGAAGCCGGACGCGGGTTCGCGGTTGTTGCTTCCGAGGTCCGCGCGCTTGCCCAGCGCTCCGCGGACGCTGCCGGCGAAATCAAGCAGCTGATCGGTGAAAGCAACCGGCAGGTCGCGGCAGGCGTCGATCTTGTTGGCAAGTCCGGCGAAGAACTGCAGCAGATCATCAAGAGCGTCGCCACAATCTCAGAGCATATCCAGGATATCGCAACCGGCGCTTCCGAGCAGTCGACGGCACTGATTGAGATCAATCAGGGGGTTGCGCAGCTCGATCAGGTCACCCAGCAAAACGCGGCGATGGTCGAACAGACCTCAGCGGCGAGTCAGATGCTGACCAATGACGCCTGCCATCTCACCCAGGAGGTGTCCAAGTTCAAAGATGGCAGCGAGGGACCGGAACCGGCAGCAACGGCCCGCAAATCCGCACCGCCAGCTTCCTTCACGGACACACGGCCTGGACAGGAAGATCTGCCGATGGCCCAGGGTTGGGATAACTTCTGACCTCATCATTCGCTGCCACGGCGGAAGATACTACCCCTGCGCCCCGCTCAGGAGCACCAGCCTGTGCGGGGCCGTGACCACGATATGCTTGCGGGTGGAGTGCACAATGCCCTCCTTCTCCCAGGCCGACAGCAGACGGCTCACCGTGTGCAGCGTGGTGCCGGTCATCTCGGAGATATTGCGGCGGGTCACCGGGAAGGCGATCTCGATCCCTTCCTCCACCTTGCGGCCCGACTGGTTCACCATTCGCAACAGCGCCGCCGCCACCCGCTGCTCCACGGCTTGCGTCGCCAGTTCGGTTATCCGCGTCTGCATCTCCCCAAGCCGCTGGCCCAAGGTGCTGTAGCTCTCAGTAGCAAAACCTTGATACTTGGCGGTGAATTCCGCCCACAGCCGCACCGGCCACGACAGAGCCAGCGATTCCGAGGCCGCCACCGCGGTCGCCGGATAGGTGTCGCGGTTCAGCGCCGGCGCAATACCGAACAGCTGGCCCGGCGAAATATGCAGCGCGATGATCTGCTCGCCGCCCTCAGTGGTCTTCACCACCCGGATGTAACCGTCCAGCAGCAGATGGAACCGCTCGGCGTCATGGCCCTCATGAAAGATCTCCGCCCCCTCATCATACCGCTTGGGCAGCGCCTGATCGAGGATTTCGCGGATCTGGCTGCGCTCCAGGAGGCTGAAGGGCGGCAGCCCGGAGAGAAGGCTTTCGTCGAGCTTGGACAAGAATGCACCGCAAGTTTGCTGAAGGACAAAGTGGTCACTCCGCCGTTATCGCATAGTGGCAGCAGAGGAAACAACCGTGCGGGAAAAAACGGGAAACCGGATTTGAGGGAGCCTCCCTCCCCCTGCCTGCCGGAGCTGATCCACGGGGTTCGGCGAAAGATTGCGTCCCTTGCGCTGAACCGGCGGGCGGCCCCTGACCAGTGCCGCCCGCCTGTCTTTGACCGGACGCAAGGAGGCCGTCATGGCTGCGCGAACCAACTATACCGGACCTGTTCTCTTTTCCTTCGGCTTCCGGCCATTCTTTCTGGGGGCCTGTCTTTTTGCCGTGCTGGCGATCCCCGCTTGGCTGCTGATCTGGCGCGGCGATCTGGAATACAGCGGCGTGATGCTGCCAACAGACTGGCACATTCACGAGATGATCTTCGGGTACGGCGCTGCGGTTGTGGCGGGCTTCCTGTTCACTGCGGTGCCGAACTGGACCGGGCGGATGCCTGCGCGCGGGCTGCCCCTGGCACTGCTGTCCGGCCTTTGGCTGCTGGGCCGGCTGGCGGCAGCGGGCTGGCTGGGGCTGCCCGCGCTGGGGGTGATGGCGGTGGATTGCGCCTTCCTGGCCGCGGTGATTGCCATGATCGCACGCGAGATCATCGCCGGTGAAAACTGGCGCAATCTCAAGGTGCTGGTGCCGGTCACCCTGCTCGGTATTGCCAACGCCTGCTTCCACATAGAGGCGATGACTGAAGGCGCCGCGGATCTGTCCCGCCGTCTGGGCATCGCGGTTCTGATTTTCCTGATCATGCTGATCGGCGGGAGGATCATTCCCAGCTTTACCCGCAATTGGCTGGCCAAGCGCGGGGCTGGAAAAATGCCTGTGCCATTCGGCAGGTTCGACGCGGTGACGCTAGTCTTCGGCGCGGCCGCGCTGCTGGCCTGGACGGCAGCGCCCTGGGCTGCCGCCACCGGCGTCTTGCTACTGGCCGCGGGCCTGCTGCACACGGTACGGCTGGCGCGCTGGCGCAGCCTGGCCACCCTGCCGGATCCGCTTTTACTGATGCTGCACTTGGCCTATGCGATGGTGCCTGCCGGGCTGATTGCAGCAGGCGGCGTGCCCTTCGGCCTGATGGAGCCTCCTGCCGCGGTACATGTCCTGGGTATCGGTGCAATTGGCGGCATGACACTGGCGGTGATGATGCGCGCCACCATGGGCCACAGCGGCCGCCCGCTGGAGGCAGGCCCTGCGCTGACCCTTGCCTTCATGCTGCTGCTGGGCGCCGTTGCCGCACGTGTTGCAGGCGGCACGAGCCTGGTTGCAGGTCTGGACGGTATCACCGTCTCGGCTGGCCTGTGGACCGCAGGGTTCGCGCTAATGGTGTTGAAGGCCGGCCCCTGGCTGGTCACCCGGCGGATCGGCCCCAAGAAGGTCTCCGGGAAACCCGCCCAGCCACCTGCACAGCAGGCAGCAGCAGGACAGGCATAGCTCACCATATTTTAACGGCCTTCTCAGATGATGCCATTCCGGTTAACTAGGTTATGGAACGCGAAGAGGAGGTCCTGAATGCGGTGGAAAGCTGCTGCCGCTGCCGTAGTGCCGCTGCTGTTTTGGACTGTCCAGAGCCTGGCTGAAACGGCCGGGCTCGATGCGTTCCGGCGGCCGGCAACCGTTCCGTTTCCAGCCGAAGCCCCTTACAACCGCGAGATCGCAACACTCGGCAAGATGCTGTTCTTTGATCCGCGCCTCTCCGGCGGGCAGAACATCAGCTGCTCCAGCTGCCACAACCCGTCTTTCGGCTGGGAAGTCCCGGTCTCCAAGGCGATGGGCGCGGCCGGCACTCCGATCCGCCGCCACGCACCGACGATCCTGAATGCCGCATGGATCACGCCGCTCTTCTGGGACGGGCGCGTAACAAGCCTGGAAGAACAGGCTGCCGGGCCGATCACCGCACCGGATGAAATGAACGCCACCTTCGAGGAAATTACCAAACGTCTGTCGGCAGTGGATGACTACAGAATCTGGTTCGGCCGGCTGTTTCCCAGCCGCGGCATCCGCAAGGACACCGTGCTGACCGCGCTGGCCACCTATCAGCGGACCATAGTCAGCGGTGTCGCCGACTTTGACCGCTGGGTGGAGGGAGATGAAACGGCGGTTTCCGATGCCGCCAAACGGGGTTTTGCGCTGTTTACCGGTAAGGCAAACTGCATTTCGTGTCATACAGGCTGGATGTTCACTGACAACCAGCTGCATGATGTCGGGCTGCAATCCGGCGATCTTGGCGGCGGCGGCTTGGTGCCGCCCAATCCGGACCAGAACTTCCGCTTCAAGACCCCGGGCCTGCGCAATATCGTGCTGCGGGCGCCCTACATGCACGACGGCTCGCTGGCATCGCTGGAGGAGGTGATCCGCCACTATGCCGCCGGCGGAGCAGCCGCGGCGGACCGGTCTCCGGATATTGATAGCTTCACTCTCTCTGCTGACGACACTGCTGATCTCATTGCTTTCCTCGAAACGCTGACGGACACAGAGACCAATGTGCCGACTCCAATCCTGCCGGCCAACTGATGCGTACGGCTGAGGGACACCACGCATGAACATCAAACGGTCCATAGTCCTTCCGGTTCTGGTCATCGCGGTGGCCGCGCTGTTCGCCGCGCTGCTGGTTGGCGGCATGGCGATCTATGCCTCAGCCCGCAAAGACGCCGTTCTGGAGACCTCGCTGGAGGCAACCCGGCGTGCCAGCAGCGTCAGCACCGGCATCACCACCGCAGAAGAATATGCCATGGACGTTCTGGCGATGACACGGCTGATCCCGCAGGAGGAGGTGGCCCGGCAGTTCCAGGCCTATCTAAAATCAATAAACGGGGATCTGGCGGCCCTTCTGGCCCTGCCGCTGCCGGAGTCATTGCGCGCAGAGGTCAAGGCGCTGGACACCGCCTTTGCGGATTGGTGCGTGAAGGCAGTTATCCTTCTTGGCATCAGATCAGAACGGGACATCCCAACCCTTAGCGCACTGACCATGAGCAGCGAGGCCGTTACTGCCCAGGCCGAGACTGTCACCGCGCAGGCCGCCGGTCATGCGGAACGCGCTGTTGCTGCGGCAAACGGGGCGCTCACCCGGATTCTGGTGCTGGGATTGACCGGAACCACCCTCCTGATGGCCGCAGCCCTGATGTTTGCCATGCGCAAGGCGCGCGGCTTTTCCGCGGCAATGCAGCTTGCCGCCCAGAAATTGCGGCGGCTCGCCACCCGGGAACAGCCCGCGGCGCCGGAAAGCGACAATGAGATTGCCGCGGTGTTCAGGGCACTCGACACCTTGGAAACCAGCCTGGAAGAAAAGAAGCGGATTGCCGACCGGCTGCTGCAGGAAAAAGCCCGTGCAGAAGCCGCGACGGAGACCAAGTCTCGTTTCCTCGCCACCATGAGCCATGAAATCCGCACCCCCATCAACGGCGTGCTTGGGATGGCCGAGGTTCTAAGTGAAACCAGCCTGACACCAGAGCAGCAATCCTGCACAAGCACGATCCTGGCCTCCTCCGAGGCATTGCTGCGCATCGTCAACGACATCCTCGACTTTTCCAAGCTGGAAGCTGGCAAGACGCAGATGCTGGAGCAACCCTTCAACCTGCGCGACGTGATCTATGATGTTGCTGCACTGATGTCCCCCAGCGCTACGGCCAAGGGCGTGGAAATCTGCATCGACATTCCGGAAGGCACCCCGGCGGTCTTTTCGGGTGACAGCGGTCGTGTGCGGCAGATCCTGATGAACCTGGTCGGCAATGCCGTAAAGTTCACGCTTGAGGGCCACATCAGCATCACCCTCAACTACGACGCCAGCCACAAAATTCCGCTGTGCATTGATGTGCGCGACACCGGCGTTGGCATCCCCGAAGACAGCATTGGGCAGATATTCCACGCATTCGAGCAGGTCGAGAGCACCACAGCCCGGCGGTTCGAAGGCACCGGCCTGGGACTGGCGATCTCGTCGCGGCTGGCCCAAGCAATGGGCGGCAGGATTGATGTGGTTTCGGTGTCCGGTGAAGGCTCCTGTTTCACCGTCTGCCTGACGCTGCCTGTGGCGGCCCCAATCCCGCACCCTTCACGCCCGCTTGCAGGCAAGAATGTGGCGGTCATTGCCGATCTGGCATTCTCCCGCGAGGTGCGCCTGCGCCAGTTGGAATACTGGGGAGCCGCGGCGAGTGCTCCGACCGGGCTCCCGGAACTGATGGCACAGCTGCAAACCCCGGCCGCTAGCGCCCCCCTGCCCGACCTCGTGCTGGTGGAAAACAGCCTGCCGCTGGCGCAGGCCAGGTCCCTGTGCCAGGATCTGCATGCGCTGCCTGGCTGCCGGGAGCTGCCCCTTGTCTACTGTACTGGCGGCCAGCTGCTTGCCGACTACCAGGCACTGCAAAGCTGCAAGACCGTGCATGTTCTGATGAAGCCCGCTCGCGGCAGGCTTCTTCTCCGGACACTGCAGAAGGCGCTGAACACAGGGCCAGTTCAGGCCGCCGCCACCCGCCAGACAGGGTCCGGGCACTCAGCTGGCCAGTTCAGCGGCCTCCGGGTCCTGGCGGCAGAGGACAACCGCACCAACCAGTTGGTGCTGAAGAAGATGCTTGCCCCGACCGGCATTCAGCTTACCATTTGCAGTAACGGTCAAGAGGCCGTTGATACCTATGCCGCTCAGAACTTCGACCTGGTGCTGATGGACATGTCGATGCCGGTCATGGACGGGCTGGAGGCAACCCGGCGCCTGCGGGACTGGGAGCGGGAAAACGGGCGCAGCCCTTGCCCGATTGTGGCGCTTACCGCCAATGTCCTGAGCACCGATGAAGCCGCCTGCCGCGCGGCCGGAATGGTTGGGTTCCTGTCCAAGCCCGTGCGCAAGAAGGAACTGCTGGACCAGATTGCCAAATGGACGCAAAAACCGGCCGAAGAACAGCCAGAAACCCAGGCCAAACAGGCCTGAATCCGGCGCAGTACGCACAACTCAACTGATTATCAGGCTGTTATTTAAGTCAAAAAAAATACATCACGAAAACTCACAATCAGTCACAAAAATATGATAAACTGAAAGGTGATCCTGTGCTCCAGCAGTGTTTTTTCGCTTGGAGCCGGCAGGTGATAAGCCGCCGCTGCGCGCTGGGGAGTGTGCATGGCGCGGCGGCGTTTCTAGTGAAAGTAACGAGTGATTGGGGGATCACATGTCCAATTTGAAGATTGGGGCCGCGCGCCCCGCCGATGGCACTTCCGCAAATCCTGACCATCCTGACTGGGGCGCCACGAACACGGCGCTGATGCATATGGCACCCAGCGGACTGGGACCAAACGGCGAGATGGCCGGTGAAGACCGGCCCAACCCGCGCGAAGTTTCGAACATTCTGTCACAGCAGCACGGTACCACGCACACTGCCGGCGGCGCCTCTGATTTCCTGTGGATCTGGGGCCAGTTCCTGGACCACGACCTGTCACTCTCCGGTGCGGAAAGCGAGATCACCGCACATATTGAAGTACCGGCAGGCGATCCGTTTTTTGACCCGTTCGGCACCGGCCAGGCCATCATTCCCTTTACCCGGGTCGAGCACCATCACGACGGCTATCACAACGAGATCACCGCCTATATCGACGCCTCGATGATCTATGGATCGACCGTAGAGATGGTCAGCGCAATGCGCGATGCCGGCGGCAAACTGAAAATGACCAAGGATGATCTTCTGCACCGTGACGGCGACGGCTTTTTAACCGGCGATGTCCGTGCGGCCGAAAATGTCGCCTTGACATCGATGCACACCCTGTTCACGCGCGAGCATAACAGGCTGGTCGACGAACTGGCAGCAAAAGACCCGATGCTGTCGGATGATGACCTTTTCGAAGCCGCCCGCGCCCGGGTGGAGGCTCTGGTGCAATCCATCACCTTCAAGGAATTCCTGCCCATTCTGATCGGCAAGGATGCCTTCGACGACTACCAAGGTTATGACAAGGGGGTGAACCCGGGGATTGCGATCGAGTTTTCTACCGCTGTTTACCGTTTGGGGCACACTCTGCTGTCCTCCAATCTGCAGCGGGTCACCGAGAGCGGCAAAGAGCTGGATCCGCTGGCTCTGCGCGATGCGTTTTTCCAGCCGCATCTGGTCAGCCAGAAAAACATGATCGAAAACGTGCTGCGCGGCGCGGCCACTCAAACCTCGGAGGCCATCGACACCAAGGTGGTTGAGGACGTGCGTTCCTTCCTGTTCGGGCCGCCGGGCGCCGGCGGTCTTGACCTGGCAGCTCTGAACATCCAGCGTGGCCGCGACATGGGTGTCGCCAGCTACAACGACCTGCGCGAGGCCCTGGGCCTGTCGCGGGCCGAAAAATTCTCTGACATCACCTCAGACACAGCGCTGGCAGCAAAGCTCAAGGAGGCCTATGGCGATACCGACCTGCTGGACGCCTGGATTGGCGGCCTGGCCGAAGATCCCCACGGTAAGGGCCTGTTGGGTGAAACCTTCACAATTGTGATGATTGATCAATTCACCCGGTTGCGTGACGGCGATCCTTACTGGAGCGAAGGGCGCGATGGCATTCCAAAGCGTGAGCTCGCAGATCTCTGGGACACCAGCCTATCGGACGTCATCGTGCGCAACACCGATGTCCAACTGCTGCAAAAGGACGTTTTTGCCGCGATGGAGCGCATCATCGGCACCAAGGGCGATGACGACCTGTTCGGCACCAGCGGGCGCGACTTCATGCACGGTCGCATCGGCTCAGATTTCCTGAAGGGGCGCGCCGGAGATGATGACCTGCAAGGCGGCGGCGGCAACGACACGCTGATCGGCAACAAGGGCGACGACTGCCTGGATGGCGGCGGCGGCCTGGACCTGCTTCTGGGCGGCTCTGGTGACGATTTCATCTTTGGCGGCTCCCATAAGGATACGCTCAGTGGCGGCAGCGGCAATGACGAGCTTGAAGGCGGCAACGGCCACGATCTTCTGCGCGGCAACAAGGGGAATGACACCCTGGACGGCGGCCGCCACAATGACGTGCTGGTTGGCGGTGAGGGCGATGACCTGCTCACGGGCGGCACCGGTGCCGACGTATTCCTGTTCAAGACATCCCACACCGGTGAGGACACCATCACGGACTTCGAACTTGGCAAGGACTTCATCAAAGCTGAAGGCCCGACACGCAATGCGCTGCAAATCACGGACCTGGGAGACGATCTTGAGGTTTCCGATGGCGGCAACTGGTCTGTGGTCCTGGAGGGCATCAGCCTGCAAGACTGGCAGAACTCCGGCTTCAGCCTGTTCTGAGCCTGTAGGACAGATAATCCCCAATGGGCGAGCGGCCGGTTCAGGCCCCTCGCCTTATCAGGCACATGATGACGCCAATCGGAAACTTCCCGGCCGGCGCGTCGGCCGGATGTCGTAACTCCCCAAAACGCTGACGCAATCGAAAGACAGCACGGAACCCCACCACGCCTAACATTCCCGACCAAACTGCCGCGTGGACATTGATCCCTACCCGGCGGCAAGCAGCTTCGGGGAGGAGGCGACGCCATGAAAGACAAGACAACCACGACCGAACAGGCAATGGCGCTGATCCGCGACGGCGACGTCGTGACAACCACCGGCTTTGTGCAAAGCTGCATACCGGAAATGCTGCACGCGGCGCTGGAAAAGCGCTTCCTGGCCGAAGGCGCCCCCCGCGACCTCACCCTGATCATGTGCGCGGGCGCCGGCGACAGCAAAGGCTTGGGCACGGGGCGGCTGCACCACGACGGGCTTTTGCGCCGGGTGATTGCCGGTAATTTCGGCCGCATGCCCAAGGTTGCCCAGGCCGCGCAGGAGAACAAGATCTGCGGCTACAACTTGCCTCAGGGGGTGATCTCGCAGCTCTACCGCGCCTGCGCCGCCGGCCAGCCCGGCCTGTTCTCCAAGGTCGGCCTGCATACCTATGTCGACCCGCGCCACGGCGGCGGCAAGGTCAACAAAGTGACCGAGGAGGACATCGTCCGCTACCACGAAGTCGATGGCGAGGAATGGCTGTTCTACAAGGCCACCAAGATCGACGTCGCCTTCATTCGCGGCACCAGCGCCGACCGCTCAGGCAACATCAGCATGGAGCGCGAGGCGCTGACACTGGACTGCCTGGCCCAGGCGATGGCCGCCCACAACAACGGCGGCATCGTCATCGCCCAGGTGGAACGCATCGTCGAGGACGGCTCGATCAAGCCCAAGGATGTGAAGATCCCCGGCCTGCTGGTGGACTGCGTCTGCGTCGCCGACGACCCGGACATGCACCGGATGAACTACGGCGTTCAGCATAATCCCGCGCTTTCCGGCGAAATACGGGTGCCCGTAGAAGGCATCGCCAAGATGCCGCTGGATCAACGCAAGATCATCGCTCGCCGCGCCGCATTTGAGCTGCCGCCCAACGGTGCGGTGAACCTCGGCGTCGGCGCGCCTGATGGTGTGGCAGCCGTGGCCAACGAGGAAAAAGCCACCCCTTATATCACCCTCACCACCGAGGCAGGCGCGGTCGGCGGGGTGCTGGCAGGCGGCTCCAGCTTCGGCTCCTCTGCCAATGCCGACGCCATTATCGACCAGAACCAGATGTTTGATTTCTACGACGGCGGCGGGCTTGACCTCACCTGCCTCGGCATGGCCGAATGCGACGCCGAGGGCAGCGTCAACGCCTCCCGCTTCGGCGGCCGTCTGAACGGCTGCGGCGGCTTCATCAACATCTCCCAGAATTCCCGCGCCGTGGTCTTTGCCGGCACCTTCACCGCCGGCGGGCTGAAGGTTGCGGTGGAAAACGGCGAGTTGCGCATTGTGCAGGAAGGCCGCAACAAGAAATTCGTGCGCCTGATCGAGCAGATCACCTTCTCGGGCCCTTATGCCTCCAAGCGATCGCAGCCGGTGCTCTACGTGACCGAGCGCTGCGTGCTGCAGCTGACCCCCAAGGGGCTGGAACTGATTGAGATTGCCCCCGGCATCGACTTGCAGCGCGACATTCTGGATCAGATGGAGTTCAAGCCGATCATTGAAAACGTCGCCCTGATGGATGCCCGCATCTTCCGGGACGAGCCGATGGGTCTGATGAACGACCTGTTGAACTTCAACCTTTCAGAACGGGTCACCTATGACGCCGCCCGCCACACCATGTTCCTCAACCTCGAAGGCTGGAGCGTCCGCAAGAAACAGGACGTCGAGGATCTGGACCGCGTTCTGCAGGATGCCTTTGCCAAAAGCGGCCGCGATGTCAGCATGGTGATGAACCAGAACGGCTTCCGCATCGCCGAAGATCTGCAGGACGACTACGCAAACTCTGTTGGTCAGACTCTGGAGGCGTATTCGTCTTCGATCGCCCACTACACCACCAGCGCCTTCATGCGCCTGAAGATGCAGGGTGAGCTCGCCAGCCGCGGCGTGCAGCCGCATATCTTTGAAAGCGGCGAGGAAGCGCATCAGGCGATCTGGGGCTCCTGACAGCGGCACCGTCAGGGCCGCCCCCGCAGCGGGCCGACCCTTGCTCCCCACCGCAGCTTCGCGCCTTTTCCGCCGTCATCCGCGGCCTCCGCAACGTCGCATTTCCGGGCCGCCCGCCCCCCGAAACCGCCTCCCGGATGATCGACCATCGCATTGAATCAACACTGTTTTTCAACATCTTTCAGCACCCGGCCCGGTACCTCAGCGCGGACAACGGGGCGATTTCCGGAGCCGCCGAAAGAAGATCTGCATTTTTTTTCAAAAACCCTCTTGCACCCCCCCGAAACAAACTTTAGACAGCGCCTCACCGATGGGGTGTAGCCAAGTGGTAAGGCAGCGGTTTTTGGTACCGTGTACCGTAGGTTCGAATCCTACCACCCCAGCCATCGGCCTCCTGACATAGCGAAACAAGGTAAAAATCGGCTTCAAAGAGCTGGTTCTTGCTCTGCACAGGCTTCAGATGCCAGCTTGGCGGCTGAGCCAGGCGGTGAAACTGCGGGCCTCCGGGCGGAGCACGCCTTTGCGGGTTGCAATGTGATAGCCTAAGTTTTCGCCTTCGGTGAACAGGGCCAGCAGGCGGCCGGTCTGCAGGTCCTCGGCGACAAATGCCTGCACGCTGACCGCAACCCCCTGCCCCGCACGGACCGCCTGCATCAGCAGGTTACCGGGCAGCCGGGTTCGAGGGCCGCGCAGACTGTCCTTGACGCCCCGCGATTCCAGCCAGCGCGAAGCCTCCGTCGTGCCCAGCTCCTCCAGCCAGGGCAGATCCAGCAAGTCCTCCGGTGCCGCCACCCGGCGCCCGCGCAGCAGGCTGTCCGCCGCGATCACAACCATTGGCGACTGGAGCAGCATCCGGGCCTCCAGCCCTGGCCACGCTCCACCGCCATAACGGATCGCAATGTCGATACCGCCGGGCTTCAGCTCGACGATCTCGCCTCTCGGGTCGAGCACCAGATCGATCTCGGGATGCGCCGCCTGAAAATCCGCCAGCCGCGGCATCAGCCAATGGGCCGCAAACATCGGCGTGCAGGTGACATGCAGCGGCCGGGCGGCGCCGGCGGCAGAGATATCCAGCACCGCCGCTTCGATCGCGCCGAACCCCAGTTGCAGCGCCCGCGCCAGATGTTCGCCGTCAGCGGTCAGCGTCAGCGCCCGGCCGCTGCGGTCCAAGAGCGCTGCGCCCAGATGCGCCTCCAGCGCCCGCAGCTGCTGGCTGATGGCAGCGTGACTCACATTCAGCGCAGCGCCCGCCTGCACCACATTTCCGGTCTCGGCAAAGGCAGCAAAGGCTCTGAGCGCCGCAAGCGGCGGCATGTGCATCCAATCCATATGTAATTACACCTTACATAGCGACATTCTTCTTAACTCGCAGGAATCGCCTGTTCAGGCAAGAGTCAGGACCACACGCCAGAACAGGAGGCCGTGACATGCTGAATGATATCTATGCCCGCTCGATGATGACCGCCGCCCGCCAGGACTGTGTGCGGCTGCGCGATCTGCCGCCGGCAAAACCGCTGCCGCGCGCCTATCAGGCCCCGCCGCGCGCACCGGGGCTGCTGGCCAGGCTCGCTGCATGGCTGCGCGGCCGGCCGATGCAGGTCCGCTGCGTCAACCCGCAGAAGATTTGAAAAGAAAAAAGCGCCGGTTTTCCAGGAAACGCGCGAACAGATCGGAAAACCGGCGCATGGCCCGTTTGGCCTGCACGTCGGCCTCGCGGGATTTCTTGCTGCCCAGGAGGGGTACTAGCCAAGCAGCAATCTCTTTCATCTGCGGTTTTACCCCGATTGCGGCATCTGCAGTTTGATGCGGATCAAACTGGCGCAAATAATTTGCCCGGCTGCGCCAAAAAACTTACCCTTGTTTCATGGACACGTCACAGCGCGAACAGACGGCGGCCGGTGCCCGCGCACCGCTGTCACCGGATGAAGTCGGAGCACTTGCGCATCTGTACCGCGGAGAGATTTATCGCAGCACGGTCTGGCGCACCCGGCTCGACACCACCACCAACTGGTCGGTGGTAACACTGGGCGTGGCGCTGTCGATCTCCTATTCCTCGCCCGAGGCCTCGCCGCTGCCGCTGATCCTGGTCGGCGTTCTGATCATCTTCTTCCTGATGCTGGAAGCCCGGCGCTACCGCTATTTCAATGTGTTCCGCGCCCGCGCCCGCTGGCTGGAGACGCATTTCTATACCCCGATGCTGGTAGAGGGCGACCTGCACCTGGAGGAGCACTGGCAGGACGTTCTGGCCGCCGATTATTTGCGGCCCGAGTACCATGTCGGCGTGATGACCGCGATCGGGCGGCGGATCCGGCGCAACTATTTCTGGATCCTGCTGATCCAGTCGCTGGCCTATGCGGGCAAGCTGGCGGTGCACCCCACTGGTGTGACCTCCTGGCAGCAAGCGCTGGACCGCGCCGACATCGGCCCCTTCCCGGGGGAGCTGGTGCTGGCCACAGGCGTCTTCTACGTTGTGCTTTGGGGCGGCATCGCCTGGTGGAGTGCCCGCACCGACGCCGCCCGTGCCAGCAAGCGCAAATCGATGACGTCTATGGGCTGAGGCCGCTCAGACGGGCCACAGCCACCAGACATAGGCACCATATCCTGCCAGCAGCACCGCCCCCTCGCACCGGGACACCCGCAAGCCGGTCCAGGCCAAGGTCAGAAACGCCACTGTAATGCCCAGCATGACCACGTTGCCGAAACCGGCAATCCGCTCCGGCACCTCTGACGGGGCGATCAATGCAGTGGCGCCGCCGATGCCCATCAGGTTGTAAATGTTGGAACCGATGATGTTGCCGAATGCCATCTCTCCCTGCCGCCGCAGCGCGGCTGCAACCGAGGTCGCAAGTTCCGGTGCCGAGGTGCCTACCGCCACAATCGTCAGGCCGATCACCGTTTCGGACACCTGCATCATCCGCGCCAGCTGCACCGCCCCGTCGACCAGCAGCCCGCCGCCGCCGAGCACCAGCACCAGCCCGCCCAGCGCCGTGGCAAGCGGGCGCCACAGCGGCAGTCTGGCCGTGTGTGCAGGTGAAACTGCCGGATCCACCCCCTCCAGCGCGGCGGCCTTGTCAAACAATGCTCCGTGCTCTGCAGCAGGTGCTGTCCGTTCCTGCCGGATGGCGAACCAGACATAGACCGCCAGTGCCAGCACAAAGGCCAGCCCGGCAGTCCGCGTCACCGGAACCGTTGCGGCAAGCGCAGCAAAGATCACCGTAGCCGCCAGCATGACTCCACCATCGCGCCGCAGCGCCGCCGACTGCACCGCTATAGGTGCGATCAGCGCCGACACGCCGGCAATCAGCAGTATATTGGCAATGTTGGAACCGGTGATATTGCCATAGGCGATCCCCGGCGCCCCGGCCAGCGCCGCCCGGACCGAGGTCACCAGTTCCGGCGCAGAGGTGCCAAAGCCCACCAGGGTCAGGCCAATCACCAGCGGCGACACCCTGAACCGCTCCGCCACGCGCACGGCGCCGCGCACCAGAAACTCGCCGCCAAGGATCAGCAGCAACAGCCCGCCCAGAAGCGGCAGCCAGACTTCAAACAAGAAGGAACGTCTCCAAGGTCGGCCATGTCGTGTCCAAGGCCGCACAGCCTGCACCGCTCACCTGCCGGTCCGGCAATGCCTGCGCCGGGCGCTTTCAGTGGGTGCTTGCGCAGAAAATGATATCGCACCCCATCCGGTTTCAAGGGGGCTTGCAATAAATCCGCTTTTCCCGGTTCCCAGGTCAGGATCCGCTCATCCTGCACCGCCGGCGCAACGAAAAAGGGCCGCCCTTGGGGGCGGCCCTTTCTGCTTTCCCGCCAATCCGGGCCTGGCTTATTCGCCGCCGCCCAGCTGGTGGACATAGGCCGACACCGCGCGGATCTGCGCCTCTGTCAGGCGGGTGTTCCAGGCCGGCATCACGCCATAGCGCGAGTTGCTGACAGTCTCGGTCAGCGTGCCGTAGTCGCCGCCATAGAGCCAGATCGCATCCGCCAGGTTCGGCGCGCCCTGCGCGCGGTCACCGGTGCCGTCTTCCATGTGGCAGGAGGCACAGTTGTCGGCAAAGACAACCGAACCGGCCTCGACCTTGGACGCATCCTGAGGCTCGCCCGACAGCGACATCACATAGTTGACCACCTGAGAGATTTCCTCTTTCTCAAGCAGCTCGTCGCGGCCAAAGGCAGGCATCTCGGAATAGCGCGCTTCGTCGCTGTCCTCGTTGCGGATCCCGTGGGTGATGGTGGCGTGGATATCCTCCACCGAGCCGCCCCAGAGCCAGTCGTCGTCCAACAGGTTCGGATAGCCCTTGGCGCCAGCCGCACCAGAACCGTGACACTGGGCGCACCAGGTCTTGAACACGGCAGAACCCGCGGATACCGCATAGGGACCCAGTTCCGCATCTTCCGCGATGGCGGTCAGCTCAGCCGCCTCCAGCTTGGCATTGACCGGCGCGTTGGCTTCTTCCACCGCGGTGATCTCCGCCGCGACATCGGCCCGGGTCGACCAGCCAAGCACCCCCGCGGTGGCGCCGTTGATCAGCGGCCAGGCCGGATAGGCGATGGTGTAAAGGACGCCCCAGATGATGGTGGCATAGAAGGTCCACAGCCACCAGCGCGGCATCGGGTTGTCGAATTCCTCAATCCCGTCCCACTCGTGGCCGGTGGTGTTCGGATCGCCTTCGAATTTCTGCGATTTCTTGCTCATGCCCTCGCCTCCTTAGTCGCGGCGGGTTGGTCCTGGCTGGGCGCAGGTGCGTCGTCATGCCGGAACGGAATGTTTGCGGTGTCCTTGTAGGCCTTGGTGCTGCCCGGGCGGAACGCCCAGACAATCACACCAATGAAAAAGGTGAACAGGAACAGCAGCATCCAGCTGTCGGCGAACTGCCTGAGGAGTGTGTAGAGTTCCATACCATCCTCCCTCAGCGGCTCGCGTCCGGGGTGAAGGTCGAGAAGTCGACCAGCGTGCCCAGCATCTGCAGATAAGCGATCAGCGCATCGGCCTCGGAGATCCCCGGCTGGCCGTCAAAGTTGCGCACGTTGATGTCCTCACCGTAGCGCTCCAGCAGCCCGTCATAGTCGCTGTCCGGGTCGGCCTGGGCGCGGAAGTCAGCCTGCGCAGCCTCGATCATCTCGTCGCTGTAGGGCGTGCCCAGCAGCGCGTTGGTGGCCATGATGTCGCCGATGTATTTACCGTCGATCTTCTTCTCCTCGAGGAAACCGTACTTCGGCATCACCGATTCCGGCACCACCGACTGCGGGTCGCGCAGGTGGTCTGCGTGCCACTCATCCGAGTAGCGGCCGCCGACGCGGGCCAGATCCGGCCCGGTCCGCTTGGAACCCCACTGGAACGGACGGTCGTACATCGACTCCGCTGCCAGCGAGTAGTGGCCGTAACGCTCGACCTCGTCGCGCATCGGACGGATCATCTGGCTGTGGCAGACATAGCAGCCTTCCCGGATGTAGACCTCGCGGCCCGCCATCTCGAGCGGGGTGTAGGGACGCATGCCCTCCACCTTCTCGATGGTGTTTTCCAGGTAGAACAGCGGTGCGATCTGCACCAGGCCGCCGATGGTCACGACCAGGAAGCTGAAGATCAGCAGCAGGGTCGCGTTGGTCTCGAGGATCTTATGTTTGTCGAGAATAGACATAGCTTCCTGGCTCCTTATTCAGCCGGGACCTGGACCGTCAGGCTGGCCTCTTTGGCCGGCGCCTTACGGACCGTCATCCACAGGTTGTAGCACATGATGATGGAACCCGCGAGGAACATCACCCCGCCCAAGCCCCGCACCACATACATCGGGAACTTCGCTGCCACGGTGTCGGCAAAGGAGTTCACCAGGAAGCCGTTGGCGTCCACTTCACGCCACATCAGGCCTTCCATGATACCGGTCACCCACATCGATGCGGCATAGAGAATGATGCCCATGGTGGCGAGCCAGAAGTGCCAGGAGACCAGGCGCAGGCTGTACAGGCTCTCACGCTTCCACAGCGCCGGCACCAGATAGTAGAGCGCGCCGAAGGTGATCATGCCGTTCCAGCCCAGCGCGCCGGAATGCACGTGGCCAATGGTCCAGTCGGTGTAGTGCGACAGCGAGTTCACCGCGCGGATCGACATCATCGGGCCCTCAAAGGTGGACATGCCGTAGAAGCCCAGCGAGATCACCATCATCCGGATCACCGGGTCGGTGCGCAGCTTGTCCCAAGCGCCCGACAGGGTCATCAGGCCGTTGATCATGCCGCCCCAGGAAGGCATCCACAGGATCACCGACATCACCATGCCCAGGGTCGAGGCCCAATCCGGCAGCGCGGTGTAGTGCAGGTGGTGCGGACCGGCCCAGATATAGAGGAAGATCAGCGCCCAGAAGTGGATGATCGACAGCTTGTAGGAGAACACCGGACGCTCGGCCTGTTTCGGGATGAAGTAATACATCATGCCCAGGAAGCCCGCGGTCAGGAAGAAGCCCACAGCGTTGTGGCCGTACCACCACTGGATCATAGCATCCTGCACGCCCGGCCACACGATGACCGACTTGGAGCCCCAGATCGAAACCGGGATGGTCATGTTGTTGATCAGGTGCAGCATCGCCACGGTGACGATGAAGGACAGGTAGAACCAGTTCGCCACATAGATATGCGGCTCCTTGCGCTTGATGATGGTGCCCAGGAACACTGCCAGATAGGCCACCCAGACGATGGTCAGCCACAGGTCGACGTACCATTCGGGCTCGGCGTATTCCTTAGATTGGGTGCCGCCCAGCAGATAGCCGGTTGCCGCCAGCACGATGAACAGCTGGTAGCCCCAGAACACGAACCAGGCCAGGTTGCCGCCCCAAAGGCGCGCCGCGGAGGTCCGCTGCACCACATAAAAGGAGGTCGCAATCAGCGCGTTGCCGCCAAAGGCAAAGATCACCGCAGAGGTATGCAGCGGGCGCAGGCGGCCAAAGTTGGCCAGGCCCTCGGCCCATTCGAAGTTCAGCGCCGGAAACGCCAGCTGAAACGCGATGAAGGTTCCCGCCAGGAACCCGACCACACCCCAGAAGGCGGTTGCAATCGTGCCAGCGCGGATCACGCTGTCGAAATACTCATTTTCCAGACCGGCGGGTGCCATTTTCGGCTCGTCGGTTCTGCGCAAAGTGTAGAGAAACAGGCCGCCAGCCACGATCATCACGATGATCGCGTGCACCTGGTAAGCCAGATCCCGCGCGTAATTGGTGCCGATCATCGCAAACAGCGTGACCAGACCAAGCGCTATCAGCTTGATATAATTAGACATCTTGCGTCCCTTTGCCATGCCCCCGCGATTCTTGCGAAACCGGAGACGTTATTAGACCGCGCCCTTCATGCAAAACGCGCCTTTCTGCCGCCTTGATCTGCATCAAGACATTTCCGGGCAACATGTGACACTTCTTCCCGAGCAGTGAAACTCCACGCACCAGCACCCGTCAGGATTGCGGTGCACTTTCCGCCGAGAGGTGTCAATGTCCTACAAGTCCTTACTTACCGTTCTGACAGCTGCGGACACCGCAGCGGCGCCTTTGGCGCAAATTGCGGCCCTGGCTGAGGAATTCGGCGCCCATGCCGATGCGCTCTGCCTCGGAGTGGACCGCACCCAGACAGGATACTACTATGCCGGCGCCAATGCGATGGTGCTGCAGGAAACCCTCGCCCGGGCGCAGGAAGAGGCCGAAGAGGTTCAGGCCCGGGCCGATGCGATCCTGCAGCAGGCGGGCGTGGCCTACGGCACCGACAGCGGCGTTGCCCAAATCGCCGACATCGGCCGCCATGTGGCCCGTCAGGCACGGTTCTCCGATCTGGTGGTGCTGGGCCAGCCCTATGGATCAGGCAAGCGTGCAGAGGCAGAACCAATCGTCGAAGCCGCCCTGTTCGAAGGCCGCGCGCCGGTGCTGGTGGTGCCGGACAAGGGCGCGCCGCTGAAGCAGCCCAAGACTGTACTGGTCGCGTGGAACGAAAGCATCGAGGCAATGACCTCGATCCGCCGTGCGATGCCGTTCCTGCAGGGCGCGGAACTGGTCCGCATCGCGGTGATCGACCCGCCGCAGCATGGCCCCGAACGCTCCGATCCCGGCGGCATGCTGGCGCAGATGCTGGCCCGCCACGGGGTCAATTGCGAGATCGACGTGCTCAGCAAGACGCTGACCCGGGTGTCGGACGTGCTGAACCGCCACGCCGCTGACACTGCCGCCGACCTGATCGTGATGGGCGCCTATGGCCATTCCCGCTTCCGCGAGGCGATCCTGGGCGGCGCCACCCGCAACATGCTGGAACAAGCCGCGGTGCCGGTGCTGATGGCGCACTAGGGCCAGCCAGGTTACACAACAGAAAGGCGCCCCGCAGGGCGCCTTTTTCGTTTCCGCGGCTGGACCTAGCTTGCCTTGCGTATCAGGCCGATCAGGAACAGCAGGATCACCGCGCCGATGGTGGCGTGGATCAGCGACCAGAAAAAGCCGCCGCCCGCGGCAAACCCCAGCGCCGGAAAGATGGTGCCGGCCAGGAAGGCACCGACCACGCCGACGATGATATTGCCAAGGATGCCAAAGCCGCGCCCCTGCATGATCTTGCCTGACAACCAGCCCGCCAGCGCCCCGATGATCAGCATCCCGATCAGACTTCCAAACTGCATTGCCGCCTCCATGTGTTGTTACCGCAATAGTAGAACACAACCGCGGCTCCGGGTCACCCGCTGCCGTCAGGTCCGGCAGCCAGAACCTCTCCCGCCCTTCGTCCGCCTTTCCTGCGGCAAGGCATCCTCCCGTTGGGCCAGGCTCGGCGCGCCGCGCCGAGCCTGGCCCAAAGCCGCCAGCGGGTCCGGCACAGCCGGTCACGCGCGGGTGCGGGAGAGCGCCGCTTTGGCGTTCAGCCTCAACGGACGTAGTGCATCCGCTGGAAACCGGCGCGGTACGCGGCAACCTCTGCCGCCATGGCTGCCGGGTCCTTTGCCCGAATGGCCCGGGCGATCAGGTCTGCGAGCTTGGGCGCATCCGCTAGGGTGACACCCCGGCGCACCAGTTCCGGCGTGCCGATGCGCAGCCCGTTCATGTCGCCCGGCACCTCCGCGATGGGCAGGCCGATGCCGCAGGCCAGGAAGCCTGCCTTGCGCAGATGCTTCGATGCCGCCTGGCCGCCACCGAACTCCGCCGCCTCCAGTGCAAACTGATGCGACTGGGTCATGCCGCGCGCAGCGGCAAAGACCGGCAGCCCCTGCCCGGCCAGCGCCTTGGCCAGGGCCAGCGACAGATCTGCCATTGCCTTGGCATAGCCCGCGCCATGCTCCACCCAGTCCAACAGGCTCATCGCCAGCGCCGCCGACTTTGCTGCATCAAAGTTTGCAGTCATGCCGGGAAAGGCGATGGCATCCAGCCGCTCGGCGATGTCCGCATCGTTGGTGACGATCAGCCCGCCAGCCGGGCCGCCCAGGCTCTTGTAGGTGCTCATCGTCATCAGATGCGCGCCCTGCTCCAGCGGGTTGCCCCAATGGCCGCCCGCGATCATGCCGCACTGGTGGGCTGCGTCGAACAGCACCTTGGCGCCCACCTCATCCGCAATCGCCCGTATCTCCGGCACCGGATGCGGGAACAGGTTGAGGCTGCCGCCGATGGTGATCAGTTTGGGATGCACCTCGCGCGCCAGATCGCGCAGCGCGTCCAGATCGACGGTATAGCCATCGCCGTCCACCGGCGCCGGATGGGTTTGCAGCCCGTAAAGCCCGGCACAGCCGCCCGCGTGATGGGTGACATGCCCGCCCACCGCGGCGGGCGGTGCAATGATTGCATCACCGGGTTTGGTCAGCGCCATGAAGCCATAGAGATTGGCCAGCGCGCCAGATCCCACCCGGATCTCCGCATAGCGCGCATTGAAGACCTGTGCCGCGATCTCGGCAGCGATCACCTCGATCTCCTCGATGGCCTCCAGCCCCATCTCGTATTTGTCGCCGGGATAGCCCAGCGACGGGCGGCTTCCAAGGCCGGTTGCCAGCAGCGCCTCTGCCGCCGGGTTCATCACATTGGTGGCCGGGTTCAGGTTGAAGCAGTCGCGGTCGTGAATCTCCGCATTGCGGTCTGCCAGCGCGGTCAGCCGCGCAGCGGTCTCTGCGCTGGTGGCAGCGGCGGTCTTGGCGGCCACGGTCTGCACGTAGTCTTCGCAGGCGGCGGGCACCCAGTTGCGGCGGGCAAGCTCTGTCATGGTCTGTCTCCTTCGCGCAGTGGCGGGTTTCTCTCTGCCCCCATCAAACCGCCAATGCCCCCTTGCGCGCAAATCAGTTTTCCAGAAAACTAGGGCTAGAAAAATTGAGGCTAAGCCATGGCTGTTTCCCCGCCCCCTGCCCAATCGCTGCCGCTGACCGCCTTGCGCGCCTTTGAGGCCGCCGCCCGGCTCGGCGGGTTCTCTGCGGCCGCGCAGGAGCTGGGGGTGACCCCCGGCGCGGTCTCGGCCCAGATCAAATCGCTGGAGGACGCGCTGCAGGCACAGCTGTTCCACCGCCGCCCGAAACAGGTGACGCTGACGGCGCTTGGTGCGCGGGTGCTGCCGGAGTTCACAGCGGCCTTCGACCAATTGAACGCCGCCACCCGCACCTTGCGCGAAGAAGCCCAGCCATGCACCGTCCACATCGCCACCCTGCCCGCGATTGCCCAGTTCTGGCTGTCGCCGCGCCTGCCTGCCTTGCGCGCGGCGATGCCGGAGATGGTGGTCTCAGTCACAGCCACCGAGGAACCGCCGAACCTGAAGCGTACGCCCTACGACCTGTGCCTGTTCTACGGCGGCGATCAGGGGGGGGTGATTGAGCAGGACGTGATCTTCCCGGTCTGCGCCCCCGCGCTGGCAGAGCAGCTGCGCACTCCTGCGGACCTGCAGAACGTGCCCTGCCTGTCAGACGCGGTCTGGGCGCAGGATTGGGAATATTGGCTGCAGGCCGCCTGCCCCGGCGAGACCCTGCACCTGCGGGGGCCGGAATACTCGCTCTACTCGCTGGCAGTGGAGGAGACCGTCAATGGTGCGGGTGTATTGATCGGCCATCAGGCGCTGGTTGCGCCGCTGTTGGACAGCGGCAAGCTGGTGGCGCCGTTTGCGGTCAAAGCAGAGCTGCCCCGCGAATTGAGGCTATGGAGCCTGCGCCCCTCCGGCCCGCGCAGCCCGGCGGCGCGGGTGGCGCGCTGGCTGATGGATAACAGTTAGAGGATAAAGGGAAAAGGCGGCTTCAGCCGAGGAAGCCGCCGTCGCTGTCGTCGCCCGCTTCTTCCATCAGGCGGCGCATATCCGGCACGGTCACATGACGCTTGCCTTCCAGCTCGATGATACCGTCGCGTTTAAGCGCCGAAATCTGGCGGCTCACGGTTTCCAGCGTCAGGCCCAGGTAGTCTGCCATCGCCTCCCGCGTCAGCGGCAGGTCGAACACCATCCGGTTGGTGGCGCCGCCCGGCGTCAGCGTGGCATCGCGGCGGGCGATGATTGCCAAGAGGCTCGCGATCTTCTCGCGTGCGGTCTTGCGGCCCAGCACCAGCATCCACTCGCGCGCGGCGTCGAGTTCATCCAGGGTCATCTCCAGCAGCCGGTGCGCGATATGCGGGGTGCGCTCCATCAGCTCCTCAAAGGGCTTCTTGCGGAAGCAGCACATCACCACATCGGTGGTTGCCGCCACATCGTAAGCCGCGCCTTCACGGCCCGGACGGCCGACAAAATCGCTGGGCAGCAACAGGCCCACCATCTGGGTGCGCCCGTCCTCCATCGTCTGGGTCAGGGAAGCGATGCCGGAAACCACGGAGCCCACGAAGTTCATCACGTCACCGGACCAGATGATCGGCTGGCCAGCCTCATAGGTGCGGTAGTATTTGATCGCGTCCAGCGCTTCCAGCTCATCCGCGTTGCAGCGCGCGCACACGGCACGGTGACGGATCGGGCAATCGCCGCATCTGGATTGTGACATAATGGGAGCGTTCATTCGCTGGTCCGTTTGATCTGGGTCAAGGCTCTGGTTCGCGCGCTGCCATAACGGTAATTGAATGGAACAGAAAGCTCAATTGGCCGAACTGGGTTTGTTTGACGCCAAAGTGCCGCGCTATACCAGCTATCCCACCGCGCCGCACTTCGGCAAGGACACTGATCCCGCGCAGTTTTCCAGTTGGGTTTCAAAGATTTCACCGGGCAGCAGCATCTCGCTGTATTTGCATGTGCCCTTCTGCCGCAGGTTGTGCTGGTTCTGCGCCTGCCGAACGCAGGGCACCCATTCCGACGCCCCGGTTGAGGCCTATGTTCAGGTTCTGAAAGCCGAGATTGCGCTCTTGAAGGCGCAGTTGCCGGAGGGCATCACCCTGTCGCGCCTGCATTGGGGCGGCGGCACCCCGACTTTGCTGAGTGCGGATATAATCCGTGAACTGGCGAGCACGATCGCCACGGCCATTCCTCTGGCGCCGCGGGCCGAGTTCTCGGTTGAGATCGACCCGAACGAGATCGGGGACCGGCGGCTGGACGCGCTGGCCGAGGCAGGCATGAACCGCGCTTCTGTCGGGGTGCAGGATTTTGACAGCACCATCCAGCAGGCGATCGGCCGTATCCAGAGTTTTGAGGCCACACGCGCCGCCATTGAGCAGCTGCGCGCACATGGGATCCGCAGCCTCAATGCCGATATCCTCTATGGCCTGCCGCATCAGACATCCGCGATCATGACCGAAAGCGTGCAGAAGCTGCTGTCGCTGACGCCGGACCGGGTGGCGGTCTACGGCTATGCCCATGTGCCCTGGATGGCCGGACGCCAAAGCATGATCCGCTCCGATGCGCTGCCCACCCCAGAGGCGCGGCTGGAGCTGTTTGAGACCGCCCGCCAGCTGTTCCAGTGGGACGGCTACCGGGAGATCGGCATCGACCATTTCGCGCGGCCGCATGACGGGCTGGCGGTGGCGCAGCGGACCGGGCGCCTGCGCCGCAATTTCCAGGGCTACACCGACGATCCGGCAGAGGTGCTGATCGGCATCGGCGCCTCAGCCATTTCGCGGTTCCCGCAAGGCTATGCGCAAAACGCGCCTGCGACCTCGGCCTATGTGCGCTCCATCCGCGACGGGCAATTCGCCACCGCCCGCGGCCATGCCTTTGGCGGCGAGGACCTGTTGCGGGCGCGGCTGATTGAGGCGCTGATGTGCGATTTCCGCATCTGCCGCGAGGAGATACTGTCGCGGTTTGCCGTCACCGAGGCAAATCTGGACCGGTTGTTTGCAGAGGCCGGCGCAGCCTTTCCGGGGATGCTGGAGGTCTCTGCCAAGGGGTTGAGCATCCGTGAGGAAGCCCGCCCGCTGACCCGGATGATCGCCCGCAGCTTTGACGCCTATGACCTGAACCACGCAGGCCACAGCACCGCCATCTGATCCCTTTCTGCCGGGGAGGAGTTCTCCCGCCCGTCGCCGCCGCGCCTTTGGGCGCAGCGCTCCCGTTGGGCGAGGCTCAGCGCCCTGGGCGCTGAGCCTCGCCCAAGGCCGCCAAGGGGTCCTGGCGCAGCCGGGGCACTTGCGGGCGCGGGAGGGTTCCGGTGCTTTTCAACGGCTTCTGAATAGGTCAGCAATGCTGTCTAAATGTTTCGCGCGCGAAACATTTGGTCAACCGCGCTGCCGCAATTTCTGGGCGTTGCGTGAAGTGCGAACGCATAGATGCTGCAAAGCCTGCCAGAGGGTTAACTCGGGAGCGGTTCAACCCGCCGCGGCCAGCAGCCTGCGGGTATAGTCCTGTTTTGGGTTGGCAAACAGCTCCTCTGCCGCGCCGGTTTCCACAACGTCGCCCTGATTCATCACCACGACCTGATGCGACATCGCCCGCACCACGTTGAGGTCGTGAGAGATGAATAGATAGGCCAGCCCATAACGTGTCTGCAGATCGCGCAGCAGCTCGACAATCTGCACCTGCACCGTCATGTCCAGCGCCGAGGTCGGCTCATCCAGCACTACCAGTTTCGGGCGCAGCACCATGGCGCGGGCAATCGCAATCCGCTGGCGCTGGCCGCCGGAGAACTCATGCGGGTAGCGGTCCATCGCCGCGGGATCCAGGCCCACCTCCGTCATCACCTCCGCCACCAGTTCGCGGGTGTCGCGGTGCTGGTCCACCTTGTGGATCGCCAGACCCTCGGAAATGATCTGGGCGCAGGTCATCCGCGGGCTGAGAGAGCCGAACGGGTCCTGGAACACGATCTGCATGTCCTTGCGCAAGGCGCGCAGGTCGCGGGTGGACCACTTGCGCAGGTCCTGGCCCTGGAAGGTGACCGCGCCCTCCGACGCGATCAGCCGCATGATGGCGAGCGCCAGAGTGGTCTTGCCGGAGCCACTTTCACCGACGATGCCCAGGGTTTCACCCGCCCGGACCGAGACCGACATCGGGTTCACCGCTTTCACATGGCCTACAGTGCGCTTCAGAAGCCCGCGCTGGATCGGGAACCAGACCTTGAGGTCTTTGGCGGCCACCAGTTCCTGCGCGTCCGGGGCCACCGGCTGCGGCTGGCCGGAGGGTTCGGCCGCCAGCAGTTTCTGCGTGTAGGGGTGCTGCGGGTTGGCGAAGATTTCGGCTGCCGGGCCTTCCTCGACGATCTCACCGCTTTTCATCACGCAGACCCGGTCAGCGATACGGCGCACGATGCCGAGGTCATGGGTGATGAACAGCAGCCCCATGCCCTCGCTTTCCTTCAGCTCCGCCAGAAGGTCGAGGATCTGCGCCTGGATGGTCACGTCGAGCGCCGTGGTCGGCTCATCGGCGATCAGGATGTCGGGTTTGTTCGCGAGCGCCATGGCGATCATCACCCGCTGCCGCTGGCCGCCCGACAGCTGATGCGGGTAGGAGGTCAGCCGGTTTTCTGCGTCGCGGATGCCGACCTTTTCCAAGAGCTCCAGAATGCGGGCGCGGGCGGATTTGCCGGCCAGCCCCTGGTGCAGAGCCAGGGATTCCTCCAGCTGCCGTTCGATGGTGTGCAGCGGATTGAGCGAGGTCATCGGCTCCTGGAAGATGAAGCTGATGTCATTGCCGCGCACCTGCATCAAGTGGCGCTCGCTGGCGCCGACCATCTCGTTGCCATCATAGGTGACGGAACCGCTCACCATGGCGCTGTCGCCCAAGAGCGAGACGGTGGACAGGGCTGAGACCGATTTGCCAGAGCCGCTCTCGCCCACCAGCGCGACGGTTTCGCCGCGGCCGACAGAGAAGGAGACGCCGCGCACGGCCTCGGTCACCTTGCCGTCCTGGCGGAAGGAGACGCGGAGGTTCTGGACGTTCAGGAGGGGATGATCAGTCATAGCGAAGAGGCCGTATAGATCGCATAGATTGCAAAAATGTAGAAAGCTGCAGCAGCATACGACCAAATCCTCAGCAAAGTTGGAGGTTCGATCCTAAAAGCAATCACGAACCCGCTCGCAAGCAACGAAAGCGTTCCGGGGGCAAACAAAAGAAAAAAGAGATACGAAAGACCTTCAAACCAGAGCTTTCCTGGCGGCCTGGGAGTTTCCCAAGCTTCACGCACTACAAACAACGCCAGCAACGCCAAGACAGCGTTGCTACCCCAATACAGTAGAGAGGATCGCTTTGGAGTGAACGTCCAAACATTCATGAAAACGTCTTCCGCGGATCAAAGGCATCGCGCACGCCCTCGAAGATGAAGATCAGGAGCGACAGCATGATGGCAAAGGTGAAGAAGGCGGTGAAGGCAAGCCAGGGCGCCTCCAGGTTCTGTTTGGCCTGCAGCGTTAGTTCGCCGAGCGACGGCGCGGAGGACGGCAGGCCGAAGCCGAGGAAATCGAGCCCCGCCAGCAGGCCAATGGTGCCGGTGATGATGAAGGGCAGCATCGTGAGCGTCGCCACCATCGCGTTGGGCAGCATGTGGCGGAACATGATGGTCAGGTTGCCGACCCCCAGCGCCTTGGCGGCGCGGACGTATTCCAGGTTGCGGGCTCGCAGGAACTCGGCCCGCACCACGCCGACCAGCGCGGTCCAGCCAAACAGCACCATCAGGAACACCAAGAGCCAAAAGCTGCGGCCCAGGATCGCAAACATGATGATGATGACATAGAGCGAGTTCACCGAGCCCCAGACCTCGATCACCCGCTGGAACACCAGATCGGTGAGGCCGCCGAAATAGCCCTGCACCGCACCGGCCAGAATGCCGATGAGGCTGGCGGCGCCGGTCACCATCAGGGTGAACAGGATCGACAGGCGGAAGCCGTAGATCACCCGCGCCAGCACGTCACGCTTGGTATCATCGGTGCCCAGGAGGTTCAGCCCGCCAGGCGGCAGCGGTGCCGCGCCGGGGCGGTCCACGGTGGTGTTGAAGCTGTAGGGGATCGGCGGCCACAGGGTCCAGCCTTCGTGAAAATCATCTGCCGCATAGGTGCCGGCGGCGATGTCTTCCAGAATGGTGTCCGGCTCATCAAAGCAGTCCTCCACCCCGCCGGAACGGATCAGGCATTCGACCTCCGGGTCGGAATAGACCGCCTCTGTCTGGAAATCGCCGCCGAATTTGGTTTCCGGGTAGAAGTTGAACACCGGCGCATAGACCTCGCCGCGGTAGCTGACGAGGATTGGCTTGTCGTTGGCGATGAACTCGGCAAACAGCGACAAGCCAAACAGCACCGCAAAGATCCACAGCGACCAAAAGGCCCGGCGGTTGCGGCAGAAGTTGCGCCAGCGGCGCTGGTTCAGCGGGGAGAGCGCCATGGATCAGCCCTCCCGCTTTTCAAAGTCGATGCGCGGGTCGACCACCACATACATCAGGTCGGAGATGATGCCGACCACCAGCCCCATCAGGCCGAAGATATACATGGTGCCGAACATCACCGGGTAATCGCGCGCCACCGCGGCCTCGAACCCGAGGCGGCCGAGGCCGTCGAGCGAGAAGATCGTCTCGATGATCAGGGAGCCTGCGAAGAACACACCGATGAACACCGCCGGGAAGCCTGCAATCACGATCAGCATCGCGTTGCGGAACACATGGCCATAAAGCACGCGGTTCTCGCTGAGGCCCTTGGCGCGGGCGGTCATCACGTATTGTTTTTTGATCTCGTCGAGGAAGGAGTTCTTGGTGAGCAAAGTCAGCGTTGCAAAGGCGGCGATAGTGGAAGCGGTGACCGGCAGCGCGATGTGCCAGAAATAGTCGGCGATTTTGCCGAACAGGCTGAGGTTCTCCCAGTTGTCCGAGGTCAGGCCGCGGAGCGGGAAAATCTGCCAGTAGGAGCCGCCGGCAAACAGCACCAGCAGCATGATGGCAAAGAGGAAGCCGGGGATCGCGTAGGCGGCAATGATCACGCCGCTGGTCCAGGTGTCGAACGGCGAGCCGTCGCGCATCGCCTTGCGGATGCCCAGCGGGATCGAGATCAGATAGGCGATCAGCGTTGACCACAGGCCCAGCGAAATGGACACCGGCATCTTTTCCAGCACCAGATCGGTGACACCGATCTTGCGGAAATAACTCTCGCCGAAATCGAAGGTGGCGTAGTTGCCGAGCATGGTCAGAAAGCGTTCCAAAGGCGGCTTGTCGAGGCCGAACTGTTCTTCCAGCTCCTTGATCAGCTCCGGCGGCAGGCCCTGGCGGCCGGCGTAATTGTCATTGGAGCTGATCGCCTCGGTGCCAGTATCGCCGCCGCCGCCGGCAAAGCCCTCGAATACGTCGCCGCCGCCCTCGAGCTGGGCAATGATCTGCTCCACGGGGCCGCCGGGCACAAACTGAACCAAGGCAAAGTTCACCACCAGGATGCCGAACAGCGTCGGGATCACCAGCAGCAGACGCCGGAGGATATAGGCTGCCATCTCAGGTCCCTTACCGCAGCGCGCCGGCGGCTTTGAGTTCCGCCTCGCGCGCCGCATCAATCCACCACAGGTCCAGCAGGCCGGTGTCATAGGGCGGCAGGTTTTCCGGCTGGCGGTACATGTCCCAATAGGCAACCCAGTTCACATCCAGATACCAGGTTGGCACCATGAACCTCTTGGCCCGCAGCACCCGGTCCAAAGCACGCACATTAGCACGCAGGTCTTCCAGGGTTTTGGCCTCGATAACGCCATCAATCAGCACGTCTACTGCCGGATCGGCCAGCCCGGCCGGGTTGAACACCGAATACTCATGCGCCTCCGAGCCGAAATACTGTTGCAGACCGGTCGACGGCTCCAATGACATCGGGAAAGCAGTGAAAATCATGTCGATCTCCTTTTCCCGGCGGCGGCTGGTAAACTGGGCGTAATCGACCCGGTTGACCACCGCATCCACACCCATGGTGCGCAGGTTCGCGACATAGGGCTGCACGATGCGCTCGATGGTGGGGCTGTCCACAAGGAATTCGATCTTCAGCGGTGTGCCTTCTGCGTTGCGGCGCATGCCGTCATCGCCGACGGTCCAGCCGGCCTCGTCCAGCAGCTTCATTCCCCGGCGCAGGTTCTTGCGGTCGCCGGGGCGCGACGCCTTGGAGGCATGCGCCATCACCGGCTCCGACGTCAAAATAGACGGGTCGATCTGATCGCCGAGCGCCTCCAGCAACTCTTTCTCGCGGCCCTCTGGCAGGCCGGTGGCAGCCAGTGGCGTGTCCTGCCAGAAAGAGGAGCGATGCCGGAACAGCCCGTATTGCAGGCTTTCGTTGGTCCATTCGAAATTGAACGCCAGCTGCATCGCCTCGCGCACACGGATGTCCTGAAACTTGGGCCTCAGCAGGTTCATCACGAAACCGGCGGCAGCAGGCACATTTCCGTCTGGAATTTCCGCTTTGATTACCAGACCGTTGTCAACCGCGGCAAAGTCATAAGCGGTTGCCCAGCTCTTCGAATTGCTTTCCGTACGCAGCGTGTAGACACCAGCCTTGAAGCCTTCCATTGCAGCGATTGCATCGCCGAAGTACTCGACCCGGATGCGGTCGTAGTTGTGGCGGCCGGTATTCACGTTCAGATCCTTGCCCCAGTAGTCCGGGTTGCGCTTGTAAACGATGCGTTGGTTCACATCAGCGCTTTCCAGCACATAAGGCCCGGAGCCGATGCCCGGATCGAGGCGTGGCTCGTCAATGCGGCGGTTTTCCGGGTCCGCCTCGAACCAGGCTTTGGAAAACACTGGCGTGCCACCAACCTGGGAGATCATCGCCCGGCGCGGAAAATCCGGGGAAAAGTGGAATTTGACCCGGTGCGGGCCCAGCGCCTCTGCCTTGGGGATGCGTTTGCGGACGGCCTCGGCATAGGACTTCAGCCCCTGATCCAGCAGGATGTTGTGGGAGAATACGACGTCCTCGGCGGTGACAGGTGTACCGTCTGAGAACCTGGCCTCAGGCCGCAGGTTGAAAATCACCCAGTCCTGGCTTTCGGGGTATTCCAGGCTTTCGGCGACCAGCCCGTAGTATGAACCGGGCTCGTCATAGGATTCCACCAGCAGGCTTTCGTAGTGGCTGGAGGCAAGCATCCCGGCGCGGCCCTTGCGGGTGAACGGGTTCATGCTGTCAAAGGTGCCGACTGCGGAAATCGACAGTTCACCGCCTTTGGGGGCTTCTGGATTGACGTAATCGAAATGAGCGAAACCTTCCTGGTATTTCAGCTCCCCGAACTCGGCAAAGCCATGCGCCTTGATGATTGTCTCATCCGCCTTGGCCAGTGTCGCAGCGGCCAGCGCCAGGATCATACCAAAAGCAAGCGCGGCGGCGGCCTGCAGCGGGGTCACTCTGTCCTTGGCGCGCACCCGCGCCGCTGCTCGAGCGGTGTTCATCTGCCATGACCTCCTTTGTCCGGAATTCGGGCCCGGATTTCTCGCCCCAAGCTAATGGCCGGGGGTGGTAACATTCAAGTTGAGATTAGGTGATATCCCCGGCTCTCTTGGCACAAAGCAGCCGAAAACCACGCTTTTTCAAGGCCGCGCTTGCCCGCAATAAAATTGCCTGCCAGCCTCATATCACGATTGCGTTATGAAACGAGGGAGTTTGCGATGCTGAAGTCAATGAGATTTGCCGCCCTTGCGGTTGCCGGGGCCGCAGCGCTCAGCGCCTGCGCCCAGCAGGAAGAGGAAGTCGTCTACACCAGCCCGGAAGAGGCCTATTGCGTGCAGACCGGCGGCAGTTACGTGCTGCGCAGCGGCAAGGCGGGCACCATCGGCGTCTGCATCCTGCCCGACGGCACAGAGCGCGACGCGCTGGCCTATTACCGGGAAAACAACCCGGCCTGATCCGGCCGCTCACGGAACACCACTCACGCGAACATCAAAAAAGCCGCTGCGATTTGCAGCGGCTTTTTCAATTGGAGTGCTGGGACAGCGGTCCGGCTTAGCCGTCCAGGCTGTCCAGATAGGCGATGAGGTTCACCCGGTCGGCCTGCTTTTTCAGGCCGGAGAACGACATGGTGGTGCCGGAGGCATAGGCCGACGGCTTGGCCAGGAAGGCGTCCAGCTCTTCCGGGGTCCAGGCCTTGCCGGCCAGGCCGGTCAGCGCGCCGGAGTAGCCGAAGCCGGATGCGGAAGCGATATCGCGGCCAACCACACCGTAGAGATACGGGCCGGTTGCGTTGGCGCCGTCTTCCAGCTTGTGGCAGGCGGAGCACTTCTTGAATACCTTGGCGCCTTTGGCGGCGTCGGCGGAGGCCATCAGCTCTTCAAAGCTGACTTCCGGCTCGTCGCTGCCGGCATCTTCGGCCGAGGCGACTTCGATCACATAGGAAGCCTCACCGTGGCTGTCCATGTGATACAGTACTTCTGCGCCCCATTTGCCCAGAAGGAATACCAGGAACGCGCCGCAGATGCCTGCGGTCGCTTTGGTGAGGGTCATCGTGTCAAACATGATCGCGAGTCCATTTAGCTGTCTGCAGGGGTGTCTAAGGCTTCCCCTCCCAAGTGGCAAGGTATAGACAGCGCGACGAAACGCCCAATTCTTGAAGTTTTGCACGGGGAACACACCCATGAGCCGCAAAATCGCCATTCAGGGGGAGCTTGGCTCCTACAGCCACGAGGCCTGCCGCATTGCCCGCCCCGGTATGGAGGTGCTGCCCTGCCGCACGTTCGAGGAGATTCTGGAGGCGGTGCGCAGCGGTGAGGCGGAGCAGGCGATGCTGCCGGTGGAGAACTCCACCTACGGGCGGGTGGCCGACAGCCACCGGCTGCTGCCGCACAGCGGGCTGCACATCATCGACGAGGCCTTTGTGCGGGTGCATATCAACCTGCTGGCGGTGCCGGGCGCGAAACTGGAGGACATCCGCGAGGCGCATTCGCATCTGGTGCTGCTGCCGCAGTGCGGAACCTTCCTGCGCGAGCACGGCATCCGCGGCCGCGTCAGCCCCGACAATGCCCGCGCCGCCCGCGACGTGGCCGAGGCCGGCGACATCCACTCTGCCGCGCTGGCCAGCGAACTGGCGGGCGAGATCTACGGGCTGGACGTGCTGGCCCGCCATATTGAGGACAATGGCGACAACACCACCCGCTTCCTGATCATGGCCAAGGATATTGATTACACCCGCCGCGGTGCCCACAACATGATCACCAGCTTCGTCTTTCAGGTGCGCAACATCCCGGCGGCGCTCTACAAGGCGATGGGCGGCTTTGCCACCAACGGCATCAACATGACCAAGCTGGAAAGCTACATGGTGGACGGCTCGTTCACCGCGACCCAGTTCTATGCCGATATCGAGGGCCACCCCGAGGATGCCAATGTGCAGCTGGCAATGGACGAGCTGAGCTATTTCACCACCAATGTGGAAATTCTCGGCGTCTATCCGGCAGACAACGGCCGGTTCTAGGCCAGCCGGAATTCGGCGCGAATTCCGGCCAGGAAAAATCGATTTTCCTGGCCGTTTTCCTCGCAGGAAAACGGCGTCTCGATCACAGCGCGGCGGGGATAAGTGAGAGGCTGGACATCGACCCAAGCGGGGCTCGTTGTGGCTGCTTCCTTCCGGACCTGACCAGGTTGGCGAGGCGCTTGCCCGCGCCAACCTCTCGAATCCCGATATAAGGACCGCTGCCGGGATTGGCAAGGGCCACTCCGGCACCTCCTTTGGATGCTTAAAGCTGCAGCTCCAGCTCCCAGAATCCGCCGCTGTTGAAACCGCGCGGCGCGGCCAGCCCGGCGGGCAGTTCCTGCAGGTGCTCCGCTGCGCCAGGGCCGGTCACGGCCACTGCGCTGGTGCCCGGCACCGGCGCCAGCTGCCAGGGATAGGGCATCTCTGCCAGCGGCTCCGGCGGCAAACGCCCGGCAATGTAGTCGCGGATCGCCTGACGGATACGGACCGGCGGCAGCGGCAGCACTTCCGCCTCCTCGAGCACCCGGAACCGGCCGCCGCCGCTGACCCGGTAGCTGTTGAGCGCAACCGCGAAGCGCTGGCCGGGGTCCACCGGACGGCCCTGCCAGCAAAGATCGGTGATCCGCCGGACCTCAGGATTGAGAAGATCCCCTGATGCGGAGTACCGCGGCGGCTGGGAGACGTCGATCCGGTAGCTGAGGCCGAAAATCACATCGAAGTTGTGCCCGGCCCGCAGCGGATCGGTCAGCCGCTGGCCGGAGCTGCCCGGCGCAATCCGGTTGAACAGCCCGGCTGACATTTCCAGCCAGTCCCGCAGCTGTGCGCCAGTAACGGCCACCGCCCGCAATTCGTTCGGGAAGACCTGCAAATCCGCAATATTGCGGGCACAAAGCCCGCCGGCCGCAATGTCGGTGTAGGACTGCGGCCCGGAGCGGCCTCCGAATTTGCCCGGTGCCGCTGCCGACAAGAGCGGCAGGTCTTCGGCGGCAGTGCCGCGCAGCAGCACCCGCGCTGCGGCGGCCTGGGCGCAGGCTGCCAGTGTCAGGCCCCGGTCCGGTGCAAAAAAAGTGAAGTAGGAATGCATCGCCACCGGGCTGTGGCCTGCCGGTTCCTGCATCCGCTCCTGAGTGCGGGTATGATCCTCTGCCAGCGCCTGCACAAGGACAGGATCCTCTTTTGCCAGCGGAGTTGCGGTGCCGGCTGCGCCAGGCTGCGAGACCGGCTGCAAACAGGCAGAGCCGCCAGCCATCTGCCAGCCGCCAGCAGCATACTCCAGCTCCAGCCGGATCACCCCCAGATGCGACCCATGCGCACCGGGCATCACCACTGGCTTAGCAAAGGGGTGGTCCGGGTGCGGCAGTGTCAGGTGGGTGTGTCCGCCGACCACGGCGTCGATCTCCGCCAGGGCTGCCAAGTCTTCCAATGCGTTTTCGCTGCTGTCGCCGCCCGCCGCTGCCAGCCCGGTATGCGCCAGCGCCAGCACCAGATCGCAGCCTTCCGCCTTCAGCTGCCGCGCCCGCTCTGCTGCGGCTTCAATAATGCCGTCTGCCCGCAGCTGCCCCTCCAGCGCTTGCCGGCACCAGGCCAGCGTCTGCGGCGGCAGCACAGAGACCACTCCGATTTGCACTGGCGGCAGGTCCGGACAGCAAGGCACCACCCGCTCCAGCACTGCCGAGGCTGCAAATGGCAGCGCGCGACCGGGATCAGCCGCTGACAGGTTGGAGCACAGGACCGGACAGGGCGCGTCCTGCAGCACATTTGCCAGCGCCTCCAGCCCGGAATCGAAATCGTGATTGCCTAGGCCGGCGGCATCATATTCCAGAACCTGGAATGCACGCACCAGCGGATGCGGACCGGACGCCTGCGGCAGAACATCTCCCAGCGGCGCCCCCTGCAAACCGTCGCCATTGTCGACCAGGATACAGGCCGCCCCGCTTTGCGCAGCCTCAGCACGCGCCTGGGAAATCAGGGTTGCGACCCGCGACAGTCCAATGGCCGGATCCGGCCTGTTGGCATAGTAATCATGGCTCAGCAGATTGCAGTGCAGGTCCGTGGTGGCCAGCACATGCAATTCCCCGGCACTGCGGGGCTTGGAGGCCGCCGGCCCGCCTGTCATGTCCAAAATACTGCTGACACCGCCTGCCCGCCGCTCCTCTCGCACCATTCGGCGCCATTCTTGTTCGGCGCTATTTGAATCAGCGTTTTCAGAATTTGCAAAGAATCCTTTTCTCTGCGTATTAACTTTTTCGTAGACGCCCTGAGGCGGCGGCGCGGATGCCCCTGTTCTGCTGCAAAATGACCCTACGTCAACGATGCCAGGTGTGGCGGCACTGCGACAGGCAAGCACAGATCGCAGGCAAATGCTGGCAACGGCTGCGGCACACTGTCATGCATTGCCGCATTTCCCCGTTGAGCGCGGCCAGGCGTCCGCCAGCCATAGGAGAATTGCCATGAAACGCGCGGAACAGGTGACCTTTGGCGGCGGCGGGCTGGAGCGCGCGGCGCATCTGCGCACGGACACGGCGGCGCTGGAGGCGGCCTGGAACAGCTCTGAGGTGCAGGTGCTGCTGATGTGGCGCGGCAAGCCGCTCACGCGGCGTGCAGCGGAGGGGGATCTGCCTTGCGGCCTGGCTTGGACCCTGCCCTCGCATCCGCTGGCGGCGGACCGCAAGGGTGACGCAATTTACCTGGGCCAGGCCCCCGGCGGCACGCATTGCTTTGCCTGCGACATCAGCGATTGGCAGCCGCAGGACCTGGACCAGGATGCGCTCAACAGCTTTGCCGACGCCAGCGAGCAGCAGCATCCTGAGCTGCCGGACACACATGTCTTTGCAGAGCTGCGCCGGATCATGACCCGCCTCACCCCGCTGGAGGCGGAACTGTCCGCCACCGCCAAGGCGCTCCTCGCCTGGCACCGCAGCCACCGGTTCTGCGCCTGCTGCGGCGCGTCCAGTGACATGGCGCAGGCTGGATGGCAGCGCGTCTGCCCGTCCTGCAAGGCCCCGCATTTCCCGCGCACCGACCCGGTGGTGATCATGCTGATCACCCATGGCGACAGCGTCCTGATGGGCCGCTCCCCCGGTTGGCCTGAAGGCATGTACTCGCTGCTGGCAGGCTTCGTCGAGCCGGGCGAGACGCTGGAGGCCGCGGTGCGCCGCGAAGTGCTGGAGGAAACCGGCGTGCGGGTCGGCCCGGTCAGCTACCTGTCCAGCCAGCCCTGGGCCTTTCCGATGTCGCTGATGTTCGGCTGCGCAGGCGAGGCGCTGAGCCGTGAGATCACCATAGACCCGGAAGAGATCGAGGACGCCATGTGGATCAGCCGCCAGGAGATGATGACCGTCTTTGCAGGCGAACACCCGGTTCTGAAACCCGCACGCGAAGGCGCAATTGCGCAGTTTTTGATCAAGAACTGGCTTGCAGACACGCTGGACTAAGGCGCATATTTGCCGGAAACGGCACCGACCCCAAGCCGCAGACGAGGCAGGCGAACATGGAATTTCACAGCAAGGAAGACATCGAAGCCCCGATTGCAGAGGTGTTTGCGGCGATCTCCGACTTCGGCACGCTGGAGCGGTCTGCCCTGCGGCGCGGCATCGAGCTGCAGCGCACCGGTGACCCTGCCCATCCGGAAAACGGCCTGGCCTGGGACCTGTCCTTCAGCTTCCGCGGCAAACCGCGCGCGATCAAGCTGACGATGGCCTCTTACACGCCGCCGTCGGGCATGGCGCTGGATGGCAGCGGCAGCGGGGTTGACGGGCGGATGGAAGTCGAGCTGCTGGCGCTGTCGCCGCAACGGACCCGGATGTCGGTCCGGCTCAAGCTGTCGCCCACCACCCTGACAGGGCGCTTGCTGGTGCAATCGCTGAAACTGGCGCGCAGCAACCTCAATCGCCGCTTCAAACTGCGGTTGGCGGATTATGCCCGCTTGACTGAAGAGCGTCTGAGCCGGACAGCCTGAGGAAGCCCCGGTCAGGCCTGCGGCAGCAGCCGCGGCCACAGCGCGGCATTGGCGCGGGCAAAGGCGCCCAGATGGCCGATTTTCTGGACGCCGGCCTGCTGCGGATCCAGCACAATCCGGCGCTGCGGCACATCTCCATAGGCATCGCCCAGCCGCCAGACCGCTAGCGGCGGCACCACGTCGTCATCCGCCATCGCAAACAGATCCACCGGGATGCCGGTTTCCGCCCAGCGGGGCTGCGGCAGCGTGGTGCCGGTCTCCGGCAGGTAGCTGCCCGGCGTGGTGCACCAGCGCCGCCACTGCCAGTAGACACCAGCCGGCAAGTCGGCCCCGAACCCCACCGCGCGCCCGGGCAGATAGCCCAAGGCACGGACCAGCGCCGGCACATGGCCGAACCAGAAGGCCAGCGCCAGCGCGCGGTAGGGCCAGGGATGATCGTGGTGATGCACCAAGCCGCCCGCAACCACGATCATGCGGGCGACGTCCGTCAGGCCTTCCTGCAGGGGCATCAGCATCGCCCCCAGAGAATGGCCAATCACATACATCGGCACGCCCGCATAGTGCCGCTGCATTTCTGTCCGGGCGGCTGGCTGATCCGCCAGCGCCCAATCACCCATGGTGGCCTGTGACCGGCGCGGGTGCATGCGCGCCGAGGCCCCGAAGTCCCGGTAATCGTAGGTTAGGCAAGCCATCTGCCGCTCTGCCGCCAGCCAGCGCGCGAAATGCCGGTAGTAGCCCTGCGGCACCCCGGTTGCGCCATTCAGCACCACCGCTGCCCTGGCAGGTCCCGCAGGGTGATAGAGCCGCCCGGCCAGCACCGCGTCACCAGCGGCAAAGCGCACGCCCTCCACCCGGACATCCGCGGCGTGTTCTGAATGGCTGTCGAGCATGGCACCCTCCTAGACCGATTGGTCTATTCCACCTCTGGACCAATCGGTCTAATGCTGTCAACCTGCCGTCATGACTGACGTGACGACACCCTCTGCCGCCCCGGACGGCCCCGTCCCAACCCGCGAGCGGCTGCTGCGGGCGGCCGCCGGCCTGTTCCGCAACAAGGGCTACAGCGGCACCGGCCTGGCCGAATTGCTGGCAGCGGCGGAGGCGCCGAAGGGCTCGCTCTACCACCATTTCCCGAACGGCAAATCCGATCTGGCCCTGGCAGCGGCGGACTGGGCGTCGGAGCAGATGCTGGTGCTGATCGACGCGTCTTTCACTCCTGCCCCGACGTTTCAGGAAGGCGCCAAGACGGTCTGTTACAAACTGGCGAAACTCTTTGACAAACAGGGCAAATGGAGCGGCTGCCCGGTCTCCGCCACCCTGTTCGAGGGGCCGGAGAACGAGGCCTTCCACCAGCACGCCGCCAAACTGTTTGAGGGCTGGATCACTGAAACCGCGGCCCACGCCCAGCGCCTCGGCCTGGCCGAGGCAGAGGCCCGCGCGGCTGCTGAGAATTTCTATATCCTGCTGCAGGGCGGCTGGCAGCTGGCCCGGGTGCGGCGCGATTCGGATGTGATCCGGGGGCTGCACCTTCAGATGCACAGGCCCCTCCCCGCCCATGTGCAGCCGCAGAAAAACGATTGACGACTCGAGGCGGAAGCCGCTACCGCTTGTGTCGATGGTTCCCGCGCCACAGAATCTTGTGTCCGGGATGAAAAGGGAACACGGTGCGGCCCTGCCCAGCGCAAGGCCAATTCCGCGACTGCCCCCGCAACTGTAAGCGGCGAGCGACCCCGATAGAGCCACTGGCCCCCAAAGAGGCCGGGAAGGATCGGGAAAGCTGCGACCCGCAAGTCAGGAGACCTGCCATCGAATGTGAAACTCGAACCCGGGCGGGGTGTCCGGACAGGGTCTGATGGCACCGCGGGGCTCCCGCTTTCTCATCCGGTCTCCTGTCCCCGAACCCCCGCACTACGCGCGGAGGGCGCAAACATGATGTGGACGGACAAGACGCATTTCTATGCGGCAACGGATTGCAAATACCTGGGGCGACCCTGCCCGGCGGCAGAGCGGATGATCGCCAAACTGGCCGAGGCGATGACCAAGGCCAAGCCGCTGACCCAGGAAGATTTCGAAATCACCGGCACCAGCGCGCTGGACGGATGCCCGCGCAACTGCCCGGCGCAGTTCGTGGCCAGCCACGACCGGATCCGGCTGTTCTGCGGTGTCGGAGAAGAGGCCCCGCGCGAGGGGCTGGACCGGTTTGCCGATGCGATCCTCGGCCGCGACGGCACCGGTTTTGCCGCCTCAAAACTGGACGCCCGCCCCTGCGCACTGATGGAGGCGCTGCCGAAAACGGCAGAGGCGCATCAGGCAGAGCAGATGCTGGCGCTTTAGGCCAGCAGTCAGGGCACAGAAACAAGGTTCGGCAGGCCGCACTGAGCTGCCGCCTTATTGCGGCCGGAACCCCGCGGAACGACCGGCGTAGGCCCATTCCATCTGAGCCTGCGTCTCCACCGCGCAGGGGCGCACGGCCCGCAGCCGGGCCAGCGCCTGCGCGGGATCTTCGCCGCTTTCAATCATCAGCCGCAGCACCGCCATGCCGGAGCGGCCACAGCCGCCTTTGCAATGCACCAGCACCCGGCCGCCGCCCTCCAGCGCCATTCGCGCCGAAGCGCTGGCCTTGGGCCATTTCATTGCCACCTGCCGGGATGGCACGTCGAAATCCGGCACAGGCAGATGCACCCAGCGGCAGGCCATGCTTTGAATGTCGCAGCCCAGCCGGTGACTGCCCGCTGCCGCGTGTTCCTCAGCCGTGGTCATGGAGATCACGAGCCCGGGTTTCCAGGCATTGATCCGGCCCATGTCGCCAGGGTAGTCGCCGCCCTTGCCAGGCAAGGGGCACAGCGCCAGCATCCCGCCCGCGACGGGCACCTCGTATATGGAAATGTTCACAGGCACAGGCATCTCTTGCGCCGCAGTCCCAGAGACTTCGTCAGATCGCATGCCGCCTCCTCGCGTTGCGTTCCAATTCCCACTCCCGCCCAGGGTCTTGCAAGGGGATTCTAACCGCCAAACCCGCCAAATCCAAAACCTTTTCTTGGCTGCCCGGCAGCAGCCCATCAGCGGTGGACGAACCGGCTGCGCTTGAATACCCTGCGCGGAACGCGGGACACCCGCACATCGAATCCGGCACGAGACATCATGAACGATACCCCCAGCGGCACCACCCCTTCCCAATACCAGGTTCTGGCCCGCAAATACCGGCCAGAGACCTTTGCCGATCTGGTGGGCCAGGACGCCATGGTGCGGACGCTGAAAAACGCCTTTGCCGCCGACCGGATTGCCCAGGCCTTCATCATGACCGGCATCCGCGGCACCGGTAAGACCACCACCGCCCGGATCATCGCCAAGGGTATGAACTGCGTCGGCGAGGACGGCCAGGGCGGCCCCACCACCGATCCTTGCGGCAAATGCGAGCATTGCACAGCGATCATGGAAGGCCGCCATGTGGACGTGATGGAGATGGACGCGGCCTCGCGCACTGGCGTCAATGACATCCGCGAGATCATCGACTCGGTGCAGTACCGCGCCGCTTCGGCCCGCTACAAGATCTACATCATCGACGAAGTTCACATGCTGTCGACCTCCGCCTTTAACGCGCTGTTGAAGACGCTGGAGGAGCCGCCCGCGCATGTGAAGTTCATCTTCGCCACTACGGAAATCCGCAAGGTGCCGGTGACGGTGCTGTCGCGTTGCCAGCGGTTCGACCTGCGCCGGATCGAGCCGGAGGTGATGATTGCCCTGTTGCGCAAGATCGCAACTGCCGAAGGCGCCGAAATAGCCGAGGACGCGCTGGCGCTGATCACCCGCGCTGCTGAGGGCTCTGCGCGGGATGCGACTTCGCTGCTGGATCAGGCGATTTCCCACGGCGCCGGCGAGACCACTGCCGATCAGGTGCGCGCCATGCTGGGTCTTGCAGACCGCGGCCGGGTGCTGGACCTGATGGACATGATCCTGCGCGGCGATGCGGCGGCGGCGCTGACAGAACTTTCGGGTCAGTATGCCGAGGGCGCCGACCCGCTGGCGGTGCTGCGCGATCTGGCGGAGATCACCCACTGGGTCTCAGTGGTGAAGATCACGCCTGATGCTGCCGAGGACCCCACCGTCAGCCCCGATGAGCGCGCCCGCGGCAAGGCAATGGCGGATGCGCTGGCGATGCGGGTGCTGACCCGCATGTGGCAGATGCTGCTGAAGGCGCTGGAAGAAGTGGCCGCCGCCCCCAACGCAATGATGGCGGCCGAAATGGCGGTGATCCGCCTGACCCATGTGGCTGACCTGCCCTCGCCTGAGGAGCTGATCCGCAAGCTGCAGGACACGCCCCCGCCGCCGCCCCCCGGGCCGGGCGGCCCCGGTGGCGGCATGCAGATGCAGGGAATGGGCGCCCAGGCGCTTGGCGGCACTGCGCCGCAAAGCGGCCCGGCGGGCGGCGCGCCCGGCGGCTCACCTGTGGCCCATGGCGGCGGCGGCACGGTGACAGCACTGGCGCCGCAGGTCAGCTCTGCCCTCGCCCGCTACCCGTCGTTCGAGCATGTGGTCGAACTGATCCGCACCAACCGCGATGTTAAACTGCTGGTCGAGGTCGAGACCGGCGTGCGCCTGGTTTCCTACCAGCCCGGGCGGATCGAATTCACCCCCTCGGCTCAGGCGCCGCGCGATCTGGCCGCCCGGCTTGGCTCGGCGCTGCAGAACTGGACCGGTGCCCGCTGGGTGGTCTCCATCGCGCCGGACGGCGAGGCGCCCACAATTGCCGAGGTCCGCGACGCGGCTGAGAACGCCCTGCGCGAGAAGGCGACCGCGCATCCGCTGGTGCAAGCCGTTTTAGAGAACTTCCCCAAGGCCAAAATCACCCGCATCCGCACACCGGAGGAACTGGCCGCCGAAGTTGCCGCCGAAGCCCTGCCCGAGGTGGAGGACGAATGGGATCCCTTCGAGGACGGCTGACGGCGGGCCTGACGGCCCTCTTGTTAACAATGCCGGCCACCGCCTTTGCCACCACTTGCTTTGACACAGGGGAAGCACAAGACAGCGCATGGGATGTCCTTGTGCGGCTCTCGTCCAAACCTGTTGCATTGGCCCTCTTTGCCCTTGCCGGATTCGCACTTTATAGCGGAAAGCGACTGCCGTTTTCACTCGCGGGCGCGCTGTGGGGCCTTCTGGCCTTCGTCATAGCCGTAGATAACCACGAGCTTTTCTTTGATGATAAGAAGGCCTTGGGCATAATCGAAGACTGCACCGCTTCCCCCCACTTGTTCATCGCGCTCGCAATTGCGATATGTGCGGGGATGACTTACGGCGCCCTGCGCCCCCGCACTTAGGAGAACACAGATGCTCAAAGGCCTCGGCGGTCTTGGCGACATGGCCAAGATGATGAAATCGGCACAGGAACTGCAGACCAAGATGGCGCAGATGCAGGAAGACCTGCACAACGTCATGGTGACCGGCGAGGCCGGCGCAGGCCTGGTCAAGGCAACCGCCTCCGCCAAGGGCGACCTGAAAGCCCTGGACATCGACCCGTCGATCTTCAACGGCGACGACAAGGAAGTGGTCGAGGACTTGATTCTGGCCGCGATCAAGGACGCCCAGGCCAAGGCCGCGGAAAAGGCGCAGGACGAAATGGCCAAGCTGACCGAAAGCATGGGTCTTCCCAAGGACATCAAGCTGCCGTTCTAAGAACCGGCAAGCTGAATGCAAAAGAAGGCGGCCCGTCTGGTGCCGCCTTTTTCTTTGCCCGCCTCATCCAGTCTCCAGCCGGAACTTCAAAAAACGCTGCCCCTCGTATTGCACCGCCCCGGTCTGCACCGCCCCCAGCCGTATCAGCGGCAGCAGATGGCGGCGGGTCGGCGGCAGCAGGAAGGTGACAAAGGGAATGCGCGGATCCTGGCGGGCAAACGCCAGTGCCTTGCGCGCGATTGCGGGGCCAAGGCCAAAACAGTCCGCCCGCAGCACCAGCCCGAAATCCCACTCTGCGCCTTCTTTCTGGAACCCGCCCCAGCCGAGGTAATCTTCCCCGCGCAAAAACGCCCAATGGCCCAGCCCGTCGCGCTGCCAGCAGGCCTCCTTGGCCGCCACGAAATCCCTTGCGGCGGCCTCATCCCAAGCCCCTGCCAGCAACGGCATATGCTCGGCCATCCGCGGGTCTGACATGTGGCGGGCAATCTCCTGCGGCGACACCTCCGTCAGCCGGCCAAAATACAGCTGGGGAGTTTCTCCTGCGTCTCGCGCTATCCCGTCGCCCATCCCGAACCCTCCGCCTTTGCAGGCGAGGCATACCCCTGGGCGCCGGAAAAACAAACCCCGAACATTTTACCGCGCGGCCCTTGCGCTCCGCGGTCCCGGGTGGCCTATATGGCAAGGAACCTTAAGGCCCGCGGCATGATCAAGAACTCTACCACCAACATCGAAGACCTGATTGCCCTGATGGCCAAGCTGCCGGGGCTGGGGCCGCGCTCGGCCCGGCGCGCGGTGCTACATCTGATCCGCAAGCGGGCGCTGCTGCTGACCCCGCTGGCTGACGTGATGAGCGAAGTGGCGGCGACCGCCCGCGAATGCCTCAACTGCGGCAATGTCGGCACCAGCGAGATCTGCCCGATCTGCACCGACGAGGTGCGCGGCAACGGCGAGCTGTGCGTGGTCGAGGATGTGGCCGACCTCTGGGCGATGGAACGCTCAGGCGTGTTCAAGGGCCGCTACCATGTGCTCGGCGGCACGCTCTCCGCGCTGGACGCGGTGGGCCCGGAGGATCTGCGCATCCCGCGGCTGATCGACCGCGTGGCGACCGAGGGAGTCCGCGAGGTGATCCTGGCCCTCAATGCCACCATCGACGGCCAGACCACGGCGCATTACATCGCCGACCAACTGCAGGGACAGGTGAAGCTCACCTCCCTGGCGCAGGGCGTGCCGATCGGCGGTGAGCTGGATTATCTGGACGACGGCACAATTTCCGCCGCGATGCAGGCCCGCAAGGAAATCTGACGCCGCGGCCAGGTGCAGAAAATTCTTGATAAGAATTTTGGCCGGAAAATTCGAATTTTCCGGCGCCCGCAGCTAGCCGTAGAAACGCCGCAACCCCTGCACCATCTGCGCCAGCGCGGCGTCATCCACATTCTTATGCAGCACCATGCGGATGGCACCGGAATTGCCGCCGCCGATCACCAAGCCCTCTGCCGCCAGGTGCGCCCGCAGATCATCGTTGCCTCCGTCACCCGGCGTGAAGAACACCATGTTTGTGGCCTGGGACACGTCACCCGCGCCCAGGCCCCGCAGCACTCCGGCCAGTTCCGCCGCCCGCGCGTGGTCTTCCGCCAGCCGCCCCGCGTTATGCTCCAGCGCGTAAAGCCCGGCCGCCGCCAGCACGCCCGCCTGCCGCATGCCGCCGCCCAGCATCTTGCGCCAGCGCCGCGCCTTGGCGATCAGATCCGCTGGCCCGACCAACACTGATCCTGCAGGCGTGCCCAATCCCTTGGACAGGCAGACCGACACCGTGTCCGTCAGCCCGGCCAAATCCGTTTCCGCGCACCCCAGCGCGGTGATCGCGTTGAAAAACCGCGCCCCGTCCAGATGCACCGACAACCCGGCAGCCCGGCCCGCCTCTGCCGCCGCGGCCATATCCGCCAGCGGCACCGCCAGCCCGTTATGGGTGTTCTCCAGCGACAACAGGCAGCTGATGGGCAGGTGCGGATCATCCTCCTTCACCGCAGCCCGGATCTCTGCCGGGTCCAGCGCTCCGTCCGCACGCACGGGCAGAGGGCATAGCGCAATGCCGCCCAGAACCGAGGCTCCCGCCGCCTCATAGGCGTTCACATGATAATCCCTGCCGCAGATCACTTCCTCGCCGCGCTGGCAATGCGCCAGCATGGCAGTAAAATTGCTCATCGTGCCAGTAGGAAGGAAAAGGCCGGCCGCCTTGCCCAGACGCTCGGCCAGTACAGTCTCCAGGCGGTTCACCGAAGGGTCCTCGCCAAAGACGTCATCGCCCAGTTCCGCCGCAGCCATCGCCCGCAGCATACCCGCATCGGGCCGCGTCACCGTATCGCTGCGCAGATCGCACAGGGGTACATCGCCCCCTGCCCCCGCCAGCCCTGTGTATTGGCTCATTCCGTCACCTGCTCATAAGCCAGCGCCGCCACGATGTGGACGCGCCGGGTTTCGCCTCCGTTCAATGCGGTGTGGTAGCCGCGGGTGTCAGTGAAATAGACCGAACCGTCCGCTGGCAAGTGGGTGACGTGATGATTGACGATAAACAGGGAACCGGGGTTGGTGAGTACCGGGATATGCAGCCGCGGTTCCGGGTCGCGGTGCCAGGAGTTGCAGTTATAAAGGCCCTTGGACAGCACCCGCGTGCGCCCGATCGGAAAGCGTTTGGCCAGCTCGCTGTGCACATGCTCGAAATAGGTGCCGGCGAACTTCGGATTGAACTCGGAAAAATCCACCTCCGGCACCAGATCCTCGCGCGGCTCCTCGACATAGCGGTCGTCGGCGCGCAGCCAGTAACGGCCCGACAGGTCGTTGGCGGTCCACTCCGTCTGCCCGGGTCTCTGGGTCAGCGGCAGCGCGGCAAACCCCTGGTCCTGCATGCCGCCCATGAAGTCCTCGCGGCGCAGGCATTCCTCCAGCGCCTCTTGCAGCAGCTGGATGTCGAATGCCAGCTCCAGCCGCTGGATGCCCGGCCCCGGCACAAACTCCGCCACAGAGGCGGAGTCGGGCATGGTTTGCATGGCCCGGGCCACGGCCCCGGCATCAGCGTCGTTGATCTGCGGAACAAATGTCATGCCGCGCGCTCCCAAATTTCGTGCTGTACGTGAGTGATGATGCATTCGGCGCCATCGTTGCAGGCAGATACGTCTGAATAAAGCCGGGATTTCGCAAATAGTATTGCAAAAAATGCAACAAGTGGCAGGGTAACCTCATGCGCCGCAAGATCCCGCCCATCTCCGCCCTCCTGTGTTTCGAGGCCGCCGCCCGCTCCGGCAGCTTTGCCCAGGGCGCCCGCGCCATGAACCTGTCGCAAAGCGCCTTCAGCCGCCAGATCCAGGGGCTGGAGGCACAGACCGGCCAGACCCTGTTCAAGCGCGAACGCCAGCGGGTGCAGCTGACCGGTGCGGGCGAAATGCTGCTGCAGGAGCTGGCGCCGCAGCTGGAGGCGCTGGAGGCCACGTTTTACCGGCTGCGCACCCGCGACAATCCCTACGGCGCGCTCAACATCGGCACCTACCCGACACTGGGCAGCCGCTGGCTGATGCCGCATCTGGCGCGGCTGGCGCAGGATCAGCCGCGACTGACGGTCAACACCATCACCTATCTGGACAATGCCCAGGTGGATGCCAGCCTGGTGGATCTGGCCATCGTGCAGGGTGATCCGCCCTGGCCGGGTTTCCGCGCCGACCTCCTGATGCCGGAAACCCTGGTGGCAGTGGCGGCGCCCGGCCTGCTGGAGGCACCACTGCAGGACGCCGCCCGGCTGCTGGACCACCCGGCACTGCAGCACAGCACCCGCCCGCTCAGCTGGCAGATCTGGTTCGAGGATCAAGGTCAGGCGCTGCCCGCCCGCCCCGCCGGACCGCTGTTCAGCCAGTTCGAGATGCTGATCGACGCGGTGAAGTACGGCCACGGCGTGGCGATCCTGCCGGAGCTGCTGGTCCGCCGCGAGCTGGCCGAAGGAACGCTGATCCTGGCCCACCCCCACCGCTGCACGCCTGCCAGTGCCTATTACCTGCTGACACCGCAGGCCAAGGCCGGGACCAGCCGGATCGAACGGGTCCGGGCCTGGCTGCTGGAACAGGCGCCTTCCGGCTAGACGCTGGCGCGCCGCGCATCCGCGCGGCGCCACGCCCAAGGCTGCCAAGGGGGCCGCAGGGGCACCTGCAGGCGCGGGAGGCCACCACCCGAACCTTTTATCCCTAGCGGAACAGTGCCTTGTAGAGTTTTTCCTTGGTAAAGGGCTTATCCAGCACCTGCACGCCGTTCAGTTCCGGAAACCCCGCCTCCGCCGCGCTGAAGGCAAAACCGCTCATCATCACCGCGTTCAGCCCGGGCTGGACCTGCAGCAGCCGCGCCAGCGTCTCCCAGCCGCCCCGGCCCGGCATGCTCATGTCGATCACCGCGCCGTCAAACGGTCCCTGCGCCTGCAGCTGCGCCAGCGCCGCGTCATAGCCGTCAGCCTGCACCACCTCGCAGCCGCGCAGCTGCAGCAAACCTGCCACGGCCCGGCGCACCGTTTCCTCGTCATCGACCACCAGGAACCGCCGCGCCTGATCCCTGCGGAGAACCGGCCTGGCATCGGCGTCAGGCGTCCGCTCCGCGTCTGCCGTGCCCGCCGGGAAATAGAAGCGGAAGATACTGCCGCCGCCCTCCCGGCTGTCCACGGCCAGCCCGCCCCGGTGGCTGCTGATGATGCCCATGGCCGCCGCCAGCCCCAACCCGCGGCCGCCGGGCTTGGTGGTGTAGAACGGGTCGAATATCCGCGCCATCGTGTCCTGCCCCATGCCGCCGCCGGTGTCGCGCACCTCCAGCAGCAGGCAATCGCCCGCGGGCATCTTCCGTCCCTTCAGCAGCCGCCGCCGCTCCGCCGCACTCAGGCTGATGCGCCGGGTTGCGACCGTCACGGTGCCTGCGCCGGGGCCGATCGCCTCCACCGCATTCAGCACCGCCTGCATCAGCAGCTGGCCTGCCTGCGCCGGGTCGATCTGAGCAGTCAGTTCCCCGCCCGCCAGATCCAGCACCACCGCCTTGCCCAGCTTGCACTCTGACGGCACCAGCGCCAGCGTCTCACGCACGATCCGGTTCAGATCACAGGCCTCCGGCTGCGGCGTGCCGCCGCCCCGGGCATAGCCCAGCAGCTGCCGCATCAGCCGCGCCGAGTCGCGCAGCCCGTCCCCCACCATCTGCACATGCGCAACCGCCGGGTGGGCCGCCTCCAGATGCGCCAGCGCCAGTTCGCTGCCGCCCTGCATCGAGGCCAGCAGATTGTTGAACTCATGCGCGATGGTGCCGGCCAGCAGCCCCAGGCTTTCGGTCTTGTGGCGCAACAGCAGCGCCTGTTCCGCCTGGCGCCGCCGCCGTTCGGCCCGGCGGCGCTGCAGCACCAGGCCGGCCCGCCGGGCAAACACCCCGATCAGAGGGTCCTTGCTGATATCTTCCCCGATTTCCCGGTCGTGCAGCAGCGCAAAATGCCCGGCCAGCTGCCCCTCAGCATCCCGCAGCGGCACGCCCAGATAAGAGTGCAGCCCCGGCGCCCGCATGTGCGCCTGCGCCGGAAACATCTCCTGCAGCCCCTCCGGCACCAGGAACGGCTCCCCCTCCCGCAGGAAACTGCAGGGGGTGCCCTGATAGGGCACAACGGCATCCTCAATCCCGGCCACGGTCGTCCCGCCCTCGCAGGCGGCCAGCACCCGGTAACCGTCAGGGCGGTCCGCATTGAATTCAGCTATGAAGGCAAACCGCACCCGGAAGGCCTTCTGCAACTGCTCCGCCAGCTGCTGCAGCGCCGCCCGCAGCGGCAGGCTGCCCGGCCCCTTGGCAAGCGCCGTCAGCGCCGCCACCTGCTGCAGCCCGGCCAGCTCCGCCCCCAGGCGCGGGGCAAACTGCTGCATGTGAGCCACAGCCTCCGCTGCCAGTGCCTCTCCCGGCTCCCGCCGCCAGGCAGCCTGCACCAGGCCGACCACGGCGCCAGCGGCGTTTTTCAGCGGCACCCCGGCATAGCTGTTGATGTTTTCCTCGATGAACATCGCGTCTTCGGGATACAGCTGCTGCACCCGGTCCGGAACAACCTGTGCCGCACCGCTCAGCACCACATCGTGGCACGGCGCCCCGCGCGCGTCATATTCGAAGTCCCCCAGCTGCAGCCCGTCAAACCAGCTGGCCACCACCTTCAGGTAGTCGGCCTCCGCGACCTGCAACAGGCTCACCGTGACCAGATCCGCGCCAAATCCCAGCGCCATCTGATCCGTGAATGCCTGGCAAAACTCTCGGCCGCTCAAGACCGACAATTGCCTTAGATCCAAGCGGCCGCTTTCCCCAAGCGCCGCACCCCCGGATGCGTCCATAACCAATACTCCTGCCATCCCTGCACGGACCGGCCCAAGAGACCGGACCTTTGGCATAACTCGCTAACCACTGTCCCTTTCACATCGCGCAACGGCCCCTTTTCCAGAGACCTGCCCCGCAAACAAAACACCCCGCAGGCGGCCTGGAACACGGCCGCACTGCAACATCATGCTGCGCGAAAAACCAGCGCGCAGTCAACATCTTGTATGATTGAGACTCAATTCTAACAGAAAAAGCCGCAAATCCGGAGCATCGGATCTGCGGCTTTTTACAGATTTTCCGTTTGCCGGGCAGCCCGGCTGCCCTAGGCCGGACAGATCCGGATCAGAAGCGGTTGTCCTCTTCGTCATCCTCGTCATCGCCGCCGGACGGCAGGTTGAAGAAGCTGTCGGCGTCCAGGACGTTCTCTTCCTTCTTCTCTTCGTCGTCGTCGTTGAGGCCGCCGCCCAGGGTGAAGGTTTCCAGCCCCTCGATGGCGCTCGGGATCTTCGGCTCGGCATCCATCTCCAGCGACTGCTCGGTCGACACCAGCTTGCGGCGCTCGTCGTCGCTCATCACGCCGCCTTCGGCTGCCTTCTTGGCCGCGGCCTTCTGCACGGCAGAGTCCAGCTCGGACTGTTTGCACAGGCCCAGCGCCACCGGGTCGATCGGCTGCATGTTGGCAATGTTCCAGTGGGTGCGCTCGCGGATCGACTGGATGGTCGGCTTGGTGGTGCCCACCAGCTTGGCAATCTGGCCGTCGCTGAGTTCCGGGTGGAACTTGACCAGCCACAGGATCGAGTTCGGACGGTCCTGACGCTTGGACAGCGGGGTGTAGCGCGGACCGCGGCGCTTTTCCTCGCCGGCCGCGGCCGGGTTGAACTTGAGCTTCAGCTTGTGCAGCGGATTGGCCTGCGCCTTGTCGATCTCTTCCTGGGTCAGCTGGTTGTTCGCCATCGGGTCGAACCCTTTGACGCCGACCGCCACTTCACCGTCGGCGATGCCCTGGATCTCCAGCTCGTGCATGCCCACGAAATCCGCGATTTGCTTGAAGCTGATCGTGGTATTGTCCACCAGCCACACGGCGGTTGCCTTGGCCATCAACGGTTTTGCCATGTGCTCATCTCCTTAAAACACCTTTGATCCCCGGATACATCTCTCCCGCCGCCTGAAATGGCGTCCCCGGCGTTCCGGGGCAGGTTTCCGTTGTCGGGGAACTTCCGCCCTATATAGTCGGCATCATTGCATAAGGAAAGAGGCCAATGCGCAAGTTGTTCACAGGTGTTTTTGCGGCCCTTCTTGCCTTGCTGCCCGCCCTTGCCGCGGCAGACGGCGAACCTGCGGGCGACTTCGACTATTACGTGCTGTCGCTCAGCTGGTCGCCGAACTGGTGTGCGCTGGAAGGTGATGCACGCAATGCGGACCAGTGTGACGCCCGCCATGACTACGGCTGGACCCTGCATGGCCTCTGGCCGCAATACCACCGCGGCTGGCCCAGCTACTGCCGCACCGCAGAGGCGCCGCCCAGCCGTGCAATGAGCCGGGACATGGCCGGCATCATGGGCAGCGCCGGCCTCGCCTGGCACCAGTGGAAAAAACACGGCACCTGCTCCGGCCTCAGCGCGCGGGACTATTACACAGCCATGCGCGAAGCCTACGGGCGCATCACCCGCCCCGCTGCCTTCCGCAGGCTTGAGAAGCCCGTGACCCTGCCGGCCTCTGTCGTTGAACAGGCGTTCCTGCAGGAAAACCCGGACCTGACGCGCGACAGCCTGACCATCACCTGCCGCGACGGCGCCATCCAGGAGGCCCGCATCTGCCTGTCCAAGGCACTGGAGCCGGTGCCCTGCGGGCGGGACGTGATCAAGGACTGCACGCTGAAGAACGCCCGCTTTGCTCCTATGCGCTGAGACCACCTGCTGTTTTCGGGGGACCGATGACACACTCGCGCCAGTTTGCTAGACTGTTGCGCAGGAGAAATTACGATGAGGGTCCTCTTTGCGCTTCTGCTGACAGTCGCTGCGGCGCCATCCTCTGCGCAGGACAGGCTGACTGCAGGCCGCATTTCCTGTCTTGCGGTCGGCAGCGACTATGTTGCCACGGACGGACCCCGGCCCGGCGGAAAAACCGGGCACAGCAGGATAATTCCGGCAGATACCTCCCTGATCTTTGAGTACCTGCTCGATCATTCCGGTCGCCTGGACGTCTTTTTCAGAGAAGAAAACCACGAAGCCGTGTATTTTGAGGATCCATTTCTGGCTCAGGGGTTCGAAGGCTTCTTGCCCTTTGCCGGGGTGGCGGAGTTCAATTCAAACTACCGTGAGTTCTCCTTGGGGCGCCACCACATCAACTACAGCGGCAACGACCAGCTCTTTCTGAAAAGATGCTCCGGAACGGGCTGGCGCGGCCACTATGTCCAGACGTTTTTCGGGGGCCATAGCACGCAGGTCACCAAACTGCTGTGCGAAACCGAAGTGGAGGCAATTGACGAGGTTCTCGCCCGCCTTGGAGCATTGAACTGATCCAAGACAATTTTACCGGCAGTAAATAGCCTGTGAAGCGGAAATCGCCGCATTTCGTGCTACAATTACCCTTGTGCCGCGCCCGGCCCTGCCTGAACGGCACTCCGTTTTGGTCAGCGAGAAGGAGGAAGCGCATGGCAAAAACAATCGGTAACCCGCTCAGCTGGCTTCTGCAGGGTGCAGAGACCACCTCCCACCACGTTGGCCAAACAGTCGGCGAGATGCGCAGCACCGGCGCCGCGGCAATGCCCGAAGCACGCAAGCTCAGCATGGACGACATCATCCATTCGCTGGCCGCCGGGCTGGAGGATTTTGCCGCCTGCCGCTCCGACGCGATGTTCCTGGTGCTGTTCTACCCAATCATCGGCATCGCGCTCATCGTGATGAGCCTGTCGATGAACCTGCTGCCGCTCATCGTGCCGATGATCATGGGCTTCGCCATTCTCGGACCCGTCGCAGCGGTCGGGCTTTATGAAATGTCCTCGCGCCGCGAGGCCGGGCTGGAGACCCGCTGGATGGATGCCTTTGCGGTGATCCGCTCGCCCTCCTTTGGTGCTATCCTGGTGCTGGGCCTGTATCTGGCAGCCCTGTTCATCATCTGGCTTGTGGCGGCGGACATGATCTACAGCCGCACCCTGGGTCCGGAGCCGCCGGCCTCGATCATGGGCTTTATCGGCGATGTGCTGACCACCCGCGAGGGCTGGATGATGTCGATCAGCGGCGGCATCGTGGGCGCGGTTTTTGCCTTTGCCGCATTGGCGATGAGTCTGGTGTCCTTCCCGCTCCTGATGGACCGCCATGTCGGCCTGCCGGTGGCGGTGGCAACCTCGATCAAGGTTCTGCGCAAGAACCCGATGGTCTGCATGGCTTGGGGTGTGATCGTCGGCGTTTCGCTGATCGTCGGATCAATCCCCTTCCTGGCCGGGCTGATCATCGTAGTGCCGGTGCTGGGGCATGCAACCTGGCATCTGTACCGGCGCGCGGTGGAGTGAACATGTGACGCCAAAAAAAACAAGGGCCGGCGCATCCGCCGGCCCTTTGCTGTGACTGATTGAGGCCGTCAGGCCACCTTCAGGACGATCTTGCCGATATGGCCGGAGCTTTCCATCCGGGCGTGGGCCGCAGCGGCCTCCTCCAGCGTAAATTCGCTGTCCATCACCGGCGCCACCTTGCCCGCTTCGATCAGCGGCCAGACCGCCTCCGCCAAATCCTGCGCAATCTGCGACTTGGCCAGGTCGCTCTGCGGGCGCAGGGTAGATCCGGTCAGCGTGAGCCGCTTGACCATCATCAGGGCAAAATTCAGCTCCACCTTGGGGCCTTGCAGAAAGGCGATCTGCACCAGCCGCCCGTCCTCGGCCATCGCCTTGATGTTGCGCGGGATGTAATCGCCGCCGACCATGTCCAGCACCAGATCGGCGCCGCCTTCCTCCCGCATCACCTTGACGAAGTCCTCGTCACGGTAGTTGATCGCCCGCTCCGCGCCCAAGTCCAGGCAGGCCTGGCATTTTTCATCCGAACCCGCAGTTGCAAACACCCGCGCCCCGAACGCCCTGGCCAGCTGGATGGCGGTGGTGCCGATGCCGGACGAGCCGCCATGCACCAGAAACCGCTCCCCGGCTTTGAGACCACCGCGGGTGAAAACGTTGGACCAGACGGTAAAGAAGGTCTCTGGCAAACACGCTGCCTGTTTCAGGTCCAGCCCTTCCGGCACCGGCAGGCAATGCGCCGCAGGCGTAGCCACATATTCCGCGTAACCGCCACCGGGCAGCAGCGCGCAGACCAGATCGCCCACCGCAAGGCCGCTGACGCCTGCGCCCACCGCCACCACCTCGCCGGAGGCTTCCAGCCCCGGCAGGTCGCTGGCGCCCTTGGGCGGATCATAGGCGCCTGCGCGCTGCAGCGCATCGGGGCGGTTCACGCCGGCGTAGGCCACCTTGATCACCACCTCGCCGTGGCCCGGCTGCGGCACCGGGCGCTGGCAAAGCTGCAGCACCTCCGGCCCGCCGGGTTTGGTGATCTCCACCGCGCGCATCATCTCTGTCATCGGCTGATATCCTCCTGATCCTTGCCTCCTGCCTAGCATCCGGCCCGATGCGCGCAAACAGCAAAGGCGCCGCAGTTGGGGCGGAATGCGGACAGCGCCATCCCGGGGCCTTGCAACAGCAGGGCGGATTCCCCGTTGTCAGGGCTTGCGCAGGATATAGGACACGAAGTTGCAGGACCCGAAAAAGGTTCCCGCGGCTGAGGCTGCATGATGCGTCTCCGACCACTGCCGCGCTGCCGCTTCGCTGATGTGGCCCGCCGCCACCATCGCGGGCCTGTAGCTGTCCAGCATGCTCTCGAAAAACTCCGCCTTACCGGCCTCGGCGAGAATCTCAGGCAGGAAATCCGCCAATTCCAGGCCCGACCCGGCAAACAGTTCAGGGAACTGGCGCATCGCCCGCGGGTGGGCCACAACGGTTTTCAGCAACGCCTGCAGCGCTTCGTCATTCAGAGCCGGATCGCCTGCGCCGAATGTGATCGAGGCATAGTCGCCGTCAAAGACCACCACATGGCCACCCGAGGCAGTGACACGGGCGGCCTCCTTCAGAACCTGGGCGGGGCTGGTGACGTGGCTGAGCAGCGTATGCAGCACAACCAGGTCGTATTGGTCCTGATTTGCCTCGGTGCCGTGACTATCGGCAACGTCAAATGAGATCCGGCCGTCAAGACCCTCCTCGGCAGCCAGCCGCCGGGCCACCCCGATCAGCTCTGCGGAAAAGTCGGTTCCCGTCAAACGGGCCTCCCCGGGCAGACGCGCCGCCAAGGCTCGGGTGACAACGCCGGTTCCGCATCCCATATCGAGCACCTCGCGGCAGCGCTCCAGCGGCAGCCGGTCAAAATACCGTTCCCGCATGGCAACAAAAGGCGGGTAGGTGCCCCGGTACTCCAGGCGATCCACGACCATCTGCAGTTTTTCACTGTCGAGCGTATCGAGCGACTGAAAGATATCCGCCATCGTGTTTCCTCTCCAACCGGAATACCAAGTAAAGGGAACTTGGCACCAATTCTGGAATCACATCGGCATTCTGTCTACACCCGGTGCCCGCGGGCGGGTGAACCGGATTTCTCAATCCAGCGGGAAGCAGCAAACCGGGCCAGCCCGCTGCCCTACCGCCGCGGATCAACCGACCCCGGCAGATCATCGCGCCCCTTTGGCGGCTTGATCTGTTCGGCCAGCCAGTTCGGTCCCACCAGCAAGGGCTTCAGGAGCGGGTTCTTCTGCAGACCAGCCTTCAGCTTCTCGAAGTCCATCACATTATCAATGCGCCGCTCCAGAAAATCCCAGGTCGCCTGATGCTCCAGGCTGTCATCACCCAGCCAGTACAGCACGGTGGCGGAATAGACACCGGCCAGCGAGGCGCGCTTGGTGTACCAGTTCAGATCGTCCGATCCGTCGCCCAGCGTGTCCCAGATCAGATCGCAGGTGGTCCAGATCGCCTTGACGCCATCGCCGGCATATTGCGGCAGCGCCAGCAGGGTGGTGCCGCGGCGCACCGCCTCCTTGTCCTCGACCGCTTCCAGCCGGAACCGCACCGCCGCCGCCACCTTGTCGCGGAACCGCATCCCCGAAAGGTCCTCGGCCTCCAGCCGCTCCAGCATCCGCGAATCGCCGCGGGCGTGAAACGCCAGCGCCAGGTCGACGCCGCCGCGCGGACAGACCGCATGGGCCAGCACCTCCGGCACATCCGCATCCTGGCAGGCGGCGCGGAAGGTCACCTCCGACCAGCCGTCAAACGGCACATGATTCAGCGCCGCATCCAGCAGTTTATCCTTGATATCGTCCTGTGCGTGATCGTGGTCTTCGGTCATCTCACCCTCCCGCTTGCGGCGTGCTGACACCCTACTAGACAAAATTTGCGCGCTTTGCTATACGGCCACCTCCTGCAAATCCTTGCAACTCAACTTAGAAAGGTGGTGAAAACCACATGCAGGTTAGTGTTCGCGACAACAACGTCGATCAGGCGCTCCGTGCCCTGAAGAAAAAGCTGCAGCGTGAAGGCGTCTTCCGCGAAATGAAGCTCAAGCAACATTTCGAAAAGCCGTCCGAGAAAAAAGCGCGCGAGAAAGCTGAAGCGATCCGCCGTGCCCGTAAACTGGCACGCAAGAAAGCCCAGCGCGAAGGTCTGCTCTAAGCATACCCTTGCTCTCCAGCTTTGGACAGCACTACGGCAGATCCCCGGATCACGCCGGAACATACGTTCAGACGACCCCCGCGGCCCTGCCCGGGGGTTTGTCATTTGCGGCACCCCTTTCGGGTAGCCCAGCGCCCCGGCAGGCCGGTCTGCCTCCTTTGCGGCACACGTAAAAATATCAAATTGATTACAAATACATCTTTAGGGTGTATTTCCCTGCCACCTTCTGCTATACAGGGATCACGGCAGGGCAAGTCAGTTGCGTTTCCCTAACCATTGCCCCGCCGGCCGGGCTTGGAACTCCCGGTTACCCGAAACCCTGGGCAGACGGCGCTTCCCCCCGATTACCGGCGCTGGTCTTGGTCCCTGCAAACAAGGCTCGTCTCTCCCGGGTTTTCAATTTTACCGGACGCTGCCACCCCCCGGCAGCGTCCGGACCGTTTCCAGGCCTCTGATTCCATCCTCGCCGCCTGCCTGCTGCCCGTGCGCCAGGGCGAATCCCCTGCCCCCGTCAAGTGGCCGGCAAGGCAGCAGACAATTGCCGCCGGCCTCCGTGGCGGGGCCGCAACGGTCCAAACCGGCAAAACGCGCAGAAATCCGCGTACCATCCGCCGCTCAACGGGCAGGCCTCCGCCGTAAAACCGCAAAACCGCCCCGTCCGACTTCCGGCGGAAACAATTTCCTTTAACCGGATGGCGCACCGCCGGAGGTCCGGCACACTCATGGAGCAGTTAACGATGTCACAGGCAAGCGAACTCGAGCGGCAGATGCTCGAGCTGATCAACGCCGAGCGCACTTCGCGCGGGCTTAACCCGGTACAGCTGGAGCTGCGGCTCAATGATTCCGCCGAGGATCACAGCGAATGGATGCTGCAAGCGGATGTGTTCTCGCACACCGGTTCGGGCGGCTCCAGCGCCGGCGACCGGATGAAGGACGCGGGCTTTGTCTTCTCCGGCAGCTGGACCTGGGCGGAAAACATCGCCTGGCAAAGCGAGCGCGGCGCGCCCGGCCTGGCCGATGACGTGATCGACCTGCACAATTCGCTGATGAACAGCCCCGGCCACCGCGCCAACATCCTGAACGCCAATGTCGAAGTGATCGGCATCGGCATCGAGCAGGGCAACTTCAAAGGCTGGGATGCCGTGATGGTCACCCAGAATTTCGCCAAGACCAGCGCCGAACTGCAGCTGGACACCGGGTCAGGCGGCGGCTCCGGCGGCGGTGGCGGTGGCGGCGGCACAAGCCAGCCCACCATGGGCGACGATGTCCTGACCCTGGGCAGCGCTGGCACCCTGGACGGCCTGGACGGCGACGACAAGCTGACCGGCAGCGGCGGCAACGACAGCCTCAAGGGCAACGAAGGCAATGACACCGTCTATGGCGAGGGCGGCAACGACAACCTGCGGGGCGGCAGCCAGGGCGACCGCATGTACGGCGGCACCGGACGCGACACCCTGCTCGGCGATGAAGGCTACGACAAAATCTCCGGGAACGGCGGCGATGACTCCATCGGCGGCGGGGCCGGCTACGACCGGCTTTGGGGCGGCAGCGGCAACGACACCATGCGGGGCAGCTACGGCAATGACAAGCTGTGGGGCGGCACCGGCAATGACATTCTGTATGGCGGCAGCGGCAAGGATACCCTGGACGGCGACGACGGCAATGACCGCCTGACCGGCAAGAGCGGCGCTGACCTGTTTGTCTTCAGCAACGGCAATGACACCGTCACCGATTTCAGCGTGAACACCAGCGGCGAGCGGATCGACCTGGGCGATGCCGACGGTATCACCAGCTACAGCGACCTGATGAACAACCACACCACTCAGACCGCTAACGGCCTGCTGATCACCGACAGCGATGGCGACAGTATGCTGCTGGCCGGCATCACAGAACAGCAGCTGAACTCCGGCGACTTCCTGTTCTGATACTCCCACCGGGCAAACAAGAAAGGGGCGCGCCTAGGCACGCCCCTTTCTGCTGTTCCGTCATGTCTCAGTAGATCTTCGGCACATACAGCTCATCCGGCAGCACCTGGCGCTCGTAATCCGGATTGTACTTGCGGTCCGGCAGCTCGACCTTCTCGTGCTGCACCTCTTCATAAGGAATCTTGGTCAGCAGGTGCTCGATGCAGTTCAGCCGCTCGCGCTTCTTGTCGTTGCCCTCGACAATGTACCAGGGCGCCTCGGGGATGTTTGTGCGCTTGAACATCGCCTCCTTGGCCTTGGTGTACTGTTCCCAGCGGATCCGGCTCTCCAAATCCATCGGCGACAGTTTCCACTGTTTCATCGGGTCGTGGATGCGCATCAAAAACCGCAGCTGCTGTTCCTCATCGGTGATCGAGAACCAGTACTTCAGCAGGATAATGCCAGAGCGCACCAGCATCCGCTCGAATTCGGGAACGTCCTGAAAGAACTGTTCGACCTGGTCTTCGCTGGCAAAGCCCATCACCCGCTCAACGCCGGCCCGGTTATACCAGGAGCGGTCGAACAGCACGATCTCACCGCCTGCGGGCAGATGCGGCACATAGCGCTGGAAATACCACTGGCTTTGCTCGCGGCGGTTCGGCGCCGGCAGTGCCACAACCCGCGCCACCCGCGGATCCAGCCGCTGGGTGATCCGCTTGATTACCCCGCCCTTGCCGGCGCTGTCGCGGCCTTCCATCAGAATGCAGACCTTGGCGCCAGTGTGCTGCACCCAGTCCTGCACCTTGATCAGCTCCGCCTGCAGCCGCAGCAGGTTGCGGAAATAAACCTGCCGGTCCAGCATCTCCGGGTGCTGCTCGCGGTAGACCTTGCGGATCTCCTGGCTCAGCATCGGCTCGGAAAACTCGATCTCGATGTCCTCGTCCAGCGTGTCCTGCAGTTCCGCTTCCAGCCAGTCGAGGGAGGCGGTTTCAAATTCGCGGGTCACGGGCGGGTTCCTTCCTTGTCAGCTGGTGCAAGTGCTGCTTTCTAGCGGTTCCATATGACGGCTTGATGTCACCCGCCCGGCTGCAGCTCCCTTTAAGGCAAGCGGAATTCCCGGGCAGGTTCAAGCGCAAAAAGAGCAATGCCCCTGCGCCACCTGCTGGAAACCGGGCAGATGAGCGGTTTATGTGCACGCCATGAGCTTTGTTCTATCCTCCCTGCCCCAAACCTGGCCCTGGCTGATCCTGATGGCAGCGCTTGCTGCAGGCTGGAGCGGCCAGCGCGGACTGGCCTTTGCCCTGCTCGCGGTCTTCGGCGGCGTTGCTTTGGCCCTCGGGCATTTGGAACCAATCGCGCTGATGGCGCTGGCCACCGGCCTGCGGTTTGCCGCCTTCATCCCCCGCACCCGCGGCCCCGCCAGGCTGATCGGCCACGCGGTGCTGGTGCTGTGGTCGCTGGCGCTTGGCGCACATCTGCTGCCGGGAGTGCGCAACCTTCTGATCCTGGACCAGGTGCAGGCCGGTCCCGCCAGCGCGCCCTACTCCCTGCACCTGAACCTCGACAAGCCGCTGGTGGTCTTCGCTCTGCTGCTGGCCTGGCCTGCCCTGTTGCAGCGCAATGATCCGGCAGGCAGGCGCGCCTTGATCTCCGGCCTTCTGATCCTCGCCGCCCTGCTGCCGCTGGCCCTGCTCACCGGCGCGCTGGAACTGGAGCCGTCGCTGCCGGACTGGCTCCTCCTGTGGATGGCCTCAAACCTGCTGCTCACCTGCCTGGCAGAGGAAGCCTTCTTCCGCGGCTACCTGCAGCACGGCCTCAGCCGCCGCTTCGGCCCGGCGGCAGGCATCGCCGCCGCCAGCCTGCTGTTCGGCCTCGCCCACATCGGCGCCGGTCCTGCAGTGGCCGCATTCGCCGCGCTACTGGGGCTGGCCTGCGGGCTGGGCTATTGGGGCGCGGGGCGGTTTTACGTGCCGGTTGCGATGCACTTTGCCTTCAACCTCACCCACCTTTTGCTGTTCACTTACCCCGGTCCGGCCTGAAAATCCGCCTTACCGGTGCACAGGGGGTGCACAGGGGGTGCACGCATGCCACCCCCCCAATATCCTGCCTCAGACCGGCAGCGCCGTGGTCTTGAACACCGTGCGCAACGCAAAACTGGACTGCATCTGCGCCACCCCCGGAAGCCGCGCCAAGTGCTGGCGGTGGATGCGGGCGAAATCCTCGGTGTTCTCCGCCACCACCTTGAGGATATAGTCCGCCGTCCCCGCCATCAGATGGCACTCCAGCACATCCGGAATCCGCGACACCGCCTTCTCGAACGCGTCCAGCACCTCATCCGCCTGGCCCGACAGTGTGATCTCGACAAACACCGTCGACGGCACGTTCATCTTGCGCGCGTCCAGGAGCGCGACATATTCACGGATATACCCTTCCGCCTCCAGCCGCTGCACCCGCCTGTGGCAGGCCGAGGCCGACAGGTTCACCCGCTCCGACAAGTCCGCGTTGGAGATGCGCCCCTGCTTTTGCAGAACCGAGAGAATGCGACGATCTGTTTCGTCCAGCGACATTTTGCGAAGATCCTTGCTGTGTCCTGCCATATTACGCGAAGAATCTTCGAAACGCATGTTTTTATTCTGCCCAAATAAGCAGCACATTCTGGGCTGCCTGCGGCATTATGACCGCAGAGAGTTTTGAGGAGATACTCAGATGAAAATCGGCTGCCCCACCGAAATCAAACCGCAGGAATTCCGCGTCGGCATGACCCCGGACGCCGCCCGCGAGGCCGTCCTGCGCGGCCACGAGGTTGTCATCCAGCAAGGCGCCGGCCTGGGCGCAGGCTTCACCGACGAGGACTATGTCTCCGCCGGTGCCGTGATCCTGGACACTGCCGAGGAAATCTTTGCCACCGCCGACATGATCGTCAAGGTGAAGGAACCCCAGGCGGTTGAGCGCAAGATGCTGCGCGAAGGCCAGCTGCTGTTCACCTACCTGCACCTGGCACCCGATCCGGCACAGACCCACGACCTGCTGGAAAGCGGTTGTACCGCAATCGCTTACGAGACCGTCACCGACGACCGCGGCGGCCTGCCGCTGCTGGCGCCGATGTCGGAAGTGGCCGGCCGTCTGGCGCCGCAGGTTGGCTCGTACACCCTGCAGAAGGCCAACGGCGGCCGCGGCGTGCTGATGGGCGGCGTCCCCGGCGTGGCCCCGGCCAAGGTGGTGGTGATCGGCGGCGGTGTTGTCGGCACCCACGCAGCCAAGATCGCGGCCGGCATGGGCGCGGATGTCACCATCCTCGACCGTTCGCTGACCCGCCTGAAGTATCTGGACGACGTCTTTGGCCGCACCTTCAAGAACCAGTACTCCACCGCCGGCGCCACCGCCGAGCTGGTGCGCGACGCCGACATGGTGATCGGCGCGGTGCTGGTCCCCGGTGCGGCAGCGCCGAAACTGGTGTCCCGCGCACAGCTTTCTGAGATGAAGCCGGGCGCAGTGCTGGTGGACGTTGCCATCGACCAGGGCGGCTGCTTCGAGACCTCCAAGGCGACCACCCACGCCGACCCGATCTATGAGGTCGACGGCATCATGCACTACTGCGTGGCCAACATGCCGGGCGCCGTGGCACGCACCTCGACCCAGGCACTGGGCAACGCGACCCTGCCGTTCATGCTGAACCTGGCCAACAAGGGCTGGCGTCAGGCCTGCGCCGACGACCGTCACCTGCTGAACGGCCTGAACGTGCACGCCGGCAAGCTGACCTATGCCGCGGTCGGCGAGGCCCTGGGCCTGGACTGCATCTCTGCGGAAGACGCAATCAAGATGTAACTTCCCGCTGTACGGCAGGAAATCCAAAGAAAGCCCCGCCAAACCGGCGGGGCTTTTTCTGTGCCCCTTTGCGCAAGAACCGGATCGACCGGACCTGCGGAAATGGCGTTTCTGGAGCCGCACCAAGAGGTTTTCCAGATGCTCCAGACCGCCGCCGCACTGATCGTGTTCCTGTTTCCTCTGGCCTACAGCCCCGGTCCCGGCAACCTGTTCTTTGCCGCCAATGCCGCGCGCTTCGGCTTTGCTGCCACGGTTCCGGCCAATGCAGGCTACCACCTGGCGACCTGGTTCATGACAGCTGCGATCGGGCTGGGCTTCCTGACAGTGATGGACCAGACGCCGCAGCTGTTTGCGGTGCTCAAGACCGCAGGTTCCCTCTATGTCCTGTCGCTCGCCTGGAAACTGGTCCGGGCCGGGGTGCTGAGCGGCGCACAGGAGCCGCAGCCGGCCGGTTTCACAGATGGCGCGGTGCTGTTGGTGCTGAACCCCAAGGCCTACGTGATCATCGCGCTGATGTTCTCGCAGTTCCTGGCCCAGGAGGAGGACGGCCGGCTGCTGCCGGTGCTGCTGATCACAACCGTCTTCACTCTCAACAACCTGCTGGCCTTCACGGTCTGGGCCCTGGCCGGCGGCAGGATCGCCAAGCTGTTCCGAACCTCCGCAGGCGCCCGCCGCCTGAATGTGCTGTTCGGCGCCGTTCTGGCGGCGGTTGCGGTCTGGATGCTGCTGCCCTGAAGACCGGAACGACTCATTTGCCGTTTACCCAATGGAGACAATCAGCCAGCTTTGTTCCCGCAGAGGCGGTTTTTTAGCTCACCTCAATTTTGTTAAAAATGAGGCAAATTTGTGAAATTGCGGCATGTCCGGACAGCAGCGGCCGGCAGGGCAAGCCTGCGCAACCATTTCCGGTCACGAGTGAAAGCAAATCAATGCCCGAGACTTCCAAGATCTTTACCTACGCGGTGGACGGCCTTGCCTACACCGTCACCGTTTACGAGGAAAACGGCGAATTCTTTGCCGACATCACCGTCGACGACGGCGCCATGGACGTGAACGCCATCTACTTCGGGGATGATGATTTTTCCGGCTCCAGCGAGTCCCTGAGCGGCCCGCTGAACATGAACGGCACCCGCCTGGACGGCGAAAAGGTGCAATGGGACGAAGCCACGGAGCTGAGCGACCCCGGCCTGGGGCCGGAGGGCGAAGACAAGGAAACCTACCTGCAGACCGGTGACACGATGACGGTCTCGCTGGACATCGAAAGCCTGGACGAGATCGACATCTTCGGTATCCGCGCCACCTCCACCACCAATGACGCAGGCTCCATCAAAGGCGTGAGCGGCGATCCGGAGGAGCCGGAAGAGCCCGAGGACCCGGAAGAGCCCACTTATGAGAAGGTCTTCTTCGGCGAGGTGTTCTCTGACTCCGGCGACCCGCTGGGCGGCACCTTCATCCTGGACGAAGAACCGGACCCGAACCCCTACAGCATCCCCGCCCTGCCCGACGGCACGGAACCGACGTTTGACAACTACCTGTCCTACTTCCTGTCGGAAGATATCGGCGGTGACCTGTCCGCTGTGCAGTCGGTGGTGTTTTACGGAACCGGAGAGGACGGCGCGCAGGAAGAGCTGTTCCGCATCGACGCGCCGGAGGGCGGCTTCCAAAGTGCGGACGACCTGCTGGCCGCCTATGACGACGCTCTCGAAGCCACCGGAGGCCTGGCCGGTCAGGACCTGATGGCAGCACTGAGTTTGGAGGATCACGCAGAGGCAGATCCGGAGGCTGAAGAGGATCTGGGTGCAGACGAATTCGAGCTGCTATGATCTCCCCAGGGGCGGCCCGGCGGCCGCCCCTTATGCCGCCCTGCGGTTGAGGCGTTTCCAGCCTGATATTCCCCGTTTACAGAGTGAAACGCCGCTCCTAGCCTGAAGCGCATAAACAGCGCGGCAGGGATGGAAAGGAAACGGAAATGCTGGACGAGTTCAAGGCCTTCATTGCCAAGGGCAATGTGATGGATATGGCGGTGGGGATCATTATCGGTGCCGCTTTCACCGCGATCGTGAAGTCCATGGTTGATGATCTGATCAACCCGATTATCGGCCTGTTCACCGGCGGGGTGGATTTCACCAACAACTTCGCCGTGCTGGGTGGCGATGGCGCCAGCTACAGCTCGCTGGAGGCCGCGCGCGAAGCCGGTGCCTCGGTCTTTGCCTACGGCTCCTTCCTGATGGCGGTGCTGAACTTCCTGATCATCGCCTGGGTGGTGTTCCTGCTGATCAAATCCGTGAACCGCGCCCGCGACGCGATGGAGAGGCAGGAAGAGGCTCCGGCAGAGGAAGCGCCCGCCGGGCCGACAGAACTTGACGTGCTGCTGGAAATCCGCGACTCGCTGAAAAAATAACGCCGGTGCACCGGCATCAAGGAATTGCAAAGGGGCGGGCTTCCGCTCCTTTAGCGCGTTTGCAAGGGATTGAAACTGATGGAACAATTGATTGAACAGGCCGGGGCCTACTGGCCGCTGCTGGTAAGCGGCGTCAAGGCGCTGGTGGTGCTGATCCTCGGCTGGATCGCCACCGGCTGGATCAGCGGCGCAGTACGCAACCGCATCAACAGGACCCCGCAGATCGACCCGACGCTCGGCAATTTCGCTGCCAGCATGATCCGCTGGGCGCTGCTGGCGGTGGTGCTGGTCGCCATCCTCGGCATCTTCGGCATTCAGGCCACCAGCCTGGTAGCGATGCTGGGCGCCGCCACACTGGCGATCGGCCTGGCGCTGCAGGGCACGCTTAGCGATCTGGCGGCGGGGTTCATGCTGATCCTGTTCCGCCCCTACAAGATCGGCCAGTATGTGGACATCGGCGGCACCGCCGGCACGGTGAAGGACGTGAACCTGTTCGTGACCGAGCTGGCAACACCGGACAACGTGCAGATCATCGTCCCCAACGGCCAGGCCTGGGGCTCGGTCATCACCAACTTCTCGCACCACCCTACCCGCCGTGTCGACCTGGTGTTCGGCATCGACTATGGCGACAGCGCCGACACCGCCAAGGCGGTCATTCTGGCACAGGCCACCGCAGACGCACGGGTTCTGCAAGATCCGGAACCCTGGGTGCGGGTCACCAACCTGGGCGACAGCTCGGTCGATCTCACAGCGCGGGTCTGGTGCAAGGCGGATGATTACTGGGAGGTGAAATTCGCCCTCACTCAGGGCGTGAAGGAAGCCTTTGATGCCAAGGGCATCTCCATCCCCTACCCCCATGCGGTGGAAATCAAGAAAGCGGGCTGAGGCGCTCCCGCCTGACTTTGGCCCCTGCCGGGGCCGCACCCCGTTGGGCCTGGCGCCCCGCCTTTGGCGGGGCGTTTCCGCGTTCCGGGTTCAGGGGATCAACGTTCCCGCGCGGCCTGCATAGCGCGAACAGCCGCATTCCGGGCTCTGGCCTCCCGCGCGCGGTCCTGCACTCTGTTTTCAGGTTCCGCCGGCGGCCAGCCGGCCAGCACCTTGTACCCCTCAAGATCGGTAAACGCCCACTGCGCCGCTATAAGCTGGTAGCTCTTCACTTCCCAGCCGGAAGCGTCTGGCTGAAACCGGAAGCGCCAGGTGCCACGCACCTGCACCGGCAGCCGCAGCTGGCGGATCTGCATCATCGCCTGATGGCCATTCAGGGCGGCACGCGCGCCCTGTGCCCGCAGCTTTCTCATCCGCTCCACCAGGCTGGCCGCTTCGCGCAGGCGGCGGCCGGCAAAGATCACCTCAATCTCGGCGCCCGGGCTGACCAGCCCCTTCACCACCAGATCGCCGCGGTTGTTACGGCTGAACACCGGCACCAGCTCCACCGGCACATCGCGCACCTCGCGCTTGAACAGCCCCGCATCTTCGACCAGCGGGGTGACTTGCATGGGAGGGCGGCGGCGGTTCGTCATTCAGCAGTCCCGAACACCGCCCTCCGGAGAGAGCGGTGCCATTTCGATCTATTATTTGTCACGGGAAAACTAGCCCGCTCCCGTTAAAGAACCGTTGCTCCGTTCCAGCGATCACAGCTTTTCCAAGTGCAATTCGAACACCGCAAAACATTGAAATACAGGAATGTTTCCAGCTTCACCGGCTGACAGGCCGTTTCATGACCAAAGTTGGGTTGCCCCGATACAGGGCCTCGCCCGCAGGTGCATACCCCAGCTTCAGCGCCACCCGGTGCGACACCGTATGGGCCGGATCGAAGATGCAGGCGGTTTCCGCCCAGTCCGTGGCCTCTGCCGCCCACTCGTGGATGCACCCAACCGCTTCGGTAGCCATTCCCCGCCCATGCACTTCCGGCGCCAGCACCCAGCCCGCTTCCGGCACCCCTGCCAGCGGCGGCTCCATGCTGCGCTGGTAGTCGGCAAAACCCACCTCGCCGATGAACCGGCCGCTTTCCCGCAGGGTCACCGCCCAGTAGCCATAGCCCAGCGCCTGCCAGTGACCGATGTAACGCAGCAGCCTTGTCCAGCTTTCCTCCGGCGCCGAGGGTGTCCCGGAGATGAAACGCACCACCTCCGGCTCCGCCCAAAGTGCCGCCACGGCTTCGAAATCCTGCACCCCGTGCGGGCGCAGGATCAGCCGTTCCGTCTCAAGCACGGGAGGTGTCATGCAGGCAGCTTGCCGGTCAGCACATAGGTGAGGATTTCGACCACCTGGCGCGGCTCCTCTGCCACCGCCAGCGCAGCGGCATGAACCTCTTTCAGCGCATGCTGATGCTCCGGCGGGCTGAGCACGATGATCGACTTGCCCAGCGCCGCGGCATAGCCCGCGTCAAAGGCCGCGTTCCACTGCTTGTACTTGTCCCCAAAGCGCACGACCACGACATCGGCGTCCGCAATCCCCTTGCGGGTGCGGATCGCGTTGACCATCGCGCCCTTGTGGTCGTGCCAGTACTTGTTCTCTTCGGCCCCCAGCACCGCCACGCCGCAATCATCGCTGGCATCGTGATCCGTCACTGGTGCGCTGAAGCTCACCTCCAGCCCTTTTGCACCCTCAACGATCTGTTCCCGCCAGTCCGTGTGAATCTCGCCCGAGAGATAAACATTCAATGCCACGTCTTGTCCTTTCCTGCGCCAGCGTCCGGGGCCGCGGCCAGTGCGGCCATGACCTCGTCATCGCTGGTTTGCGTAAAATCCCTGTAATGCGCGCCGACCGCCCAAAACTCCCTGGGGCTCAGCAAACAGACCAGAGTATCCACCAAGGGACGCAGTTCGTCCACCGCTTCCGGCGGCGCAACAGGAACCGCCAGGATCACATTCGCGGGCTTACGTTCCTTCAGCCAGAAATGTGCCGCCATAAAGGTAGCGCCGGTGGCAATCCCGTCGTCCACCACGATCACGGTGCGCCCTTCCAGCACGATCGGGTCGCGCCCTTGCAGATAGCGGGCGCGGCGGGCGGCGTTCTCCTCCCGCGCTTCGGCGACCTGGGCGGCAAAATCCTCTGACCTCATACCCGTGGCCTTCAGCAGAGCACCGTTGAAAATGGGATTGCTGCCTTCGGCCAAGGCCCCCGCAGCCAGCTCCGGGTTGGAGGGCATGCCGATCTTGCGGATCAGGATCAGATCCAGAGGCGCGCCCAGCTGCTGCGCAATGGGAAGTGCCACAGGCACCCCGCCCCGCGGCAGCGCCAGCACCACGGGGTCCGTCATCGGCAGTTCAGCCAGTTCCTTGGCCAGCTGAAGCCCGGCGGAAATCCGGTCCTCGAACATTTCGGCCTCCACCCCGTTACCTAGCGCGGAAGCTGCAAAGGCAAACCTCAGCGCCGCCGCGCCACCAGGTAGCGCCCGGGTGTGTCGGCCGGGTAGTTGCCGGTTTCGATGATCTCAAACCCTGCCTTTTGCACCGCGGCCTCCAGCCTGCGGATATCGATGAAGTCCACAAAGCTGGGCGCCTTGCCTGCCAGCCGCATCAGCGGAATGGCGGCCGAAAACAGCCAGTATTTCCAGCTGCCCCGCATTTCGCCCAAGCAGGGAGTCTTTGAGATGAACAGCCCGCCGGGCTTCACCCGTGCCGCGACACCATCCAGGACCTCCTCCAGATCCGGCAGCAGATGCAACAGGTTATGCGCCAGGACGGCATCAAACGGCCCCTCCGGCGCCTGCCCGGCGCTGCAGCATTGAAACTCGACATTGCCGGCACCTGCATCCCAAGCCCGCTCACGGCCAACTTCCAGCATCGCCTCCGACAGATCGGTTGCGGTGATTTTGGAGACACCGCGCGCCAGCTCAATGGCAGTGGAGCCGGTGCCGCAGCCCAGTTCCAGCACGGCATCCTCCGCCTTGAGATAGGACCGTGTCCGCTCCAGCGTGTAGCGGTAAGCATCCATGTCGCGGATCGGCGATTTGGCGTATTTGGGGGCGATCTTGTTCCAAAAGCGGGCGTCGGCGGTCATTGCGGGTCTCCTTGGCTGACCGAACCCTACCTATGCAGGAACCACGGATAAATTGCCGAAATCCGCAAGGCTGATATACGTATTTGCATAATGAGCCCCGACTGGAACCATATCCGCGCCTTTCTCGCCACCGCTGAAACCGGCTCTCTGACCGCAGCGGCACGCAAGCTTGGCCTTACCCAGCCGACGCTGTCGCGCCAAGTTGCCGCGCTGGAGGAAGAGCTGGGCGTGCTGCTGTTCGAACGGCTGGGCCGCTCGCTGGCCCTGACCGAAGCGGGGCGGGAGCTGCTCGCCCACAGCCGCAGGATGGGGGAAGCCGCCGACGGGCTGGCCCTTGCGGCAACCGGCCAGGCGCAGACCATCGAAGGGCTGGTGCGCATCACTGCCAGCGACGGCATCTCGGCCCATATCCTGCCCGGGGTGCTGGACCGGCTGCGCCAGCAGGCTCCGCGGCTGCGGATTGAGATTGTTGCGGCGGACGACATCCGCGACCTGCAACGCCGAGAGGCCGATATCGCGGTCCGCCACGTCCGCCCGGAACAGCCGGAGCTGATCGCCCGCAAAATGCAGGACACCACTGCCCGCTTCTATGCCGCCCGCAGCTATCTGGAACGCCGCGGCACCCCGCGCAGCCGCGCCGACCTCAGCACCCATGATTTCGTGTCCTTCGGCGACATTCCTCAGTTCCTCGGCTACCTGGAGCCGCTCGGCATCCGGCTGAGCGAAGGGAACTTCCCTGTCGGCTCCACCAGCGGCCTGGCGGCCTGGGAACTGGTACGGCAGGGATTCGGCATTGTGCCGATGCTGGACGCCATCGCCCGCAAGAGCCCCGACGTGGAGCCCTTGGACCTGGAAGATTTGCCAACGCTGGAGTTCCCGTTGTGGCTGGCCACCCACCGCGAGCTGCACACAAGCCGCCGCATCCGCCTGGTGTTCGACATTTTGGCCGACTACCTGACCGGGCTGAAGATGCGCTTCTGAACCGCCGCCGCAAAGGAAAAGGGCGACCCCTGAACCGGGAGCCGCCTAAAAGTTTTCCTCAAAACTTTTGCCAAGGCTTTTTCTCAAAAGCCTTGGGCAAGCCGTCACCCGCGCAGGGTACCGCCGGTGGCCTTGGTCACCTTGGCGATGATCTTCTCGCTCACCGCCTCGATGTCTTTTTCCTTCAGCGTCTGATCGCTGGGCTGCAGCCGCACGGTGATGGCCAGCGACTTCTTGCCCTCACCCAGAGAGCCGCCGATGAACTCGTCAAAGACGCGCACATCCTCGATCAGCGCCTTATCGGCACCTGCCGCGGCATTGACCAGGGTCAGCGCTTCGACGCTATCATCGACGACAAAGGCAAAGTCCCGCTCCACGGCCTGCAGATCGCTGATTGCCAGCGCCGGGCGGGTGGCAGAGGATTTGCGCGGCAGCGGAATCTCATCCGGGAAGATGGTGAAGGCCACGGCGGCCCCCTTGATGCCCATCTCCTTCAGCACCTTCGGGTGCAGCTCGCCAAAGACGCCGAGGGTCTTTTTCGGCCCCAGGCAGATGCGGCCATGGCGGCCCGGGTGCCACCAGGCGGCACCTTCGCGCAGGACCTGCACCTTGGCCGGGGCGCCGATGGCCGCCAGAACCGCCTCGATGTCGGCCTTGGCATCATAAAGATCCACTGCGCGCGAGGCGCCATGCACGTCTTTGGGACCAGTACGGCCAACCAGCAGGCCCGCGATCTGGTTGACCTGCTCGCCCGGCTCGCCGCCGGTGAAAGCAGGGCCTGCCTCGAACAGCGCCAGGTCCATGAAGCCGCGCGCCTGGTTGCGGGCCGCAGCCTGCAGCAGGCCTGCCAGCAGGTCCGGGCGCATATGCGACATCTCGGAAGAGATCGGGTTGGCCAGCATGGTGGCATCATCGCCACCGCCGAACAGCGCAGCAGAGGCCTTGTCGATGAAGCTGTAGCTGACAACTTCGTTATAGCCGAGGCTGGCGCAGGTGCGGCGCGCCATCTGCTGGCGGCGCTGCTGCGGGGTCATCACCGGCTTCGGGATTCCGTCGGTCAGCCGCGGCAGCGGCTTGCCCACCAGCTTGGTCAGCGAAGCAATCCGCGCGACTTCTTCCACCAGGTCGGCCTCACCCTGCACGTCCGGGCGCCAGCTGGGCACATGCGCCATGCTGCCCTCCAGCCGGAAGCCCAGGCGGGTCAGGGTCTGGCGCTGGTCGCTTTCCGGAATTTCCATCCCCACCAGCGATTGCACACGATCCGCATCCAGCTTGTACGCGCGGGAATGATCCGGCACGTCGCCCGCGATCACGACCTCGGACGGCTCGCCGCCGCACAGGTCCAGGATCATCTGGGTCGCGCGGTGCAGGCCCTCGATGGTGTATTCCGGATCGACGCCGCGCTCAAAGCGGTAGCGCGCGTCGGAGTTGATCTTGAGCGCCCGGCCCGCCATGGCGATTTGCACGTGATCCCAGAATGCGCTCTCCAGGAACACATCCACGGTTTCCTCGGTGCAGCCGGTCTCCTCGCCGCCCATGATGCCGCCGATGCTCTCGGGGCCGTTAGCGTCGGAAATCACCATCTGGCCCGCGCCAAAGGTGTATTCCTTCTCGTCCAGCGCCTTCAGCGTCTCGCCGCCAGCCGCGCGGTGCACCCGCAGGTCGCCCGCGACCTTTGCGGCATCAAACACATGCAGCGGGCGGTTCTGGTCGAAGGTGAAGAAGTTGGTGATGTCCACCAGCGCCGAGATCGGGCGCAGGCCGATCGCCTTCAGCCGGTCCTGCAGCCACTGCGGGCTGGGGCCGTTCTTCACACCCTTGATCACCCGGCCCGCAAACAGCGGGCAGCCATCCAGCGTGTCTTCGTCGATGGTCACCTTGATCGGGCTGGCAAAGTCGCCCGGGATTGCCTCAAACGCACGGGTCTTGAGTGTGCCCAGACCGCGCGCCGCCAGGTCGCGGGCAATACCATAGACGCCCAGCGCATCGGGGCGGTTCGGGGTGATCGCGATTTCAATAACTGGATCGACCTTGGCCGGATCATTCTCAGCCAGCCAGTCCACGAACTTGTCGCCAACCGCGCCGGAGGGCAGCTCGATGATACCGTCATGTTCTTCCGACAGCTCCAGCTCACGCTCGGAGGCCATCATGCCAAAGCTCTCGATGCCGCGGATCTTGCCGACGCCGATGGTGATGTCGAGGCCGGGGATATACATGCCCGGCTTGCAGACCACCACGGTGATGCCTTCGCGCGCGTTCGGTGCGCCGCAGATGATCTGCAGCTCGCCTTCGTCGGTGTCCACCTTGCAGACCCGCAGCTTGTCGGCATCCGGGTGCTTCTCGGCGTGTTTCACATAGCCGAGGGTAAAATCCTTCAGCGCGTCCGCCGGATTGACGACCTCTTCGACCTCAAGACCCAGATCGGTCAGGGCATCAGTGATCTCTTCCACCGAGGCGTCGGTGTCGAGGTGGTCTTTCAGCCAGGAAAGCGTGAATTTCATCGGTCGGGGACCCCTTGGCAGACATGCGTGTTTGACCTGAGGCAATGGCAAAGAATGCGCCAAGGTTCAAGGGTTCAGCACGCCAGCACTCAAGGATAGCTGGGAGTGAGGTTCAAAAGCTCATCCAATTGCCGCCCGATCCAGCCATGCGGGATGAAATGACCGCCGGGATGGGTGTCCAGCACCACCTGTCCGCCGGCGCAGCCCGCCCAGACCGTGCGGTCCAGCTTGAGGAACTCCACCACCTGCCACTGCCCCAGCGCCCGCGCCGCGCCGCAGCCCAGCCGCGCCCGCCATAGCGCCACCGGATAGGTCCGCTCGCCGCCGGGGCCATAGGGGAAATCCATCACCCTGTCCTTCAGCCCGTGCACATGGCGCACCTCATGCGGGGCCTCAGGGCAGTCCTCGCTTTGCTGGATGGTTCCGGCCACCGCCAGAAGTGCGGCGACATCGTTGCCGCTGTGGCAGACATAACGCCAGGCCATGGCCGAGCCATAGGAATAGCCGGAGACGTAAATGCGATCCGGATCAACCGGGTAGCGTTTGGCGACGTCCGCCAGCACCCGGTCGGCAAAAGCTACGTCATCTGTTTCCGCGGACCAGAAATCCCAGGTCTTATTGCGCCCGTTCGGCGTCACCAGTAAGACACCCCGCCGCTTGGCAGAGACCCCCACCCGCTCGCTTTTCTGCGCATGGCGCCCGGTGCGGGACCAGCCATGGAAGTGCAGCAGCACCGGCAGAGACGAGGTCCCGTCCCAGCCCTCCGGCTCCATCACATGATAGGAGCGGTCACCCAGTTCGCAGGGCGTTGCGCCAAGGCATTCAGCGGGTTTTGACGGCCCCATGGCGGCAGCGGCAGTAGCCCACAGCAGGGCGGCGGAGAGAGAAAGAACTGCTCGGATCATTCGCCCTAGGGTAGCCACAACGCCGCAGCTGTCACGTCACAAGTTTGTGGGGCCTGTGCGGCGGCGCCGATGCCTGGCCGCAAACTGGCAGCCCACCCCTCAAACATTCCCGGCACGCGATGTTTTGAGATTCCCCCATCTTCGCGCATACTGATCCCCTCACTGCCAGGGAGACACCGATGACGGATCAGCATTCCGGGGTTCAAAACGCCTTCTTCGTCATTGCCGACCTGTCGGGCTACACCAAATTCATGGCCGGCACCCCGCTGGAGCATTCCAAGGGCATCCTCGATGCGCTCTTTGGTGCGCTGCTCCCCGCCATCCGCGCACCGCTTCAAATTTCCGGCCTGCAGGGCGATGCGGTCTTTGCCTATGCCTTTGAAAGCGAGGTGATGACCAAGCAGTTCATCCTCGATTTTGCCGAAAGCCTTTACTGCATTTTCGCCCGCGAAAAGGAGAAAATGATCCTCAACACCGGCTGCACCTGCGATGCCTGCAGCAAGATCGGCGATCTGGAGCTGAAACTGGTGGTGCATCACGGCGAATGCATCCTGCAGGACACAAGGGGCAGCAACGAGCTGGCCGGCCCCGACGTGATCACCGCCTTCCGGCTGCTCAAGAACTCGGTCACCGAACGCACCGGCCTCACCGCCTATACGCTTATTTCCTGCGATGCGCTGCGGGCGATGGATCTGGTCGATTTCTTTGAGGAGAGCGAGTTTCACAGCGAGGACATCGAACACATCGGCCCGGTTGAGTATGTGGTGCGCGACATGCGTGTGGCCTGGCAGCGCCGCCGCTCAACCGAGCGCAGCTTTGTCGGCGCCACGGATGACCTGCTGTTTGACGAATGGATCGTTCCGCTGGCCGTCTCGCCTGAGATCGCCTTTACCATCTGCACCCGCCCCGATCTGCGCACCGAATGGCTGGGCGCCGACAAGATGGACCTGCTGAACACCAACAAGGGCAAGATCGAACCCGGCACGATGTATCACTGCTACCACGGCGACGCGCTGTTTCCTTACGAAGTGCTGGACTGGAACCCCGGCGAATATGTCACCGGCCGCTACAACCTGCCGATGGGGCTGATGATGTATGAGACCATCGAGATGGAAGAGGTCGGCGGCGGCACATTGATCAAGCTGCGCTATGCCAAGACGCGTTCCCCCAAGCTCCTGGGCAAGCTGATGGCCGGCATGATCAACCGCAAGCTCCGCGGCTTCATCATTCCTGACAAGGAAAACCGGGTCGCCAAGATCAAGGCGCTGGGAAAACGGTTGGGCGGCGCACCTGCAGCCGCGCCTGCCTAAGATGCCCTGGCCAAGCCGCGCCACCGCCTGACCGCGGGGAGGCGATCCAACGATGGTGTTTGGCAGTTTATTCCGGCCTAATCCGTTCGACGTCTAACCGGTGTGCTTGCGGCCCCAAATCGCCTGCCCGTGCGGGCGGTCTCTCGTGCATTGCAAAGCTATGCACTGCCGACAGGCGATTGCTCGCAATCGCCGAGAGGCAAGCGATGGCGCGGCGGCCTCTCGGCCTTGATTCCGCGCTTAGAGCTGAACCCGATCGCACCGTTACTTGACGCGATCGCACCCGCACCAAGACTTAGCACGCCTAGTCGGAACTCGCATGCTAGGAGCTGCGAAATCAGCAAACATTTACACTTACATGCGCTTGGCCCAAACTTTCTGGTGAGCATGCAGAAACATTGAAGCCATAGGAGCTGCAATGAGAATATAAGCAGCTCCGACCAACGCCGGTGCATGCGCAATCAGCAACCAGCATGGCACAACTGCACAAACCGGGATGGCAAAACCAGCCCACCACGGAATTCTTTCGCAAAACGCAGTACACCAGTCATAGTACCGCGCCAGAAAAATCCCGATTAGATACACCTACCGGCTCAAACCGCCATGCAGCGCCGGCATATCCAGGCTCTGGAAGCCGTAGTGGCGCAGCCAGCGCAGGTCGCTGTCGAAGAAGGCGCGCAGGTCGGGGATGCCGTATTTCAGCATCGCCAGGCGGTCGATGCCGATGCCGAAGGCAAAGCCCTGATAGATCTCCGGGTCGATGCCGCCCGCGGCGATCACCTTGGGGTGCACCATGCCGGAGCCGAGGATCTCCATCCAGTCGTCGCCCTCACCGATCTTCAGCGTGCCGCCTTCCCAGGAGCAACGGATGTCGACCTCTGCCGACGGCTCGGTGAATGGGAAATGCGAGGCGCGGAAGCGCAGCTCGACGTCATCCACCTCAAAGAAGGATTTGACAAACTCCTCCAGCACCCACTTGAGGTTCGCCATCGAGATGTCCTTGTCCAGCGCCAGGCCTTCGACCTGGTGGAACATCGGCGTATGGGTCTGGTCATAGTCGGCACGGTAAACGCCGCCCGGGCAGATGATGCGCAGCGGCGCGCCCATCTTCTCCATCGAGCGGATCTGCACCGGCGAGGTATGGGTGCGCAGCACATGCGGCGGGCGGTCGTCGCCCTCGGCACGGTGCATGTAGAACGTGTCCATCTCGGCGCGCGCCGGATGGTGGCCGGGAATGTTCAGCGCATCGAAGTTGTACCAGTCGGTGTCGATCCGCGGCCCTTCGGCAACCGAGAAGCCCAACTCAGCAAAGATCGCGGTGATCTCTTCCTGCACCTGGCTGATCGGATGCAGGCTGCCATGGCGGGTCGGGCGTGACGGCAGGGTCACGTCCAGCCATTCGGTGCGCAGGCGCTCATCAAGTGCTGCATCTTCCAGGCCGGCCTTCTTGGCTGCCAAGGCCGAGTTGATCTCATCCTTCAGCGCGTTCAGCGCGGGACCGGCCACCTGGCGTTCTTCCGGGGTCATCTTGCCCAGCTCGCGCATCTTCAGCGCCACTTCGCCCTTCTTGCCGACGGCGGCAAGGCGGATCGCCTCCAGCGCCGACTCGTCGGCGGCCTCTGCAATCTGACCCAGGTATTTGGCTTTAAGATCGTCCATCACGGCCCCTCGAATTCTGCTTGTGCCCTGCTACCACAAGGGCGCGCGAAAGCAAGAGGGCGGGGACCGATGCGTCAGCGGTGTGTCACCACGGCGCGCCGCGACGGACCGGAGCCAGAAGCCGTCACCCCCGCCACGCCTCCTGCGGCAGCCTTAACAGGTGCTGCTGCAGCCATTGCCCGGCCTGCCCCAGCACCCGCTGCGACGTCCAGACCACGTCGATGCCGGCCAGCGCATCGCTCTGCTGGAATCCATAGCGCAACCGCACCAGGGCGCCGCTGTCCAGATGCGGCTGCACCGCGGGCAGCGGCAGTTCGGCCCAGCCCAGCCCCTGCCGCAGCAGCTCGATAATCATCCCCGGGCTTTCCGCGCACCAGAGAGAGGCGCTGTAGGCCTCACCGATCAGCCAGCGGGCCTCCTGCGAGCGGCTTTGCAGCACCAGCTGCCGGTGCGCCCGCAGGTCGCGGTGCGCGAGGGGGCCAAGGGCAGCCAGCGGGTGATCCCGCCCGCAAACCGGCACCGCCACCGTGTGGCCAACGCCGCGGAACTGGAACCCCTCCGGGTAGCTCTCCTGCTCCGTCATCAGCCCCAGATCGGCGCGGCCTTCCTTCAGCAATGCGGCCGTATCATTGGGTCCCGCCGACAGAATCTCCACCGCCACATGCGGAAAGGCCTCGGCAAAGCCGCGCAGCGCCTCCAGCAGCGGCGCCTGGTTCAGCCCCTGCTCCACTGCCAGGCACAGGCTGTCCTCCACCCCCTCGGCCATCGACGCAGCTTTGGCGGAGAACTCCCGCTGACCCAAAAGAATGCCGTGCGCATGCGGCAGCATCTCGCGGCCCGCCTTTGTCAGCGCAGGCGACCGTCCGCTGCGGTCGAACAACTGCAGTCCGCAGTCGATTTCAAGGTTGGCAATCGCAGTCGAGACTGCCGACTGCGCCTTACCCATCCTGCGCGCCGCGGCTGAGAAGGAGCCCAGTTCGGCGGCCAGCACAAAGGCCTGCAGGGTTTCCGGAGACATCATGGCCCACCCATCTGATTTTCAGATACATACTGACTGGAAGCATCATGAAATAGGGATAGAACAAAGACAACGCCCAGACTTCAAAAGGAGGCACAGAATGGCAGGCAAAGTTGCAATGCGTACCGCAAGGGACCGGCTGCGCTATACCTTCAGCTTCGAAATCCTGCTGATGGCAATGCTGGTGCCCGTTGGTGCAGCATTCTTTGACAAACCGCTCAGCGACATCGGCCTCCTGGGCGCCTTCCTGTCCGTGAAGGCAATGCTGCTGAACCTCCTCTACAACTGGATCTTCGATCACGCGGATGCCAGAGCAGGCCGGGTCGCCAGCGACCGCTCGCCGCTGGGCCGCCTGCTCCATGCCGCAGGGTTCGAGGCAACGCTGCTGCTGACCTCGCTGCCGGTCTATATCTGGTGGCTGAACCTGGGCCTGCTGCAGGCGCTGGCCGCAGACCTGACGGTGACCTCCTTCGTGGTGGTCTACACCTACGGTTTCACCCTCGCCTATGACCGCCTGTTCCCGGTCGCAGCGGCGGAGAACAGCAGCGCCTGACCTGCCGCCCGGCAGAGCCTGCGGTTTTATGCTATACTTGCGGCGTGCGGCACAGCGCATCCCATTCAGCAGCAACCGGAGGACAGCCATGGCACATGTGGATTGGTATATCGAAGGCCCCAGCTTCGGGAACTGCAACTGCAACTACGGCTGTCCCTGCCAGTTCGAGGATCTGCCCACCCATGGGCATTGCACCGGGTTCGAGGTGATCCGTATCGACAAGGGCCATTTCGGCGGCACCGACCTGACCGGCACCCGCGCAGCGCTGTTCTACGCCTGGCCCGGCCCGGTTTTCGAGGGCAAGGGGGCGCTGCAGGCGATCATCGACGACCGCGCCACCGACGCCCAGCGCGCGGCGCTGGAAACCGTGATGCTGGGCGGCGAAACCGATGAGGAAGCCACCCACTGGTGGGTGTTCCGCGCCATGTGCGACACCGTGCACGAGACGCTGATCAAGCGGATCGACTACGAAGTCGACATTGAAAACCGCACTGCCAAACTGGACATCGAAGGGCTGGTCACCTCAACCGGCCGGCCGATCCAGGCCCCGCATGGCGGCGGCGAGCACCGGGTCCGGATCGACATCCCCGGCGGCATCGAGTTCACCCTGGCCGAGATCGGCAGCGCCAGCACCAAGTCTGACGCGGCGATCAAGCTGGACCTGGATGACAGCTATGGCCAATGGGCCATCATCCGCCACGGTCCGCACGGAATCGCGGCCTGAGGTTCAGATTATGCGTTCAGGCAAGCGGTGAACACCGCGTGCTTTTCCTTGGTAAAGACACCGCCGGGCTGAATGCCTGCGGCTTCCTCCGGTGTCATGAACTTATAAAGATCGCCCTGGATGCCCGCTTTCTTCCAGCAGGTTTCGATCTGAGCCTTGGTAATGCCCGCAGACGCGGCCTGTGGTCTGGCGACGACCATTTCGCTGTTTGTGCTGCTTTGACAGCCAGCCAGCAACACGGCACCCGCGGCGCACATTACCCCAAATTTCATAAGTCTAATCCTGCTCTTTTGTTGCAAACGCAGGCGCAACCTAGACTAAAGTTCAAGCGCGTCAACACAATAGAAGTCTGGCCCTGCTCACCGGGGTGCCCTGGCTGCATCCCTAGCCAGAACAGCAAAAAGCTCCATTCCGCCCGTGCAAGCCGCCTGCCCCCCATAGGAGACACACCATGCAAACCTATTCCGGCAGCTGCCATTGCGGCGCGGTCCGCTTTTCCTTCCGCGCGCCGGAGATCACCAGCGCGATGCAATGCGACTGCTCAATCTGCATCCGCAAAACCGCCTATCTGACCCCGTTCAAGGTGCCAAAGGCGGACATGACGGTCACCGCAGCCGACAACGCGCTGAAAATCTACCGGTTCGGCACCATGGCCGCGCAGCACCATTTCTGCGGCACCTGCGGCATCCACACCTTTGTGGAGCCGCGCCTGTCGCCCGGCAGCTACCGTGTCAACCTGGGGTGCATCGGCGGGGTGGATGCCCTGCATCTGCCATCGGAGATATTTGATGGCAAAAGCCTCTGAACCTCACCCCTTGCTGCCCTCATCCGCCCGCTTCTTCCAGCGCTTTTGGTTGAACGGGTACAGGAATTGCCGCCAGTAGCCGTTTGGCACCGTGTCACCGGCCACCCCGTATTTCGACGGCCATTCCTTCTCCGGCAGGTGGTGGGTGCCAAACAGCCAGTCATAGAGCGGGAAATGCGAGGCATAGTTGATGTCGATCGCCGCCCGCTCGCTGCCATGATGCCAATGGTGATAGCGCGGGGTGACCAGGAACCGCTCCACAAAGCCCAGCTTCCAGCCGATATTGGCGTGAATGAAGCTAGAGTAGAAATAGACGATCAGCAGATAGCCCTGGATCGCCTCCGGCTTGAAGCCGAGCGTAAACATCGGCACTGCAGTCAGCCCGCGCAGCACTGCAATCTCGATAAAATGCATCCGCGCGCCGGCCAGCCAGTCCATCTTCTTGGCCGAGTGGTGGATCGCATGAAAATGCCACAGCGCCGGAAAGGTGTGAAAGGCGCGGTGCACCCAGTACTGCACGAAATCCGTTGCCGCCATGATGATCAGCACCTGCACCGCAAAGGGCAGATTGGTGATATGGGCGCGGATCCCCTCCAGGTCGAACTCGGTGTTCACATAGTTCGCGGGCGCCATGGTCAGGAACGTCAGCACCTGCACCAGCATGGAACTGATCAGATAATAGAACATGTCCTCGCGCCATTCGGTGCGGAACACAGTCTGCTCGCGCCGCGCCGGAAAGACCCGCTCCAGCGGCACGAACAGAAAACCCACCAGCAGCACGTTCACGACAAAATAGTCGAGCCCGAAATACAAGCTCTGCGGAGCCTCGCCCGCGTGCTGCGGCTGCGCCGTGGCCATCAGCGAGGCAACTACAGACAGACCCAGCGCCGCCCAGCCCAGGCTTTTCTGGCGGCTCAGGATCAGGCTCAGCAGTGACAGCGCATAGCCCGCCAGCAGCACAAACCGCAGGAAGGCGGTCACATAGCCGCTGGAATGCACAAATGCGATCTGCGGATAAGAGAACGTCTCAGGGTACCAGCGCAGCAGCACCAGCAGCAGCCCGGTAATGGCCGCCAAGAGCGCCATCGAGCCCGAAAGCCAGCCGCTGCCTAGCGGCCGAACCTCGCGCGGGGATTCCAGTTGCGCGATCACATCCCGGATGAATTTCATGCCTGCCTCATTGCCGCCGTTCCGGCGCAACCTGCCACAGATAGCAGCGGCCTGCGACTACGGAAATCATGACACCGGCCAGCCGTCCTCGCCGGGCGTCACACCAGCCGCCGCATCATCGCCAGCAGCGACTGGCGGCTGGCATAGCCCAGCCTTTGCGCCACCTGGTCCAACCGCGCGCCGCGTGCCTCTGCCCGCAGTGCGATCTGGCAGCGCAGCCGGTCGCGCCAGCCACCGAAACTCAGCCCCGTCTGCTGCTGGAACCGGCGGGTGAAGCTGCGGCGGCTCATCCCTGCCAGCGCCGCCCAATGGTCCAGCGTGTGCGGCGCGCCCGGTGCGCCGATCAGCGCATCGCAGACCCGCTGCAGCCGCGCGTCCGCAGGGTACGGCAGCGCCAGCGGGGATTTCGGCGCCGCCGCCAGTTCTATCAGGATCAGCTGGCTCAGATGGTGTGCCCGCGGCGGCAGCGGCCAGGGATTGTTCATGGCGCACAGCGCCGCAATCAGCCCCGCCAGCAGCGGCTCCACGGTCACCGCCCGGCACTCCGCCATCATCTCCGCCCCTGGTGCCGCCGGATCGATATAGAGCGACTGCAGCTGCACTTCGCCCGCCATGCGGATCTCATGCAGCACCCCTGCAGGCACGATCAGCCCCGACCCCGCAGGCACCGCCCAAGTGGTGCCGCCGGCCTCTGCCATCATCAGCCCGGCCACCGCATAGACCAGCTGGTGGCGCGGATGATCATGCCAGGCAGAGACATAGCCGTCCGCATAGGTGCGCGCATAGGATGCCACCCCATGCGGCAGCATCTGCACCGCATCGGAGGAGGACGGTCCCCGCCGCCGGATATCCGCATTCTGGCCCATTTGCGCAAAAACTGGCCCCATCGCCGCGAAAGGGCAAGCTAAAACGCAACCAAAAGGAGGCCGGCCCCATGCAGACCATCACCAGCACCAATGAGCTTGAAGAGATCTACGGCGCCCCGGTGCCGCAATCGCTGACCAAGGTCACCACCCGCCTGACGCCGCTCTACCGCGACTGGATCGGCGCCTCGAGGTTCCTGGTGCTGTCCACCGTTGGCCCCGAGGGCACAGACGCCACCCCGCGCGGCGATGACGGCCCTGTGGTGCATATGGCGGACGAGCGCACCCTCTGGCTGCCCGACTGGCGCGGCAACAACCGCATCGACAGCTTGCGCAATATCGTCCGCGACAGCCGCGTCAGCCTGATGTTCATGGTGCCTGGCTGCAACAACGTGGTTCGGGTGAACGGCACCGCCGTGCTGACCGCGGACGAGGCCATCCGCTCCCATTTTGCCCGCAAATCCCTGCGGCCCGCGACTGTGGCGGTAATCACGCTTCAAGAGCTCTATTTCCAATGCGCCAAGGCGCTGATGCGCTCCCGCCTGTGGGACCTGGAGGCGAACCGCCCCGCGGTGCCCACCGCTGGCCAGTTCCTGAAAGAGCAGGAGGAGAGCTTTGAGGCAGAGGCATATGACGCAGGATATGCGGAATACGCCAAGTCCCGCATGTGGTGATGGCGTTTCCGCGGCTGCCCGTCTGGTCCGGCGAGGCAAACGCATGCCGCAGCAGACAGTTTTTCCCGCAAGTGCGGCACCTTAGCGCTTGCCAGCAGGCAGGCAACCTGTGCAAGTTGCAGACCTGCCGTCCCAAAGAGATGTACTGCCGTGCCCACACAAATGGACCGCACCAGCCAGACCTGGAAGGTCACGCCAGACCTGTTGGGCATCATCGACGCCTCCGGCATCTTCACAGACACAAACCCGGCCTGGTTCACCACGCTGGGCCTGCTGCCGGAAGAGATCGAAAGCCGCCAGTTCTTCGACTTCCTGCACCCCGACGACATGTCCCGGACCGAGGCCGCCTTTGAGCGCGTCAAGCAGGGCAAGCCGGTGCTGCAGTTCGAAAACCGCTACCGGCACAAGGACGGCAGCTATCGCTGGCTGTCCTGGAACGCGGTTCCGGAAGGCGAACGCTTTTACTGCAGTGCCCGGGATGTAACCAAAGCCAAGGAAAACGCCGCCAATCTGGCCTCCCGCGAGCAGGAAGCCCATTTCCGCGAGCAGTTCATCGCTGTGCTGGGCCATGACCTGCGCAACCCGCTGTCGGCGATCGGCGCCACGCTGCGGCTGTTGGAGAATGAACCGCAATCAGCCAAGGCGCTGGAGATCCTGGCGCTCGGGCGCCAGTCCGTCACCCGGATGTCGGCGCTGATCAACGACATTCTGGACTTTGCCCGGTCGCGCCTTGGAGAAGGCATTGAAATCACGCGGTCGGACAGCGCGGAGCTGCGGCCGGTCCTGGCGCAAACGGTTGAGGAAATCCGGCTGGCAAATCCGGGCACCCCGATCACCGAGAACTACAGTTTCACCGACCCGCTGAACTGCGACACGGACCGCATCGCCCAACTGGTCTCCAACCTTCTGTCCAATGCAGTGACTCACGGCGCCCAAGGCAAACCGGTCATCGTGACGGCCCGCGAGGACGGCAGCGATTTCACTCTGTCCGTCGCCAACCAGGGGGAACCGATCCCTGAGGCAACCATGGCCCTGCTGTTCGAACCCTTCACCCGCGCCGAAACCCGCGAGTCGCAGAACGGCCTGGGCCTCGGCCTCTACATCGCCCAGCAAATCGCCAAGGCGCATGGCGGCCTGATCGTGGCAGCGTCGGATCGCCAGCAGACCATCTTTACCCTGCGGATGCCGCGCCAAGGCTGAGCACGGCAGGGGTCAGCAAATATTCGGCGCTGTTTTCTGCTTTCGGTTCCTTGCACCCGATAGCAGCAGCTTTCTGCACCTCAGCACTGGGAACTGGTTTTTTACCACCGCTCCCGCTACCCTGACCCAAAGGGGAGGGCCAGTGGATGGAGCGCCGCCTGGCTGCAATTCTAGCAGCAGATGTCGTGGGTTATTCCAAACTCGTTCAGGCGGACGAGGCGGCAACGCTCAAACGGATGAAAGTCATCTGGAGCGAAATCTTCATCCCTCTTGTGACCGGAAACAGGGGCCGCATCTTCAAGACCATGGGCGATGGCGCCCTTGCTGAATTCGCCAGCGCCGTGGATGCGGTGGAATGTGCGGTTGCGCTGCAAAACGCTCTGCGCGCAAGAAATTCTGAAAACGCAGATCTGGACCCGATTGATTTCAGGATAGGCATCAACCTGGGCGACATCGTTGTCGAGGGCGACGATGTGCTGGGTGAAGGCGTCAACGTCGCCGCCCGGCTGGAAGCCGCCGCGCCCCGCGGCGGCGTTCTGACCTCCGACCACGTGCACAGCCAGGTCCGCGGCAAAGTGGGCGCCACCTTCATCGACGCCGGCCAGATCAGCCTCAAAAACATCGACGGCCCCTTCCGGGTCTGGCGCTGGGACGGCGGCGCCGCCTCACCGAAATCCGCGAGCCGGACACGAGAGAAGCCCTCCATCGCAGTGCTGCCCTTCACCAACATGTCCGCCGACCCGGAGCAAGAGTTTCTTGCCGACGGGCTGAGCGAGGACATCATCACCGGGCTGTCGAAAATCCGCTGGTTCCTGGTGATCGCCCGCAATTCCACCTTCACCTACAAAGGCCAGGCCGTCGACATCAAACGCGTCGCCGCCGAACTTGGCGTTCGCTACGTGCTCGAGGGCAGCGTGCGGCGGGCCGGCAGCCGCGTCCGCGTCACCGCGCAGCTGATTGATGCGCCGACCGGACTGCATGTCTGGGCGGAACATTACGACCGTGAGCTGCAGGATATTTTCGATCTGCAGGACGAGATCACCCGGACCATCGTCGGCCGGGTGGAGCCGGAAATGGCCGCTGCCGAACGCGAGAAGGCAATCAGCCGCAGAACAGAAAGCCTGGATGCCTGGGCCTGCTACCAGCGCGGCCTCTGGCACATGTGGGACTACAGCCGCGAGGACCACCAGAAGTCTCTGGACCTTCTCCGGCGGGCAACAGAGCTTGATCCGGAGTTTTCCACCGCGCACGCGTATCTGTGCTACGCCTACTATGAGGGCGTGGTAATGGGCTGGCCGGACGACCCGGAGCACCATCTGGAACTGGGCATGGCGTCCGCACGCCGCGCCTTGCAGATCGACGACACCGACCCGGTGGGTTATTTCGCCATCGGCCGGATCCACATGATGCAGGGCAGCCACGACTTGTCGATTGCAGCGCTGCAGCGGGCGATCCAGCTCAACCCCAGCTTCAGCCAGGCGCACCACGGGCTGGGCATGGTGCTGACCCTGGCCGGCCGCCTGGACGAAGCGCGCGCCTGCGAAGAACGTGTCGAGCCGTTGAGTCCGCGCGATCCGATCCTCTGGGCGACGACAATTACCCATGCGCTGGCGGATGTGCTGGCCGGAGATACAGAGGCCGCCCTGGCCTGGGTGGACAAGACAATGCAGCTGCCCCGGGCAACCGGCTATTGGCCGCATGCGGTCAAGGCAGCCGCCCTGGTGCAGGCCGGGCGCCTGGACGAGGCCAGGGTCTCAGTACAGACCGCGATTGGCGAACTGCCGAAACTATCCCTCAGCTACCTGGCCCGCAGCCTGCCCGTCAAACATCCCGGCGGCCTGGATCCCTATCTGAACGCGCTCCGTACGGCAGGGTTGCCGGAATAGCGGCAACAAAAAAGGCCGCCCCGATGGGCGGCCTTCTCTGAATTCGAACTCTGGAACCTTAGGCTGCCAGCGCGTCCTGTGCCTGACGGACGATCGCACCGAAGGCTTCGGGCTCGTGCACGGCCAGGTCGGCCAGAACCTTGCGGTCCACTTCGATGCCGGCCAGGGTCAGGCCGTTGATGAAGCGGGAGTACGTCAGCGCTTCGTCGTGCGAACGCACAGCAGCGTTGATACGCTGGATCCACAGCGCGCGGAAGTTGCGCTTGCGGTTCTTACGGTCGCGGGTTGCGTACTGGTTGGCCTTGTCGACGGCCTGACGGGCAACCTTGAAGGTGTTCTTGCGGCGGCCGTAGTAACCTTTGGCTGCCTTGATGACCTTCTTGTGACGGGCGTGAGTTGTGGTACCACCTTTAACGCGGGACATATCTCAGATCTCCTCTTAGCGGTCGTAGGGCATGAAGCCCTTGACGATCTTTGCGTCCGGTGCGGACAGGGTGGTGGTGCCGCGGGCGTCACGGATGAACTTGGTGGTGCGCTTGATCATGCCGTGGCGCTTGCCGGCCTGACCCGCTTTCACCTTGCCGGTGGCGGTAATCTTGAAGCGCTTCTTGGCGCTCGACTTTGTCTTCATCTTGGGCATTTCCGTCTCCTTCAATGCAGGTTCGCTAGACGCGCGACTCGGCATGCCTCGACGGCCGGCCGCGCGGAACAGAGCTGCCCTTTAAGCAATGCTGGCAGGATGGGCAAGCGGATTCTCTAAAGAAGGCGCCCGACGACCCTGAAAAACACGTCCGGGATCTCATCAATCGCATATCCGCCAGGTTTCTGCACCACGGCATAGGCGATCAGCGAGATGGCGATCAATATGGTGAGAATTGACGCCCGCGGCGGGCGGCGTTCACTCAGGGAGGACATGACCGATGGCACCGTGAATGCCGCAATCACCAGCCCCAGGATCAACGCCAGATCCGTATCCATGAACCATCTCCCCCATGACCTCAGCAACCTGAGAGATGGTAGGGGCAGCCGGAAGCATTTCAATCGCCGCCGGCCGCCTTGGGGTCATTCCGGATCGGTGCTGTAGATCAGCCGCTCGTCGCAGGGGGCGATGCGCAGGATGTTGGTGGTGCCTGGCACGTTGAAGGGCACGCCGGCAGTCACCACGATCTGGTCGCCCTCGGAGGCGTAGCCGCCCGACCGCGCCGCCCGCGCGGCGCTGACCACCGCGCCCTTGAACCGGTCTAGCTCCGGCGTCATCACGCATTTGCAGCCCCAGCTGAGGCACAGCCGCCGCGCGGTGGCGCTGACCGGGGTCATTGCGATGATCGGCACACCTGGGCGCTCCCGCGCGGTCAGCAGCGCGGTGGTGCCGGACTGGGTGAAACAGCAGATCGCCTTGATCTCGGTCTTCTCCGCAATCTCCCGTGCTGCGGCGACGATTCCGTCAGCCACCGTGGTGCCCTTGGCTGAGCGCGAAGACGCGATGATCTGGGTATATGTCGGGTCAGCCTCGACCTCGACCGCCACCTTGTCCATGGTCTGCACCGCCTGCACCGGATACTGGCCCGCCGCGCTCTCGGCGCTCAGCATCACCGCATCGGCGCCCTCATAGATGGCGGTGGCAACGTCGGAGACCTCGGCCCGGGTCGGCATCGGGCTTTCGATCATGCTTTCCAGCATCTGGGTCGCCACGATCACCGGCTTGGCCGCGGCCCGGCACTTGCGCACCAGACGTTTCTGGATCGGCGGCACCGCCGCCACCGGCAGCTCGACGCCCAGGTCGCCGCGCGCCACCATGATGCCATCAGAGGCATCCAGAATGGCCTCGAAATCCTCCACCGCCTGCGGCTTTTCAATCTTCGACAGCACCGCCGCACGGCCATCGGCCAGCGCGCGCGCCTCATAGACATCCTTGGCCCGCTGCACAAAGGACAGCGCCAGCCAGTCCACCCCCAGGGAGCAGACAAATTCCAGGTCCGCACGGTCCTTCTCGGACAAGGCCGCCAGCGGCAGCACCACGTCGGGCACATTTACGCCCTTGCGGTTCGAAATCGTGCCGCCGGTCTCCACCGTGCAATCGGCAAAGTCCGGGCCGCAGTCATCCACCACCAGGCGGATCTTGCCATCGTTCACCAGCAAGTGCGCACCCGGCTCCAGCGCCTGGAAAATCTCCGGATGCGGCAGGCACACGCGCGACACGCCGCCCTCCGCCTCATCCAGGTCGAGGCGGAACTTCGCCCCCTCCTCCAGGTCTTCGGCACCATTGGCAAACACACCCACCCGCAGCTTCGGCCCCTGCAAGTCAGCGAGAATCGCAATCGGGCTGTCCAGGTCCTGCTCCACCTGGCGGATGATCTTGTGCTTCTCGGCGATCTCCGGGTGGCTGCCGTGCGACATGTTCAGGCGGAACACATCTGCGCCCGCCTCATGCAGCGCACGGATGGTCTCGTAGGTCTCCGAGGCCGGCCCCAAAGTGGCGACAATCTTCACATTGCGCGATCGTTTCATTGGGGTCCTCTCCTTCGGATCTCGCCTTCATGTTACCGCAAACAGCTCGGGGTGCTTATCCCCCAATTCCCATTTCCGCGCAACTCCCGTAAAGAGAATGCGGCAAAACATATCAGGCTCATGACATACACACCGTTTTTTGTTCACGGCGCAGACCGTCCCGCCCGCTGGCTGATCACCTGCGACCACGCAACCAACCATGTGCCGGATTTTGCCGGCGGCGGCGACCTCGGCCTCCCGCGCGAGGACATGGAGCGCCACATCGCCTATGACGTCGGCGCCTATGAGGTGTCCAAGCTCTTGGGCGAGATGCTGGACGCGCCGGTGGTGGCCTCGAATTTCTCCCGCCTGGTGATCGACCCCAACCGCGGCGAGGACGACCCGACCCTCTTGATGAAGCTCTATGACGGCACCATCATCCCGGCCAACCGCCACGCGGGCGAGGCAGAACTGAAGGAGCGGCTGGAAAGCTGCTACCGCCCCTACCACCGGGCGCTGGCCCGGCTGGCAGAGCGGCCGCGCACGGTGATCGTCTCGGTCCACAGCTTCACCCGCCAGCTGCGCGGGCGTGCGCCGCGGCCCTGGGAAATCGGCATCCTGTTCCCCGAGGGCGAGCGGTTCTCGCCCTTCGTCATTGAGGAGCTGAACCGCGAGGACGGCCTGTGTGTGGGCGTCAATGAGCCCTACACCGGCTATCTGCCCGGCGACGCGATCGAAACCCATGCCACCAAGCCGGGCCGCCCCAACACGCTGGTCGAGCTGAGGAACGATCTGATTGCAGAGCACGAGGGCCAGCACGAATGGGCCGAGCGCCTCGCCCGTATCCTGCCCAAGGCACTGGACGCCTCCGAGCTCTGACCTGCCGGGCACCGGAATTCGGCGCGAATTCCGGCTCGGAAAACACGTGTTTTCCGGGCCGTTTTCCGCGCCGGAAAACGGCGCTGACATTGCAGAACGGGCCGCGCGCACCCATATTTGTAACGGAAACGCGGGATTTTCGGGGAAAGATTTTCGGGGAAAGGAGCAGTCATGACCCAGGAAACCCTCTCTGCCTTTTTCGGATGGCTGACCGTTTTGCATATCGGACTGTTCACCCTCTCTGCCGTGCTTCTGATGCTGATGCGGGACTGGGTGGCTGGGCTGCACGCCCGCATGTTCGGGCTGGCGCCCGCGGATGTCAGCCTGACGGTCTACCGCTGGCTCGGCACCTATAAGATCGTGATCTTTGCCACCGCGCTGGGGCCCTGGCTGGCGCTGCAGCTGATCTGACCAGCCGCCCGCCCCCATTGCCCGCCCCTGTCCCGGCTGCTAGGCCTGCGGGGACGCAAGACAACTCCGGAGCCACCGCCATGGACAAGCAAACCGAGACCGAAATCCAGGCCGCCGCCTTCCGCCGCCTGCAAAAGCACCTGATGGAAGACCGCACCGATGTGCAGAACATCGACCTGATGAACATGGCCGGCTTCTGCCGCAACTGCCTGGCCCGCTGGTACCAGGAAGCCGCCAACGAGCGCGGCATCGAGATGGGCAAGACCGAAGCGCGTGAAATCTACTATGGCATGACCATGGATGAGTGGAAGGCCAACTACCAGACCGAGGCCAGCGCCGAGAAACAGGCGGCCTTCGAGGTGGCGTTCAAGGAAAACGTGACCGACAAGCAGTAAGCAGCTGCTCCGCTAAACCGGGACAGAGGGGCGCTGCCCCTCTTGGCCGTGCGGCCAATTCACCCCGGAGTATTTGCCCAAAGGTGAAAGAACCGGGTCGGCCGCAGCCTCAGCCTCTCAGCCGCAGGGCCGCGCGCGCTGGATCAACCGGCGCACCATCCGCATCCATCAGCCCCACCCGCAGCGGCGCACCGCTCTCCCGGTCCACCACCCCGACCGGTGCCGCGCCGCCGGTGACATGCGCCTCCCCCCATTGCGCCAGCGCCAGAAAGGTCAGCGCCAATCCGCGCCCGGCTTCGGTCAGCACATAGGCCTGGCGCACCCGGTCGCCCGCCTCCTGATAGGGCTGCTTCTCCAGCACCCCGCGCGCCACCAGGCTGTTCAGCCGGTCCGTCAGCGTCGAGCGCGGCGCCTTCAGGTCTTCGCGCATGTCGTCATAGCGGCAAACGCCATAGAAAGCCTCCCGCAGGATCAAGAGCGTCCAGCGGTCGCCGAGGATTTCGGCGGCCAGCGCCATCGGGCACTGCTCCTTGGGCACCAGGGCGCGGCGGCGGACCGCAGGCAGGGTTTCACGGGAATCAGAAGCTGGGTTTGACATGCGGACCCAGATAGGGGATTTCTACCTGAGTTCAAAATTTAGACTCAGATTCGTATTCGAAAGGACAGCCCCGATGACCCAGCAGCGCCCGATGGACCGCGACGATACGCTCGAAGACTTCGAGCCGCGCCGAATCACCCTCAACGATGCGGAGAAAGCCGTGCATGTGTCCGGCAACGGCCCGGCGGTTATCGTGATGGCGGAAATGCCCGGGATCAGCCCGCATGTGGCCCGGTTTGCCCGCTGGGTGCGGGATGCAGGCTTTACCGTCTACATGCCCTCGCTGTTCGGCAAGGACGGCGCCGTGGCCACCGCAGAGGACGGCGCAGAGGTGTTCCGCCGCGCCTGCGTCAGCGCCGAATTCCGCGCCTTTGCGGGCAATGGCGCCAGCCCGGTCACCCAGTGGCTGCGGGCGCTGGCACGGCTGGCGCATGAGGAATGCGGCGGTCCCGGCACCGGTGCCATCGGCATGTGCTTCACCGGCAACTTTGCGCTGTCGATGATGCTGGAGCCCACCATGCTTGCTCCGGTTCTGGCGCAGCCCTCTCTGCCGCTGGACAACCCGGCGGGTGTCGAAAGCCCGCCAGAGGAACTGGCCGCCGTGCGTGAGCGGCTGGAGCGCGAGGACCTCACGGTGCTGGCCTACCGGTTTCAGGGTGACGCCTTCTGCCAGGCGCAGCGCTTTGCCGCCTATGCGGAGGCCTTAGGCGACCGCTTTGACGCCCGCACCCTGCCCGACAGCGCCGCCGCTGCCGAAGTGCCGCCGTTCTTTGCCAAACACGTCCCCACCCCGCACAGCGTGGTCACCGCGCATTTGGTGGATGAGGCAGGCAGCCCGACCCTGACCGCACGGGATGAGATCCTGGCATTCTTCAGGCAACGGCTAACAGCAGGCAGCTGATCTAACGGGCGGCGGCGCTGCCTCGCCCGCCGCCTCAGCGCTCCAGGCTTTCAAACCAGTCCAGCGCCATAGTGCTCCATCCCTTGGGCAGGCCATGGCCGCCCTTGTGCAGGATCAGCTCAAGCCCGCCGGCTTCACAGTCCCAGCGCTTGCGCCAGATGCCATCTTCGATCTGATGGTCAGCAGCATTTCTGCGGCAGCTGTTTTCGCGCCGCCACAGCTGCAGACCTTCCCAGATGTCAGCCTGTATGATCTCGGCCACCGAGCCCTGAATTACCCGGCCTTCCAGCGGCACCACCTTGTCGGTAAACCCGTGAATGTGCAGCAGCTTCACCGGCCCCTTGCAGTCCCGTACCATTGGCAGCCAGAAGCCGCCGGAAACCGGAACATAGGCGGCTGCGAACTCCGGCATCTGGCAGGCCGCATCCCAGACCATAGAGCCGCCGCGGGAAAAACCGCTCAGCAGCAGCTGGTCCGGCTCTACCCCGGCACGCTCCGTGGCATCCGCCAGTACATCGCGCAGGAATACCAGGTCACGGCGCGGATAGGTGTTCCAGCCGTCACGCACCGACCAGTCGGCGGGTTTGCCCTCTGCCCAAGGCAGCCCGCTGGGGGCAATCACCGCATAGCCGCGACGGCTGAAAGCCCCCACCAGCCCGGTATTGGCAATCACCTTGGCACCGCTGCTGCCGTAGCCATGCAGGAACATCACTGCCGGCCCGCCCTGCCAGCCCTCCGGCAAAGCCAAGTGGTAGTCACCGCCATCTATCGGGCATGGCGTCTCCCCGCCGCACGGCGCGGCCTCTTCCGCTGCTCCTGTTGGCGCGGCCAGCAGCCCCGCTATCAGCAGCATCCATATCCGGCTCAGCATCTGCGCCCCTCCCCCATACGGTACAGAACCGAGGCTAGCACAATCCGCAGGCGCTGCAGCTGACAGGAACAAGAAAAAGGCCGCCCGTTCTGGGCGGCCGCTGCAAAATGTCTTACTTAAATTCCCTGGACCACCGGTCCGCAGCAGGGCGCGCACCCCCGATGGCGCGCCTAGCCGCGGAAGCGGCCCAGAAGCCGGGAGGCCAGTGCACCAGAGGCCGGACGTTCCCGCGCCAGGAGCTTGCCAGCCAGCCACCCCCGGCTGGCAGGCGCCTCGGCATAGTCGGGATGCTCCACCACTTCCGCGGTCAGCACCTGACGGACAGCGGCCAGAATTTCCGCGTCGCTCGGCTCTGCGGCCTGGCTGTTCACGGCTTCCCCGATCTCTGGCTGATAACACTGTTGCATCTGGCACCTCCACGGTCTGCGGCTCTGGCTGGCGGCCCCCCTGGCCGGCTCCTATCACCTGAAATCAGGTTACCGCATTCCTGACGCGACGGGGCCATTTTGTGTAAAATTAGTTAAAATCCTGAGCCGAAGCAGGGGTTTTCCGGGACAGTCGCTCGGCCAGCCGCCTATTGTTGCCAGAGGCTGGAAAATACGCAGTCTCACTGCTTTCAAGGCCTCGCTTTCCGGACCAGCCATACGGCCCGGAACAGCCGAATTGATTCTCTTTTGAACAAAAAGACCGCCCCGAAGGGCGGCCTTTTGATCCGGTCGGGCAATCAGCCTCAGACGGCTTTCTTGCGGCTTTCTTCCAGGTAGATCTCGCGCAGGCGCTTGGCGATGGGACCCGGGGTGCCGTCACCCAGGGTCACGCCGTCGATCTCAACCACCGGCATCACAAAGGCGCTGGCGGAGGTGGTGAAGGCCTCATCGGCTTCCTTGGCTTCCTCGATGGTGAACAGGCGCTCCTCGATCTCCATCTGCGCTTCCGCCGCCAGGCGCAGCACCGCGGCGCGGGTGATGCCATGCAGGATGTCATTGGACAGCGGCCGGGTCACGATCTTGCCGTTCTTGACGTAATAGGCGTTGTTGGAGGTTCCCTCGGTCACATAGCCGTCCTCGATCAGCCAGGCATCATCGCAGCCGGCCTTCTTGGCCATCATTTTGCCCATCGAGGGATACAGCAGCTGCACGGTCTTGATGTCGCGGCGGCCCCAGCGGATGTCCTCGATCGAGATGATCTTGGCGCCCTTTTGCGCCGCCGGGCTGTCAGCCAGACCCGGCTTGTTCTGGGTGAACAGCACGAGGCTCGGCGGAGTGTCTTCGGACGGGAACACAAAGTCGCGGTCGCCATCAGAGCCGCGGGAAACCTGCAGATAGACCAGCCCTTCTTCGATGCCGTTCAGCTCCACCAGCTTGCGGTGGATCTCCAAGAGCTCCTCCTTGGAGCAGGGCGACGCCATGTCCAGCTCTTTCAGCGAGCGGTCCAGGCGCACGGCGTGGCCTTCAAAGTCGATCAGCTTGCCGTCGAGGACCGAAGTCACCTCATAAACCGCATCGGCAAACAGGAAGCCGCGGTCAAAGATCGATACCTTGGCTTCACCCTCGGGCAGGTATTCGCCATTCACATAAACGGTACGGGTCATCTTGGTCTCCTCAACCCCAAAGTGCCGGTTTCGGCGGGTGCACGCCCTCGGCATCAAACAACAATGGTTCCTCGCGGTCTTCGGCCAGAAGCAGCGGACCGTCAAGATCCGTAACCGCCGCACCCTGCGCCACAAGCGTCGCAGGCGCCATCGCCAGCGAAGATCCGACCATGCAGCCGACCATCACCTGATAGCCCTCGGCCAAGGCCTGCTCGCGCAGTTTCAGCGCCTCGGTCAGGCCGCCGGTCTTGTCCAGCTTGATATTGACCACGTCATATTTGCCCTTGAGCTTGGGCAGGCTCTCGCGGTCATGGCAGCTTTCGTCGGCGCAGACCGGCACCGGGCGCTCCATTCCGATCAGCGCCTCGTCCTCACCCGCGGGCAAGGGCTGCTCTACCAGTTCCACGCCGAGGCGCACCAAATGCGGCGCCAGTTCGGCATAGACTTCTGCCGACCAGCCCTCGTTGGCGTCAATGATGATCTTGGCGTCCGGCGCACCGGCGCGCACCGCTTCCAGGCGGGGCATGTCGTCGGGGGTGCCGAGCTTGATCTTCAACAGCGGCCGGTGGGCGTTCTCCGCCGCCTGCGCTTGCATCTTGTCGGGCGTATCCAGCGAAAGGGTGTAAGCGGTGATCTCTGCCTTGGGCTCCGGCAGGCCTGCCAGCTCCCAAACCCGCTTGCCGGCCTGTTTCGCCTCCAGATCCCACAGCGCGCAGTCAACCGCGTTGCGGGCGGCACCGGCGGGCAGCAGCGATTGCAGTTCTTCGCGGGTAAAATCGGCAGGCAGCCCTTCGATCTCAGCAGTCACGCTCTCCAGCGTCTCGTTATAGCGGGCATAGGGTACGCATTCGCCCCAGCCGGTGACGCCGTGCTTCTCCACCCGCACGGTCAGCACCTTGGCCTCGGTGCGCGAGCCGCGAGAGATGGTGAAGACCTGCGCCAGTTTGAAGACGTCCGGGGTGACGGTGATGTTCATGAAACTGCCCTTTCCTGCGGCCCTGCGCGCGCAGCAGCGGGCCTTGGCACGATGCCCTTCATCCGGGGCACCTGCTCTTTCATCTTGCTAAAAATACTCCCGCCGGAGGCTTCCCAGGCTGCGCCTGAGCACCTCCGGCGGGGGCTGTTAGATCAGACCGCGGCCAGCGCGTCCACCAGGCGTCCGGCGCCGTGGCGGTAGGGGTCGACGGCGGGCAGGCCCATGCGCTCTTCGACTTCGGCCAGGTACTTGACCGCTTCGTCTTCGCTCAGGTGCTGGGTGTTCACCGAGATGCCCACGATCTGGCAGGCCGGGTTGGCGCGCTGTGCCAGCGGCAGGGCTACGTCGCGCAGCTCTTCCAGGCTCGGCACGTCATATTCCGGCAGGCCGCGCATATGGGTGCGGGTCGGCTCGTGGCACAGGATCAGCGCATCCGGCTGGCCGCCGTGCACCAGCGCCATGGTGACACCCGAGTAGGAGACGTGGAACAGCGAGCCCTGGCCTTCGATCAGATCCCAGTGGTCGTCATCGTTGTCCGGGGTCAGATACTCGATAGAGCCCGCCATGAAGTCGGCGATGACCGCGTCCAGCGGCACGCCGTGGCCGGTGATCAGGATGCCTGTCTGGCCAGTGGCGCGGAAAGTCGACTTCATGCCGCGCTCGCGCATCTCGTTGTCCATCGCCATTGCGGTGTACATCTTGCCGACCGAGCAGTCGGTGCCAACCGCCAGGCAGCGCTTGCCGCTGCGCGGTTTACCGTTGGCAATCGGGTAGCCGACGGTGGGCACGCGCACGTCGTGCAGGGTGCCGCCGTGGGTCTGGGCCGCGGCCACCAGGTCGCCTTCGTCGCGCAGCAGGTTGTGCAGGCCGGAGGCCAGGTCATAGCCCATTTCCAGCGCTTCGATCAGAACTGCCTTCCAAGCGTCGGAAATCACGCCGCCGCGGTTGGCAACACCAATCACCAGCGTCTTGGCGCCGGCTTCCTTGGCCTCGGCCAGGGTCATCTCCTTCAAGCCCAGGTCGGCACCGCAGCCCGGCAGGGAGATCTGGCCGACGGCGTGGTCGGGGCGCCAGTCACGGATGCCGATGGCAACCTTGGCAGCCAGCATATCGGGCACGTCGCCCAGGAACAGCAGATAAGGGGTTTCGATCATGGCGGGTTTCCTCTTCACTCTTGCCGGTGAGTTTGCGGAGATTCCCGCACAAGTTCATGCCTAATCCGCTGCGCAGCGCGCCTGGAGCGCAAGATTATCCGTCACTTTTGTCAATTTGCCGAAGATTCCCGCGGTATGTCACCATTGCTGACATTATTTTCCTCCTCCAGCCAAGATTCGGCCTGAAGCACCCCGGTTTGGGGCGCTCCAAGCACCGCTATGGCCTGCTGGGAGCCGGTTTCCTCTGGCGCATCGGCCTGCGTCCGCCGCAGCGCAGCAACCCCCGCGACCATAAAACACAGGGCTGCAAGCAGGATCAGCAATCCATTTCCGTCAGCAATGCTGACCATATTCGGGGCCGCCAGCGTGCCGCCAAACTGGCCGACGTTCAAAAGGAACACCATCGCGCCGCTGGCCGGCACGATCTGGGAGGGTTTCAGCTGGTCGTTGGCATGGGCAGAGCAGACCGCGTACATCGGCAGGCTGGCGCCCGCGAGCACCGCAAAACCGATCACCAGCGCCTGCGGTGTGGGGGTCGCCAGCATCCACAGGCAGGCCGCGGCGCCGATGACGCCGAGCCCCATCAGCACGAGCCGCCGGTCGGTCTTGTCGCTGATCCAGCCGACCGGGTATTGCACCACAGCGCCGACAACCATCGCCACCACCAGCGCACCAGAGGCCTCTGCCGGGCTCATACCGCGCGACAGCGCATACAGCGGCAGCGCGATGAACCAGCCGGCCACCGCGGTCGCACTCACCAGATTGCCCAGCACCGCCATCGGCGACACGCGGTACAGTTTACGCACCGGCATCCGGTCCGGCACCTCATACTCCGGCGCCTTGTTGCCTGACAGCAAGAGCGGAACGATCGACAGCGAGATCAAGATCGAAACCGCCCCGAACAGAAGGTTGCCGCTGGGATCGGGCAGCGCCACCAGTGCAGTGCCGATGGCCGGGCCTGCCATCCAGATCATGAAGTAGATCGACAGGATCTGCGCCCGGTTCTTGTTTTCCGATTTTGCCTGCAGCCAGCTTTCGGTGATCACATACATGCCGGGATAACAGACCCCGGCCAGGAACCGCATCGCCGACCAGGAATAGGGATCGGAGGTCAGCAGGTGCAGGATCGCCGAGATCGACACCAAAGAGGCCAGCGCCGAAAACGCCCGGATATGACCGACCTTGGCCACCATTCCCGGCGCCATCACGGTGCCTAGCAGGGCGCCGGCCGGATAGGCCGCCTGCATGATCGAAATGGTAAGGTCGGAGAAGCCAAGCCCCGCACCCCGGATTGTCAGCAAGGTGACCAGAAGCCCGTTGGCCACCATCAGCATCAGCATGCCCAGAAACAGGGCCCAGTTTTCAATAAATGCACGTTTCATGCCCGGTTGCTCGCACGGGCGCCGCGGGCTTGCGCGCCTGTTTGCGGCAAAGTTTCCGGCGCCGCATCGCAGCGGCACTTTCTGCATGTGCAAAATTCCCTTGCACATGCTCGCGCAACTTTCTAACACTTCACCCCAGCAGAATTGAAATGTCATTACCCGGAGGATTGCCCCATGAGCTTCCGCATCCAGCCCGCCGCCCCGGCGCGCCCCAACCGTTGCCAGCTGTTCGGCCCCGGTTCCAAAGTGAAGCTGTTCGAGAAGATGGCGGCCTCGGCGGCGGATGTCATCAACCTCGACCTGGAGGATTCGGTGGCGCCGGATGACAAGGATCAGGCCCGCGCCAACGTGATCGAGGCGATCAATAGCGTCGATTGGGGCAATAAATACCTGTCGGTGCGGATCAACGGGCTCGACACCCCCTACTGGTACCGCGACGTGGTGGACATTCTTGAGCAGGCCGGTGACCGGCTCGACCAGATCATGATCCCCAAGGTGGGCTGCGCCGAGGATGTCTATGCGGTGGATGCGCTGGTCACGGCCATCGAGCGCGCCAAGGGCCGCACCAAACCGGTATCCTTTGAGGTGATCATCGAGTCGGCAGCTGGCATCGCCCATGCTGAAGACATTGCCAAATCCTCCCCCCGCCTGCAGGCGATGAGCCTGGGGGCTGCGGATTTTGCAGCCTCGATGGGAATGCAGACCACCGGGATCGGCGGCACCCAGGAGAACTACTACATGATCCGCGAGGGCCAGAAGCACTGGTCCGACCCCTGGCACTGGGCGCAGGCAGCGATTGTCGCGGCCTGCCGCACCCATGGCATCCTGCCGGTGGACGGGCCGTTTGGCGACTTCTCCGACGAGGACGGCTATATCGCCCAGGCGAAACGCTCCGCGACGCTGGGCATGGTCGGCAAATGGGCGATCCACCCCAGCCAGATTGACCTGGCCAATCAGGTGTTCACCCCGTCGGACGAGGCGGTCGCAGAAGCCCGCGAGATCCTGGCGGCGATGGAAGAGGCCAAGGCCTCCGGCGCCGGTGCCACGGTCTACAAGGGCCGTCTGGTCGATATCGCCTCGATCAAGCAGGCGGAGGTGATTGTAGCGCAGGCCGAGCTGATCGCGGGCAGCTGACGCCGGTCCGCGACGAGAGGTTCCAAGGGCGTCCCCAGGGGGCGCCCTTTTTGATTGGAGGAAGAGATGCCGGATTTGACCTTGCTGCATACGGCTGAGGTGCATGTGGAAACCTTTCGCGCGCTGGCGCCGGAGGCGGATCTGGACCAGCAGGTGCGTGCTGATTGGCTGGAGCGGGCGCAGGGCGGAATTGATGCGGGCCTGAGGGCAGAGATTGCCGCGGCGGTCGCGGCGGCGGACGGGCCGGTCTTGTGCACCTGCACCACCCTTGGCCCGGCGGCGGAGGACGCGGGCGCCATCCGCATCGACTGGCCGATGATGCAGGAAGCGTCGCGCACCGGCGGGCCGGTGCTGATGGCCTATTGCCTGGAGAGCACCGCCGAGCCTTCGGAAGCGTTGCTGCGCCGCGCCTTCGGGGCGCGTGACCCGGAGCTTACTTGCCTTGAACTGGGCCAGCACTGGCCGCTGTTTGAAGCCGGAGAAGGAGCGGGTTTTGCAGCTGCCATCGCAGAGGATGTGGCCGAGGCCCTGGCGGCAATGGATTTTGGCTGTGTGGTGCTGGCGCAGGCCTCGATGGCCGGGGCGGCTGAGCTGCTGCGAGAGCAGACACGGGTGCCGGTGCTTGCCTCTCCGGAGATTGCAGTGCGGGCTTTGCTCGCGGAGCATAAGGCAGGCGCCTAACCAAGAAGAGGCGAGCAGCGGCATGGCATGCGTTTTTCCCGGCCAAGGCTCCTGCCCTGCCGGTGTGTCAGATCCGTTTTTGCCTGTATCCATGATCTGCTTCAGCGGAGGCGTTATGGACTGGCGGCGCCGCCAGAATGGCGGAGATGGACGGGCGTATCCGCCCGCGTGCTAAACGTTGTCTCTGCACGGCCCCGCTGCCAGGCGGGTGTCCGGTTCCAAAGATGCCGGGGAGCCAAGCCCCGGCGGGTGATCGCGACCGGGAGCAAGACTGCCAAAAGCGGCTTAAGATCCGGTGAGAGCAGCGTACGCAGGGTGCGCAACACCTGCAGCCGCGCGCCGGTGGATACCGTAGTGCAGTGAGTATTTAGGGAAAGATGAAGCGCATCAGCCTTTCATCTTTCCCCAAATACTCAAAATCCAGCCTCAGCCAAAGTTCACGCCCGCAGGTCCTTGGGCGAGCCCATCACCACATAGGTGGTGATCGCGGTGACATAGGGCGAGGTGCCGAGGATGTCGGTATGGAACTTCTTGTAGCTGGGCAGATCGGCGCATTCGACACGCAGCAAGTATTCGATGGTGCCGGTGATGTTGTGGCATTCCACCACCTCCGGCGCCGCCTGCATGGCGCGCTCAAACGCCTCCTGCGCCTCCTTGGTGTGCTCGCCCAGGCCGACGCCGATATAGGTGGCAAAGCCCACCCCCAGCTTCTGCCGGTCCAGAACCGCGCGGTAGCCGGTGATGACGCCTGCGCGCTCCAGCTCCTGCACCCGGCGCAGGCAGGCCGAGGGCGACAGGCCCACCCGCTCAGCCAGTTCCAGATTGCTGATGCGGCCGTCGCGGGTGAGCTCCTGCAATATCTGCTGGTTTATCTTGTCATTTTTCGCCATTAGTTGTGAAATTACGCGCAAGTAATGGCAGAACGCAATTTCATTTGGCGCGTTTGGCGCAATGATTTTGCGCATGACCTATGAACTCCTCACCGCGCTTGCGCTCTTCGCCTTTGTCTCCTCGATCACTCCGGGGCCAAACAACCTGATGCTGATGGCCTCGGGCGCCAATTTCGGCTTCCGCCGCACCATCCCGCATATGCTGGGGGTGGCGCTGGGGTTCGTGTTCATGGTGCTGCTGGTCGGCGCCGGACTGGTGCAGGTGTTTGATGCCTTCCCGGTCAGCTACACAGTTCTGAAGGCGGTTTCGGTTGTGTATCTGCTGTGGCTGGCGTGGAAGATCGCCAATGCGGCACCGGTGCAGGCCAAAGGCGCGGAAGGCCGTCCGATGACGTTTTTGCAGGCGGCGGCGTTTCAATGGGTGAACCCCAAGGCCTGGGCGATGGCCCTGACCGCAATCAGCGCCTACACGCCGGATCAGACGCTGGCGGCAATCCTGCTGGTGGGGGCGATTTTCGGCGCGATCAACCTGCCCTCGGTCGGCTCCTGGACGGTGCTGGGCCAGCAAATGGCGCGGTTCCTGACCAGCCCGCGCCGCCTGGTGCTGTTCAACTGGACCATGGCGGCGCTGCTGGTGGCCTCGCTCTACCCGGTGATCTGGCCGCAGTAACGCGAGCGGCGCTCCCGGCCCGAAGGAGCGGAGCTCCCGCCCCCGCGCAAGAGGGCGGGCGCTGCCCGGCCTTCCGCCGGGCGGGACGTCATTTCAGGGGCAGGCAGATCTCGGTCAGAAGATCCTCCGGCGCGGTGTCGCGGGGGTTGTTGAGATAGACCTCGTAGCAGGGCTGGTCAGCCGGCTCTTCGTTCGAGGCGGGCAGCCAGTTGCCAAACAGACTGTGATAGGCGGCGTGGATGCCGGAATACGGCCCCTTGTAGGTGAGCACCGCGACGCGGCCGCCGGGCAGGCTTACTTCCTCCATGCCTTCCGGCAGCGCATCGCCGGTGAACTCTCCCCCGGCAAAGCTGCGCAGGTCCGCCTCCGCCACCTCGTCGGGGCTGTCGAAATAGACCCCCAGCACCGCGCCCAGATGCGGCCACAGCTGGCGGGTTTCGCAAATGGCGCCAAAGGCCTCGAAGCTTTTGCCGATTTCATGGTAGGCGCCCTTGTGCGGCAGGCCAGCCAGGCGGCGGGCGGGGTCGGTGCGGGTGATCACATCATACATGGGATAGCTTCCTGTTCTGAGGGCTGGGTTGGGCAGCCGCACCTGGCCGTCGCGGCGAAAGGCTGCCGGGCTGCTGCCGTAAGACTCAGAGAACGCGCGGGAGAAGCTGTTCTGGTTCGGGTAGCCAGCGCGGGCGGCCACCTGCGCGATAGGCATGTCGTCCTTCGCCAGCCAAACCGCGGCCCTATGCAGCCGGATCCGGCGCACCGCTTGGGCGCAGGTTTCGCCCGTCAGGGCGCGGAACACCCGGTGCCAGTGGAACCGCGACATCGCCGCCACGTCCGCCAGCCTGTCCAGCGACAGGTCTCCATCCGTGTTATCATGGATATGGGCCAGAACCCGCAGGATCCGGTCTTCGTAGCTGGCTGCCATTTGCGGCGTCTCCTTCGTGTCTCTCTGCTCTCAGGTGATGGCATAAGCCTAGATCACAAATCTTGCTGAGTTGCATCTTGGCGCAGCTAAGGCCATATAGCTGCAAACCTGCAGAGCAGAGGCAACATGACCCAGTATCTGGAATTCGAAAAACCGCTGGCCGAAATCGAGGGCAAGGCGGAGGAGCTGCGGGCGCTGGCGCGCGCGAATGAGGAAATGGATGTGGCGGATGAGGCCAAGGCGCTGGACGCCAAGGCCGCCCAGCTGCTGCAGGACCTCTACAAGAATCTGACGCCCTGGCGGAAGTGCCAGGTGGCGCGCCATCCGGAGCGCCCGCATTGCAAGGATTACATCGAGGCGCTGTTCACTGAGTACACGCCGCTGGCCGGCGACCGGAACTTTGCCGATGATCTGGCGGTGATGGGAGGCCTTGCGCGCTTCAACGACCAGCCGGTGGTGGTGATCGGCCACGAGAAGGGGTCCGACACCAAATCGCGCATCGAGCGCAACTTCGGCATGGCGCGGCCTGAGGGCTACCGCAAGGCGATCCGGCTGATGGAGATGGCCAGCCGCTTCAAGCTGCCGGTGATCACCCTGGTGGACACTGCCGGCGCCTACCCCGGCAAAGGCGCCGAGGAGCGCGGCCAGTCCGAGGCGATTGCGCGTTCGACCGAGATGTGCCTGAAGATCGGCGTGCCGCTGATCTCAGTCATCATCGGCGAAGGCGGATCCGGCGGTGCGGTGGCCTTTGCCACGGCGAACCGTGTGGCGATGCTGGAGCATTCGATCTATTCGGTGATCTCGCCCGAAGGCTGTGCCTCGATCCTGTGGAAAGACGCCGAGAAGATGCGCGAAGCCGCCGAGGCGCTGCGCCTGACCGCGCAGGACCTGAACAAGCTGGGCGTCAACGACCGGATCATCCCGGAACCGCTGGGCGGCGCCCACCGCGATGCCAAGGCCGCGATTGCATCCGTCAGCGGCGCAATCCAGGAGATGCTGGATGAGCTGAAGGACATGGACTCTGCCGCGCTGGTCAAGGACCGGCGCCAGAAGTTCCTCGCCATCGGATCCAAGGGGCTGGCCGCGTAAGCGCCGGTATCAGCGATAGACAGATAACCCGGCTGAGAGGCCGGGTTTTTTGTTGTGCCCGAGAGTTGTGCGTGCGGGCTGAACCAACAGGTTGGTCACGGCCCTGTCAGGCGGAGGCATGGCCTTTCAAGCGGACCGCCAAGGGCATCATCGCGATGACCAGAACCGCCGCAAACAGGAAGGGCGCGCCCGGCAGATAGAGGCCATCCGCATCGACGGAGGCCTGAAACAGAGAGGTCATCGCAAGCGGCGACACGATTGCAGCCACCGAAGACAGCGACGCAATCACGCCCTGCACCACGCCCTGACGGTCCTCATCTGTCTGGTTGGAAGCCATGGCCGTCATCAGGGCCGGCACCAGGTCCGAAAGGGCAGCAAGCACAAGGAACACCATCAATCCTGCAATAGATCCCGTGAAGCCAAAGCCGATCATGCCAATCAGGGCAGACGCCATCCCGAGCATCAGGGTGGGGAAATCCCCGAACCACCTGATGAGGTTGGGCAGCAGCCCGCCCTGAACCAGCGCCAGTAGCACGCCGTAGGCTGCCAGTGACAGGCCGATGTAGAGAGTCGGCCAGCCGAACACTTCGCGGGTCCAGAAGGCCCAGATCGTCGGGTAGACCATATTGGCAAACTCGAACATGAAGATGCACAGCAGCGGCACTGCAAGGCCCGGCAGGCGGAAGGCATCGAAGATCGACTTGAAGGGATTGAGGTCGCGCTTGCCGAAGGGGCGGCGCTTGTCCGGTGCCAGGCTTTCGGGCAGCACGAGTATCCCGAACAGTGCGTTGGCCGCCGACAAGCCTGCCGCGATCCAGAACGGCGCCGCGAGGCTGATCTCCGCGGCGAGACCGCCGATTGCCGGACCCAGCACGAAGCCGATCCCGAAAGCCGCGCCGATGAGGCCGAAGTTCGCCGCCTTTTCCTGGGGTGAGGAAATGTCGGCAATATAGGCGGTTGCGGTGATGTAGGTTGCACCGGCGAGCCCCGCGAGCGTGCGCCCGAGCAGCAGCAGCCAGAAGCTGCCGGCAAGCGCCATGATCACATAATCCAGTGCCAGCATGGCAAGCGCAGCAATCAGCACCGGCCTGCGCCCGGCCGAGTCAGAGATGCTGCCGACAACGGGGCCGCACAGAAACAGCGCACCTGAATAGGCGGCCATCAGCAGCCCGCCCCAAAACGCCCCCTGCCCGGTTCCGCCCGCTCCGACCCGGTTCATCAGGTCCGGCATGATCGGGAACACAATGCCGATGCCGATGGCATCAATCATCAGCGTGATCAGAATGAAGGTAATGGCACGGTTCTTGAACATACTGCCCTATCGGACGGGGACCGGGCAAAAGCAAGTCTTGTGAAAGCTGCGGCCAGCGGCCCTGTTGCCGAAACCAGGAGACCAGCCTCAGGGCAGCTCCCCTGCCCGCATCCTGGCCTCAGTTCCGGGCCGGTCGGCCTCGATCTTGTCCAGGAAACCGGTCATGGCGTGGGCGGCGGGGTTGTGGCGACCGCTCCACAGGGCAATCTCGATCAGCACCGGCGCTAGGCCGCGGCCCTTTTCTGTCAGCGCATAAACGTAACTGCGGCCATTGTCCGGATCCTTGGCCTTGGTGACGATGCCCGCCTCTTCCAGCTGCTTCAGCCGCTGCGCCAGGATGTTGGTGGAGATCCCCTCCCACCCTGCCAGCAACTCGCCATAGGTGCGCGCGCCCTTCACCGCCATGTCGCGGATCACCAGAAGGCTCCAGCGGTCCCCGAAAATGTCCAGCGCATAGGCGACGGGACAGCCGGAGTCGTATTTGCTGCGCGATTGGGTCATACAGCCTGCCTAAAGTTTTCACTTGCAAAGTGCAAGCACTCATGCGAGCCATTGAATCACTTGCAAAACGCAAGCAATCAGGAGTGACCATGAATAAGACACCAACGAACGCGGAATCCCGCGAACGATCGCGGCTGTCCCGCCGCCAGCTGCTGGCCGCCTCAGCGGGCGCGCTGCTGCTGCCCTCACTTGCCAAAACACAGGAAACCGCCATGACCCCCAAAGCCTTTGTCTATACCGAAGTTGCCATCTCCGTGCCGTTCGGCCAGGCGCCCTGGCAGCAGATCAACGAGCAGATCCGGCAGCAGCCGGGGTTCCTGAACAAGACCTGGCTGTCGGGCCACGGCAACAACTCGCTGGGCGGTTTCTATGGTTTTGACAGCATTGAAAACGCACGCGAATTCGTGACCGGTTATTTCCCGTCAGAGCCGCGCGTCTTTGGCGTCGCGCATAACACTCGGGTGTTTGATGCAGAGGTGACCGAAGCCGCCAGCCGCGACATGGGCGCGGTGCATTACGGCGGCCCGGCAGCAGCCCCCGGCGCCTTTGTCTATACCGAGCTGCAACTGTCGGTCCCGTTTGAAGACGCGCCCTGGCAGGCCCGCAACAAGGCGCTGAAGATGCTGCCGGGGCTGCAGAACAAGGTCTGGCTGAGCGGGCTGCAGACACAGACGCTAGGCGGGTTCGATGCCTTCGCCACGCTGGATCAGGCGCTGGATTTTGCGGTGAAAATGTTCCCGGAAACGGCCGCAGAGCTGGGCTGTGCCTTCTATACACGGGTGTTTGACGCGGCGCTGACGGAGACCGCCAGCCGGGCGATGAATTCACCCTACTACAGCCCGGCCGCCTGACGCCCGGCCGGGTTCACAACAGCCGCCCCTGTCAGAGGTCCTTCTCAGCAAGGCTGCTGCGGATTCGTTCCGCAGCCAGGGCCGCACGTTTACCGGCCAGACCCGTGCCAGCGAGGGAGTCCAGAGCCGCCAAGGCCGGCTCAGCCGCTGCGCCAATACTGCCGAGGGCATTGGCGGCCTCCTTGCGCACAAAGGCGGAGGGGCTGTCCAGAAGCGCGGTCAGCTCCGGCACCGCCGGGGCTGCCGCAGCGCCGAACAAGCCCAGCGCCCGCGCCGCCTGGCGCTGGGTGCTGGCATCGGACAGCGACAGTTCCGCCCTCAGGCTGGCGACTGTTGTGCCCGGCGGCAGCGCCGCCAGCCGCAGCCCGTCTGACAGCCGCCGGTTCAAGTGCTGGCTGGCGCCGGTCCAGCGCAGGATGAAGAAATAATCCTGCACCGCGGCCGGCAGCGAGGCGGTGCTGCCGCCGCTGTGCCAGCGCTCCACCATTTCACGCGCAGCCCGAATTTCCCCCTGCAACGCCAGCACAGAGGCCGCAACCGGCATCAGCTCGCTGGCATGCGGGTTGCGGTCCAACTCCGCCTGCAGCACGTCGGCGGCCTGCAGCAGATCATCCATTGCAAAAAGGGCTGCCGCCTCGAACAGCGCGTAGTGGCTGGGATGCTTGGGATCAAGCCGCATGGCGGCGCGGACAAAGGCCAGCCCCTGTTCCGGCTCGCCCGCGGCAATCAGCGCCCAGCCCATTGTCAGATGAGCCTCAGGATCGCTGGGCTGGAGGGCAATCGCTTTGGCCGCTTCCTGCCGGGCCTCGATGGTGCCGCGGCTGCCGCCATAGACCCCCTCCCAGTCCGGCAGGTTCAAGAGCACCATCGCCCGGATCACGTGCCGGAGCGGCGTGTCGTGCCGGACAGCTTCGCGCAGGTGTTTGTAGAACTGGCCGATGTGCGTCTGGCCGGTGGCCGGGGTGTAGCCCCGCCAGTGGTGCAGGATATGCGGGCGCAGATGCGCCATTGCCAGGACAGCCCAGGCGCGGCCATAGCCCGGATCCAGCACCACCGCCTGTTCGAAATGCGGGATTGCGGCCAGATTGTCCTGCTCGTTGAACCGCGCGTACAGTTCCCAGCCCTGCTGGAAGGCTTCGCGCGCGGCGATAGTGGCGGTGTCCTGCTGTTCGATGCCGCTGCGCTCTTCGGCGTCCAGGGGCAGGCCGATCGCCTGGGCGATGGCTAGGGCAATACGATTCTGGACCGAGAAGATATCCTCCAGCGGGCCATCGAACCGTTCGGCCCAGACCAGCTGGCCGCTGGTGGTATCCGTCAGGCGGATGTTGACCCGGAACGCCGCGCCAGTTCCGCGCAGGCTGCCGTCGACCACATAGCGCACCCCCATTTCCTCGGCGAATTGCACCGGGCTGATCTGCTGCCCCTTGTAAGCAAAGGAGCTGTTGCCGGCGATCACGAACAGACCTGAGATCCGCGACAGGTCGGTGATCAGGTCCTCAGAAAAACCATCCGCCAGCATCGCGTTGCCGCTGTCACCGGTAGTGTCGGCAAGCGGCAGCACCGCAATGGAGGGCAGGTCCGGCAGCGGGAAGGCCATCCGCGCCGCCACCGCCTGGTCCGGGTTGGGCTGCCAGGGTGCAATCCACAATACCGCCACTGCTGCAGCGGCGGCGAGAAGGCCGGCCCCTGCGGCCAGCCGGGAGCGAGAGGCCTTGGGCCCGGATGCCGGCCGCGGCGCCTGCCCGGCCTTTTGGACCCGGTAAGCCTCCACCGGCTCCGGTATATTCTTGACCTTTTGCGGGCCCATCGGGATGTAGTCCGCAGCGATGCTTTTGCGGGCATAGCTGACCACAGCCTGCGAGGCGGTGATGCCACCCGGCTCTGCCAGGGCTTCCAGCCGGGCCGCCACATTGACGCCGTCGCCCAGGATGTCCCCGCCGTTGGAGATGACGTCGCCCACGTTGAGGCCGATGCGCAGCAGGATGGCCCGGTCCGCTGCCACCCCGGCATTGCGGGCCTGCAGCCTGTCCTGGATGCTGAGAGCCGCGCGCAGGGCATCAACGGCGCTGCGGAACTCGATCAGGAAACTGTCGCCCGCGGTATTGGCGATGCGGCCGCCGTGCTGCTCTGTCAGCGGCTCGACCACCTCGCTGCGGATGGCGCGAAGGGCGGCAACCGTGCCTTCCTCATCCGCGGCGGTCAGCCGGGAATAGCCCGCTACATCAGCAGCCAGGATCGCTGCCAGGCGGCGATTTGAAGGGCTTTTCATAGGCTTGGAGTGTACCAGTTCACCCGCAGCCTGGGAACCGGTTTCACAGACCGGCTTAGCTTGCCAGCAGCCGCAGGCCCTGGGTGACGTCGGAGCGCACCGCCAGCCGCAGGCCAGGCTCATCCCCCGCCTTGAGTGCGGCGATGATCAGACGGTGGTTCTGCGGCGGATCGGTGCGGCGCAACCGGCCATAGAGAGCACGCATCGTGGGCCCCAGCTGCAGCCAGACGGTTTCCGCCATCGCAAGCATCGCGGGCGCCTGGGCGCGCAGGTAGAGTGTGCGGTGAAACTCCAGATTGGTGCGGATGTAACCGACCGCATCGCGTTTCGAGACCATCTCAGCGACGTTGGAATTGATCGTCTGCAGCCGGTCGATCAGCGCCATGTGCGCGCGCGGCAGGGCGCGGCTGGCCAGTTCCACCTCCAGCAATGCGCGCAGGGCAGCCAGTTCCTCGATCCGTTCGTTTGTCAGCTCCGGCGTCGTCACCCTGCCTGAGGAAGACAGAAACAGTGCACCCTCGGCAGCCAGGCGTCGCACCGCTTCGCGGGCGGGTGTCATCGAAACGCCGAATTCACCGCCGATTCCGCGCAGGGTCAGCGCGGCGCCGGGGGTGATCTCGCCATGCATGATGCGAGTGCGCAGGGCGCGGTAAACACGGTCATGAGCGGGCGCTGAGGCGGCTTCCTGGGCGGGGCGGACAGTCTGGTTCATGCCATTCATGTGATCACAAATCCCGCTGCGGTCAACCGCGCAATTGCGCGCGTCAGGGGCGGCCCGCAAGTCCGGCCAGGCTGAGACCGGTGCGCAGCGCCCGCCGCGGGGCCGCGGCAGAATAGGGAAAGGCTGCTGCCGCCTGATCCAGCGTCAGCGGCGCGCCTTTGAGCCCGGCGCAGGCGGCGGCGGCCTCGTCAAAACTGCCCAGTGCAGCCAGGCTGGCGCAGAGCAGCACCCGCGCCTGCTGCGCCGCAGGCTCCAGCGCTAAGGCCTCGGCCGCCGCCGCTGCGGCTTCCGCGTCCTGCCCGGCCGCAAGGTGCATCGAGGACTGCAGTGTCAGGGCCATTGGCTGCGGCAGCGGATCCAGTTGGCGGACAAGGCCGAAAACTTTTTGAGCGCCGCTCCCTTGGCCGGCCAGATGAAGCAGCCAGGCACGCAGCAGCTGACCTTGAGCGTCGTTGGGGTAGGCCTCAGCCAATTGTTCGGCCAGCCGCAAGGCTGCGTCGGGTTCACCGGCAAACTGCGCCGCCAGCGCCCGCAGTTGCAGGACGCCAGCCTGTGGCGGCAATCTGGCCGCGATCTGCGCCGCCTCTGCCGCGCGCTGCGGCAGTGCGGCCAGCGGGCCGGTCAGCATATCGAGGTGCCAAAGCGCCGCCAGCGCCTGTGCCTCCGGCCAGTCCGGAGCCATCTGCAGCGCCCGGCGCAGGGCCAGCTCCGCCCCGCTGCGGCTGCCTTGCTCCCTCAGGCTGCGGGCGGCCAGCAGCTGCACCACCGCGTCGTCAGGCACTTCCGGGCGGACAGGCTCCGGCAAGGGTTTTCCGAAGTAACGGACAATGTTTGCCGCAAGCTGCGGGGCCAGTGGCGCCGCCGCTGCCAGCCGCTGCGGCGGCAGAATGCTGAGCGGTTTTGCCCCGGCCTCGCCGCCGCTGCCAGCCGCTGCCTGCAGGATCTCCAATCGCACCCCGTCATGGAGGGTGCCGGGCAAATGGCCCGTGACCACGAAATCCGCCCCCAAGAGCGCCGCAGCCTCGCCCGGCAGCAGACCTGCAGCGGCACGGCTGCTGGACGGCGCAATAATGCGGACATCGCTGGCGGCAGCCAGGCTGCGGGCCACGTCCTGCGACAGCATCCGCGCGGTTTCCGGCTGCAACGTCTCGGCTGTGAAAGGCAGCACCGCAATCACCGGGCGGCCCTCAAATGCCGCGGCAGCGGGCTGACCGGGCACGGGTGCGGCGCTGCCCTGGCGGCCCGCTTGCTGCCAGCCCCAGATCCCGGCCACAGCTGTGGCCGCCCCCAGGCAGCCTGCCAGCAGCAGCACCGCGGGGCGCATGCCGGCGCGCTGCGCAGGCGCGGGCGGCCTGGGCGGCTGGGTGCTGCGGCGCAAGGACGGCAGCGAGGTCAGTTCTTCTCCAAGGACAAAGACCTGCACCGGATCGGGAATATTCTTAACCTCATGCAGACCGAAATCCTCGAAATCATAGGGAATGCGGTTGCGGACTTGGTCATAGGCGGCGGCCGACAGCGCCACCCCGCCGGGCTGCGCCAGGCTTTCGAGCCGGGCAGCGATGTTCACCTCGTCGCCGAAAACGTCGCCCTGGGCGATTAGCACCTCGCCCAGATTGATGCCGATGCGCAGCTGCAGATGCCGGGTGCGCGCCGCATCCGACTGGATCTGCGCTGCGGCCTCCACAGCCGAGATCACGCTGGGAAACAGCGCCAGCACCCCGTCGCCCATCAGCTTGACGATGCGGCCGCCATGGCTGCGGATGGCGGGCGCAATCAATGTCTGCTGCTGTGCCAGCACCTGGTTCAGGGTGCCAGCCTCGTCCTGGGCCATCATCCGGCTGAAGCCGGAGACATCCAGCATGAAGATGGCGGCAAGGCGTCTTTGCGGCTTGTCTGACACGGGACACGGGCCTTTTGACCGGGAACTGGCAACTGCAACTGGTGTCAGCTTAGCCCGCGCACCCGCCGGCTCAAAGCCCTGATTCTATTCGCCGAAACGGAAGCGGTGCAGGCTGGCGCCGTTTTCGCGCAGCCAGGCGCGCGGTTCCTGCCAGCGGCCGTGGATGCGCTCCACCGTGTCCCAGAAGGCCTGCGAGTGGTTCATTTCCGCCAGATGCGCCACCTCATGGGCGGCGACATAGCGCAGCACCGCGGGCGGTGCCAGGATCAGCCGCCAGGAATACATCAGCCCGCCGTCCGCAGTGCAGGACCCCCAACGCGAGCGGGTGTCGCGCAGGGTCAGACGGCTGTAGCCCATGCCCAGCCGGCCAGCGTAGAAATCGGAAGCCTCGGCCAGCCGGTTGCGCGCTAGTTCCTTGAGGTACCGCTGCAAGGGACGGCCCGGATTGGATCCCGGTACTGCGATGCGGCCGGCATCCAGCTGGATGCGGCGGCCTGGTGCGGGCTTGATCACCCGGTCCTGTCCGTCGATGGGCAGCACCGCGCCAAAGACCGCATCCACCGCGTCAGGGTGCTTTTCCAGGTTGGCACGGATCCAGTCGGCTTTTTCCTCCGCAAAGGCCAGCGCGGTGCGCTCCGGCAGCCCCTTAGGCAGGGTCAGCGTCACCCGCCCGTCCAGCGAGGAAATCCGCAGGCTGATCCGCCGCGCCCGAGCAGAACGGCGCAGAGTCAGCTGCACTGGCGGGTTCCCGGAGAGATGATAGTCGGCCATGCACGTGCCCTTTCCAGGCTTTGGCTTTGACAGTGCCCCCCTCATATGGCAAGGCACCGGAATCGTCGATACGACTCACCAGTAAATCAAGGGGATCCACATGCCCAAGGAAGAATGGGGTGTAAAGCGCGTCTGCCCCACCACTGGCAAGCGCTTTTATGACCTGAACAAGGACCCGATCGTCAGCCCCTACACGGGCGAGGTCGTCGAGCTGGATACCGGCAAGACCCGGATGATCGAAGCAGATGCCGAAGATGCGGCCACCCTGAAGGCCAAAGAGAACATGGACGCGGATGACGTGGTCCTGGATGATGACGAAGACGTCGATGTCGATCTGGGAGATGATGTCCTGGATGATGACGATGATGATGACAACGTCTCGCTGGACGACATCGCCGACATGTCGTCGCCGGACGACGATTCCTAAGGCGTTTCAAGCGGTTCGGGGGCGCGGCCTGCTGTCCCCGGACCGTCCGCTTTGACCGGCGGCAAAAATTTTCGGACCCGGCGCATTTTTCCGCTTGCAGCCCGCGCCGCCGTCCCGTAAACGACGCTCACACCGCAAGACGGACCGCACCGGAGACGGAACGGACACTGAAAGCGGACAGGTTTGGGGCCTTAGCTCAGCTGGGAGAGCGCCTGCATGGCATGCAGGAGGTCAGCGGTTCGATCCCGCTAGGCTCCACCAAATCCTCTCTTTTGATAACCTGCGAAGACCAGCCATTGCATCTGCGCCGCGCTGCAATCCGCAGCTCCGGACGCGTGGCAAAAGCCCCTTTGCCCCCTTGTGCTGGCCGCCCCGCGAGGCTGCCGGGCCACATTCCCATCAGGCTTGCAGCCGCCAGCCGTCTCCCTCTGACAGCGCAGCCTCATCCCAGGCCGGTTCCGCCGCAGCCGTATTGGTGCGGAAGGCGCCAAGGGCGCCAGCCATGGCCTGGGCCTCTTTCGAGAGCCCTTGGCTGGAGGATGTGACTTCTTCAAACAGCCCTGCATTACGGGTGGTGGCATCGTCGAGATTGGCCATCGCCGAGTTGATCTCCTGCAGGCTTCCGGACTGTTCCGAGGAGGCCTGGGAGATTGTTTTCATAAGGTCGGCAGCACTGGCGACGGATTCCGAGATTTCACCGATGGCGGCGCGGGTCTGCTCGACCAGGTCAGCGCCCAGTTCGACATTCTGGCTGGCCTCATCGACAAGGGTGGCGATTTCGGTCGCAGCCTCCTTGGACCGGTGTGCCAGGGTGCGGACCTCGGAGGCGACAACGGCAAACCCCTTGCCGACGGAGCCAGCGCGGGCGGCCTCAACGCCGGCATTCAACGCCAGCAGGTTGGTCTGCTGGGCAATCGCTTCGATCATGCCGATGATGCGGGAGATCTTTTCGGAGCTTTCCTTGATCGCCTCCATGGCGCCATAGGTGCGCTTCACCACATCAATGCTGCCGGTCGCGTTGCGGCGGGCCGCTTCGACAGAAGCGGAGGCCTCACCCGAAGCCTGAGCGGTGCCGGCGATCGACACCGACAGCTGATTCACCGCGGCAGCAGTGCCCGCCAGGGTTTGCGCGGTGCGCTCAGACCGTTCCGACAAGTCGTGGGAGGCGGCAGAAATTTCGGTACTGACACCGGCAATGGACTGACCGTTGGCGCTGAGGCTGCGCACCGAAGCTTCGAGCTTTTCCAGTGCCGCGTTAAAATCGTCCCGCAGCTTGGCGTAGCCCTCGCCCATTTCTTCGCGGATGCGGAAGGTCAGGTCGCCTTGCGACAGCCGCTCCAGCCCGTTGCCGATTGCGGTTACGGCAACGGTCTGTTCCGCCAGACGGGCATTGCGCTCCTCATTGGACGCGGCTTCGACCTCAGCCTTTTCCACCAGACCGTCACGGAACACCGCAAGAGCCATGGCAATGCGGCGGATTTCATCACTGGACCGCTCGTACCCTTTCACCGGGCGCAGGTTGCCTGCCGCCAGGCGCTCTGTCGTGCCGCTGATGTCCGCCAATGGGCGCAGGATCAGGATCCGGGTCAGGATCAAAGCGGCCACGAACACTCCGGCGGAGACTGCAGCCAGGACCTGCAATTGGTGCTGCGCCCCCGTTACATCGGCTGCAAGACCATTTGCAATTGCGGCGATCTCAAGCTGGCTTTCATTGCCCAGCGCGGTTGCACGGCGGGCAAATTGCAGAACCGCCTCGACCGTGGCCTCCGAAGCTGCGTCCGCTTCCGCCGCGGCCTCCAGCGAGGCGACTTTGAATGCCGGCAGCCCCTGGGACGGGTCGGCCAGCGCAACCATTCCTTCCAGCTCCGTTGCAAAAACGCCGCCGCCGAATCCGGTATAGCCTTGCAGCGCCGCAGCTGCCTCCTGCAGCGGGACAGCGGCAGCATTGGCGGCTTCGATACTATGCGCGGCCGCCATATCCAGCGCGGCAACCTGGAAAGCGCTGGTCCAGCCGTTGATCTCCAGCAGGCGCAAAAGCACATCAACCTGATTGTCCAGCAGCCCCTGAATGGCAGTGCGGTTGTCAGCGCTGGCCTGGGTGGCAGCCACCGACAGGGTAAACACCATCCGCTCCATCGCCTGGGTCAGCGGCCGGACACTGGCATTCCGGGCGCTCAGCACCTGCTTGCGGCTTTCCTTCAATTCCTTGCGGCTGGCTGTCAGAGTGTAGCGGAACAGTTCAACCCCCTCCGTCACCTTTTTGGCGCGGAACGCATCGAGGCCCAGCTCTTCAAGTCGACCCAGTACAGGTTCCAGCCGTTTCAGGGCATCAGTCGCCATCTTCTTGAGCGCGCGCTTGGTTGGCACATCGCGGACATGGCCCAGCGCCAGCGCAGCACCGGACAGAATGCTGATGTCAGCACGCGCTTCCAGCAGGGTCTGCAAGCTGCCGAACTGCTGGTCCACCAGATTGTTCAGGACCTCGTCGACCTGGATAATGGTCTCCTCGCCGCCATCCATTAGGCTGTCGCGCGCCTCAGCCGCCACTTGAACCAGTTTTTCCTGCACCCCCTGGCTGAGGGTCTGAAGGTCAGCAGTCTGGGTGTCGATCCAGGCCTGATTACGGAACGCTGCCTGGCGCGCAGCAAGCAGGTTGCTGAGCCGCTCCGAGGACGCTGCCGCTTCAGGGGCGAATTGAGCCTGCTCTTCTGCAGGAAGCTCCGCAACACTGCCCTCAAGGGTGGAAACCGCGGCAGCGGCGGCCTCCTCTGCTGCTGCCAGCTCCTCCACCGAGGCGGCCTGCAGCACGCCAATCATCGCATTCTTGGCCTGGCTTGCAGCATTAACCATGCGGCTGCTGAGTTCCAGTTGCGGTACTTTCTCGCCGGTCAGGACCTCCATCTGGCGGCCGGTCTGGGCAAACACAAGGGTGACAAGAACACCGCCGACTGCCGCCGTCGCGCCCATTGCCATCAGGATCAGCGTGATCTTAGCACCGATGCTGGAAAACAGCCGGAACCTGCGTTTCGCCGGGAGGTCTTTCTTCGAACTCATTCTATCACCCAAGTCTTCAGCCCGCACCCCGGGCACTTCTAGCGGCGCTGGCCCCGCTGAAGTGCAGGGGCCTGCATTTCCCTAAAGAAGGGCCGCAAGACGTAAAGAAAGGGTGAGAATGCGGCGGATATTACCGCGTATTTTAACGACCCGCTTGCGCAGGCCGCCAACATTCGCGCAGCCGCCGCCTCCGGCCAGGGCAGCTCTGGAACGGTTAATCCGGAACGCCGGCCTGCCGCAGGGCGCTGGCCCATTCCTGGCCAGCCGGGCTCATGGCAGCCGGGTTATCGCGCTGGAATTGCGACAGGCAGAATTCCGGCGCTGCCTCCAGCAGCTTTTGGACGGTGCTGCGCGCCTCCGCGTCCTGGCCCGACATCTGCAGCGCAATCGCCTTGGACCGCAACGGCACCGGGAAGGCCTGCTTGGCCTCAAGCGAGCGGTCCGCCAGTTCGATGGCGCGGCCGTAATTGCGCGCCGACAGGTTTGCCAGTGCCGACAACGCATCGAAATAGTAGCATTGCGGCCCCAGCGGCGTCAGGCGCCGGGCGGCATCGGTCATCTGCACGGCTTCGTCCGCCATATCCTGATAGGCCAGCGTTGCGCCCTTGAGCAGCAGCGCCAGCGCCTCGTTCGGGTTATCGCGCAGCGCGAGATCATAGGCGTCCAGGGCCTGATCGAAGCGGAAGGTCAGGTGGCTGGAAATCAACCCCTTGAGAGTATGGGCCAAGGAAAACCCCGGCGCGGCCTCAGTCGCGGCATCAGCCATCTGGCAAGCCAGCCGGCTGTCTTCCTCGCGGTTGCGGGACAGCCCGCGTTCGACCCGCATCACATGCCAGAATCCCATCCAGGTCAGCGGCAGCGCGTGGCCAGGCTCACGCTCCAGCAAATGCGACAGGATACCGTAGGCCTGCTGGAATTTCTGCACATCCATTTCCTGCATCAAGGATATGGCGGCCATCAGCAGGGTGTGGCTTTCCAACCCCGCCAGCGGCTTGAAATCGGCCAGCCGCACCGCCTCGCCCGCGGCGGTCTGGCCGATCTGCAAGGTGGCGTTGCGCAGTACAGAGCTGCGGCCCTCCATCAGATTGTCCAGCGAGCCTTCGAACCTGCGTGACCAGATCACCTTTTCCCGCACCGCATCATGCAGGTCGATTTCGGCATGGAAACGGCCCCTGCTGCAAGTGACTGCGCCCGACACCAGATAGTCTGCGCCAGCCACCGAGGAAACCTCCGCCGGGCGCACGGTTGCCGGGTCGAACTGGCGGGAGGCCAAATAGGAGGTGACCGAGAATGCCCAGCTGCGCGACAGGTAGCGCGACAGTTCTTCTGAGATCAGCGAGCCGAGCGGTGCGGTTGCTTCCCCCGGGGACCGGTGCACAAAGGGCAGTACTGCAATGGAAGGCAGCAGCCCATCCAGGATCACCCGGCCCGGCGACGTGCCCCCTTGGGCAGCCGGAGCCGCGGGCCTGCGGGAAAGCTCTGTCCGGGCCTCATCCAGCCAGGTATTGAACACAGCTTCATGCGGCAGCTCGAAGCCTTCCATGAAGTCTGCCCCGCCCGCGCGGCTGTCCAGCTCCACCCGGGTCAGGTCCAGAATGACCCGCTCCCGGTTGGCATAGAGCAGCCTGGCCGCCTCCGGGCCAAGGTGCCGCCGCAGCGTCGACAGGGCCGTGCGCAAACTGGCCTTGGCCTGCTCCGGCTGCGCCAGGCACCACAATGTCTTCTCCAGAAAGGCCCTGGTGCGGATACCGCCCTCAGCAGTGGACAGCAAAGCCATCAAAGCCTGATGCTTGGCGCCAAGCTGCACGCCCGCCCCGTCCGCATGGAAAACACCAAAAGCTCCGAACCGGCGAATTTTCAGAAGAACAGTCATCTGCCACCCCACTCCACGCGTGATACATTCAATATTAAAGTACCGTTATGGTGCACACCTTTAGGTTGTTTTGCAATTACTGATTGCATTATCCGGAAAATTCACCTTCAGCAGCCTGCCAGAAGAGAGAAGGCGAGCTGTATAATGTATTTAAATTCAGTGGTATAAAGTAAGGAAAGTTGCGACATAAATGACGCGCAGAAACAGCCCTGCACCGCTGCCCCAGACTCAAGAGATGGGTAAATGCTCGCAAAAGGTGCATTTAATGCTATAAAAAGCAACCGCTCACATTGGCAATTGCAGGCTACCCCAGTCCCCGTTCCTTACAAGTGCTGCGCAAGGCATTGCAGAACCGCGCCGCAGCGGGTGACAGCTGGTGCTCCAGACGGGCACACAGGCCGACCGGCCCAAGGGTGGTGCTGGTGTCAAACGGCAAAGCCGTCATCGTGCCCGCGTCAAGGTCCGGCCGCACCACGCCCTGGCTGATGATCCAGATGGCCTGATGTGCCAGCACAAAGCGCCGCCCGAAACTGGACGAAACGGTTTCAACCGGGAACCGGGGCATCGCCAGCCCTTGCTCCAGAAACATCCGTTCCACCAGCGGCCGGATCACCGCCCCTTCTGACGGCATCAGCACCGGATAGTCCTCAAAGGCAGAAGGCAGCAGGCGGCCGGCACTGGCCAGCGGGTGGTCCCGGGCCACAACTGCGGCCACACGCTCGCGGTAAAGCGGATCGAAACCGATCCCAGCCATGGTCTCCGGCGCCGGCATCCGCCCAACCACCACATCCAGCCTGCCCCGGCGCAGCTGGTCGATCAGATAGCGGTTGTCCCCGGACACCACCACGAACCGGCCCGGTGCGCCGCTGCTGCGCAGCTCTGCCAGCGTGTCCGGAACCAGATCTGCCGCCGCCGTGGGCAGGGCGCCGATGGCAACCAGCGGCCCATCGGCTTCATCCAGGCCGCGCAGCAGCGCCACACCGTCGCGGGCCAGCGCCAGGCTGCGGCCTGCATGATCACGGAACAGCTCGCCATAGCTGCTGAGCCGGATGCCGCGGCCATGTTTCTCCACCAGAGGCTTGCCGCAGACCGCTTCCAGCTCTCGCAGAGCCCGGGTGACAGCGGGCTGGGACATCCCCAGCGCCTCCGCCGCCTGGGTGACGCTCATCTTGCGGGCGACTTCGACGAAGACCTCCAGATGGCGCAGCTTCAAGGATGACGATAGACGCATATCACACAGGTTATTTGTTTATGCCTTTTTGAAGATTATACAGATCACTTGCGGTATGCGATACTCCTGAGCAAAGGGAGACTGGAATGATGCAAGACCGTTACGACCGCGGTATGCAGGTGCGGCGCAGGGTTCTGGGCGACGCCCATGTGGACCGCGCGGAGGCCGCCAAGACCGCGCTGGACCAGCCGTTTCAGGAGCTGATTACCGAAGGCGCCTGGGGCACAGTCTGGGCCTCGGACAGGATCAGCCTGCGGGAACACTCAATGCTAACGCTGGCGCTGCTGGCGGCGACTGGCAACTTTGACGAAATCCCGATGCACATTCGCGCCACCACCCGCACCGGCGCCAGCCGGGAGGATGTGCTGGAGGCCTTCCAACATGTGGCGATCTATGCCGGGGTGCCGCGGGCCAACCGCGCGCTGAAACTGGCCAAACAGACCTATGCCGAAATGGAGAGCGAGGGAGAGGACACCGCATGACCAAGCCGCCGCAGCCCGGGGAGTTCTACCAGAGGGACCGCCACTGGCACCCCCCTGCCCTGTCGCAGGATTACAAGACCTCGGTCACCCGCTCGCCGAAGTTCCCCCTGATCAGCCTGGAAAACACCGCCAGCGAGATCACCGGGCCGGTGTTCGGCCATAACGACATCAATGCCGCCGACAATGACCTGCTGTCGAATTTTGCCCAGCCCGGCCAGAGCCCGATCGGCGAACGCATCATCGTGCACGGCCGGGTGCTGGATGAAAACGCGCGCCCGGTGCCGAATACGCTGGTGGAAATCTGGCAGGCCAATGCCTCCGGCCGATACCGGCACAAGAAGGATACCTACCTTGGCGCGTTGGACCCGAATTTCGGCGGCTGCGGCCGGACGCTGACGGATGAGAACGGCTGCTACCACTTCCGCTCCGTGAAGCCCGGAGCCTACCCTTGGCGCAATTGGGTGAACGACTGGCGGCCGGCGCATATCCATGTCTCGGTCTTTGGCAGCGGCTTTGCCCAGCGGCTGATCACCCAACTCTATTTCGAGGGTGACCCGCTGATTGCCCGCTGCCCAATCGTGAGCACCATCCCGGACCCGGAAGCGGTGGAGATGCTGGTGGCCCGGCTCGACATGAATGCCACCATTCCGCTGGACACCATCGCCTACAGGTTCGACATCGTTCTGCGCGGGCGGCGGTCCACCCTGTTTGAGAACCGGCTGGAGGGGAACTGATGCGCCAGAAGCTGGAGTACCTGAAGGAAACCCCTTCGCAAACCGCAGGACCATATGTTCATATCGGCCTGGCTCCCGGCGCGGCAGGGTTTGAAATCTACGGCCAAGAACTTGGCTGGGATATTGCTGGCCCCAACGCCAAGGGCGAGCGCATCCGGGTAGAGGGCGTGGTGACCGATGGCACAGGCTCACCGGTCAAGGACGTGCTGCTGGAGGCCTGGCAGGCCAACGCGGACGGCATCTATGCCCATCCGGAGCACACAGGCGAGGTGGAGGACGGTTTTCGCGGCTGGGGCCGGGTGATCACCGATTTCGAAACCGGCGAATGGGGATTTGACACGGTGAAGCCCGGGCCGGTGACGGGCCGCAACGGGCAGATGATGGCGCCCCATATCAACCTGTGGATCGTGGCGCGCGGCATCAACGTCGGGCTGAACACGCGGATCTACTTTGAGGATGAGGCCGCGGCCAACACTGCCGACCCGGTGCTGAATGTGATAGAGTGGGAGCGCCGCCGCGCCACCCTGATCGCAAAGCGTGAGCTGCGGGACGGTCTGGCCGTCTACCGGTTCGACATCCGCCTGCAGGGCGAAGATGAAACTGTGTTTTTCGACACCTGAAGGGGAAATCCATGAGCAAACCCTGCATCATCTGCGTTGCCATCACCGGCTCTGTCCCGACCAAGGAAAACAACCCGGCGGTGCCTGTCACCATCGCGGAACAGATCGAAAGCACGCATGAGGCGTTTGAGGCTGGGGCCTCAATCGCTCATTGCCATGTGCGGAACGACGACCAGACTCCGACCTCGGACCCGGAAAGGTTCGCGCGGCTGATGGAAGGTCTGCAGAAACACTGCCCCGGCATGATCATCCAGCTGTCGACCGGCGGCCGCTCCGGCGCGGGCCGCGAACGCGGCGGCATGCTGCCGCTCAGGCCCGACATGGCGTCGCTGTCAGTGGGGTCCAACAATTTCCCCACCAGGGTCTATGAGAACTCCCCCGATCTGGTGGACTGGCTGGCATCGGAGATGCGCACCTACGGCGTGAAGCCGGAGATCGAGGCCTTTGACCTGTCGCATATCCACCAGGCGGTGAAGATGAACCGCGAGGGACGCATTCCCGGCACGCTTTATGTGCAGTTCGTGATGGGGGTGAAGAACGCGATGCCGGTCGACAAGGACGTGTTCGACTACTACGTCAAGACTATGCAGCGGCTGGCGCCGGAGGCCCAGTGGTGCGGTGCCGGTGTCGGGCCGGGGCAGATCCTGGTCAACGAATGGTCGATCGCCGCGGGCGGCCACACCCGCACCGGGCTGGAGGACAACATGCGGCTGGACCGTGACACGCTCGCGCCTTCCAACGCGGCGTTGGTGAAACGGGCGGCGGAGCTTTGCGACAAATACGAACGCCCCATCGCCACCTGGCAGCAAGCCCGCAAGATCCTGGAGCTGCGCCCCGCATGAGTGCACCCGCTTCGGGCCAGCGGCCCGCAGCCATGCCCAAGGCCGCCAGGGCGGCCCGGCAGGGCTGCTGCGGGCGCGGGAGCCCCTGCCCTCCGAAACTCACCCTTCGCCGGACAGATCCTTCAATATCGGGCAATCCGGACGGCTGTCGCCGGCGCAGCCTTTGACCAACTCGCCCAGCGTGTCGTGCATTGCCTGCAAGTCGGCGATCTTTTCCTCGATCTTGGCCAGATGTTCCTGCGCAAGCTGTTTCACATCGGCGCTGGCGCGGCTTTCGTCCTCATACAGAGCCATCAGGGTGCGGCAGTCCTCGATGGTGAAGCCCAGCGCCCGGGCGCGGCCTAGAAAGGCCAGCTTGTGCAGGTCGGTCTCGGCAAAGCAGCGGTAGCCGTTGGCGCTGCGGTGCGGCTTGATCAGGCCGATGTCCTCGTAATAGCGGATCGTCTTGGCCGGAAGCCCTGAGCGGCTGGAAACATCCCCGATATTCATGCGCGCGCCTCCTGTTTGGTGTCCGCCTTGGGTGCCGGTGCGGCCTGATCCTCATCTATGGCCGGTTTCAGGCGGCGCAAGCGCAGCGCGTTCGACAGCACAAAAACACTCGACAGCGCCATGGCGCCTGCCGCCAGCGCAGGCGACAGCAGCGGCCCGCCGAAGGGGTAGAGCAGGCCCGCCGCCACCGGGATCAGCAGCACGTTATAGCCGAAGGCCCAGCCCAGGTTCTGGCGGATGTTGCGCATGGTGGCGCGGCTGACGGTCAGCGCGTTGACCACGCCGCGCAGATCGCCGGAGACCAGCACCACATCGGCGGCCTCGATCGCCACGTCGGTGCCGGTGCCGATGGCGATGCCCGCATCTGCCGCCGCCAGCGCCGGGGCGTCATTGATGCCATCGCCGACGAACGCCAAGGTGCCGTGTTCCGCCTGCAGTTCCTGCAGCGCCTTTACTTTGTCCGCAGGCAGGCATTCGGCCTTAACCGCGTCAACACCCAGCCGCCTGGCAATCGCCTGCGCCGTCGCGGCCGCATCGCCGGTGATCATGGCCACCTTCAGCCCCTGCTCGTGGAACGCCTTGATCGCTGCCGGGGTGCCCGGCTTGATCGGGTCCGCCACCGCAATCACGGCCCCGGCTTGGCCGTTGACGGCAACATAGAGCGGGGTTTCGCCGCGTTTGGCCAGCCGCGCGCCTTCCGCCTCCAGCGCGCCAAGCGCAATGCCTTCGCGTGCCATCAGACGGGCAGCACCGGCCAGCACCACGCGTCCTTCGACCTCTGCCCGCAGGCCGTAGCCCGGGATCGCCTCGAAGCCTGACGCCTTGGGCAGCCCCTTGCCTGCGGCCGCCGTGATGGCCCGGGCAATCGGGTGTTCGGACTGCGCCTCGGCGGCGCCAGTCAGGCGCAGCACCTCTTCGCGGATGAAACCCTCGGCGCAGATCAATTCGGTCAGCGCCGGACGGCCCTCGGTCAATGTGCCTGTCTTGTCGAGCGCCACCACCTTGACTTCCTGCAGCCGCTGCAGCGCGTCGCCCTTGCGAAACAGCACCCCCATCTGGGCAGCACGGCCAATGCCCACCATGATAGAGGTCGGCGTTGCCAGCCCCATGGCGCAGGGGCAGGCTATGATCAGCACGGAGACGCCGGCCACCAATGCCAGAGGCAGCGACGGCGCCGGGCCGAACACGGACCAGACCAGCACGGTCAGCGCCGCCACCGCAATGACGGCAGGCACGAACCACAGAGTGATCCGGTCGACCAGTCCCTGCACCGGCAGCTTGGCGCCCTGCGCCTGCTCCACCATGCGGATGATCTGCGCCAGCACAGTGTCGCGCCCCACCCGTGTCGCGCGGAATTCCAGCGCGGAGTTGCCGTTGATGGTGCCAGCCGTCACCTCATCGCCGGGGGACTTGGCAACCGGCACCGGTTCGCCTGAAATCATACTCTCGTCGATGTAGGAACCGCCGGAGGTGATCTCGCCATCCACCGCGATACGTTCGCCCGGGCGGACCCGGATTAGATCGCCAGTGCCAATCTCCTCCACCGGGGTCTCGATTGCTTCGCCGCCAGAGACCACCATAGCGGTCTTCGGCTGCAATCCCGCCAGCTTGCGGATTGCGGCACCGGTGCGGCCCTTGGCGCGGGCTTCCAGGAAGCGGCCTGTCAGGATCAGAACGACAATGACCGCTGCGGCCTCGTAATAGACATTGGCGGTGCCTGCGGGCAGCAGCCGGGGTGCGAAGGTGGAAATAACCGAGAACCCGTATGCCGCGGCAGTGCCCAAAGCCACCAGCGCGTTCATGTCGGGTGCGCCCCGGAAAAGCGCCGGGAAACCCTTGGCGCAAAACTGCCGTCCCGGCCCCGCCAGCACCGCGGTGGTCAGGGCAAACTGCAGCAAGTAGCTGTTTTGCATGCCGATATTTGCCGCCACCCAGTGATGCAGCGCCGGAACCATATGGCCGCCCATCTCGATCAGGAACACCGGCAGGGTCAGCAGCGCGGCGATCAGCACCTGGCGGCCCAGTGCGGAAATTTCATCCGCCTTGCGCTGGCTGGCCTGTTCCGCCTCATCCTCCACCGCACCGCTGAGACGGGCCGGATAGCCGGCCTCCGTCACCTTGCGGGCCAGATCCGCAGCGCGGGCGGCACCGGTCAGATAGCGGATCTGCGCGGTCTCGTTTGCCAGGTTGACGCTGGCCGACAGCACCCCCGGCACCGCCAGCAGCGCCTTTTCCACGCGACCCACGCAGGAAGCACAGTTCATGCCGCTGATCACCACTACAGCCTGCGATTCCGCGGCCGGATAGCCGGCATCGGTCAGGGCGCCGGTCAAATCCGTCAGCGCCACATCCTGGGCGGCCTCCACTTGGCCGGTGGCATTGGCGAGGTTTACGGAGGCCGACTGAACCCCCTCCACTGCCGCCAGCGCGCGCTCCGCCCGGCCAGCGCAGCCCGCACAGCTCAGGCCTGTGATATGCAAGGATATTTGGGTCGTGTCTGACATCGGAAATCCGCCGGTTCTATACCATTGACAGTGGATATGAGGGTTCCAGTCAGGGGAAGGTCAAGGGGTGGCAGCATAATTCCTTCCCAAAACTGGAAGCCTGCAGGCAAACTGCTGGAAACCGGGCATTTTTCATTGCGCCTGGATGGCGCGGACCGCGGCTCAGCTGTCGCTTTCGGGGCAAAGCCCAGGGTGCCTCCCCTGTTAGGGTGCCGAGGCAATGCTTGCGCGTGCCGGTTCGCAAATGTAACGCTGGGTCATTCCGGCCCGCGGCGCAGCCGCCGGCACCGCATTCACCCCGGACCCGCCTGTCGGCGGCCCGGTCCCGAAGAAAAGAACGAAGGACCAGTCACATGATCAAGACCCGCGCTGCCGTTGCGGTTGCCCCCGGCAAACCGCTGGAAATCATGGAAGTGAACCTGGAAGGCCCCAAGGCGGGCGAGGTTCTGGTGGAAATCAAGGCAACCGGCCTGTGCCACACCGACGAATTCACCCGCTCCGGCGACGACCCGGAAGGCATCTTCCCGGCGATCCTGGGCCATGAGGGCGCAGGCATCGTGATTGAGGTCGGCGAAGGCGTGACCAGCCTGAAGCCGGGCGACCACGTGATCCCGCTCTACACCCCGGAGTGCCGTGAGTGCGAGTACTGCCTCAACCCCAAGACCAACCTGTGCCAGGCGATCCGCTCGACCCAAGGCCAGGGCCTGCTGCCCGATGGCAGCACCCGGTTCTCGATGCTGGACGGCACCCCGATCCACCACTACATGGGCTGCTCGACCTTCGCCAACCACACCGTGGTGCCGGAAATCGCGCTGGCGAAAATCCGTGAGGACGCGCCGTTCGACAAGGTCTGCTACATCGGTTGCGGCGTCACCACCGGCATTGGTGCTGTGATCAACACCGCCAAGGTGGAAATCGGCTCCCGCGCGGTGGTCTTTGGCCTCGGCGGTATCGGCCTCAACGTGATCCAGGGCCTGCGGATGGCCGGTGCCGACCAGATCGTCGGTGTCGACCTGAACCCGGGCAAGGTGGAGATGGCTGAGAAATTCGGCATGACCGATTTCGTGAACCCGGCCGAGGTCGAAGGCGATCTGGTGGCGCATCTGGTGGAACTGACCGGCGGCGGCGCGGATTATACCTTTGACGCAACCGGCAACGTCAACGTGATGCGTACCGCGCTGGAATGCGCGCACAAGGGCTGGGGTGAGTCAATCATCATCGGTGTTGCGCCTGCGGGGGCCGAGATTTCCACCCGCCCGTTCCAGTTGGTCACCGGCCGCAGCTGGCGCGGCACCGCCTTTGGCGGTGCGTCGGGCCGCACCGATGTGCCGAAGATCGTTGACTGGTACATGGACGGCAAGATCGAAATTGACCCGATGATCACCCACAAGCTGACGCTGGACCAGATCAACGAGGGCTTCGAGCTGATGCATGAAGGCAAGTCGATCCGCGCGGTAGTGGAATTCTGATCCCGGGATTCATGTGAAACACCAAAACGCAGGCCCGAGGGCCTGCGTTTTCTTTTGGCATCGCGTGTCCTGCCGTCAGCTTTCCGTGGTGGCCTCCACCGCATCGAGTCTGACGCCATAGCCCCAGAGCCGGCGCAAGTGCTTCAGTACTTCCTCCTGGTCGTCCTCATCCAGATGGATGCCATCGCGCACGTTGTGGGTCAGCTTCAGTTCCCGGTCGCCGCGCAGATCAGCGTCTGTCACCTGGATATCCGGCTCCAGATAGGCGAGGTCATACTGTTTCGCCAAATCGCGCCGGATGGCCTTGTATCCGGCCCGGTTGTGGATCTGGCTGACCACCAGATTGGGCAGCTCCGCGTCATTCGTAAGCGTGAACAGCTTGAACTTGCGGATCAGGTTGGGCGACAGGAACTGCTGGATGAAGCTTTCATCCCGGTAATTCGCCCAGGCATCCCGCAGCACCCCGCGCCAGTCCGGGTTGCCGGCAAAGTCCGGAAACCACTCGCGATCCTCGTCAGTCGGATCCTGGCAGATGCGGCGGATGTCCTGCATCATCGCAAAGCCCAGCGCATAAGGGTTGATGCCGGAATAACGCGGATCGTCATATTCAGGCTGCATCACCACATTGGTATGGCTGTGCAGCATTTCCATATAGGCTCCTTGCGTGATCTGACCCTGCTCATGGAGCTTGTTGATGATGTAGTAATGCACGAAGGTTGCACAGCCCTCGTTCATGACCTTGGTCTGTTTCTGCGGATACAGATACTGCGCCAGCATCCGCACGATACGCAGGATCTCGCATTGCCAGGGTTCCAGAACCGGGCTGTGTTTCTCCAGGAAATACAGGATGTTCTCCTGCGGCAGGTTCATCATCTTGCGGCGCGCGCTGAAGTCGGCATCCTCGATCAGTTCCAGCTTGTCCCGGCCAAGGGTTGAGTCGGTCCAAATATCAAGCACGCTCTGGCCGCTTTCATACCCTTCGCGCACTTTCTGCATCGCCACCAGTTCCTCGTTGGTGGGCTTGGGCGGGCGGCCGTAGCGGAACACCCCCTGAGACTGCATCGCATGGGCGGCGTCCAGCACCTCTTCCACCGCCATCGGGCCATAGCGCTCCTCGCAGGCGGCGATGTAGTTCTTGGCGAACGCCAGGTAGTCATGGATGCCGGCCGCATCGGTCCATTGCTGGAACAAGTAGTTGTTCTTGAAGAAATGGTTATGCCCGAAAGCTGCATGCGCCATCACCAGTGTCTGCATCGCCATGGTATTTTCTTCCATGTTATAGCTGATGCAGGGGTTGGAGTTGATGACGATCTCATAGGCCAGGCCCTGGCGGCCGGTGCGGTAGAGCGCCTCGTCGCGGGCGAAGTGTTTTCCGAAAGACCAGTGCTGGTACATCAGCGGCAGGCCGACGCAGGAATAGGCGTCCAGCATCTGCTCCGCCGAGATGATCTCGATCTGATTGGGATAGACGTCCAGCCCGAGGTCTTCGAGCGCGATCTTTTCGATCGCGTCGCGCGCCTTTTCCATCAGCTCGAAGGTCCATTCCGGCCCGTCAAACAGCGGCTCGCGCGCCTTTTCAGCTGCCTGCATGCTGCATCCCTTTCACCTTGGGGAGGAAGAATTCCCGGAAAATCGGATAGATGTGGCCGGGCTGCGAAACCCGCTGCATCTCGAAATGCTGCGCCTGCGCCTTCACCTCGCGGTAGTTCTGCCACAGGTCTTCGCCTGCTTCGGGGTTGTTCAGCAGCATCTCCGCCGCCTCGTCTACAATTTCCACATAGGCGTAGAACTGGCTGACCGGCAGCAGATCATTCAGCAGCAGATTCTTGCAGCGCACTGAATCATTGCCGAAGTTTTCGCCGTCCGAGGCCTGGGCGCCGTAGATGTTCCACTCGTCCGGCGGATAGCGTTCCTCGATGATCTCCTTCATCTTTTCCAGCGCGGTCGACACGATGGTGCCGCCGGTTTCGCGCGCATAGAAGAAGGTTTCCTCATCCACTTCCTGGGCGTGGTGGGTATGGCGCACGAACACCAGCTCGGTGTGTTCATAGCAGCGCTCCAGGAACAGGTGCAGCAGCAGGAAGAAGCGTTTCGCCAGATCCTTCTCGCGTTCCTGCATGGAGCCGGAGACATCCATCAGGCAGAACACCACGGCACGGGAGTTGCGGATTTTTTCCGGCACAAAGGTGTCATAGCGCAGGTCCAGCGGGTCGATGTATCCGACCACCTTGCGCTTGCGAATGATACCTTCCAGCCGCATTTTCAGCGTCGCCAGGAATTCCTCCTGCGGCGGGGTGCGCTCATCCAGCGCTTCCAGCTCAGCGATCTGCTCCTCAAGCTCACGCTGGGATTTGGTGGTGGGTCGCTGCAAAGCAATGCGGCGGCCCAGCGAGTTGCGCATGGTGCGCACCAAGTTCAGGTTGTTCGGGGTGCCCGCTGTTGTCAGACCAGCCCGGCGGGTGCCGATAGTTTCGGTTTCCACCGTGGCCTTTTCCACGAGGTCCGGCAGTTCCAGCCCCTCAAACAGAATTTCCAGGTATTCTTCCTGGGTCAGGGTGAAGGAAAACTCGTCCTCACCATCCCCGTCCTCCGATGCCTGGCGGCCGCCCTGTCCGGCACCGCCCTGCGGCCGCTTGATGGTGTCGCCGACAACAAAATCCTTGTTGCCGGGCAGCACATGGCGGCGCATGCCGCCCTTGGAGGAATGGAAGAACCGCGGCTCCTTCAGCCCCCGTGTGGGAATGGTGACCTTTTCGCCTTCGTCCGGGACACCGCTTCCGCTTTGGATCGACTTCCCCCGGACCGACTGATCGACGCGCTCCTTAATATTCTCCCGGGCCCGCCGCAGGAACCGTTGGCGGTTCCCGAGGCTCTTGCCCTTTGGATTGGCGCGCCTGTCGATGAAATGATGCATGTTGCACAGCGCTCCTCTTTAGCCCGCCTTGTTGACCCGCATGTACCATTCGACCAGGCGCCGCACCTGGCGGTCGGTGTAACCGTGGCCGCGCATCCGCTCGACGAACTCCTGATGCTTGCCTTCGGTCTTGCTGTCCTTCTTGGACCCGAAGGAAATCACTGGCAGCAGTTCCTCGACCTGGCTGAACATGTGCTTCTCGATCACATCGCGCAGCTTCTCGTAGGAGTTCCAGGCCGGGTTCTTGCCAGTGTTGGCGCGGTGGCGCAGCGCAAACTTGACCACCTCGTTGCGGAAATCCTTGGGGTTAGCAATGCCGACCGGCTTCTCGATCTTGCTGAGCTCCGCATCCAGAACCTCGCGGTTGTAGAGCTGGCCGGTGTCAGGATCCTTGTAGTCCTGCTCCTCGATCCATGCGTCAGCATAGGAGATATACCGGTCAAAGACGTTTTGACCGTATTCGGTATAACTTTCGAGGTACGCCTTCTGGATCTCGTTACCGATGAATTCCTCATAGCGCGGTGCCAGTTCGGTCTTGATGAACTCAAGATACTTCTGTTCCGTCTCCTGCGGGAACTGCTCACGCTTGATCATCTGCTCCAGCACGTACATCAGATGCACCGGGTCCGCCGCAACTTCGTTGGTGTCGAAGTTGAATGTGGTCGAAAGCACCTTGAAAGCAAAACGGGTGGAGATGCCGTTCATTCCTTCGTCGACGCCGGCGCGGTCCTGATATTCCTGCACCGTCTTCGCCTTGGGATCGGTGTCTTTCAGGCTTTCGCCATCATAGACCCGCATCTTGGAGTAGAGGTTCGAATTCTCATGCGGCTTCAGGCGTGTCAGCACCGAGAAGCGGCTGAGGATTTTCAGCGTCTCCGGCGCACAGGGCGCGTCACGCAGTTCGCTGAACTCGATCAGCTTTTCATAGATCGAGGTTTCATCCGAGACCCGCAGGCAATAGGGCACCTTGACGATCGACACCCGGTCAATGAAGGCCTCGTTGTTCTTGTTGTTCTTGAAGGACTGCCATTCGGACTCATTTGAATGCGCCAGGATCAGTCCGTTGAAGGGAATGGCACCAAAGCTTTCGGTGCCCATGTAGTTGCCTTCCTGGGTCGCCGTCAGCAGCGGGTGCAGCATTTTGATCGGCGCCTTAAACATCTCAACAAATTCCAAGACGCCCTGGGTTGATCGGTTCAGGCCTCCGGAGAAGCTGTAGGCATCCGGATTATCCTGGCTGAAATGCTCCAGCTGTCGGATGTCCACTTTGCCGACCAGGGTAGAGATGTCCTGGTTGTTTTCATCGCCAGGCTCCACCTTGGCAACACAGATCCGGCGCAGCCGAGATGGATACATGCGGACAACCGAGAACTTGTTGATATCGCCATCGAATTCATCCAGCCGCTGCACGGCCCAGGGCGACATCAGCCCCGGCAGCCGGTGCTGGGCAATGCCGTATTCCTCTTCCAGCACCTTGCCCATGCGGACCGGGTCAAAGAGGCCCAGCGGGCTTTCGAAGATCGGCGAAATCTGGTCACCGGCCTTGAGAACATAAATTGGCTGATCTTCGACCAGGCGCTTCAAGCGCTCCGCCAGCGAGGATTTACCGCCACCGACCGGGCCCAGCAGGTAAAGGATCTGCTTGCGCTCCTCCAACCCTTGCGCGGCGTGGCGGAAGTAGCCGACGATGCGCTCGATCGTATCTTCCATGCCGTAGAAGTCGTGAAAGGCGCTGTAGCGCTTGATCGTGCGGTTCTGAAAGATCGGCCCGAGCCGTGCGTCCTTGGACGTATCCACAAGCTCCTCTTCGCCAATTGCCTTCAGCATCCTCTCGGCGACGTTTGCGTACAGGCTCGGATCGTCACGGCAGGCGTTCAAATACTCCTGCAGCGGCATTTCCTGCTCGCGCGTTTCGCCGTACTGCTCTGCAAAAAGTTCGGCAATGTCTTTCATCTTGGATCAAGCCTCCTGGTTAACTCGCGCCGTTCCTCCTGGCGTTTAAGATCGCGCACGGACAGAGAGTGCCCAGCACGTGGGCATAGGTGTCCGCGTCAGTGTTGAGTTCTGATTTCTGCTCGGCGCCGCTTCTGGCGTCATACGTCCGGCTGGCCGCTCTTGGCGGCGGCCTGCGCCCGGAGTCCAGGCTGGCGGCGTCGTGTTAGTTACTTCCGAGCTTACACCAATTACGAACTTCTTACTATCTGAAAGTGGTGTACTTTTAATTAATTGCCAGAAACTTTTGCGGGAAATTTTCTTCACATCACGGCGATCACCGCTGCTGCACGGACCTTCTGCGTCGCGGCATTTCAAAGGCTTCTGCAGCAATCTGACCGTCAAACCCGAGCTTCACGGCAACTTTTCCCTTTCGGCGCAGCGCCTCCGGGAACACCGCACCCAGCGGGCTTTGCCAGCCGGTTTCAGTGCGTGCGCAGGGGGCATTTGCGCCCGGTGCAGCATCACAGTCGCGTTAAAAAACTTAGAAAATCTGCGGCAGCCAGGACACGGTTGGCGGCAAAATAACCTCACACACGCCCTGCATATACTGGACAGGACAGAAAAAATTGTCACATTGTGGCCTCAAAATGGCCGCAAAAGACGGCCGCTGGGCAAAAATACAGGCAACTTAACCATAAGCCGATGGCCAATTTCCGGGCCGCGGCGCATTCAGATGGGCGGTAAGTTTATGAGCACGGTCGCATTTATCACCCGCGATATGGCGGGCACCACGCAGCATGGAAATTTCTCTGAAGGCACCCCGGCGCGCATTGATGCCAGCCAGGCCAAGGACATTTCGCTGAACCTCAGCCCTGCTGACGTCGAAAGCTACTCCCGGCAGGGCAGCAACCTGCATGTGACCTTGGCGAACGGCCAGGAGCTGGTGCTGGAGAACTATTATTCCTTCGGTGCAACCGGCGGCAAGAACCTGTTCCTCAGCCAAGAAGGCCAATTCATCGAAGTGGTGCTGGAGGACAAGTCCAGCGGGATGCTGTTTGCCACCTACGAGCCGCTTGACCTGGCCGGCAAGTGGAGCGCCTATGATGAGATGGTGTTCCTGGACGTCGACCGGATTGAACCTGTTGTGGCACCGCTGGCGGCACCGCTGTTCGGCGGCCTGGGCGCGGCTGGAGCCGCTGCGGGCGCTGTTGGCGTCGCAGCGATCGCAAGCGGCGGCGGCGGCGGTGATGGAGGCGGCGGTGGCGGCGGTGGCGTTGGCGGCAATAACGGTGACACGTTTGTGACTGTCGACAGCGGCCTTGCCGGAGGGGACGACACGATCAGCGCAGCTGAAGCTGCAGACGGCGTTACGCTGACTGGCACCGCGGAGGCTGGATCCACTGTGGAAGTCACCTTTCAGGGGGTGACCCGCACAGTGACCGCTACCGATGAAGGCACCTGGAGCGCTGATTTCGCTTCCTCCGAAATCACCGGCGGCGAGTACGACGCGGAGGTAACGGCCACATCGACAAACACCTCCGGAGCTACGGCAACCGCCACCTCCACAATCCGCATCGACACCGAAACCTCCGTCGCTCTTGATGACGGCCAGGCCGGTGGTGATGACATGATCAATGGCGCGGAGGCCGCGGACGGGGTGACCCTGACCGGCACCGCCGAAGCCGGGGCAACCGTGAACGTGACCTTTCAGGGGGTGACACGCACGGTGACGGCCACCGATGAGGGCACTTGGAGCGCCGATTTCGCCGCGTCCGAAATCCTGTCCGGCGAATACGACGCGGAGGTAACGGCCACCGCGACCGATGCCTATGGCAACACCGAGACGACCACCGGCACGATCCGTGTAGACACCACCACTGAGGTGGCAATTGACAGCGGCCAAGCGGGCGGTGACGACCTCGTCAATAACGCCGAAGCCGCAGCAGGGCTCACCCTGACCGGGACCGGCGAGGCCGGCGCTTCGGTCAGCGTGACCGTCGAAGGCGTGACCCGGACTGCGACAGTGGATTCCGATGGCAACTGGGCTGCAGAGTTCGAGGCGGGCTCCCTGCCTGCCGGTGAATATGACACAACGATCAGCGTCACTTCGACCGACGCAGCGGGCAATAGCGCAACTGCAACAGCTGACCTGCATGTGGACACCCTGGTCGATCCGCTCACCGTTGAGACAGCAACTGTTGAGGGGGATGGCGTCGTCAATGAGGACGAGCACAGCGACGGGATCACTTTAACTGGCACGGTGGAGCCGGGCTCAACCGTGGTGGTGCAGTTGGGTGATGCTACCGAAACTGCAACAGTGGATGGCGACGGCAACTGGAGCGTGGATTTTGCAGCCTCCGACATCCCTGACGGCAGCTATGAAGCCGATGTCACCGTCACAGCCACGGACGCTGCCGGCAACACGGCGGAAATCACAGACACCCTTACCATCGACACCGAAGTTGTGCCCTTCGAAGCCGACAGCATCGCCGATGATGACATCGTCAACATCGCCGAACGCGCCGCGGGGCTGACTCTGACTGGCACGGTGGAGGCTGGCTCCACGGTCGACGTCACCATCGAAGGTGTAACCCGGGCCGCATCCGTCGATGCCGATGGCAACTGGAGCGTGGAGTTTGACGCGGACGATCTGCCGGAGGGCACCTACACCAGCCGCGCAGAAATCACTGCGACCGACCCCGCAGGCAACACCGCAACCCTGACAGAGACCTTTGAAGTCGATACCGAATACGATGCACCGAATGTGGGCAGCGTTGTCAGCACCGGCTCCGGCGTCACAGGCTTCTTCAGCGACGACTATGAAGACGGCGACACCACGCATGAGCTGACAAGCGGCGGCGGCGTGGAGGATGTTTCCGGCACCGAGACAGACATTGGCGGCAGCACCCTGTTCAGCTTCGACGAAACCGTGCCGGACGGGTCAAACCTGGTGGTCAACCGCGTGGACGAAGCCGGCAACAGCTCTGGCACCATGGTTGTTTTTGAAGACAGTGCCGACGCCACCGTTCTGGATCACTCGGGCCTGTCGCAGTTCAACATTGACGAACTGAACCTTGTCCATGCAGACAACGTCGACCTGACCCTGACCGAAGCGGACATTAACGCGCTGTCCGGCAACGGCGACACATTGACGGTGCACGGCGGCTCCGATGACACGCTGACCATCACCGGTGCAACCGCAGACGGGTCTCAGACCATCGATGGCGAGACTTACGATGTCTATACTTTGGGCGACGACGGCACCACGATCCTTGTTGATGAAGACGTCAACACCGTGATCTGATTTTCTGGTCTGGCAGCGGCACCTGCTGCCAGACCCAAATCATCAAAAGCCTTGAACAAAAGGGCAAAAGGGCAGGATGCAACCGGGACGCTTTCTTTGCGCCATCGCAGTGATGTGCAGCCTGTCTGGCTGCGCAACGGCCCCGTTTGGCGGCACGAACGAGGCAGCGGACGGAGCCCCGCACAGCAATTTCACTCAAACGGGGGAGACTTCCTCCGCGGTCATCAGCGCCCTGATGAACCGGCGTTCGCTGCTGGCGGAAGACAGCGCCTACGGTCAGGTCGCGTCAGCTGCCATCGCCGCCTCTTCCCGCGCCGCCGAGGCAGAATTGATCAGTGCCAAACTGCGGGCCGAAGCCGCCTCAAAAAATTGGTTTCCAACCCTGGGACCCTCGGTCAGCCTGACCGATCTGGGCGACTTGGTGGCCGGGCTGCTGATCGAGCAGGTGCTGTTCGACAATGGCCGCCGCAAGGCGGAACGCGAATTTGCCGCCGCCGATGTTGAGGTCGCCGCCGTCAGCCTGTCAGAGGACATGAACGGCCGGGTAGAGACCGCTGTCGGGCTTTATGCCGCCGCCCTGCGCGGCGACGAAAAGGCGGCCTATGGCGACCGCGCCCTGCGCCGAATGGAGGAGTTCCGCCGAATTGTTCAGGGACGGGTCGATGGCGGGGTCTCGGACCGCGCAGATCTCAACGTGGTAGACAGCAAGATCAGCGGCATCCGCACCGCCACTGCCACCGCCCGCGATGCTGCAACCACCGCTCGCGCCGAGTTGCAGGCGATGACAGGCCAGAGTTTCGATCAGAAGCCGTCGCACCTAGCCATAGGCACACCGCCGGAACAGGGACAGTTCCTGTCTGTGCTAAAAGCCGGCGCCGAAGCAGAACGCACCATTGCACAGGCCAAATCCGGACGCGCCGGGCTGCTGCCGCAGATTTCCGCAGCCGGTAACGTCACCACGGACGGCTCTGGCGCCGGCATCACCCTGGGGGTCGGCCAGCCGCTGGGACTGGGTACTCCAGCCGCAATCCAGGCGCTGGAAGCCTCCAAGGAGGCCGCAATGCGCCAGGTGGGCGAGGCCGAGGAAACCGCCCGGCGCGCCTACAGCCGCCAGGTGCAGCAAATCGCCTCTTACCAGCGGCAAGAAGGCGAGACCGCGGTGCTGGTGCGCCGCAGCCGTGAGACCTACGAGCTGTTCCAGAAGCAGTTTGAGGCGGGCCAGCGCCCGGTGATGGAAGTGATCCAGGTCTACGAGGAACTGGTACGCCGTGAGCAAGCCTATATCGACGCAAAATACGAGGTGGTGCTGATCCAGCTGGCGCTGGCGCGCGACCTGGGGCTTTTGGCTGATGGGGACAAGATTTGACCGATACCACGCAAAAGCCGCCCCGCCGCATGCCCGCCCCTGGCCAGAAGCCGGTTCTGCGGTCGGTCCCTGCTGCCGCTCCCAGGACCGCGGCGCAGGACGGGCTGCAGCCCGCCAACATCTCTGCCCCAGCCGCTGGCCCCAATGCGCAGGTGAAACCCAAGACCGACAACCGGCCCAAGCCGCAGGACGCCCAACCTGAGGTCGGCTCGCTGCTGGAAGGGGCAGCCGCGCGCATCCAGCACCGGGCCAGCCTGATTGCCACCCTTGCCGCCCTGAAGGGCAGCGAGGTGCCGGTCAGCGACGTCGCCGCCTTCCTTTGGCAGGAAACGCCGGGCGATCTGTCGCTGCACACACTTGCTAAGGCGGTGCAATCCGCCGGGCTGCAGCCCAAGGTGCTGGAAAAACAGAGCCTTGCCCCAGCCCTGTGGCCCGCTCTGGCGATCATGTCCGGCGGCCAATGCGTGCTGGTGCTGGGACAGGCCGAAGATGCGCTGACCATATATGACACTGCCTGCCCGGATAACCGGACCGAGGTACCGCTGGCGGAGTTCAGCCCCTATTTCACCGGCACCGTGCTGTCAGCCCGCCCATCGCTCAAACAGATGGCAGCCAAGCACACTCCACAGATCGACCCGGGCCATTGGTTCTGGAGCGAGTTCCCCAAGTACCGCCGGCAGGTGGGCGAGATCATGCTGGGGTCGCTGGTAGCCAATATACTGGCGGTGTCGGTCGCGCTGTTCAGCTTGCAGGTCTACGACCGTGTGGTGCCGCACCAGTCGCACGCAACCCTATGGGTGCTGGCGGTGGGCGCCTTTCTGGCAATCGCGCTGGAAGCAATGCTGAAACTGGCGCGCGCGCGGCTGACCGATGCGGCCGGCCGCCAGATCGAGCTGTCGGTGCAGCACAACCTGATGCGCCGCCTGATCGGAATGCGCTCTGACAAAAAGCCCTTGCCGCCCTCCGGCCTGTTTGCCGCGATGCGCGATTTCGGCTCGGTACGGGAGTTCTTTACCTCCTCCACCATCTCAACTCTGGCGGACATCCCCTTTATCGCGGTGTTCCTGCTGCTGGTCGCTTCCATCGCCGGGCCGGTGGTCTGGGTGATCATTGCTGGCGGCGTCCTGATGCTGCTGCCTGCCTATTTCATGCAGAAGAAGATGATCGCCTATACCCGGCAGACCCAAGGTGCGAATGCCAAGGCGGGCCGCCTGCTGCATGAGGTGGTGACGGAACTCGACACCGTGAAGACCCAGCGCGGCGAGGAACGGGTGCTGCGGCTGTGGGATGAACTGAACACGCTGTCGTCGCACTCCGCCACCGAGCAGCGCAAGCTGTCCAGCGCCCTCACCTACTGGTCGCAAGGGGTGCAGCAGGCAACCTATATCACTGCTGTGGTGCTGGGCACGCTGCTGGTCTTTGCCGGTGAGTTCACCGTCGGCACCATTATCGCGACCGGCATCCTGACCAGCCGCACGCTTGCGCCGCTTACGCAGTTCGCCGCAACCCTGGCACGCTGGAGCAACGTCAAGGCAGCGCTGGAAGGGCTGGATGCAATCGCCCAGGCGCCGCAGGAGAAAGAACAAGAACGCACCTATCTGCGCCGCCAGAAAATTGAAGGCCGGTTTGAGCTGCGCGAGATCATGTTCCGCTATGAGGATGACGCCGCCCCGACGCTGGACGTGCAGGCTGTGGCGGTCACGCCGGGTCAGCGTGTTGCGGTGCTGGGGGTCAACGGCTCAGGCAAGTCCACCCTGCTCAAACTATTGTCGGGCCTATATGCACCTGACCGGGGCCGCATCCTGCTGGACGGCACCGACATGGCCCAGATCGACCCGCGCGACCTGCGCGCCAACATCGGCTATCTCAGCCAGGACGTGCGGCTGTTTGCAGGCTCCCTTCGCGACAACCTGAACCTCAACCAGCTGGAGCGCGACGACGACCGGCTGATGGAAGCGCTGGAGTTCGCAGGCCTCGGCGCCCATGTGCGCAACCACCACAAGGGGCTGGATCTGGAGATCAGCGACGGCGGCCATGGCCTGTCGATCGGCCAGCGCCAGTCGATCGGCTGGGCGCGGCTGTGGCTGCAGAACCCCTCTGTCGTGTTGCTGGATGAACCCACCGCGGCGCTGGACCAGACGCTGGAACGCACCCTGGTCAGCCGCCTGGAAAGCTGGCTGGAGGGACGGACCGCGGTGATCGCCACGCACCGGATGCCGATCCTGTCGCTGACCAACCGTACCCTGATCCTGCAGTCAGGCCGAATGGTGGTGGACGGCCCGCGAGATCAGGTTCTGGCGCATCTGGCCGCAGGAGAGGGCAAATGAGCATGGCGCTTCACGATCCCTACGGTGATGCGCAGACGCCGCGCAGCGCCAGCCGTATCATCTATCTGGCGCTGGCCGCCGTGCTCACCTTCCTGATCTGGGCCGCCTTTGCCTCTATCGACGAGATCGTGCGCGGCGAGGGCCAGGTGGTTTCCTCCTCCCGCGCCCAGATCGTACAGAACCTGGAGGGCGGCATCCTGGCAGAGCTGCATGTCCGCCAGGGCGACATCGTGACGGCTGGCCAGGTGCTGGCCAAGCTGCAGGACACCAAGTTCCGCACTGCTGCGGATGAGTTGCAAAACCAGATCGATGCGCTGGAGATCCGGCGCCACCGGCTGGAAGCGCAAATGAAGGGCGCCTTTGAATTCGCCGTGCCGGACATGCTGGCACAGCGCTCCCCCGGCATTCTGGCTTCCGAGCGCGGCTTGCTTACCGCGCGGCAAACGGACTTTGCAAGCCGCCGCGACAGCGCCCGGCAAGTCATGGATCAGCTGAATGCGGAGCTTGCCAATATGGAGAAGCTCTTCAAGCAGAAGATCGTGGCGCTGATTGAAGTGAACAAGGCCCGCAAGGCGGCCACCGACGCCCGCGCGAAATATAACGAAATCGGAACCCAGGCGGAACTGGAGCAGGCCGAGGAATATGCCCAGACCCTGCGGGAGATTACTACTTTGCGGCAGGAGCAGCGGCTCGCTGTCGATCAGTTGAACCGCACCATCATCACCTCCCCCATGGCAGGCATCGTCAATAGCCTGGCGGTGACCACTATCGGCGGCGTGATCCGCCCGGGCGAGGAGATCCTGGAGATCATCCCGCTGGGTGAGGAACTGTTTGTGGAGGCACGGGTCAAGCCCGAAGACATCGCCAGCGTGCAGCCCGGCCAGGACGCTACCATCAAACTGTCGGCCTATGACTATACCATTTACGGCGCGCTCCGCGGCAAGGTGGATTTCGTCTCTGCCGACACCTTCGAGGATGAGCGCAATCCGCGCGCCGAGCCCTATTACAGGGTAACGGTTCGGGTCGACAAATCCGGCTTTAGCGAACGTCAGCAATCCATAGAGATCCGCCCGGGCATGCGCGCCGTCGCGGAACTGCAGACTGGCGCCAAAACCGTGCTGCAATACCTGCTGAAACCGCTTTACAAATCCCGCGAAGCATTGCGCGAACCCTAATACAGAAAGGGGCAGCCCCAGATCGAAGCAGCCCCTGCGTTTTGACGTGCGGGAAGCACCTGTCAGCCGGCGCGGCGGATCAGATCGCTGAGCGTGGCGTCCAAGGCGGTGCCGATCGACACCCTCCGGCTGCCCATGGCGGCTTTGGCCGAAATCACCGAAACCAGCCGCGGTGCCCGGCCCGGCCGCAATTCCAGCACCGGCGACCCGGACGCCCCGAAATCAACCAGACAGGACATCACCAGCGTGCGGCTTTTGCGGGCGAGAACACTGCACGAGCGTTTCAGCCGGGGCCGTGTCGCATGCGCCCGGGTATAAGACAGAACATCCAGTGTATCACCTAGCTGGGCATCACCTGCCATGGCGAGCGGCGCAGCCTGACGACTGCTGATTGGCCGGTCCAAGCGCAGAACCGCCAGGTCACTGCCGATCTGATGCGCTCCGGACGGCCGGTACCGGTACTGCGGGTGCACAACCGCCTTCACCACCTGCCGCAAGGCAACGGCCCGGCGCCCTGACAGTCCGGCCTCAAACCAGATGCTTTGCGGATCGACCCTGGCACCGGTTCTGGGATCGAACAGGCAATGCGCTGCGGTCAGCACCAGATTTGGCGCAACAAGCGCTCCGGTGCACATGTTGCGGTTGGCGATATTCAGCCGTCCGACGGCCTCCAGTCCCTGTATCGTTTCGTCGCGTGGCTGCAGTTCATCCGCAGCCGTGCCTATTGGCATGCCCAGGGACAGGCATGCCGCAATTGCAGCAATAGTCAGTCTCATAACCCACTCCAGCTTCCCACATGGGCATCGTCATTCAGGCGTGCGGCTGGAATGAGACCCAAAGTTGCCGGGCTGAGACCAAAAGGTGGACAGAATGCGGCAGCGTTAACAATTCCCTAACCCCCCGGTTATTGATGCTTAACCATGGCAAAAAATCCTGCGGCTTGGCTAGGAAAAGTAAACAAAGCGTAAATATTTTTTCCAACCCGCGAACAACAAAAGAGAACTCAGCGGTCAATTCCGGACGTAAGCCGGGTGAGGAGCCCCCCGGCCCGGCGCGATTCGACACCATCCGAGCCGCGAAAGGTTAACGAATCCAAACCACCCGGCCAGGTGTCCGCCATCAGCCGCTAACCGGTCAAACGCACACTATCAGGCCAATTCCTTAACGCTGGCTCGGTCAATAAGCGCCAAGGCAGGCCAGCGCCGCCTGCAGGATGCAATCATTTTGAAAATTTTTTCCGCCTTTTTTTTGGAGCATTAACGGATCGAAAATCAATCTGTCGTTGTATCAGCCCCAGTCTCAGTTCCTTATCCCCGGCGGCAAACCGAGGGATACCTGCCGGAGGTTTTATGTTGAAGATGTTGCAGAATTTTAAACTTTCCCAAAAGCTTCCGTTGCTGATCGTCGGAACCGCACTAACGGTAACAGTAGTCCTGATTGCCTTCTCCAGCAGCTACTTCCGGCGCAGCGTCGTCCACGATGCAGAGATTGTCCTGAAATCCTTGGTCCGCGACCGAGAAGCCGGGCTGCAATCCTACCTGGCATCCATTGAAGCGGCAATTCTGACAGTCTCAGCCGTACCCTCCACCGCAAAGGCGATGAAGGACATGGGCATAACCTGGAGCAGCCGTGGCGGCAGCGGCCAGGAGGAAGTCAGCAACCTGTCGATGTTTGCCTCGGCCTCATCGCCGTATGATATTCATTTTGAGCGCAACCACCCTGCATTCGCAGGAATGATGGAACGGCTTGGCTACTATGACATCTTTCTGGTCAATCCTGAGGGTGACGTGATCTTCTCTGTTGCGAAAGAAGCTGACTATGCCACCAACCTGACTTCCGGCCCCTACACCGAAAGCGGCTTGGCGCAAGCCTTCCGTCTGGCCGCTGAGGGAGAAAAAGAACAGGTCTATTTTTCTGACATCGCCCCTTACGCACCTAGTGCAGACGCTCCTGCGGCCTTTGCGGCGACCCGTATCCTGGACAGCGGCGGCCGTTACATCGGCGTCTTTGCACTGCAGGTTGCTATCGACGAAATCGCTGCGATTACTTCCAGCTTCGAAGGAGATCTGAAGACGCTTGACGTGTACCTGGCCGGGGCGGACCTCAAGGCCCGCACGCCCTCGCGTCTCGAAGGTGGCCATGAGCTGCTCGAAGACTTGCCGGCACTGCCGCACATCCAAGAGGCCTTTGCATTTACTTCGGCCTCGTCAGGTGAGGCGCCGGCGAACACTGATGCCTCCTTCTACCCGTCCGTCATCAGGGACAACGGGCGTGAGGTCACCGCAGCTTCTGCACCTGTCAGTTTCCGCAATTTGCAATGGGCTTTGGTCGCAGAGCTTGACCGGACAGAGGTCCTGGCTCCGGCAACCGCCCAGCAGCGGATCATGCTCCTGATCTCCCTGGCCTGCGCAGCCCTGGTCTCCTTCTTCGGCTGGCTGTTTGCCCGGTCGGTGACCAAGCCGATCGACCGGATCTGCAGCGATATGGAAGCGGTGTCCTCCGGTGATCTCGACACCGAAGTTGCGGCGGCCAGCCGCGGCGACGAGATCGGCAAGATCGGCAAAACGCTGGTCTCGATGCAGGACGACCTGAAGCTGGCCCGCGCCGCCGAGGAGGAGCGCGCCGAGATGCAGCGCCAGCAGCAGCAGGTGGTTGAGAAGCTGAGCAGCGGCCTGGTGCAGCTGGCAGACGGCGATTTCTCGCAGCCGATCAGCAGCGCCTTCCCGGAGGAATACGAGCAGCTGCGGCAGAACTTCAACAGCACCGTCAGCAACCTCAGCGCCACCGTGCAGCAGGTGATCGAGGCCTCCGGCAGCATCCGCAACGGCGCCGCCGAGATCAGCCAGGCCTCCGACGACCTGTCGCACCGCACCGAGAGCCAGGCGGCCACCCTGGAGGAAACCGCCGCGGCGCTGGATGAGCTGACCGCAAGCGTCAAATCCGCCGCCGACGGCGCCCGCAGCGTCGAGGCGACCATGGCCGAGGCCCGCACCGAAGCGGAAAATAACCGCGAAGTGGTGCAGAGCGCGGTGTCGGCCATGACCGAGATCGAGCAGTCCTCGAACCACATCAGCCAGATCATCAGCGTGATCGACGACATCGCCTTCCAGACCAACCTGCTGGCGCTCAACGCCGGCGTCGAGGCGGCGCGGGCGGGCGAGGCCGGCAAGGGCTTTGCGGTGGTCGCCAGCGAAGTGCGCGCCCTGGCGCAGCGCTCCTCGGATGCGGCGATGGAGATCAAGACGCTGATCTCCGACAGCTCCAAGCAGGTGGAGCGCGGCGTCGATCTGGTCGGCAAGGCCGGCGAGGCGCTGCAGAGCATCGTAGAGCAGGTCACCCATATCTCGCAGCTGGTCTCCGGCATTGCCGAAGGCGCGGCGGAGCAGTCCACCGGCCTCAACGAGATCAACACCGGCGTCACCCAGCTGGACCAGGTGACCCAGCAGAACGCGGCGATGGTGGAGGAGGCGACTGCAGCCGGCCATATGCTGAACACCGATGCCGGCAAACTGGCCGAGCTGGTGGCGCATTTCCGGGTCTCCGGCGGCGCGGCCCCCGCCCGCCCGGCGCCCGCAGCGGCCCCGGCCGCCGTCCCGGCCGCCAAATCTGCGCCCTCGGCGCATGGCGAGGACAACTGGGACATCGAGGCCAGCCCGGCGCCCGCAGCGGCAGCTTCCAACGGCAGCGCTGCCCGCGATCTCTGGCAGGACTTCTGAAAACTCACCGGAGGCGCCGCAAAAACCTGCGGCGCCTTCAGACTATGGCAACCTGTGCCTGAACGCGGCTGGCTGCCAGGCCGCTTGCGGCCACCGGACGCCACTCCAGCCGATAAGTTTCCAGGGCCGCGGCACTCGCTTGCAAGCCCCTTCCCCAGCTTGCTGCAACAGCCCCCTAAAAAACGCCAATTTTTCAATAAGTTTTAACTTCCGCACAGCATTCAGATTACCAGCCCGCGTGCAGGCACGCCGCTCCGAAATTTTTCCATAAAAGTTCAGCAAACTGCGAATTGAAACCGCAAAATCCTCCCCCCTCATGCAGCGGCTTAGTGTTCTTTAATCAAATCTCGCCTGATAATAACCCTTAGCGTGATCTTGTGTGATATAAACAATCCAAGCGAGTGCTCGTTCCGAATTTTAGTTCCGGGCGCTGTGTCAATTCAAAGGGGTACCAGGATGAGTAACAATCGTTTTCAGAAAGGGGCTGCACCGCCCTTCATGCCGCCCGTAATCCTCAACATCCTTTCGGTTGATGATGACGAAATAGACCGGTTGCGCCTTAAAAAGCTGTGCCGCAAGGCTGGAATGGAAGCCGAGTTCTTTGAGGCTGCCAATCTGGAGGAAATGCGCAAGCTGCTGGACAAGGAGCAGTACGACCTGGTTTTTCTGGACCACAATCTTGGTATGGATACCGGCCTGGATGCGCTGAAACTTCTGCTGAGCCACGAGGAACAGGTCCAAGCCGTCCCGATCATGCTCACTAGCGTCACCAGCTACCAGACTGCCGTCGAAGCCATGCGCCGGGGGTGCTCCGATTACATCGTCAAGGAAGAGCTTTCTGTGGATGCGCTGATAAAGTCTATTGCCTCCGCCATCGAAAGGCGGGCCCTTTACGGCCAGCTCTCCAGCGCCAAAGCTTCAGAGAAGGAACTGAAGCGGATCTTTCAGCGCTTCATCGTCGGCTGCGGCCCCGATCTGCGCCTGCTGCTGAGCCGGACGCTTGCCGGGGTCAGGATCGTCAAGTCGCAAGCCCGCCAGGATGACAGTTTTTCTCCAGCCGTGCTGTCGGATGTGTCGATGCTTGAACGCAGCTGCAAGGATCTGGTGGCCTTCATGGATGATCTGGACAGCGTGATCGAAGACACCCGCGAAGTGACAGCCCGCGTGTCCCCAACCCTTCTCCAGTAGGGGACCGCCGCGCTTCTTCCAGCCCTCCAGCTGGTGATCGCACCGAACAGCACCAAGCCCCGGCAGAAAGGAGTGTCAGCACGATGCAAAGCCCCCGGAACGCCAGCCGCCCTGCCCTGAACATCATTCTGGTGGAAGATGATGACGGCGACGCAAAGGCCTTGCGGCGCGCCTTTGAGCAGGCCAGGATTGCCAATCCAGTTACCCGGTTTGCTGACGGGGTCGAGGCCTTGGCCTTCCTGCGTGGTGAAATGAGTCAGGTTCCGCCGCCTCATTTCGTGGTGCTGAGCGACATTAACATGCCACGCAAGAACGGGATCGAGCTTCTGCGGGAAATCCGCGCGGACCCGGTACTGCACAATATCCTGTTCATCGTGCTGACGACCTCGGATGACGATCGGGACATCTCTGAGGCTTATGCCAACAATGTCGCAGGCTACATACTGAAATCAAAGGCCGGCGACATGTTTACCGACCTAATGGCAACGCTCGACAATTACTGGCGGATTGTCGAACTGCCCGAAATCCACATCAGAAAGGTGACCGATGGCGGCGCTCAACATCCTGCTCATTGACGATGACGCCGGCGACCGGAAACTGCTGCGCCGGTTACTAAAGCAGCCTCACCCGGACGCCAGCATCTCCGAAGCCGACAGCGGCGAGAAAGCGCTGGAATTTGCCGGGAACCCGGCGGACGTGATTTTCCTCGACTACCTGCTGCCGGACGGAACCGGGCTCGATCTGATTGCACGTTTGAATGAAGCCTGGCCACGGGCGGTGCTGTTCATGACCACTGGCCATGGCGATGAGGAGATTGCCAAAAGCGTTATCCTGGCCGGCGCCAGTGACTACATTCCGAAGTCGGCGCTCAGTGCAGAGGCACTGAAACGGATGATCGCAAACGGGCTGAAAGTTTCGGATATGCGCTGGCGCATTCAGGAACAGCAAAACGAGCTGAGGCTTTTCTCCGACGTTCTGGTCCACGACATGCGGGCGCCGTTGCGGGCAATCAAGTTCCTGAGCGATCAGATCCAGGAAGAGTACGCAGACGGTGACCTGGACGAGGTTGCCCGGCAATTCGACCTGATGAAGAAGTCGGTAAACAAGACATCAGAGCTGATTGAGCGGCTTGCCAGCCATATCAACCCGCACAGCGACGGCCGGGCAGAGCGAGTAACCGTTGACAGCCTGTTCGACAGCTTGCGTGCTGTCCTTGCGCAGGATCTGGCAGAATCCGGTGCCCGCATTGATTGGCAGTCCGGTGGGCTGAGGGTGGTCTGTTTTCCACCCGATATTGTGCAGTTGCTGCAGAACCTGATTGGCAACGCAATAAAGTACAGCGGCGGCAAAACACCTGAGATCGCAATAACCGCGGAACCAGCCCAGCCGGGGCTGATGATCTCTGTAGCCGACAATGGCATTGGTGTGCCGCCGGAATACCGGGATAAGATTTTTGAGCCCTTCAAGCGGCTGCAGCGCGGCAGCGAGCAGCCTGGCACCGGCCTGGGGCTGGCAACCTGCGCAAAAATCGCCAAGCGGCACAAGGGACTAATCTGGTGCGACCCGCAAACTGAGGCCGGCACCACAATCCGGTTCACGATCAGCCTGGACGCGCTACCTGCACGGCAATCAGCCTGAAATTAAAGGCATTACGCTACAGGTAGCCTACACCGCTTCGCGATTGATGAAGGTTGCGGAGCGATCGGCAGAGGGGACGCCCCGCTATCTCAATGCGCCACGTTTTGCGTCATTGCCGAAAGGCGGGCTGCACTAGGCCAACTGAGGTCGCGCAGGCCGGAACTGCCTGTTTCAGCCGCAGCTGACGGGATGTTTTCACGCCAAAGAGCGCCTTGCTGCGTTTATCCCTCCAACGACACCCAAAGCACCTTGGCGTCTTCTTTACTGACGGAAACACAGCCGTGGCCCATGCCGCTGTCATAATAAACGGAATCCCCGGCCCCCATGCGCAACGGCCGGTAATGCTCCGTATAAAGGATCAGTTCCCCGCTCAGCACGAACATGAACTCCTCCCCCTGGTGGCGCACCCAATTGTCAAACTCGGTCACATCCCGGGCCTTGATGGTACTGATATAAGGCACCATGCGCTTGCTGGTCAGCTCGCTGCACAACAGTTCATGATCATAGGTCGAGGTTTCCTTGTGCTCGCCCTCGCCAGTGCGGGTGAAGTCCCGGCGCCCGGTGACGCCGCTTTGACTGGACTGCACAAACAACTGCGGTGTTTCCAGTTCTAGCGTCTGCATCAGGCGGCGGATGATCTCGAAACTGGGACGGGTCTGGTTGTTCTCGATCTTGGATAAAGTGGACCTGCCAATGGCTGCTGCCTTGGCGGCTTCCTCCAATGTCAGCCCCTTTTCTTTGCGGGCTTCGCGAATCATTTTTCCTAGAACTTCGCCATCCGGGGCCTCCATGGCCTCGGGGCCCAGTCCTGTTTCTTCTGAGGGAATTGGTTCCATTTCTGCGAATTCTCCTGATCCGCAAACACTTTAGCTTTGATGTATTTTCCGGTCAAAATTTCCGTGATCGCACTTTTTGTTTGCAAGAGGGAAAAAGTTTCCTATAGGAGACGCAACGTCGTATACGGCTGAATACGTGCCGGTCCTGAACCGCATTTCGGAGGAGAAACCACATGAGCGCATATGATCTGATCGTGATCGGAGCCGGTCCGGGCGGTTATGTCGCAGCAATCCGTGCTGCACAGCTGGGCATGAAGGTTGCCTGTGTCGAAGGCCGCGGCTCGCTGGGCGGCACATGCCTCAACGTTGGCTGCATTCCTTCCAAGGCGCTGCTGACTTCGTCCGCCAAATACGCCGAGCTGTCCCACATCGCCGCCCACGGCATTTCCGTTGAAGGCGTCAGCCTGGATCTGGGGGCGCTGATGGCCCGCAAGGACAAAATTGTTGGTGACCTGACCAAGGGCATCGCCTTCCTGTTCAAGAAGAACGGCGTCGACCACATCGAAGGCTGGGCCAGCATTCCGGCACCCGGCCAGGTGCAGGTGGGGGAAGACAGCTACACCGCAAAAAACATTCTGATTGCCACCGGTTCGGAACCCACCCCCCTCCCAGGCGTGGAGATCGACGAGGTGGACGTGCTGAGCAGCACCGGAGCGCTGGCGCTTGAAGCCGCGCCAGAGCATTTGGTGGTGATCGGCGCCGGCGTGATCGGGCTTGAACTCGGTCAGGTCTGGTCACGCCTTGGCTCCAAGGTGACGGTGGTGGAATACCTAGACCGCATCCTGCCCGGCATCGATGGCGAGATCGCCAAGCTGTCCCAGCGCGCACTGAGCAAGCGCGGTCTGAAATTCCAATTGGGCCGCGCGCTGAAGTCCATTGAGAGAGGTGAAAACGGCCTGACCCTGACCCTGGAGCGCGTGGGCAAAGACAAAGAAGAGCAAATCGAGGCTGACAAGGTGCTGATCGCCATCGGCCGCCGTCCGGTGACCCGCGGGCTGGGCCTCGAAGGCCTGGGTGTCTCCATCAACGCGCGAGGCTTCATCGAAGTTGACGAAACCTTCCAGACCTCGGTCCCCGGCATCTATGCCATCGGCGACTGCGTGCCCGGCCCGATGCTGGCGCACAAGGCCGAGGAAGACGGCGTTGCCTGCGTCGAGATCATGGCCGGCGAGCACGGCCATGTGGATTACAACACCGTGCCTGGCGTGGTTTACACCGACCCAGAAGTTGCCTCCGTCGGCCAGACCGAGGAAGCGCTGAAAGAGGCCGGCACCGAGTACATTTCCGGCAAATTTGCCTTCATGGCGAACTCCCGCGCCCGCTCAACCGGTGAAACTGACGGTGCCGTGAAGGTGCTGGCAACGCCAGCGGGCAAGATCCTTGGCGCACATATCTGCGGCGCGCATGGCGGCGACCTGATTGCCGAGCTGGTGCTGGCAATGACCAAGGGCGCAACCGTCGAGGAGGTAGCGCGCACCTGCCACGCACACCCCGCGATGGGCGAGGCGGTGAAGGAAGCCTGCCTCGACGCGCTTGGCCGCGCCATTCACGCCTGACCCGGAGGTCCGCCAGATGACAATCCAGCTGCGCCCCCGCCATCCGGAAAAGGCCCACAAGGCTGACAGCGCCATCCCGCGCAAACCGCGGTGGATCCGTAAGAAGAAGATCGAAAGCGCCGAGTATTATGAAACCCGCAAGCTGATGCGGGAGCATGATCTGGCCACCGTCTGCGAAGAGGCTGCCTGCCCCAACATCGGTGAATGCTGGTCCAAGCGCCACGCCACCATGATGATCATGGGCGAGGTCTGCACCCGCGGCTGTTCCTTCTGCAACGTGACCACCGGCAAGCCGGACACGCTGGACGCGTTTGAGCCGGGCCGGGTTGCAGCGGCGGTCAAAAAGCTGGGCCTGCGCCATGTGGTGATCACCTCTGTTGACCGCGATGATCTGGCGGACGGCGGAGCGGAGCATATCGCCCAAACCATCCGCGCCACCCGCCACCAGAACCCCGGCACCACAATCGAGGTGCTGACCCCGGACTTCCTGGGCAAAGGCGCGGCCGCTGATGCGGTATTCGAGGCTGCCCCGGACGTTTTCAACCACAACCTGGAAACGGTGCCACGCCTCTACCCGCGTGTGCGCCCTGGCGCGCGTTATTACACCTCGCTGCGGCTGCTGGATGACGCCAAACGCGCCAACCCGCAGTTGTTCACCAAATCCGGCATCATGGTCGGCCTGGGCGAAACACTGGAGGACGTGCGCCAGGTGATGGACGACCTGCGCGCGGCCCAGGTCGATTTCCTGACCGTCGGCCAGTATTTGCAGCCCACTCCCAAGCATCACCCGATCGACCGCTTCTGGTCGCCGGAGGAGTTTGCGCAGTTGGAACAGATCGCGCGTTCCAAGGGCTTTTTGCATGTGTCAGCGACACCGCTGACCCGCTCTTCGTTCCACGCGGATGAAGATTTTGCCGCCCTGAAAGAGGCCCGTCAGATGGCCTTGGCAAAGGGCATTTAACCTTAACGCAAGCGGGAGGAGACCCATGGAAGCGTTAAATTCAATCGTAGGAGCCGTAAACGGCGTGGTTTGGGGGCCGATGATGCTGGTCCTCATTCTCGGCGTCGGCTTCTTCCTTCAGGTCGGCCTGAAATTCATGCCGATCCGGAAACTGGGCATGGGCTTCGGCCTGATGTTCAAAGGCCGTGAAGGCACCGGCGAAGGCCAGATCACCCCGTTCAACGCACTGATGACGGCACTGTCGGCCACAATCGGCACCGGCAACATCGCAGGCGTTGCGACTGCCGTTTTCCTCGGCGGCCCCGGTGCGCTGTTCTGGATGTGGATGACCGCGCTGGTCGGCATGGCCACTAAGTATTCCGAAGCTGTTTGCGCGGTGAAATTCCGCGAGCGGGACGAAGAAGGCAACTATGTCGGTGGCCCGATGTACTACATCAAGAACGGCCTCGGCGCGAAATGGGCCTGGCTGGGTGTTGCTTTTGCCGTGTTCGGCTCCATCGCGGCCTTCGGCATCGGCAACGGAGTACAAGCCAACGGTGTGGCGCAAGTGCTGGAAACAAACTTCGGCTTCAACACCTCTGTCACCGGCGTAGTTCTGATGGTGCTGACCGGCGCTGTGATCCTGGGCGGCATCACCCGCATCGGCGCAGTGGCTGGCAAGCTGGTTCCGTTCATGGCGGTCAGCTACATCATTGCGGGCCTGATCGTGCTGGTCATCAACGCAGACGCTATCGGCGCCGCGTTCGGCTTGGTGTTCACCCATGCCTTCACCCCGTCGGCAGCCGAAGGCGGCTTTGCCGGTGCGGCGGTCTGGGCCGCGATCCGCTTTGGTGTGGCCCGCGGTGTGTTCTCCAACGAAGCGGGCCTCGGCTCCGCCCCGATTGCGCACGCAGCGGCTGAGACCAAAGGTCCGGTCAACCAGGGCCTGATCGCGATGCTGGGCACCTTCATCGACACCATCATTGTCTGCTCGATCACCGGCCTGGCGATCATCGCCTCCGGCGCCTGGACCTCGGGTGAATCCGGTGCGGCGTTGACCTCGCTGGCGTTCGAAACCTCGCTGCCCGGCTTCGGTGGCTACCTGATCGCAATCGCTCTGTCGATCTTTGCCTTCACCACCATCCTTGGTTGGTCCTATTATGGCGAGAAGTGCATGGAGTTCCTGTTCGGTGTGAAGGTCATGCTGCCCTACCGCATCCTGTGGATCATCGCGATTTACTTCGGTGCAACCGCCGATCTGGGCTTCATCTGGCTGCTGGCTGACACGCTGAACGCGATGATGGCCATCCCGAACCTGATCGCCCTGGCGCTGCTGAGCCCGATCGTCTTCAAGGTGACGAAAGAGTTCTTTGCCACCGGCGGCAAATCGGAAGAAGCCGGCCACGCTGCCGAGTAAGCTCTCCGGGAGGGCGCGTCCTGCGCCCTCCTCCACCCCGAAACCCTAGTAATTCAAAGGCTGCACAGGATGACCGACGCACCCAAACGCACCCCGCTTTATGACCTGCACGTCGAGCTTGGCGGCAAAATGGTCGACTTCGCCGGCTGGGAAATGCCGGTCCAGTATCCCATGGGCATCATGGGCGAGCACAAGCAATGCCGTGAAAAAGCAGCGTTGTTTGACGTTTCCCACATGGGCCAGGTTATCCTGCGCGGTGAAAACGTGGGCGAGAAGCTGGAAACGCTCTGCCCGCAGGCCTATGCCACCCTCAAGGAAGGCAAGGCGCGCTACGGCTTCTTCACCAACGAGGGCGGCGGCATCATGGACGACCTGATCGTCTCCAACGCTGGCGATCATTACTTTGTGGTGGTGAACGCCGCCCTGCGCCACCAGGACATCCCGCATATGCAGGCCAATCTGGACGGTGTCGAAGTAACCGAGATCTTCGATCGCGCGCTGGTTGCCGTGCAAGGCCCCAAGGCCGAGGACGTTGTCGGCGAGCTGTGCCCCGCAGCCCGTGAACTGAAGTTCATGGAGACCGCCATTGCCGAGATCGGCGGTGTCGAATGCCGCATCTCCCGCCTGGGCTACACCGGCGAGGACGGCTACGAGATCTCGATCCCGGAAGCCGACGCGATCCGCGTGTCCAAGCTATTCCTGGCCCATGACGACTGCGAGCCCGCAGGCCTGGGCGCCCGCGACAGCCTGCGCTTGGAAGCCGGCCTCTGCCTCTATGGCAACGACATCGACCAGTCGACCTCGCCGATCGAGGCGTCGCTGTCTTGGGCAATCCAGAAGCGCCGCAAGGAAGAAGGCGGCTTCCCCGGTGCCGACCGGATCCAGAAGGAACTGGCCGAAGGCGCCGCCAAGAAACTGGTCGGCATCAAGCCCGAAGGCCGTGCCCCTGCCCGCCAGGGCGTGGAAATCCAAAGCGAAAGCGGCGATACTCTGGGCGCCATCACCTCTGGCAGCTTCGGCCCCACTGTCGGCGGCCCGGTTGCCATGGGCTATGTTGCGGCGGATCACAGCGCCGCAGGCACCAATGTGAATCTCATCATCCGCGGCAAGGCGCAGCCGGCTGAAATCGTCGCCCTGCCCTTCGTTACTCAGAACTACAAACGCTAAGACATCATCAGGAGAGTCAACATGGCCACCTATTACTCTGAAGAGCATGAATGGATCACCGTCGAAGGTGACGTGGCAACCCTGGGCATCACCCAGCACGCCGCCGACCAGCTGGGCGAAGTTGTTTTCGTCGAACAGCGCGAAGCGGGTGAAGAGTTCGAAAAAGGCGGCGAGATCGGCGTCATCGAGTCGGTGAAAGCAGCCTCCGAAATCTACGCGCCGCTGGACGGCGAAGTGGTCGAGGTGAACGAAGCCCTGGCTGACAACCCCGGCGCCCTGAACGAAAGCCCGGAAGGCGACGCCTGGATCTACAAGATCAAGCTGTCGGACGCGTCGCAGCTGGACGATCTGATGGATCTGGACGGCTACAAAGCCCTGATCGGCTAAGCACCCCCTCCCCGCCGGAACCGTCCGGCGGGGTCCATTGCCCCAGACAAGGACCTCTGTAATGGCCTTCAAACTTACCGATTACGAAGCCTATGACTTCGCCAACCGGCGCCATATCGGCCCGTCTCCGACCGAGATGCGGGATATGCTGCAGGTGATCGGCTTCAAAACCCTGGACGAGCTGATCGACGCCACCGTGCCGCCCGCCATCCGCCAGAAAGAGGCGCTGGACTGGGGCCCGGCAATGACCGAGCGCGACGCCCTCTTCCACATGAAGCAGGTGGCCTCCAAGAACAAAGTGCTGACCTCGCTGATCGGCCAGGGCTACTACGGCACCACCACCCCGGCGCCGATCCTGCGCAACATCCTGGAAAACCCGGCCTGGTACACTGCATATACCCCCTATCAGCCGGAAATCTCCCAGGGCCGTCTTGAGGCGCTTCTGAACTTCCAGACGATGGTCAGCGATCTGACCGGCCTGGATGTTGCCAACGCCTCGCTGCTGGACGAAGCCACCGCCGCTGCCGAAGCCATGGCAATGGCGCATCGCGGCTCGCGCTCCAAGGCGAACAACGCGGCCTTCTTCGTCGACAAGAACTGCCACCCGCAGACCGTCGCCGTGATCCAGACCCGCGCCGAGCCTCTGGGCATCGACGTGGTGGTTGCCGATCCGGACGAGCTGGACCCGGGCGCGGTCTTCGGCGCGATATTCCAGTACCCCGGCACTTACGGCCACGTGCGCGATTTCACCAAGGAAATCGAAGCCATTCACGAGCACAAGGGCATCGCCGTTGTCGCCGCCGACATCCTTGCGCTGGCATTGCTGAAGTCGCCCGGCGAAATGGGTGCGGATATTGCCATCGGCTCCACCCAGCGTTTCGGCGTTCCGATGGGCTATGGCGGCCCGCACGCAGCCTACATGGCGACCACCGACAAGCTGAAGCGCGCCATGCCCGGCCGCATTATCGGCGTGTCGGTCGACGCCCGCGGCAACAAGGCCTACCGCCTTGCGCTGCAGACCCGCGAACAGCACATCCGCCGCGAAAAAGCCAACTCGAACGTCTGTACTGCTCAGGCGCTGCTGGCTGTCATCGCGTCCATGTATGCTGTCTACCATGGCCCCGACGGCATCAAGGCGATTGCCCAGTCGGTGCACCGCAAGACCTCGCGCCTGGCTGCTGGCCTGGAAGAGCACGGCTTCAAAGTGCAGCCGGAAGTCTTCTTCGACACGCTGACAGTTGAAGTTGGCCCGCTGCAGAAAACCGTCATGGAAGCAGCGGTTGCCCGCGGCGTGAACCTGCGCAAGATCGGCGACAGCCACGTCGGCATCTCACTGGACGAGCAGACCCGCCCGGAAACCATCGAAGCCGTCTGGGGTGCCTTTGGCATCGACAAGAAAGACGACAGCGTTGCCAACCGAGCCTACCGCCTGCCGGACTATGCGCTGCGTGAAAGCGAGTATCTGACCCACCCGATCTTCCACAAGAACCGGGCCGAGGCAGAAATCACCCGCTACATGCGCCGCCTGGCCGACCGCGACTTGGCGCTGGACCGTGCAATGATCCCGCTGGGATCCTGCACCATGAAGCTGAACGCGACCATCGAAATGATCCCGGTCACCTGGCCGGAATTCGGCAACCTGCACCCCTTCTGCCCGGAAGACCAGGCACAGGGCTACCACCAGATGATCGCCGATCTGAACGACAAGCTCTGCCAGATCACCGGCTATGACGCGATCTCCCAGCAGCCGAACTCCGGTGCGCAGGGCGAATACGCGGGCCTCTTGACCATCCGCAACTATCACGCAGCCCGGGGTGAAGCACACCGCAACATCTGCCTGATCCCGACCTCCGCGCACGGCACCAACCCGGCATCGGCGCAGATGGTGGGCTACAAGGTGGTTCCGGTGAAGTCGGACGACAGCGGCAACATCGACGTCGCCGACTTCCGCGCCAAGGCCGAGGAGCATTCCGCAAGCCTCGCGGCCTGCATGATCACTTACCCGTCGACCCACGGCGTGTTCGAGGAAACCGTTCAGGAAGTCTGCCAGATCACCCATGATCACGGCGGTCAGGTCTACATCGACGGCGCCAACATGAACGCCATGGTGGGCCTCGCGCAGCCGGGCAAGATTGGCGGCGACGTCTCGCACTTGAACCTGCACAAGACCTTCTGCATTCCGCATGGCGGCGGCGGCCCCGGCATGGGTCCGATCGGCGTCAAGGCGCATCTGGAAGAGCACCTGCCGGGGCACCCGGAGTACGGCACTGCAGTCGGTCCGGTTTCGGCGGCTCCGTTCGGCTCGCCCTCGATCCTGCCGGTCAGCTGGGCCTACTGTCTGCTGATGGGCGGCGAGGGTCTGACCCAGGCGACCAAAGTTGCGATCCTGAACGCGAACTACATCGCAGCCCGTCTCAAGGATGCCTACAAAATCCTTTACACCTCGGAAACGGGCCGTGTGGCGCATGAGTGCATCCTGGACACCCGCCCGCTGAACGATGAAGGCCACGTCACCGTGGACGACATCGCCAAGCGTCTGGTCGACTCGGGCTTCCACGCCCCGACCATGTCCTGGCCTGTGGCCGGCACGCTGATGGTGGAACCGACCGAATCCGAGCCCAAGGATGAGCTGGACCGCTTCTGCGACGCCATGCTGTCGATCCGCTCGGAGGCGCAGGACATCATCGACGGCAAGATCGACCCCGAAAACAACCCGCTGAAGCACGCGCCGCACACGGTGCGCGACCTGGTGGGTGAATGGGATCGTCCCTACAGCCGCGAACAGGCCTGCTTCCCGCCGGGCAACCTCGGCGTCGACAAATACTGGCCGGCCGTGAACCGGGTCGACAACGCCTATGGCGACCGTCACCTGATCTGCACCTGCCCGCCGATGTCGGACTACGAAGAAGCTGAAGCCTGATCAAACAGGCTTTCTGCCCCGCCGGCCTGTCCGGCGGGGCACCCCGCATGACCCGCTCAGAGGAGAGAATGATGTCCCGTCTCGAACCGCTGATCGTGCCAGCGCCCCGGCAATCCGCTGACAGCGCGGCACAGGCCCGCTTCCACGATGTCGAAATCATTCTGCCGCAGCCAGATTCCCCCGCCGCGGCCCAGATGATCTGCGAAATCTTCCGCGCCGCCAATGATCTGTTCCCCGACAGCGGCTACCGCACCGCCGTGCGCAATCTGGCCTCGCATATGCGTACCGTGCCGGAGGGCTGGAAACCGCAGACCGTCATTTTCCTCGGTGGCATTTCCAGCCGCTGGCCGCTGAACTCCGGCGAGAAAGCCAGCCTGCAGCGGATCTGCCGCCAGGCACAGCGCTGCCTGTTTGCCGGCAGTGCCATTTTCCTGCTGCCGGAAACCGGCCTGAATGCCGCTATCGAGACCGCGGTACATACAAATTTTGCCGCCGCCGCGGAAGAGGAGCAGATGATCTGCGCTCCGTCAGGCACGTTGACCACCTCGGCAGGCCGCATCAGCACAGCGGTCAGCAGTTTCGCTGCGCTGCGCGTGCTTGCGGCTTTCCTGCGCGCTGACCGCGGCGCCTTCATCGCTGATGCAGTCTGCGACTACCTGGGCCTTGCCTTTGGCCCGGCCTCTGAACAGTCCAAGGTCTCCTTGCAACTGCGTCAGACAGCCGGCGGCGACGCGCTGGTGGTCAAGATCCTCGACCTGATGCAGCAGAACCTGGAAGAGCCGCTGTTAATCCGCGACATCGCTCAGCAGGCCGGGGTTTCTCCGCGCAAGCTGGAACGCCGCTTCCAGCAGAAAGCACAGACCAGCCCGCTTGCGGCCTACCGAAAGTTGCGCATCGAAAAGGCGCGCCAGCTTTTGTTGCACACCACCCTGCCGCTGGCCGAGATTGTGGCCGCCACCGGCTTTGGCTCGCGCAGCAGCCTGACGGAATGGTTCAAACGTGAGTACAAAACCAGCCCGCAGGCATTCCGCAAACAATATTATGCTGACCGGCATCCGGCAGGCTCGCTGGCCTGAGCACAGCCGGTCCTGGCAACTGAAAAGGCGGCCCCTTCGGGCCGCCTTTGGTGTTTCAGGGCAGAGGAGTTCAATTTCCGGAGCCGCTGTCCTCGCCGTCGCCTGACAGGGCGTTCGGATCAAAGACATTGCCGAAGCCGGAGTTGTTGCCCTGAGGCGCCTGCTCTGCCTCAGGCTCTGCCTCGCCTTCACCCGACAGGCTGCCCGGGGCAAACACACCGCCAAAGCCGGAGTTGTTGCCGGAGCCGGTGGAGGGCGCGGTTGGTTCAGGGGCTTCGCCCTGCTGTTCCTGCAACTGCTGGCGGCGCAGTTCGCGCTGGCGGCGCAGTTCCTGGATGCGCTCTTCGGTCTCCAGGCGCTTTTGCTCCTGCACGTTGGCGATACACTGCTGCGGGCTGTAAACCGTTGCGGTTCCGACAACCGCAACTGTTACACAGGCAACAACCACAAGCGCTACCGCAGCAGCATTTGAGCTGAGGAAACCTGGAAGCCGCAGCTTGCCGCTTTCCAACTCTTCCACGGTCGCCTTCTTGCGCGCCTCGGCCACCAGCTGCTTGCGGCGGATGCTGGCCTCGTTGAAGAGCGCCGCAAAGACCGTCAGCACCACGATGATAAAGGCCAGGGCCGAGATCGCGGGCGTGATGCCGTAACGCACTTTCTGCGCCAGCTCGATGGTCAGCGTCGGGTATTCACCGAAGGTGAAGGTGGTAGTGTTGTAGTTCTCAAAGCTCGCCAGGAACGCCAGCACCGCGGCAGAGGCGATGGCGGGCCGCATGAACGGCAGCAGAACCTTGCGGAAAGCCTGAGCATGGGTGGCCCCCAGATCCAGCGCCGCCTCTGTCAGGGCGATGTCATAGCGCTGCAGGCGCGCCACCAGCACCAGCATGCAATAGCTGGCGATGAAGGTGGACTGACCGATGATGGTCAGGAACAAGCCGTTCGACAGGAAGCTGTCGGCGCCAAGCCCCAGCATCCGGTTGATCCGGTCCCAGAATACCAGCGTCGAGATACCCAGCACCACGCCGGGAATGAGGATCGGCGCAATGATCACCGTGTAATAGGTGGCCCGCAGTTTGGGCCATATCTGGGTGAGCATCAGCGCGCCCGCCAGACCCATCGCCACCGACAGCACAACCGTGCCCGCCCCCACAAGGATCGAGTTCCAGATACCGTTCAAAATCCGCTCGTCCTGGAACAGGGCCGAGAACCACTCAAACGTCAGGCATTCCCAGGGGGTCATCCGCGGGAACGATGGCGAGTTGAAGGCGGTCGCCGACATGATCACCAGGGGGCCCAGCAGATAGGCAAAGAAGATCGCCAGATAGACCCAGAGGCTCAGGCGCATAAAGGTGAAGTTCTTCATTTGCCGATATCCCCCATGTTCACCTTGAACAAGCGCATGACCGCCAGCACCAGCAGGATACAGGTGACCAACAGAACCACCGCATAAGCAGCACCCTGCGGCCAGTCGGAATTGTCATTGAACTGCTGATAGATCAGCTGCGTGAACCACAGGGACGACGGGCCGCCGAGGATCTGCGGCGCCGCCAGTGCGCCCGCCGACAGCATGAACACCATGGTGCAGCCCGAAGAAATCCCCGGTTTGGCATAGGGAATGACCACCCGGCGGTGGATCATCGGCCAGCTGGCGCCCATATCGCGCGCGGCCTCAATTTGGTTGCGGTCAAGGCTCTCGATCACGTTGTAGATCGGGAAGATCATCAGCAGGATGTAGGCGTAGCCCAAGCCTGCATAAAGCGCGATGTCATTGCGGATGAAGTCGAAGGGCGTGTCGAAAACACCCAAGCCCACCAGCATGTTGTTCAGCACCCCGGTCTCGCCGAAGATGATGCGCAGTGCAAAGGCGCGCAGGATCTCGTTGATCCAGTACGGGATGATCAGCATCAGCGCGAAGATGCGGATATGGTTGCCCTTGGTCTGAGCCAGGTAATATGCGATCGGATAGCACAGGATCAGGTTGAAGATGGTGACGCAGACCGCCGCTACCAGGGTGCGGAAGAACACCTTGAGGTCGACCGCGTTATAGTCTTGGCTGCCGCCCTCCGGGCCGTAGATCAGGTATTTGTAGTTCTCCAGCGTATAGACGTCCTTGGGTCCGCCGATCTCCGGCGGCGGCAGGTTGGGACGGAACGAGAAGTCGAGCATCGACAGCTGCGGCAGAATGATGAGGCCAATGGTCCAGAACAGGACCAGGCCCAGCATCAGACTGCCCATGCCGACGCCGTTGCGTTTGAAAAACTCCCTCAGGAAGCTTGGCATGGTTTGGGCCTCCTTATTCCGCGGCCAGCTCACCGGCGGGAACACAGACGGCGTTCTTCGTCTCGTATTCCAGGGTGATATTCTGTCCGGTGTGATCCTCAAAGGACTGGCCCAGATTGGGGATGGAGACCTTCAGCTCCTTACCGCCGTCGCCTTCCATGAAAATGTTGAAGACGTTGCCCTCAAACTCCTCGTGGTTGACCTTGGCCGTCACGAAATGGTCACCGGACGCGCCTTGCGGCGCCAAGGCAAAGGCCTCGGGGCGGATGAACATCATTGCATCGTCGCCTTCCTTCATCCTGCCCTGGTTGGCAGTGGAGATCCGCGCCACCAGTTCGCCGGAGCGGTTGGTCGCGATCAGAGCTTCATTGCCCATAACGCGCTTGACCTTGCCGCGGAAGACGTTGTTTTCGCCGACGAATGACGCCGCAAATGCGGTTGAGGGGTCGTTGTAGATGGTCTTGCCATCGGCGATCTGGTCAATGACGCCCGCCTTCATCACCGCGATATTGTCGGACATGGTCAGCGCCTCGCCCTGGTCGTGGGTGATGTAGATGAAGGTGATGCCAACCCGCTGCTGAATCTCGCGCAGCTCGGTGCGCATGTGCTGGCGCAGCTTGAGGTCCAAGGCCGACAGCGGCTCATCAAGCAGCAGCACATCCGGCTCTGCGCAAAGGGCGCGCGCAATCGCCACCCGCTGGCGCTGGCCGCCTGACAGTTCGGAGGGCAGCTTGTCGCCCTGTCCCGGCAGTGCGATCATGTCCAAGAGCTCATCCGCGCGCTTGCGGCGTTCCTTGGCAGAGGCGCCCTTGATTTCCATGGAAAAGGTGATGTTTTCCCAGATCTTCATCAGCGGGAACAGCGCCAGATTCTGGAAAATCAGCGCGGTCGGGCGTTTGTTCGGCCCGATCCCCTTCATGTCATTGCCGCCGATCAGCACACGGCCGTCGCTCGGATCCAGAAAGCCGGAAACCGCGCGCAGGATCGTGGTCTTGCCGCAGCCCGAAGGCCCAAGGAAGGAAAAGAAATCCCCCCCATTGATGTTCACATTGGCATCTCGCACGGCGACAAAGTCACCGAAACGGATCCAGAGATTCTCGAGATCAACGCCGACCCCAGCACTCATTTGGCTTCTCCCCAGGGTGCAGGTCCCCAATCCGGTGGCAAGCCACCGGCCCCGCTAGGCCTGCTTCCTGTTTCTATTCTTTTGTGATTGCGCCGCGCGGCACATGGCTGACCCCCGGAAAAGATCCGGGGGCCAAGTGTTTCAGGCGCAGTTGTTACGCGCTTTTGAACTTGTTGACGAACTCGGTGCGCACGTCGGCGTACCAGGGCGCCTCTGCCGGCCAGGGGTTCAGGTTGGCCAGCGAATTGCCCGGATAGGCCTCGGCAAAGTTCTTCTTGTAGACGTCGCCGGAGAAGCCGTCTGCGCCCAGCACCGGCGAGTTATATCCGTGGCTGTCGATTGCCTTGCCTGCAGGCTCCTGCTCGTATGCATAGGAGATGAAGGCATAGACCTGCTCTTCGTTCTGCGCGCCCACCGGCATCGAGATGCCGTCAACCCAGGCCATCGCGCCCTCAACAGGCGCCTGATAGTGCACCGGCTCGCCTGCGGATTTCAGCGCCAGCGGCGGGCCGTCCCAGGTCTGGCCGACCACCACGCCTTCGTTCAGCAGGCCGTTCTTCTGAGTATCGGCATCGTTCCAGATCAGCTTGATCCGGTCCTTGCGCGCCACGCACCAGTCAGTAACCTGGCCCCAGACTTTGCGCATGGTTTCTTCGTCGTCATAGGCAGCCCAGATCGAACCCGGCTCCATCTCGCCCGAGGCTTCCATATAGAGGCCTGCGCCCAGCATCATCGAGTGCGCCCGGCCCATGGTCTTGCCTGCATTCTCTTCGGACCAGACGTCGCCATAAGACGGCGCATCGCCTTCCGGCAGCCACAGGTCGGTGCGGTAGGCGATGCCTTCGGTGCCCCAGATATGCGGCAGCCAGTGCACACCGCCACCGCCGAAGTTCCAGGCATCCGTGCCGATCTTGGCCATAGCCGGGTTCACCGCGTCAATGTTGACCTTGCTCATGTCAAACGGCTTCAGCAGTTCCAGCGGCCCCCACTGCAGCGAGCGGTTGTTGGTCGGCGAAACGATGTCGAACCCCTGACCCTTGGTGGCCTTCATCTTGTTGATGATTTCTTCGTTAGACCCGATGCCGGTGTAGTTCACCTTGATGCCCGTCTTGGCTTCAAAACCGGAAATGAATTCCGGCGGCAGGTAGTCCGACCACATCAGGATGTTGATTTCGCCCGAAGACGCCAGCGCGCTTTTCGAATAAAGCGGGGCTGCCAGGGCGGCGGCGCCGGCACTTTTCAGAATGCTCCGCCGCGTCAGCTTACCAGTGTTTGTCATTGATCCAATTCTCCCTTTGGACTGTTAATTGTTGTTCTTGTTGTTTCAACAGTGAAACCTTGCGAAGGCTTGCCCGCCTCCAACAGTGACAGTTTTCAAAAACGATAAGACCAGATCACCCATCAATTTGCGCAACATGGTGCCAGTTTTGGCACGATTTGAGAACACCCGCGACAAAACCGCGATGAGAAACTATCTCTGTAGTAGCACTCTGCGCGCCGCGGGGCGGGCCGTCAACGCTCCTGCGTCTTAGGCCAGCAGAAAGCTGTATCACTCCGGCAGGTAAAAACATCGTGACACAGCTGAGCGTTAACGGAATGCCTCGCTGGCAGTGGCGCTGCGGTATCTTTCAATTTCGCTCAATTCCGCATTCGTTTTTCTGCGAATTCCGGAACGTTGCCTTGCCGCCGCTGCCGTCCTGCGGCCTAGTCGATACGATACTGTTGGGAGGCCCACTTCATGAAATCGCGCACCAAAGTTGTGGTGATCGGCGGCGGCATCGCTGGTTGCTCCACCCTCTACCACCTTACCCAGGAGGGCTGGAGCGATGTCGTTTTGGTCGAACGCAACGAATTGACCAGCGGCACAACCTGGCACTCGGCAGCCCAGGTAACGAATTTCGGCATGAACCAAACGATGGTTGGCCTGAAAAGCCACTCCATCGCGCTCTACAAGAAACTGGCGGATGACCCGGAGTACCCGATCAATTACCACCATGGCGACGGCGGCATCCGCCTTGCCAACACTGCCGAACAAATGTGTGGCTATCGCCACTTTACCTCGATGGCCCGCGGCATGGATGTGCACTTCGAGGTGATTGATGCCGAGGAATGCGCCCGTCGCCACCCGCTGATTTCAACCGTTAACCTGGCCGGCGGGTTGTGGGATCCGATGGACGGCGACATTGACCCGGCGCAGCTATGCCAGGCGCTGGCCTATCACGCCCGCAAGGCAGGCGCTGAGGTCTACCGCAACACGCCTGTGACCGCACTTACCCAGCACAAGGACGACACCTGGACCGTGCACACGGAACACGGGGGCATCGACTGCGACATCGTCGTAAACGCCTGCGGCTACCGGGTGAATGAGGTCGGCGCGATGATGGGGGTGCACCACCCCGTCGCGTCGATGGAACACCAGTATTTCCTGACCGAAGACATCCTCGGAATCGTGGAGGCAGGCCACCGGATGCCGCTGATCCGCTGCCCGATCTCCGACTATTACTGCCGCCAGGAAAAGAACGGCCTGCTGATCGGCTTCTACGAGCAGGATTGCAAGACCTGGGGCATGGACGGGATCGACCCGAACTTTGTCAACGCGCTCTGCCCAGATGATCTGGAGCGGGTGATGGATGTGCTGGAGGGCGCGTTCGCGCGGATGCCTGCGTTGCGCGAAACCGGCATCCGATCCATCGTGAACGGCCCGATCACCTATACCATCGACGGCGCGCCGCTGATCGGCCCAATCCCGGGCAAGCGCAACGCTTTCTGCGCCATCGGTTTGCGCGCAGGACTGGGTGAAGGGGGCGGCCACGGCTGGCTTCTGGCGCAGATGATCGTGCATGGCGAGGCCTGCTACGATACCTGGTGCATCGACCCGCGTCGCTTCACGGGCCATGCCAACGTGGAGCTGACCGCTCTGAAGGCTATTGAGGACTATCAGAACGAATTCCGTTTCCACTTCCCGCATGAGCACCGCCCGGCAGGCCGTCCGGCCAAGACCACGCCGCTCACGCCTGTGATGGCCGCGGAGGGCGCTGAATTCACCGTGGTGAACGGCTGGGAGCGGGTGGACTACATCAAGCCCGCGCCAGACTTTCACCCTTCACTCACCTTCAGCTTCGATGAGGCCTTCAACGTAGTTGCCGCCGAAGTAAAAAACGTGCAGGAAAACGTGGGCCTCTGTGAGGTTAGCGGCTTCAACCGGTTCGAGCTCACCGGCGCCGACCGCCACAGCTTCCTTGATCGCATGTTCTGCGGCACCGTCAACAAACATTCAGGACGGGTTGGCCTCGGCTATCTGCTGAACCACCACGGCATGATCAAAAGCGAAGCCACGATCGCCAACTTGCCCGCTTCTGACCGGGGGCCGGAGCGAGTCTGGTACGGCTCTGCAGCCGCCAGCGAGTTCCACGACATGGATTGGCTCAGCCAGAACATCCAGCCGGGGGAAGACGTGCGCATCCGGTCCTTGACCAATGACCAGACGATCCTGGTTCTGGCCGGCCCCCGGGCGCGGGATGTGCTTTCGGACTGCGCCCGGGGCAGCTGGTCGGCTGAAGCCTTCCCCTGGCTGTCGGTACGGGAATGCTTCATCGGAATTGCCCCGGCCACGGTGATGGGCGTCAGTTTCTCCGGTGAGCTCGCCTATGAAATCCACGTTCCCAATGCCTCGCTCTATGCTGCCTATCTGGCCTTGCGCAAAGCTGGAGAGGCGCACGGCCTTAAACTTTTCGGCGCCCGTGCGGTCGAGTCGATGCGGATGGAGAAGGGCTTTCTGCACTGGAAGGCCGACCTGATCACGGAGTTCGATCCCTTTGAGACGGGGCTGGACCGTTTCGTGAAGCTGGAGAAAGGTGATTTTATTGGCAGGAAAGCCCTGCAGAAACGCCAGGCAAAAGGTGCGCGCAAGAGGCTGGTCACTCTGAAGGTGGAGGCCAGCCATGCTCCGGCGCATGGCGGCGCGTCGCTGGTTCAAGGGAATAAAGTTGTGGGCACTGTGACCTCCGGCGACTGGGGCCACAGGGTAGGGATGAATCTGGCCTATGCCTTTGTGGATCCGGAACTTGCCGCGACCGGCAGCGCCATGCAGCTTGATCTGTGCGGGGATCTGGTTGCCGCTACGGTTATCGCTCCCTCCCCATATGATCCAGGATTTGACCGCATTCGCAGCTGATCCTGTGCTGAACAGCAAAACGCCCGGGACCGTCCCCGGGCGTTGTTATTTTGCGCTGCAGTTTTCAGGTCAGCTTCGGCCTTTCCACGGCACCAGCCAGTTCTCTGCCTTGCGCATCAGGATATCAATGCCGTAGCCGATAATACCGATCAGTACGATGCCCATAATCACGATATCCGTGAGCTGGAACTTGGACGCCGCAATGATCATCATGCCGGCGCCTTTCTGCGCTGCAACCAGCTCAGCCGCCACAACCGTGCCCCAGCAAACCCCCATTGCAACCCGCGCGCCGGTGAAGATTTCGGGCAGAGAGTTCGGCACGATGACATGGCGCATGATCTGCCACTTTGAAGCGCCCAGCGAATAGGCCGCATGGATTTTGGAGATGTTCACGCCCGAAACCCCGGCACGCGCCGCAATGGTCATGATCCAGAGCGCCGCCAGGAACAGCAGAACGATCTTGCCGGTCTCCCAGATGCCAAACCAGATGATGACCAGCGGGATCAGCGCCAAAGGCGGCACCGGCCGCATGAACTCGACAATCGGATCGAACCAGCCGCGGAACCAGCCGGATAGCCCCATGGCATAGCCTAGCGGGATACCGACTATGGCGCCGGTCACAAAGCCCGCCACAACCCGCAAGAGCGACCAGCCCAGGTGCTGCCACAGCGAAAAATTCTGATAGCCCTCACTGGCAATCTCAAAGAATCTCGACACCACGGTTTCCGGGGCCGGCAGCCAGATCGGGTTCATCTGCATGCCGCTGTCCGGAGTAAAGCTGATTGCGCCCTTTCCGGTCAGCGTCACGGTGCCGTCTCCTGTGTCGACCGCGCCGCCAATCGCAATCGGCTCTCCATTGATCGCCACGATCTTTGCGCCGTCCCGGCGTTTGGCCTCGTCATTCTTGTCAAACAGCAGCGTGGTTGAACGCCCTGCCTGGGCCGCCAGCGCATCATTCGCGGCAAAGCCGCTGCCGCCCTCGACTTCGAACTTCTCGACGTCCTCGCCAAATCCGAAGACCCGCACGGTGACATCTGCGTCATCCGTGGCACCATCCGCGTTTTCCAAGGTATACGTGAATACAGTTTCGCCGGTGAATGGCCCGGGAACGTGAATCGGGAACAGCTTGGAGCCGGTAAACGCCGCCCAGATTACGAAAATCACCAGAACCGATATGATCGACGCCGCACGGTCCGGCGTGACCGCGCTTTCGTCGCCGAAGGTCACGGTCTTGAGGCTGGTGAAGTCCTGCCTCGACTGCATTCCTTTGCGGATAACCTGCACCAGGAAAAAGGCACCGGCAAACAGCGCGATGTAAAACAGAAGTACGCTCATGCCACTTGCTCCGTCCGGCCCATGATCTCCTCTTCCATCTCCCAGATCATCGAGAGGATCTCATCCCGGGTCTCGGCAAAACCTTCGGATTTCTTGACGTCGCGCAGGTCCGCATTCACTCCGCGCTCAGCAAAGGGTAGTTGGTACTCGCGGTGAATCCGGCCGGGCCGCGGCGCCATAACGATCAGCCGCTCGCCCAGCAGCAGCGCCTCCTCTACCGAGTGGGTGATCAGGATGATGGTCTTTCCGGTCTCCTTCCACAGCTTCAGCACCAGACCCTGCATCTTCTCACGCGTCAGCGCGTCGAGCGCACCCAGAGGTTCGTCCATCAGGATCACATCCGGCTCATTGGCCAGGCAGCGTGCCAGCGCCACACGCTGCTGCATGCCGCCCGACAGCTCGTAAACCGCCTTTTCCTTGAAATCCTGCAGGCCGACGATTTCCAGAAGATGGTCGGAGATCTTCTCCCGCTCCGCCTTGCCCATCCCCTTCATCCGGGGGCCAAATTCCACGTTGTCGCGCACGTTCATCCATTCGAACAGTGCGCCTTTCTGAAACACCATGCCGCGTTCAGCGTCAGGACCAGTCACCACATGGCCGTTCAGCTCCACCTCGCCTTCGGTGGGGGCCAGGAACCCGGCCAAAATGTTCAGCAGCGTGGTCTTGCCGCAGCCCGACGGTCCCAGCACCGACAGCAGTTCTCCCGCCTGCAAATTCAATGAAACGTCTTTCAGCGCCTGAACCGAGCTGCCATTGGGCAGATCGAAACGCATGGAGACACTCTTGATGTCCAGTCCCGACATCGCTTCCCCTTCCTGTTAGCGCCAGTTTGCAGCCGGTCTGCAAATGCGGATGCGGGCGGCCCGGGATCCGGGCCGTCCGCCTTAGTCAAAACATGACGGCTCAGTTCAGAGCGGCTTCCAGAGGTCCGCTGTCCACGGCACCGTCATAGGAATCCAGCGCCGCTTCGATGCTGCCCGCATTCACGAACACATCCGCCACACCCTTCATGAAGTTCTGCGCGCCGCCGCCCAGCCACTTCTCGGATAGCTGATCCTCAGCCGAGGGGAAGCTGAAGGTTGCGATGGTGGCCTCGGCATCGGCCAGGTCCATACCTGCGTCCTTGGCAATCACCGGCAGCATCTCATCCTTGCTGTCGCCCGCATTCCACATTGCATTGGCATCTGCGGTCACTTTCAGGAACTTGCTCAGAAGCGCACCCTCATCCGCAATGAAACCTGCCGGCGCGCTGGTCACGTCAAATACCAGAATGCCCAGTTCTTCTTTCTCGGCGCCGGTCAGCAGAACATTACCATGCTCCACCATCCGCCGCAGCGCGCCGCCCCAGCCGCAAACCATGTCCAGGTTACCCTGGGCAAATGCCGCTGCGCCATCGGCAGGCGCCATGTCGACGATCTCCATCGAGCCAATATCAACACCGAAGTGCGCCATCTGCGACAGGAAGCCGTAGTGCGCGGCGGTGCCGATCGGTACGCCAACCTTCTTGCCGTTCAGTTCGCCCGCGTTGGTCTTGTCGATCTCCAGCGCTTCAGCCACTACGCAGTTGTCGTTGTCAGAGTAGCTGACCGCCACATCCACCGTCTGGATGTCTTGACCGGCCGAAGTCGCAACTACAAACGGCGGAACGCCCTGGCTGACGGCAATCTGCACATCGCCTGAGGCCATCGCCGCAGACATTGCGGTGCCGGTGTCAAATGAGACCCAGTTGATCTTTACACCCATCTCTTCTTCGTAGGTGCCGTTGGCCTTGGCAAACTGGAAGGGCATCGGCCATTCCAGGAAATAGGCCACGGTAATCTCATCCAGAGCTGAGGCCTGTGTTGCTGAAATCGCGGCTGCGGCTGCGCAGGCTGTTGAAAGCAGATACTTTTTGATCATGTTTTTGGTTCTCCCAGTTGTCACGCCTGACCCGTTCTATGCGGGCCTTAAGGCTCTAATTTTTGCACGGCAAACCTTATCCGGGAAGAGAATTCGCTGTAGAATAAAATTACTCATGCACGGAAAGTAAAACTCAGTTTCGATTTTTTCGGATGTGTTGGCGCATTTCTGAGGATAGCATATGCAAACCCTAAGGAGGGCCGCATATGCAAAAAACGCTGAGCCTGCGCTGGCTGGAAGTTTTTCAGCTGATTTCGAAGTCCGGGTCTATACAAAAAGTGGCAGCAGAAACCGGGCTCTCGATCAGCACCGTGTCCAATCATCTGCGCAGCCTGGAAAGCGCGCTTGGCGTTGATCTGGTGGATCACACACGCCGTCCGATGGGTCTGACACCCGCAGGCGTGGTCTTTGCCCGCTATGTCTACGACGGGCTGATGACGCTGAGGCGGGGCGAAGCAGAAATACGCTCCGGCAGCTGGCAGCACGCAACCGATCTGCGCATGGCCCTATTGGATGACTTCGACAATGAAGTCGGCCCGGAGCTGTTCCAGTTCCTCTCCACCGCGCTGCCCCGGTGCAGCTTCCGGCACTACACCCGCCCCAGCCATGAGATCATCGAAAAACTGCAGGCGCAGAAACTGGATGCAGGCGTTGCCACCCGCCCGTCCGGGCTGCTCCCTGATCTGATCGAATACCCGCTGATGCGCGACCCGTTCATTCTGGTTGTCCCGGCAGGCTATTCCGGCAGCGTCGAGGATCTGACCAAGGCTGACGCGCCGCTGCCCTTCTTGCGCTATTCCCGCGACCACACAATTGGCAAGCAGATCGAAACCCAGCTGACCCGGCTCAAGATCGCTCTGCCCAACCGCTTTGAACTGGAATGCAACCAATCCATCATAGGTCTGGTTTCCGAAGACAGCGGCTGGACCGTCACCACCGCCGCCAGCTACCATCGCGCCCAGCGCTTCCACGACAAGGTCAAGGTCGTGCGCTTTCCTGGTAAAAGTTTTGCCCGCACGGTGTCGCTGTTTACAACCAGCGTCTACCCCGCGGCCACTTCCCAGCTCATTCATGAAGCCCTGCAAAAGTCACTGCGCCTGCATTTCACCGATCCGATCACCCAGCGCTTTCCCTGGCTGGGCGAAGAGTTCCGGACCCTGCCGTCGGGCGCCGGCTGACCGCTATTGCTATTCGAAACAAACATCCGTGTTTTTCGAAACCCGCCGGCCACGGGTTGACCATGAAGCCTGTCAGCAGCTGTCTTAGGCGCAATCCGCGCCGTGCGCTCCCCGCGCATTCTGCGGCCCTTCGAGGAACATGACATGGCAATCACTTATTTGAAAAAGGCCCAGGCACGTCCTGCCACCGAAAGCAGCGACATCCGCGATACCGTTGCAGTGATGCTGGCCAATATCCAGCGCGAGGGCGAGGAGGCCGTGCGCCGCTATGCGGAAAAGCTGGATGGCTGGACCGGTCCGATCGTGGTCACAGACGCCCAGCGCCGCGCCGCTTGCAACCGGGTATCGCAGCAAACCAAGGACGACATCCAGTTTGCCCATGCCAACATCCGCCGCTTCGCCGTGGCGCAGAAATCCACGATGGGTGAATGCGAGGTGGAGGTGATCCCCGGCCTGATCGCAGGCCAGAAGCAGATCCCGGTATCCAGTGCCGGCTGTTACGTGCCGGGCGGCCGCTACAGCCATATCGCCAGCGCGCTGATGACCATCACCACCGCCAAGGTGGCAGGCGTGTCCCACATCACAGCGGTGTCGCCGCCGCGCCCCGGCAGCGGCATCCCCGATGCTATCGTCTATGCCATGGACCTATGCGGCGCAGACCTGATCCTGAACCTCGGCGGGGTGCAGGGCATTGCCTCCATGGCCCAGGGCCTGTTTGGCGCCCAGCCTGCCGACATTCTGGTCGGCCCCGGCAACTCCTATGTGGCAGAGGCCAAACGGATGCTGTTCGGAGAGGTTGGCATCGACATGTTTGCAGGTCCAACCGACTCGCTGGTGATTGCCGACCACACCGCCGATGCAGAGACCGTCGCCTGGGATCTTGTCAGCCAGTGCGAACACGGCGCCGACAGCCCGGTTTGGCTGATCACCACCAGCGAACCTCTGGCAACTGGGGTCATGGCCCGGGTACAGGGCCTGATCGACAGGCTGCCTGAACCCAACCTTTCCGCCGCCCACCGCGCCTGGCACGAACGCGCAGAGGTCGTTCTGTGCGAAACCCGCGAGGAGGCCGCCCAAGTGGCCGACCGCTATGCACCCGAACATCTGCAGGTGCAGGCCGAAGACCTAGATTGGTGGCTCGACCGCCTCTCCGCCTATGGCTCGCTGTTCCTGGGCAAGGAAACCACGGTATCCTTCGGCGACAAGAGCTCAGGCCCCAACCACGTACTGCCGACCAGCGGCGCGGCGCGCTATACCGGCGGGCTGTCAGTGCACAAGTTCACCAAGACCGTGACCTGGCAGCGCTGCAACGCCGCCGCCTCGCATGAACTGGCCCAGCGCACCGCGCGGATCAGCCGAATGGAAGGAATGGAAGGCCACGCCATCGCCGCCGAAATGCGGCTGATGCCCGAGACGGTTTAATACCTTAGGGAGGCGCCGTTCTCAGGACGGCGTCTCCAGTTGCTGGTCCAGATCAACCGGTCCAAGCACCGCCTCGTCCGGGATGCTGTCAAACCCGGCAACAGTGCCCCCATACCGCTTGGCAAACCGCGCAGCTTCTTCCGGCGAGGAAAATGGCACAACCTCCGGCGCGCCCATGCCGCCAGCGGCGTTGGATCCGACCACGAAATGCGCACCCTTGGCATCAATCCAGTTTTCAGTGCCGGGATGTTCCCAGCTTCGTGCTGCACCCATGTCGCTCACATATATCGCGGTGATCTCCGCATCACGTTCCGGGCTTTTCACATAGGCCGCCAGATCGCGCACCTGGGCAAAGAACAGCGGTGTAGGGAAACCGTCCAGATGGATCTGCCCCTTGGGTCCGCCATGTTCAGCCACATTCATCTGGCAGAAGTAGCTGAGCGCCGCTTCGGTCAGCTCCACCGGCGCAGGCGGCGTCTTGGCCTCCTCCTCCTGGCATGCGGACAGGACCAAGGCAGCCGCAAGGATCAGGCGTTTCATGGCTCCACCCTCCGGAAGGCGGCACAGGCCAGCGTAAAGCCCAGCGCGGGCCACAGCAGCAGCGACAGCGGTGCGGCCCAGCCGGGCAGCGCACTGGCAGCCCCAGCCATGCCGCTGGACAGGGCCACGCTTTCGGAGGCTGCGACATTCCACAGCCGGAACGCATCCGCCGGGTTGGCAACCATCACCCAGGGGAAAATCTTCTGGGTAAAGACCCCGCCGCTGTCCATCACCACGGCCCCGAGCAGTCCCAGGTCATAAAGCACCACAAACACCAGCCACACGCCCGCAGACAGACCCGCGGCAGCTGTTGCACTGCTGCTGAGCGCCGACAGCGCATAGCCCAGCACCAAGAACACCGCACCCAGCAGGATTGATGTCAGCACCAGCCGCCCCAGCGCCATAAAGCTCTCTGTACCTGCACCGCCGAACCAGGCGGCCACGGCCCCTGCCGCGCCAAAGCCGATGCACATGGCAACAGACAAGGCGGCCAGATGCGCCATCAGCTTGCCCAGCAGGATCTCCGCACGGCCCGCAGGATAGGCCAGGAGCAGGGCAAGACTGCCCCGGTCCCGGTCGCCCGCCACCGTGTCAAATCCCATCATCAGAGCCAGGAGCGGCGCCAGGTAGACCGACAGCGTGGTCATCGAGGCGACCGAAACGGTCAGCATATCCACCCCCAGCGTTCCCGTCGGCGCCGATCCGGCAAAGGACAACGCCAGCGCAAAGGCCAGCATGATCAGCGTCGCCATGAAAAGCCAGCGGTTGCGGCGCAGAATCAGCATCTCGGCGCGGGCAATGGCAAAGGCACGTCTCATTTGCGGTCCTCCCCGGAGTAATGGCGATAGAGGTCTTCGAGCCGCGGCGGCACCATGTCGATATCGGCCACCGCATCGCCCATGGCTGCGATCTTGCGCAGCTCGGCCATTTTGTCCTGCGGTGAACACAGGACCTCGACCGAGGCGCCGTTGATCCGCCGCCCGCCGGTCTCTGTTGCGATCCGGTCGGCGTGCGCGCCGCTGGCCTGCACCCGCAGCTTGACCGGCAGCCCGGCCTGGGCCGACAGGCCCGCCAGCGTGTCATCCGCCACTTTCACACCCTTGCGCAGAATGGCGATACGGTCGGTGCGCGCCTCCACCTCAGTCAGCGCGTGGGAGGCGATCAGCACCGCCGCGCCCTGTTCGGCCAGCTCGTTGATGATGGCATAAAGGTCCTGGCGCGAGATCGGGTCCAGCCCGCTGGTGGGTTCGTCCAGCAGCGCCAATTTCGGGCGGCCCAGCAGCACCTGCGCCAGCCCCAGCCGCTGCCGCATCCCCTTGGAATAGGCGCCGATGCGGCGGTGCATTGCCTCGCCCAGCCCGACCCGTTCCAAGAGGCCCTCGATGTCAGCGCGTTCACCGGCAAGGCGGGCAAACAGCGCCAGCTGTTCATGCCCGGTCAGAGCCGGGTGGAAACTAACCGCCTCTGGCAGAAAGGCAGTGGCCGCCCGCGCCGCGGCGCTGCCGGGCGCCGCACCGCAAATGCGGATGCTTCCGCCCTCATGCCGGATCAGGCCCAGCACCGCCTTGATCATCGTCGACTTGCCCGCGCCGTTGTGGCCTAACAGCGCCAGCCGTTCGCCCGGCGCGATGTCCAGGTCGATGCCATGCAGCACTTGTGTCTTGCCTCGGAACTTGTCCAGCGCGCGGATCTGCAGCGGAGAGTTATCCATCCTGTTCAACCTTTCTGGCGGCCCCAGGCCGCTCTGGCCGCATCAGCGGGTGGCTGTCGATCACCCCGCCGGGCAGCAGCGCCGGGAACGCCGACTGCGACCAGCGCACCAGCTGCACCGCGGGCGATCCCATCAGCAGTTTCGCCGCCGGCTGTGTCCACAGCACATGGTCCATGCTGTCATTCGGACGGTAGGGCGCATCGGCGATGCCATCCCCGTCCACGTCGAAACCCGCGAAGTCGGACCAGTAGTTGCCCTGGCCGGCCTCGCTCCACTCCACCCATTTGGTGGAGACAAATTTCACCTGATGCCGATTGCCGACAAAGGCGTTGCCAACCATCCGGTTGCCGTCGCTGCCCGCGGTGAAGTGGATGCCGATGCCGCAGCCCTCGAACCAGTTGCCGGAGAAATCATTCTTGTGCGCGTTGTAGAGGAAGGTGCATTTGTCCTTGGCGCCTTTCACATAGTTGCCGCGCACCTCGCCCTGGTTGGCATAGTTCAGCATCACCCCGTGATCGCGGTCATTCAGCGAGACATTCCCGGTCACCTTGACCCGTTTCGAGAACATCACCGCATAACCCAGGTGATTGCCGATCGAGACATTGCCCGAAACCTCGGAATTATCGGCGTACATGTAATGCACCGCGAAACGCAGGTCGCGGAACAGGTTATTCGTAAACGCATTCTTCTTGGAACTGTTCACAAAGATCCCGTCGCGGCCGAAGCGGATATCGT
>NZ_JWLH01000002.1:0-13126 GCF_000813925.1 Leisingera sp. ANG-S5 | reverse complement strand
TCCAGACATAAACCCCGTTGCCGCGGGCGTTCATGTGCCGGTCGAGACGCCCCTCGATCCGGTTGCTCTGTACCAGGCTGTCTTTAGCGCCGTGAATATCCACGCCGTAAAGGTTGCCCAGCAGCACATTGTTCAGGATCTGCGGCGCCTTTGCGGTCTTGGTCAGTTTAATGCCGCTGTCGATCTCCTGATGCGAGGAGCCGGAGCCAGCAACGGTCAGGTTCTGAACGGTCACGCCCGGTCCGGTCACAGTGATCACCGATCCCTTGCCCTGTCCGTCCAACGTGGCATGGCCTTGCCCGTCCAGCGTCACCGGCCGGTCCAGCACCAGGGTTTCGGCGTATTCGCCGGGGGCGAGGCGGAGGGTGTCGCCATCCGCCGCCTGCGCCAGTGTTTCAGCGATGGCCCCTGCCCGATTGGGCACATCCCAATCCGCCGCCCACGCGGGCGCCAGGCCGGCAAGGGCCGCAACCAGGGATATGGGCAGGAGCCGTTTCATGGTTACGCGCTCCGCGGCTCGACCAGCATCCGGCCGCGCATTTCCATGTGCAGCGCGTGGCAGAACCACTGGCAGTAGTACCAGTGCACGCCCGGGCGCTCCGCCTTGAAGGTGACAGAGGCAGTTGCCAGCGGCCCGACTTCCATAGCGATGCCGAAGTTCGACAGGCAGAAGCCGTGGGTCAGGTCGTCGATGTCGTCCAGGTTGGTGACATAGACAGTGACCTCGTCGCCTTGCTTCACCGTGAACTTCTCCAGGCTGAAGTTCGGCGCCTGGCTCGACATGTAGACCCGCACCTTGTCGCCGTCGCGGATGATGGTGTCCTGATAGTCGTCCAGATCGACGCCATCCGCCTCTGCCTGCTTGCGCGCGTCTTCCCACATTGGGTCGTTGCGCTGCCAGGTGCTCGCCGGGTTTACCTTAGAACGGTGAACAAGGATCGAGTCATGCGGCTCGGCAAAGGTCGGGCCATCGTGCACTACCTTCATCTTGTCGCCGGAGATGTCGATCAGCTGCTCGTTCTCGGGCTTCAGGGGGCCGACGTTCAGGAACCGGTCCTTGGAGAACTTGTTCATCGAGATCAGCCACTTGCCGTCTGCCTCGGCGGTTTCACCCATGGAAGTCGAGTTGTGGCCCGGCTGGTACTGCACATCAACCTTGTCCATAATCGGGTCCACATCGGCGCCGGCATAGGCCTCGATCGCCTTGGCGATGTCCCATTTCACCACCTGGCTGTCCAGGAACAGGGTGGTGTAGGCATAGCCGCGGTTGTCGAAGGCGGTGTGAAGCGGGCCAAGGCCCAGCTGCGGTTCCGCCACAATGGCAGAGCGCGGATCGGCGTTGTCGCTGAACAGCGCATCGACCTTCTCAACATCAATGACCGAAACCGTCGGCGACAGCTTGCCGTTGATCATGATGTGCTTTTTGTCGGGTGCAGCGTTCACACCGTGCGGCGAGTTCGGGATCGGAATGTAGCGGGTGAAGTTCTTGCCGGACTCCTTGCGCCCGTCCACGACTTTGGCCCCGTTCAGCTCCTGATAGTCGCCTGCCGCAATTGCCTCTTCAATCGCCTTGATGTTGAAGACAACAACGTGGTCCAGCTCGCTCTCGGTCATCTCGGCCAGGTTCATGCCCATTTCCGAGTTGTAAGAGGTCGAGAAGGCGTATTTGCCCTGATAATCGCAGTCAGTGTTGTCCAGGTTGCCCGAGACGATCACCTGCCAGGCGACTTCCATGGTGTCGCCGTCGATGGCAGAGAAGATGTTCACATATTGCGACGGATCATCCAGGATCTGGCCATCGTTGATCAGCGGCGCTTCGTGCTCGCCGTTGGCAAAGACATAGCCGGTGCGCGGGAACTTCTGCGGGCGCAGGCCGTGGATGTCCTTGGCGTTGGGGATCTCGATGATCTTGTCGCACTTCATCACGTCGCAGCGCACGCGGGCGACGCGGGTGTTGGCCTTGTCGTTCATGAACAGGTAGCGGCCGTCATATGTGCCGTCAGTGAACGACATATGCGGGTGGTGCAGGTCGCCGTTGTCATAGGTGACTTTGCCGTTGGCGGCCAGGAATTCCTTGGTCTCCGGCAGCAGGCCTTCGGTCAGGATCTTCAGCGATTCATTGGTCTGGCCCCAACCGGTGGCAGAGCAGCGGTTGAACACCGGCACCCTCATCAGCTCGCGCATGGACGGCACACCCATGATACGCAGTTCGCCGGTCTGGCCCGACGACCAGAAGCCGTAGTATTCATCCAGTTCGCCCGGCTCCAGGCCGAAACCGGCAGCCTGCGCGGGCTTCGCGCCCAGCAGTGCGGAACCGGCGCCAGTGGCCGCCAGAACGGCACCGGAGGCGGTGGCCCCCAGAAGGCCGCGGCGGGTGACGGGCAGTTTGTTTTTCAGTTCTTCAGACATAACGTCCTCCTTCAGGAAACTTTTGTCCTGTTCGCGTTGGGGTGATTGGCAGGCGGCCTGCCCAGAGCAATCTCCGGACCCGGGCTGCCGGTCTTGGCCCGGCGTTTCAGCTGTTTGATCACAACCGGGCATTTGGCTTCGGATTGGTACAGAACCTGGCAATGCAGGCAGTCCACACATTCATTCGGGTTGATCTCACCGGTCGGGTGGATGGCCTGAACGGGGCACTCGTTGGCACAGGTCTGGCAGGGGTGGCCGCATTCGTGGTAGCGCTTCAGCCAGTCGAACATCCGCACCCGCGCCGGGATCGCCAGCGCCGCGCCCAGCGGGCACAGGTAGCGGCAGTAGAAACGCTCGATGAACAGCCCGGCCAGCAGCAGCAGCAAGGCAAAGACAACAAACGGCCAGTCGCGCACGAATTTCAGAATGATCGCGGTCTTGAACGGCTCCACCTCGGCATAGGTTTCGGCCAGCGGGATCGATACCATCGAGAGGCCGAACAGGCCGAGAAAGATCATGTATTTCGCAGGCCACAGGCGCTCATGCAGGCCCCACGGCAGAGTGATCTGCGGCACCTTGAAGGCGCGGGCGATCTTGTTGGTCAGCTCCTGCAGCGCGCCGAACGGGCACAGCCAGCCGCAATATGCACCGCGGCCCCAGAACAGCAGTGCAGCGGCCACCGCAAACCACTGGATGAAGACCAGCGGGTCCAGAAGGAAGGCATCCCAGGAAAAGCCGCTGCGCAAGGAGCCAGCCAGCGCCATCAGGTTCACCACGCTCAGCTGCGCATTGGCATACCAGCCCAGGAACACCAGGGTGACAGTCAGGTATACGATCCGGAACCAGTAGAAGGTGCGCGCATTCACAGTGGCCTGGAACTGGAAGAAAAACACCCCCGTCAGCACCAGCAGCATCACACCCAGCACACTGATTTCCAGCGTCCGGTCCTTCCAGATCCGCTGCCAAAGCGCGGCCTTCGCAGCCGCCTCACCGGTGTCGTCTTCCACCACTTTGGGCGCAGGCGCGGCAGGCAGCAGATATTGTTCCGGCAGCTTGTAGCCCAGATCAAACGTCAGGAACGTCCGCTCCAGCGCGCCCACGGACCGCTGCACCAGCAATTGCAGGCGGAAGGGTTCAGCCGGGTCGAACTCCGCATCTGCCGGGATCTTGAACAGGTCCAGCTCTGCAAAGCTGGGGCTGTCACCAGTTGCCAGTTCCCCCAGCCGCTTGTGCTGCTTGTCAAAGAACCGCACCGAGGCATCACCCTGGATCAGCTGGATGCGGTCGAAGATGCCCCCGCGCACATAGCCCGAGCCTTTGAAGCTGTAGCTGCCCCGTCCCAGCACCAGAATGGCGTGCTCGCCTTCCTTCAGCCAGGATTGCAGGTTCCGGTACTCCGCCTCGCCCAGCAGCGACTTGCCGATCGACGGCACAGAGACCAGCGCCATATGCATGTCAATGAAGGTGTCGTCCGGGGCACCCGGCTCCGGCCGCTTGATCGCGCGCTGATCGCCAGTGGCCTCAAAGGCCGCGTTGATCTGACCCACGTCCAGCGTCATCCGCCGAACAGAGCCGTCGCCTGCCAGTGTGGTCCAGTCCGAAACTTCTTCGCGGGCCATATCAACCTCGCGCTTCGGCCCGTCGGCCTGCACCGGTGACAGGCCGCCCAGCCCCAGCGCGCGGGCCACTTTAATTCCAGCCCGCACCAGGCTGTCATCGATCACCATGATCGTGACCGTCGCGCCCGAAATGATGTCGAGGTCATGGGCATCGCCGCCCGCCGCCGCCTCGGCCTTTAGATCCAGCCCGGCATAGCTTTCGGTCAGCTTGACCATCTTGGAATTAGGAATGCCGATCAGCACAATCGGCTCGGAGTGTTTGACCAGCTTCACGCCGGTCAGTACCGCATCGTTGTCAATCGCGGCCACCACATGGATCGGCTTGCCGCTGTAGCCGGTGGTGCCCACGAAATCTGAGGTCAGGAAGGCATAGGCAACCGTCTCGCCCGCCTTCAGCACCGGCGCCACCGGCACATCACTGCGCACCGGGCCAAATGCCTCGGCGCCGGGCACCAGATCAGCGGGTGCCAGTTCTGTCAGGAAGGAGTCGAGGCTGTCTGCCTCAGCGGTCACCGCACATACAGCGGTGAGTGTCATCACAAGGGCTGTCAGCCAGCCCCGGAAGGCGCGTGTCAGGACCATGGCGCCTCTCCTTTGTTTTGAGTGGCAGCCACGGACGCGCGGAAGGCGCGTTCGGATTCTATCTTTTTCACCAGCGGAGGCCCGCGGCCATCATGCCAGTACTGCGCCGGGTTCGGCGGCACTGCAGCGCCCGTAGGCAGCAAAACTATGCGGCCTGCCACCCGGCTGGCACCGAATGCATGATGGAATACCGGCCCGGCCCCGGTTTCAGCAGCGCAGAGGGCACAAGTGCTGCACTTAGGGCAATACTTGTTGTCTTCGCGGTCTCCGGCAGCGACCTGAATCTCAACCACACCGAACTCGCCGCAGATCTCGATCCACTCACCGCCGACAGCAGCCTGAGCTGCGCCGGGAAAGGCGGCTTGAAGAACCAGCATGAAGATGGCGCACATACCCGCCAGCCGCCGGAACAGTCCGGCGCCGCAAGCGGAAGGTATGAGAAAGGTACGCGGCATCTGTTACAAGAATCTCTTGCTGCATTCGCCGCTGACACTAGAGGGAACTTTAGTGCCGTTATTTGATGTATGTCAGATAAATCAGAATTTCCGGACCAAAATCATCCGGTCCGGAAAACGCGCTAAACACCCGTCTTTTCAGCCTTTCTCAAACCGGCGGAAAGCGAATGCGATCACCCCGGCGATGGCCATGTAAACCAGCGCCAGCAGCAACAACGGCTCATAGACGATAAAAGTATCGGCCCGCACGCGCGAGGATACCGCATAGATTTCCATCACCGTGATCGTCGCCACCAGCGGCGTCGCCTTCAGCTGCAGGATGGTTTCGCCGCCTAAGGTCGGCAGCACGTTGCGCACCGCCTGCGGCAGCCAGATCCGGCGGAACATGGTGAAGCGCGGCATACCAAAGGACTTCGCAGCCTCCAGCTGCCCCTTGGCGACGCCGGAAAACGCGCCGCGCATCACTTCGCCTTCATAGCCCGCATAAGACAGGGTCAGCGCCAGCACCGCATAAGGCCAGGCCTGCCGCAGATAGGGCCACAGCTCAGACGAACGAATCCACGGAAACTGCGGGAACAGCGACCCCAACCCGTAATAAAGCAGCCAGATCTGCAAGAGCAGCGGCGTGCCGCGGATGATGGTGCAAAAGGTGCGCGCAGGGATCGACAGGTACCAGGGTCCCACCGCCTGCGCCAACCCCAGCGGCACCGCCAGCATGAAGCCGAGGAAAGTAGAGACCGCGAGGATCCAGATCGTGGCCCAAAGCCCCTCCAGCGCCAGCGGCGCGTATTTCGGGATCCAGTCCCAGCGCAGCGCAAAGGCGCACCAGATCACCAGCGCCACAAAGACCAGCATCATCACGATACGGTGCGGCTGCATCAGATCCTTCAAACCGGTCATCGCGTGCCCCCCTTCAGCGAAGGCTGGCCGCGCCGTGCCCATTTCTCAACCCGGGCAAAGACCGCGCCGGAGCACAGCGTCACCATCAGGTACAGGAACCCGGCGGCCAGGAAAAAGGTGAAATAGGCCCGCGTGCTGCTTGCCGCCTGACGGGTTTCCAGTGTCAGCTCGTTGAAGCCGACCACCGCCAGCAGCGCCGTGTCCTTGGTGGCAATCAGCCAAAGGTTTGCCAGCCCCGGAACCGCAAAGCTCATCATCGCCGGGATCGTCACCCGCCGCATGATCATGAAGGCGGGCATGCCATAGGATTTCGCCGCCTCGATCTGGCCCACCGGCACCGCCTTGATGGCGCCGCGCAGAACCTCAGTGGCATAGGCCCCCTGCACCACGCCCAAGACCCAGATCCCGGCCGCAACGCCGTTGATCTCAACCCGGCCGCCGCCCAGACCTTCAGAGATCTTGTTGATGATATCGCTGCCCACGTAATAGAGGATCAGGATCAGCACCAGTTCCGGCACCGCCCGGATCACCGTGGTGTAGATGGCGAGAAGATCACGCGTGACCTTCCCGCCGTAGAGTTTGCCATAGGCCCCGAACAGCCCGATCACCAGCCCCAGCCCAAAAGCGCCAAAGGCGATCTGCAGGGAGTTGGCAAGCCCGCGCAACAGGTTGCCTCCCCAGCCCGACAGCGACAGCAGCTCTGCGCTGGCGCCGAGGCCCAGTAGTTCGAACAGTCCGGTCACGGCAGCACCTTAGTAGATGCTGGTGGTGAAGTATTTGGCGGTGATCTTCTCGTGGGTGCCGTCGGCCAGGATCGCCGCGATGCCCTTGTTCAGCGCCTCGCGCAGTTCGTCGTCACCCTTGCGCACGCCCGCACCGACACCGCGGCCCAGGATCGCCGGGTCATCCGCAACCGCGCCCTTGATCTCGCAGCAACTGCCGGTGTCCGAGCCAACGAAATCCGCCATCGCGATGCTGTCCGCCTGGGTCGCGTCGATGCGGCCCGCAAACAGATCCTGGTTGGCTTCATCCTGTGTCTGGTAAACCTTCAGCTCGGCATCCTTGAAGTATTCCTGCGCATAGGCCTGGTGGATGGTCGAGGCCTGAATGCCAACAATCTTGCCCGCCAGCGATTCCGGGGTTGCATCGATCTCCATCGACTTGTCTGCCACGATCACCGCAGGGGTGTTGTAATAAGGGTCGGAGAAATCAATGGTTTTCATCCGCTCCTCGGTAATCGACATGGAGGCCATGATGGCGTCGATCTGCTGGCCGGTCAGCGACGGGATGATTCCGTCCCAGGCCACCGGCGTGATCACGCAGTCCAGTTCCGCCGCGGCACAGACCGCACCGATCACCTCGACCTCCCAGCCGACCCAGTTGCCGGAGCTGTCAAGCGAGGCAAACGGCGGATAAGGTTCCGCAGCGATACCAATTTTCACCTGTTCCGCAGCCGCGGCACCGGCGGACAGAGCGGCAGCCGCAGTGGCAGCGGCAAGCAATGCTTTCAGTTTCATCTTATTCTCCCAGTTGGTTTTTATTTTGGTGGTAGTGGATCAGGCGACCGAGCTTAGAAATTGCTTCAGCCGGTCTGATTGCGGATTGCCAAAGACCTCGGCAGGCGGCCCCTGCTCTTCAATGCGGCCCTGGTACAGATAGACAACGTGGTTTGCGACTTCGCGCGCGAATTTCATTTCATGGGTAACCAGCAGCATGGTACGCCCCTCGGCGGCCAGGTCGCGGATCACCGTCAGCACCTCGCCCACCAGTTCCGGGTCCAGCGCCGAGGTCGGTTCGTCAAACAGCATCGCCGACGGGTCCACCGCCAGCGCCCGGGCAATCGCCGCCCTCTGCTGCTGACCGCCGGACAGATAGGCAGGATAGGTGTCCTCCTTGCCGCCCAGCCCCACCCGGTTCAGCAGCTCGTGCGCCCGCGCGATAGCCTCGGCCTTGGGCACCTTCAGCACATGCACCGGCACCTCGATCACGTTTTCCAGCAGCGTCCGATGGGTCCACAGGTTGAACTGCTGGAACACCATCGCCAGCTTGGTCCGGATTCGTTCAATCTGTTTCTGATTGGCCGGGCTGCCGTCGCCGCGCATCGCCACTTCCTCGCCGCCGATCACGATCTTGCCGGAGCTTGGCGTCTCCAGGAAATTGATGCAGCGCAGCATGGTGGATTTGCCGGAGCCGGAGCCGCCGATGATGGCCACCACATCGCCCTGTTGCGCGGTCAGATCAACGCCCTTCAGCACTTCCAGATTTCCGAACGACTTGTGCACGTCCTCGACCCGGATTGCCTCCCGGCGCGTGTCTGTCTCCGGTGAGGATGCGGCTGCTGTGGCTGTGTCCATCTTTGCGTCTTCCCGAATTTTCCGATTGCAGTAAGCCGCGACTCGCGTAATTATGCAAGTGTATAATTTCTCCGCCAGCACAAAAACAGGAGCTGAGGTGACCGACGAGCGCCGCAAATTCAAACGCGAATCCGCCGAAGCCCGGAAGGAAGCGCTGATTCTCGCCACGCTGGAGCTGGTGGCGGAGAACGGTGTGCGCGGCGCCACGGTGCGGGGCATCGCCCAGCGCGCCGACGTCACCCAGGGTCTGATCCGGCATTACTTCAGCTCCAAGGAAGAGCTGATCATCTCGGCCTATGAACACCATATGAACCAGATGACGGACCTGACCTTCGCCCCCGGTGCGGCGGCAGGCAGCGCCCGGGCGCGGCTCAGGGCTTTTGTCGATGGCTCGCTGACGCCGCCGGTGGTTGATCCGCGCGCGCTGGCGTTGTGGGCCAGCTTCCTGAACAAGGTGCAGAACGACCCGCAGATGAAGGAAACCCACGAGCGCACCTACGCCTATTTCCGTGACCGGCTCGAGGTCCTGATCGCCGCCGCACTGGAAGAGGCCGGCCGCCCCGCCCCGGCGGCCCGGCTGCGCCAGCTCGCGATTGCCTGCAACGCGGTGATCGACGGCCTGTGGCTGGAGGGCGGCGCCCTGCCGGATGCCTTTGCGCAAGGCGAACTTGTTGAAATAGGACGGCAATCGGTTGCCGCCATCACTGGATTGGATTTGGAGCAGGAGGCTGAAACCTGATGAGGCTGACAGCAATCACCGAACGGCTGGCCGGGCTTGGCGGCGGCAAATGGGAAGTGCACGCACGGGCACGGCAATTGGCTGCAACAGGTGCCAACCTGGTGGAAATGACCATCGGCGAACCGGACGTGCCAACCCCGCCCGAACTGGTTGAGGCCGCCGCGCAGTCGATGCACGCAGGCCGCACCGGCTATTCCGACGGCCGCGGCGAGGCGCATCTGCGCGCCACCCTGGCCGAGGCGTATTCTACCAGCCGCGGGCGGGAGTTTGGGCCGGAAAACATCCTCTGCTTTCCCGGCACCCAAACCGCGCTTTATGCGGTGCTGCAAGGCGTGGCCGAGCCCGGCACCGAGGTGCTGGTGGGCGACCCGATGTATGCCACCTACGAAGGCGTGATCCGCGCCTCTGGTGCGGACATGGTGCCGGTGCCGCTGCGGCCCGAGGCCGGGTTCCGGATGCAGGCCAGCGACATCGCCGCCCGCATCACCCCGCGCAGCCGCGCCATCCTGCTCACCACCCCGCACAACCCGACCGGTGCCATCCTGACACCGCAGGACCTGCGCGCAATCGGCGAGTTGGCAATGAAACACGACCTCTGGATCATCTCCGACGAGGTTTATGAGCACTTGGTGTTTGAGGGTGCTGAATTTGTCTCACCCCTCTCCGACCCGGCGCTGGCCGAGCGTGTGATTGCAGTCTCCTCGATCTCCAAATCCCACGCTGCACCGGGTTTCCGCAGCGGCTGGTGCGCCGGGCCAGAGGCCTTCTGCTCCGCCCTGCTGCCGGTTTCGGAAACCATGCTGTTCGGCAACCAGCCCTTCATCGCCGACATGACAGAAAAGGCAGTGCGCGAAGGCTCCTCTGTCGCCGCAGGCATGACCGCCCGATTCGCTGCCCGCGCCGCACTGCTGGAACAACGCCTGCACGCCGAAACCCGGCTGCGCGTCCACCACCCCGAGGCCGGCATGTTCGCGCTGATCGACGTCTCCGCTACCGGCATGGACGGCGACGCCTATGCCTGGAGCCTTCTGGATGGCGGCGTCGCTGTCATGCCTGGCTCCGCCTTTGGCGAGAGCTTGCGTGATTGGGTCCGCGTTGCCCTGACGATTGATGACGAAAGCTTTGCCACCGCGCTCGACCGGATCACCGCCCACGCAAACCGCTTTGCAAGAGGCGCCGCATGACCGTGAAAACAGTTGGTGAAGCCCTGGTTGACGGGCTGAAAGCGCGCGGCGTGAATTGCGTGTTCGGCATCCCAGGCGTCCACACGGTGGAGCTGTACCGCGGCCTGGCGGCCTCCGGCATCCGCCATATCACCCCCCGCCACGAACAGGGCGCGGGCTTCATGGCCGATGGCTATGCCCGGGTGTCCGGACAGCCGGGGGTGGCCTTTGTCATCACCGGCCCTGGCCTCACTAACACGCTGACTCCGATGGCCCAGGCCCGCGCAGATTCAGTCCCCCTGCTGGTGGTGTCCGGCGTCAACGACAGCGCAACGCTGGGCAAGGGGCTCGGCCACCTGCACGAATTGCCCGACCAGCACGCACTGGCCAAGGCCGTGGCGCTGACCTCAGAACATGTCTCCCGGCCCGAAGAGCTGGAGCCCGCCCTGGATCGCGCCTTCGCGCCCTTTGCAATTGGCCGCCCCGGGCCCACGCACATCCAGGTGCCGCTGGACGTGGCAGGTGCCACGTCGCTAAACGGCATTTCCAAGCCCGCCGAAGCGCAGATGGCGCCGGATCCGGCCAAGATCGCCGATGCCGCGAAACGGCTGAGCGCAGCAGGCAAAGTTGTGATCCTGACCGGCGGCGGCGCCAAAACCGCAGACCAATACTTGCAGGCCCTGGCCGAACGCCTCGACGCGCCTGTGGTGCAAACCGTCAACGCCCGCGGGCTGATGCACGGCCACCCGCTGACCGTCCCGGCCAGCCCCAGCCTGCAAGCGGTCCGGGAACTGATCGAAGACGCCGATTGCGTGCTGGCGCTGGGAACCGAGCTGGGGCCGACAGATTACGATATGTATGCCACCGGCAGCATGGCTGACATGGCCGGGCTGATCCGAATCGATCTCTGCCCGGGCCAGCTTGCCCGTCACGAGGCTGAACTTGCCATCCAGAGCAACGCTGATGCGGCCATCGCCGCGCTGCTTGATGCGCTGCCCGGCACAGCAAAGCACAGCGAAGGCGCGGCCCGTGCCGAACACACACGCGCCGCCGCGCTGGAAGAGATCGGCCCGGACTACCGCCGGCAAGTGGAAGTGCTGAACGCCATGCGTGACACGGTGCCCAATGCCCTGATGGTGGGCGATTCCACCCAACCGATCTATGCCGGCAACCTCTCCTACGACCACGACCGCCCAGGCGGCTGGTTCAATGCTGCCACCGGCTATGGCGCGCTTGGCTATGGCATTCCCGCCGCCATCGGCGCCTCGATTGCCGATCCATCTGCGCATGTGATCTGCATCGCCGGCGACGGCGGCGCCCAGTTCTCGCTGCCTGAGATCATGGCCGCGGTGGATGAAGGCCTGCCCATTACCTTCGTGATCTGGAACAATCGCGGCTATGGAGAGATCGCCTCCTCAATGAAAGCCGTGGACGTTGCGGTTGTCGGCTGCGACCCCACCCCGCCGGATTTCGCAGCCACAGCGCAGTCTTTCGGAATTCCGTTCAGCCGTGTTCCCATGACCCCGCAGACCGTTGCCGTTGCTCTTCAGGAATGCGCCGCACGCGGCACCCCCTCCATCCTCGAAATCGACATCCCCGGACCCGTTCCGGGACAGGAGTAACCTCATGCGAAACCCAACCTTTGAGTTCACCCGCGCCATCACCCGCCGCCCCGCCTCTACCATCGCTGCAGGCCTGCGTGCCGAAGATACCGGCAATCCAAGCCTCGACAGCATGCTGGCCGCCCACACTGCCTATGTCACCGCTCTGCGGAGCACCGGCGCCGAGGTGATCGAACTGGACCCGCTGGAGGCCTTCCCCGACGCCCAGTTTGTCGAGGACACTGCCCTCTGCTTGCCGCAGGGCGCGATCCTGATGCGTCCCGGCGCGCCGTCGCGGCTGGGTGAGGTGGCGGAAATGGCCCCCACCCTGCGCGCTTGCTACGATGATGTCCGCGAAATCACTGGACCCGGCCACATCGAAGGCGGCGACATTCTGGTGACCGGCAAGGAGATCCTGGTCGGCCGGTCCGACCGGACCGACGCGGAAGGCGTTGCCGAGCTTGCTGAAATCACCGCCGAATGGGGCCATGCCTTGCGCGAGGTGTTCACTCCAGAAGGCGTTCTGCACTTCAAGACCGATTGCTCGCTGATGGACGCCGAGACCATTCTGTCGACCAAGCGCCTCGACGCCTCCGGCTGTTTCGAAGGCTACCGGGTGCTGCATGTGGCCGAAGGTGAGGAAGCCGCCGCCAACGCCATCCGCTTCAACAACCTGGTGCTGATGGCCGCAGGCTTCCCGCGCACGGCAGAAGTTCTGGACAAGGCCGGATATGAGATCGTCGAGATCGACAACACCGACTGCGCCAAGCTGGACGGCGGCATGTCCTGCCTGTCGCTGCGGTTCTGATCCCGCCCGCGCCACGCAAACGCTCCGAGGCGGCGTGGAGCTCCATCCGGCTAGGCTGGCGGCGGCTTCGCCCTTCAGCCAAGCCGGAGTCTGAAGCGGCGCCGCACTCGCCAAGCGACAGAACCAGACGTTAGAAAGCCTTGTATTGCCCGGCGCCATCGACTTGCTTTGCAGACGAGATCCGAAGGCACCATCAAGAAGAGCCGCGGGAATACCGCGCGCACCAAAAGCTAACAACAAGGCCAGTGTAAGAACGAATGAGGGCGGAGCATTGTGCTCCGCCCTTATTTTCATGGTTCATTTTTCAGGCTGGAAAACCGAAATTGTGGAATCCGGAAAAGGCACGGTGTGTTGTAAAATCCCTCAACAGTTTGCAACTCGACGAAACTCGACATAATAAAATCAAGGGGTTATCGCACAGCCCCCCCCAAAAAAAAATTCGTCACCTACTTTGCAATTCTGCCCAGTAAAATCTTTGACGTGCTCCCCTGAAAAG
>NZ_JWLH01000019.1:75464-76475 GCF_000813925.1 Leisingera sp. ANG-S5 | reverse complement strand
GCTCGGATGCAGCCGCAGGGCAGGGGGCTCCGGATTGTCAGCGATGACCGCCTCCAGGCGGGCCTTCTCACCCTCCAGCTCAGACATCTTGTCCTTCATCGAGGCGGTGTACATGCCGTCCTCGATAGCTGTCAGGATGTTGGCGATCCGGCTCTCCACCTTTTTGAGGGAGTGTTCGGCCTTCTGCCGGTCCTGGCAGGCCCCCGCGGCGGCGTCGTTGAAGGCCTTGCGGTATTCCTCCGCGAACTGCGCCAGCAGGTCCGGTGCCAGGAGGCGCTGCTTCAGCCCGGAAAGCACTCGCTCTTCCACTTCTGCCCGGCCGATGGTGGCGCGGTTAGTGCAGACCGCAGCGCCCTTGTTGCGTGATCAGCCCCACTTGAGTGGCCCAATTTGATTGTTAGTGCATGACCGGCCTTTGGTCCATCTGGACGATGGTTTCCGGGGCCGGAGGGCGGTAGCCCAGAGCACTATGTGGGCGTTTCGTGTTGTAGTGTTTCCTCCATTCTTCGATCAGGGTTTGAGCTTCTCGCAGGCTGTAGAAGATTTCGCCATTCAAGAACTCATCCCTGAACCGGGCGTTGAAGCTTTCACAGTATCCGTTCCCCCAGGGTGAGCCGGGTTCGATGTAAGCCGTCCTTGCACCGACGGCTTTGATCCAGTCCTGCACGGCCTGCGCAACGAACTCCGGGCCATTGTCAGACCGAATAAACGAAGGCACGCCGCGCAGGATGAACAGGTCGCTCAGCGCATCGATGACGTTGCCGGAGTTCAGCTTGCGATCCACGCGGATTGCCAAGCATTCTCGGCTGTATTCGTCGATGATGTTGAGCGTGCGGAACGCCCTTCCGTCATCAGTCCGGCAATGCACGAAGTCGTAAGACCAAACATGATCACGGTATTCTGGCCGTAGCCGAACGCACGATCCGTCATTCAGCCAGAGCCGCCCCTTCTTTGGTTGTTTCATGGGCACTTTCAGCCCCTCTCGTCGCCACAGTCTTTCGACCCGCTTGT
>NZ_JWLH01000019.1:0-75230 GCF_000813925.1 Leisingera sp. ANG-S5 | reverse complement strand
CGTACTTCTTCTTCCAGCGGTAATAGGTCTGTTCAGTCACGCCAATCTGCCGGATCGCATCCAGACGCGGCATTCCTTGCGCGGTCAGTATTTCAACCTGCCGCAACTTCGTGACAATCTCTTATGGCTTTGGTCGCTTGTTGGCCATGCGTTTCCTCCGTTTTACTAAACATAGCGGAGGACCACTTCAGTGGGGGAAGACCAGGTTTCCCCATAAAAGTGTGTGAGTCACATATATAAATGACCCCTTCCAAATCAAGTGTGTGAGTCACATATTGTCCGTATGACGGATGATTCACGGCGGACTGCGAATTTACTGGGGGCGGCGGTGCTCTGCCTGCACGATGAGCTGAAGACGGTTCTGGCGAGGCAGTTCCACCGCTCCGGAGAAGGGCCGGCGGCGCTTTGCGCGCTCGGCCACCAGCCAGGTTTGTCGAATGACGCACTGAGCCTGCTTTTGGATCTCACCCATACGGGCACGGTGCGCCTGATCGACAGGCTGGCCGAGGACGGCCTTGTCAGACGACAGGCGGCGGAGCACGACAAGCGCAGCATTGCGCTTTATCTCACAGTAGCCGGCCAAGCCGCTCGGGAGAACATACTGCGCGAGCGGCTGGCCGCACTGGAGGCAGTGACCGGCAGCCTGTCCGCTGACGAACAATAGGACCTGGCCCGGCTGCTGGAAAAACTGCTGCAAGCTGCTGCCGGTGACGACACGCACAAGCTGCGGACCTGCCGGCTGTGCGACAGCCGCGCCTGCACAAATTGCCCGATACTGGTGCCTGTAAGCGGGGCGGACTGAAGCGCCATGCAATAGTGCCAGGCTTTGTCGCGCGAACGTCGAGGGGGATTGCCCTCGTTAATCCAGCGTGGCAGCCCAATTTGCCGGATCAGATACCTGTCGGCGGAGAAACCGGTTCGGTATTACGTAGTCCAGAACTAGTCTGTGCAGAAAGCCAGTAGCGGGCTGCAGCCAGGGTTCTAACCGGTCTGATAGCCCCGGACGTAAGCCCAAGTGGCATCTGCTATGCGGCTTCTGAGCGCCTGGCGGCTGCTGTCCAGAATTGCAGGTTTGCCGATCAGCAAACTTGCAAACCCATGCACCATTGCCCACAAAGGCGTTCCGAATTCATGCGGGTCCAGATGGCCGAGGCCTTGTGCCTTCATTATCCCCGTCAGTTCTTCAATGAAGGTGTTGTATGTCGCGTTGCTGGCCACGCGCGCGACATCAGTGGTATCCTGGTTGCGGGCCGCCGCCCACATGAGGTGAAACAGTTCGGGATTGTCCGAGCCGAACTCAGCATAGGCGCAGCCACCAGCAATCAGGCTTTCAATTGAGTGCTTCGGATGTTTGCCAAAGGCAGTAATCTTGGCCTTTGACAATCTTCGGAAGCCTTCGGCGGCGACATTTGCCAGAAGCTCATCCCGGTCCTTGAAGTGCCGGTAGGGTGCGCCGCTCGAAACTTGGGCGGCGCGAGCGGCATCGGCGACGCTAACGTCCTCAACCCGCCTGTCCCGGATCATTTCAATGGTTGCATCGATCAGGGCGGTCTTGAGACCACCGTGATGGAATTTCTTCTTGGATTGCGGCTCAGTCATCGGGTTCCCTTGAGCGGTTGCGGCGGCTGCCAATTTCTACTCCATCAGCTTCTTGAAAGTAAGAGTATCTTACACCATGTTGGCAGCACTCGATATAAGTAAGAGATACTTATTTGCCGCCAAGGAGCACGCCATGCCTATAACATCGCAGAAACAGTATTTTCGCGGCTGGCCTGTAGCCACAGTCTTTGGCCTGGCGGTTTTCGCTGGCAGCGCGGTGGCAGTTCAGACATTGCACGCACGTGCAGTCAAGGCCGAGGGCGGCAGCATTGGGGAACCCGCAATTGCGTTAACTGGGCAGCTGACGGTCGACGATGGCTATGTCATCCGGGAAAGTTTTGCGGGACGGGTCGAGCCTGCCCGCCAAACACTCGCTGCGGCGGAGCGCGCCGGGCTGATAGAAGAGATCCTGGTGGAAGAGGGCAGCCAAGTGGCTCAGGGTCAGATGCTGGCCCGATTGGATGCAAAGCCGCTGCAAATCGAACGCACGCGGCTGGCTGCGGAACGGGCGGGGTTGAACGCCGAAATAGAGCTGGCCCGGCGCACCGCGGCGCGGCGGGCGAAACTGGCCGGTGAGGGCTGGGCGAGCAGCCAGATCAATGATGAGGCGCAGTTTTCCCTAGCAGCTCTCAAGGCACGCAGAGATGCGCTGGATGCTGCTATTGCCTTGGTGGAGCTGGATATCGAGAAATCTGTGGTGGCTGCTCCTTACGCCGGGCGTATCGCCGCGCGGCTGGCGGACGAAGGCGCAGTCGTCAATGCAGGCACTCCAATTGTTCAGTTGCAGGAAACCAGCCGGCCTCAAGCCCGCATCGGTGTTCCTCCTGACCGGGCCGCGGCGCTTCGGGTATCGCAAGTGCTTGAGCTGGAATATCTGGGCCAGCAACTCCAAGGCCGGGTAGTTGCCGTTTCCAGAGATATGGATCACGCCACGCGCACTGTTGCAGTTCTGGTTGACTTGCCGGCGGACACGCAGTTGGCCATGGGGCAGATGGTGCGGCTGCAGATGGAGCGGCGGGTTCCGGGCCGCGGTGCCTGGGTTGGCCTAACAGCGCTGAGTGATGCGGGCAACGGTCTCTGGTCGGTGCTGACGGTGGTAGAAATGGAAGGGGCGCAGATCATCAGCCGAGAGGCTGCTGAAGTTCTGCATGTTGAAAACGGGCGTGCATTTGTCCGCGGCACATTTGCCGGTGGTGCTCTGTATGTCCGGTCCGGAGCGCATAAGTTCAGCAACGGCCAGGCCGTCACCATAGCTGGCGGGAGCTGACCATGGAAACGTATCTGTACCGCCGCCCTCGCATTCTGATCCTCGCGCTTCTCGTCATCGCATCGCTAGGGGCTATTGCCTTTCAGTCCATCGGGCGGCAGGAAGATCCAACGATCACCAATCTTTTTGCAACGGTGATAACACCTTATCCTGGAGCCGATCCGGCCCGGGTCGAAGCGCTGGTTACAGAGAAAATCGAAGCTGAACTGCGAGAGATTTCGGAGGTCGACGTGATTTCTTCGGTATCGCGGACGGGAATTTCAACTGTGCAGATCGAGCTGTCGGACTTCACTCCGGATGCTCGGATCGAACAGGTCTGGTCGGAAGTGCGCGATGCGCTGGCGGACGCTGGGCGGGAATTGCCCCGCGGCGTGCCGGAGCCGGAATTCGACAACGACCGGGTTGGTGCCTTTACGATGCTGGCTTCTATCACGGCGGCTGGCGGGGCGGAGGCCGCCCCTGGTATCCTTGGCAGGTATGCGGAGGATCTTCAGGAGCGCCTGCGCCAAGTTCCCAATACCAAGCTGGTGGCCCTTTACGGCGAAGCGACGGAGGAGATCCGCGTCGAGGTTGATGCGGATGCGCTGGCATCTCTGGGGCTGACACCGGGCGCAGTGGCGAACCGTATCGCGCAGGCCGACGCCAAGGTGCCGGCCGGGCAGGTTCGCGGCAGTGCCTCCGACTATCTGGTCGAGCTGGCGGGGGAGATCGACGGTCTGGCACGGATCCGGAACATCCCGTTGCGGACCGCAGCAACGGGGCAAGCGGTCCGGGTTGGCGACGTTGCTGCCGTGCTGCGGACCGAACAGATGCCAGCTGCGGCGCTGGCTTATGTCAATGGCCGACGCGCGGTGCTGGTTGGCGCCAAGACCGAAGACGACCGGCAAGTTGATGTTTGGGCCGACGCAGCCCGGGCAGAAATCGAGGAGATGAAGGCTGAGCTGCCTGGCGGCTTGCATCTTGAGCTGCTGTTCGATCAAAGCAGATATACCGCACAGCGTCTGACCGAAGTCGCGGTGAACATGGCCGTTGGTGTGGCGCTGGTGATTGCGGTCCTGTTCGTGTCGATGGGCTGGCGCTCTGCTCTGATTGTTGGCGCCATGCTGCCGCTGACCAGCCTGATGTCTCTGACAATTCTTGAGATGCTGGGCATGACCATCCACCAGATGTCGGTTACCGGGCTGATCGTGGCGCTGGGTCTCTTGGTCGATGCAGCCATCGTGACCACAGATGAGGTCCGTCAGCGGCTTCAGGCGGGGGTTCCGGCGCAAGCCGCCGTTGGCGGCGCGGTGCGGCGGCTGGCACTGCCGCTTTTGGCCTCGACCGTCACCACGGTTTTGGCCTTTGTGCCAATGATGGTGCTGCCCGGGCCTCCCGGCGACTTTGTTGGTGCAATCGCAGTCTCGGTTATCGTCATGCTGGTCTGCTCGCTGCTGCTGGCTCTGACGGTCACCCCCGCCATCGCGGGACTTGCGCTGAGCGATGGGCGCGAAGGCCAGGCATGGTGGCAATCAGGGATCCGGAGCAAAGCAGCCGACCGCCTGTTCGATGCCAGCCTGGCCGCGGCGCTGAACTGGCCGCGGCTGGCAATGTTGTGTGCTGCGGCGCCGGCCGTTGTTGCCTTCCTGTCATTTCCGACACTTCGTCCGCAGTTCTTCCCCGAAGTGGATCGCGACCAGTTCCATGTGCAGGTGGAACTGGCTGACGGCAGCGCGATCGAGCAAACACGGGACGCGGCGATTGCCGCCGACAAGGTTCTGAACCGGGTCGAAGGTATTACCCAGGTTCAGTGGGTCGTGGGACGCAGTGCGCCTGCATTCTACTACAACATGCTGAACAACAGGGACAATGACGCGCTCTTTGCGGAGGCGCTGGTGACTACAGTTTCTCCGGAGGCGACGGCCCGGGTTATTCCGGAACTGCAAAGAACGCTCGATACCGCCTTGCCGCAGGCACGCGTCCTGGTGCGCGGCCTGAAGCAAGGGCCCCCGGTTGATGCTCCGCTTGAGCTGCGGCTTGTCGGACCGGACCTGAAAGTGCTCCGCGCCCTGGGCGAAGAAGCCCGCGTGCGGATGGCCGGTGTGGACAGTGTGATTCACAGCCGCACTGTGCTGGCCGGCGGAGCCGCTAAGCTGCTCTTCGATCTTGATGAGGACAAGGTACGGCTTGCCGGGTTGAGCCTGAACGATGTGGCTGGGCAATTGCAGGGTTTTTCAGAAGGTGCCTTGGGCGGATCTCTGGTGGAAGGGGCCGAGGAACTGCCGGTGCGTGTGCGTTTGTCCGGTCCGGAGCGGGCTGCCGCTGACAAGCTAGCGGCGCTGCAAATCGTGCCTCCAGGTGCTCAGCAGCTGGCGGCTGCCAATCCGGGCATTCCGCTTCTGGCGCTCGGCGGTTTGCGGCTGGAACCTTCTGACAGCCCGATTGCCCGCCGCAACGGCGAGCGCGTGAACGCGGTTCAGGGGTTCCTGGCTCATGGCGTGCTTCCGGATATGGCTCTTTCCGAGTTCCAGCAGGTCTTGGCCAAAGATCCAATCGAATTGCCGCCTGGTTACCGCATTGAGTGGGGCGGCGAAGGGGACGCGCGGGAGGAGACAATCCGTAATCTCATGTCGGTCATGGGGCTGGTGGTGGTGGCGACGGTTGCTACTGTTGTACTGACCTTCAATTCTTGGCGGCTAAGCGGTGTGGTCCTTGTGGTAGCAGGTCTGTCGATGGGGTTGAGCCTGCTGCCGCTGGAAGTATTTTCCTACGCTTTCGGTATCCAGGCGCTGATCGGGGTGATCGGAGCAATCGGAGTGTCGATCAACGCAGCTATCATCATCGTGACTGCCCTGCAGGAAGACCGGGCAGCTTCGCGCGGAGACCGGGATGCGATCCGTGGCGTGGTGATGCGTTCTAGCCGACATATCATTTCAACAACGATAACTACTTTCGGGGGTTTCCTGCCGCTGATCCTGGCCGGGGGCGGGTTCTGGCCGCCTTTCGCTGTTTCGATTGCCGGCGGTGTGCTGCTGTCTTCGATTGTCTCGCTTTACTTTGTGCCGCCTGCCTTCAGCCTGCTTGCAGGGCGGAAACCGCGGGCCGGAGTTGTGCCGGTGCCGACGGCGGGCTCGCCGGTGGCGGCGGAGTGATCGATCCGGCTTGAACCGCACCCGCTGCTTGCAGCGGCGGGCAGCGCCAGGGCTGGAGCAATGGATGCCAGGCCCCGGAGTTGGTATAAGACTTTGCGGCGCCTTAAGTTGGAGACTGTGCGATTTCAGAGTGGAGCAAAGCAGATGCAAAGCTAATACGCGATCAGCTCAAGCGGATTCTCGAAGCCCCGGAGTTTGCGCAAGGGCCACGGCAGAAAAGGTTTCTGAGCTATATCGTCGAGGCCGTGCTTGAGGGGCGCGATGCAGAACTTTCTCAATTTTCTCTTGGCGTGGACGTATTTGACCGCGATGCCTCCTTCGATCCGGCAATCGACGCGATTGTCCGGGTGGAAGCTGGGCGGCTCCGGTCAAAATTAACCGAATACTACACCGGGCGCGGCCTGAAGGACGCCGTACTGATCGACTTGCCGAAAGGCGGCTACGCACCGCGTTTGCGGGTTCTGAGGCGGGAACCGGAAAGCACGCCGCAGCTGCGGATCCGACTTGCGTTTCGGACTTGGGCTGCGCTCATGCTGCTATGCGCCTTGGCTGGCATGGTTTTGTTGGTTGTCCAATGGCGGGCAGATGATCTTGCCCGCCGGCCGGCCCGGGGACCGCAGCCCTCCATCGCCGTCCTGCCGTTCGACAATATGGGCGCGCGGCCTGAGCAGGCGTATTTCAGTGATGGCATCACCGAGGACATCATAACCGATCTTTCGATCATTCCCGAGCTGACGGTGATCGCACGGCACTCCACCTACGCCTACAAGGACCGGCCTGTTGCCATCCGCGACGTGGCACGTGATCTTAACGTATCACATGTCCTGGAGGGCAGTGTGCGCAAGGAGGGCAGTATGTTGCGGATCACGGCCCAGCTGATTGACGCGGCCTCCGGAGCGCATGTCTGGGCAAGCCGGTATGACAGGAGCACCGGCGACGTGTTCGCGGTGCAGACTGATGTCGCCCGCAAGGTGGCTGCTGCGCTTGAGATTGCCTTGACGCGGCAGGCGGAAGCCCAGCTGGCCCGCCGCGGCACGTCTAGCATCATCGCTCAGGATGCCTATCTGCAAGGCCGGGAAAGCTTCTACCAGTTTACCCGGGCTGGAGTGAACCGAGCAGTGGAGCTGTTTGGAGCATCCATCGAAGCGGATCCTGAATATGCTGACGCTTATGCCTGGAAGTCACGCGCCCTTGTCTATGCTGTTATTGCGGGATTTGTTACGTCAAAGTCTGAGACAATTGGCAATGCCATTGAACTTGCACGTAAATCGACCCGCCTAGATAGCTCGTTGCCGATGGGTCATGCAAATCTGGCTTGGGCGCTGCGCTGGGACGGGCAATACGAAGCTGCGGCGGAGGCAATCGGCCAGGCTGTGGCGCTCAACCCGAACTTCGCTGAAGCATATGTTTGGCAGTCGCTTATCTTGTCTGCACTGGGCAGAGGCGATGAGGCATTGGCGGCAATTGAAAGAAGCATGGCTCTCAACCCGCATTATGGCGTGACTTCAATCTTTGCTTATGGGCGGGCGCAGCTGGCGCTTGGCAGGCCGATAGCAGCTTTGGGGGCATTTGATCGCGGTATCCGGCGCAATCCGGAGTTTCTGCCCAACCATGTTTTCAAGGTCCATGTGCTGGAGCTGTCGGATGAAAAGGCGGCGGTAACGGCGCGCCAGGCAATGGAGGAAATTAACCCTGGTTACGCCGCGAGCGCGGCCTATCGGTATTACCTGGAAGAACTGCCGCAATAGTCTCTGACGCCAGTAGGTTCCTGCGCCAGAGACTTTTATTGGCGGGGTCAGCCTGTCTGTGCTGTGCTGCCTGGCTGCGCGGTTGGTGCGCCTCGGATCAACCGGGCGAAAATCATCACGTGAGTGACCAAAAGAACCGGCACGATGAAAGTCGGGATGAACCAGGTTACGCCAAGCTGCGGTATTGCCTCAGCCTGCCGCAGCGCATTGACCAGATCAATAAAGCCGAAGAGATTGAAGATCCAGGCAAAGCCAATGGCGACTGAAGCCCCTGAGCGAAGCAGGAGGAAAGCGAGCAGGGCAAACACCGCACTGGCAAGGTCGCCATAAGCCGCAGCTGCGGCAAAGTCGCTTGGTAAAGCGTCGCCAACGAGACCTGGCACCTGAAAGCTCATTCCGATGTGGCGGATAGTGTGCGGCAGAACAAGAATAGCCAAGGCGGCGTGGTGCGCGAATCCCGACAGCCACGGAGCGATGTAAACCCGGGCGATAACTGAGACAACAACAATACTGAAGATCAGCTGAAGTCCAAAGATGGCTTCCAGTGGCATGGTGTTTCCTTTCCTTGAGAGGCTGCTCCTATTCCGGGCAGCAGATTCCCGCGGGCACCGGATGGCTCAGGTGCAGCGTGGATCATTGCGAACAGGAATATTGTCGGGGCTAAGGTGGACGGTTTGTAGTTTAAGGGAGTTAGTAACGGGTAAGGCGGCTTGGTTTCCCGCCACCGGACGAGCTGCCGGTGCCAAGTACCTGAGAGAGCGGACTGAAATCCACGCTGCGTGCGATGTCACTCAGGTGCGACGCAACCATTTGAAATCGTGTCAATAAGCTTTCAATCTCGATGATTTTGAGCAGGAGTGCGGCCTGCCGTTAACGGTTAGTAACTTCGGTTTCAGGTGCCTCAGCCCCCATTCTTCTACGTGAGCGGAACCCATGTTCACCAGTCGCCGTTGGCAACGTTTAAAGCGGCGCGGATCACCCCCTGAAGCGCCTTGGGTTCCGTTTCGGGGGGCACTTGTTTTGCATCCAGGAGGCTGCACCATGGCAAAGCAGAAACGGATACTCACCCGATACGGGCCTTGGGCGGTCGTCACAGGCGCTTCATCCGGTATCGGCAAAGCAATTGCCGCCTATCTTGCGGCCGAAGGCTTTGACCTGATCCTGGTTGCGCGGCGCGGAGGTCACTTGAGCGCCTTGGCTGAACAGTTGTTGGCGCAGCATAAGACCGACGTACGTATCGTAGTCGCCGATCTGGCAACCCATGCCGGAGCGCAATCGGTGCAAGATGCGGCAGCCGGTCTAGAAGTAAGTCTTTTGATAAATAACGCAGGCCGGGAGGATTCGGGGCCGTTCCTTAGCAGCAGTATTGATGCTGCGCTTATGACGCTGGATCTTAACGCGCGCGCCCCGCTTCTGCTCTCCCACCATTTCGCGCAAGACATGGCGAAGAGGTCGCGTGGCGGCATCGTATTCCTTTCCTCGATTGTTGCCTTTCAGGGCGTACCCCTGATCGCCAATTACGCAGCAACAAAAGCCTACGATCTGATCCTGAGCGAAAGCTTGGCAGCAGAGCTGGAGCCGGCGGGTATCGATGTGCTCGCGATTGCGCCGGGATTCACCGACACCAAGCTGTCGCCGGATTTTGAATTTTCGGGAACAAAGTTCAAGCCAATGGCCCCGGAAGCGGTTGCTGCAGCGATCGAAGCGATCGGGCGCCATCGCCTGGCTGTTCCAGGGAAGGGAAATTCTCTGCTTTATCATCTGAGTAAACGTCTGATGAGCCGCAAGGCTGCCACTCGGGCCTTTGGCAATGTGTTTCGGACCGTGCTGAGAAACAAACTCCGTCACCCTTCAGAAGAAGACGCGGCATAACAGGACAGAAACGATGATGAGAGATTTCTTCAAACACGCCGCAGGCACGCTGACAGCCGGGGTTGCGGCCACTGCGCTTTTACTGCCTGCCATGCCGGCGGCGTCGGAAGCCCTAGTTCCCAACCGTCCAGTATCCGCGGAATTTCCCTATGAGAAAAAGGCGGCTGAAGTTCTGGGCGAACGTATCGCATACATAGATGAGGGCAGCGGGCCGGTGGTGTTGTTTTTGCACGGCAATCCGACTTCGTCTTACCTTTGGCGCAACATCATCCCTTATGCCGCCAAGAACCACCGTGTTGTTGCGCCGAACCTCATCGGAATGGGGGACAGCTCAAAGCCGGACATCAACTATACTTTTGCAGATCACGTGCGCTACGTGGACGGTTTCATCGAGGCTATGGGGCTGCGTGATATCACCTTGGTTGTCCACGATTGGGGCTCGGTTCTGGGCATGAGATACGCCCGGCGGAACCTGGAGAATGTAAGGGTAATTGCCTTTATGGAGGCTCTGGTCCCGCCTGGTGTGCCTGTTGCGAGCTATGATGCAATGGGCCCTCTCACTGGCGGGCTTTTCCGGGCTCTCAGAACACCAGGGCTGGGTGAGTCGATGATTCTTCAGCACAACTTCTTTGTTGAAACCGTGCTTGGCCGAATGGGCTCGGGGCGGACCTTGAGTGAAGCGGAAATTCTGCACTACAGAGCGCCGTTTGCCGCCGTAAAGGACCGCCTTCCGACACTGGCCTGGCCACGCCAGATCCCGATTGCGGGAGAGCCTGCCGATGTCGCAGCGGAAATTGAGGCCAATGGGGACTGGCTCTATTCATCGGGTATTCCCAAGCTTTACTTTCATGCGCAACCGGGAGCGCTGATGCCGCCACCCGTCGCTAAGTATGTGATTGTGAACGCTTTGAACCTCACCCATGTCGACCTTGGGTCCGGGTCGCATTTTCTGCAGGAATCCAGTCCGCATGAAATAGGAGCAGCATTGAAAAAATGGCTGCTGGCGTTGGAGTAATAAGGTTAACTGGAGGCGCCGGGTCAGTGGCCGGGCACTGTCCATGATCCCTTTGGCGCCTTAAATACGACTTTACAATGCCTATTTAATGATACATGAATGCTGCATGCATGTATGGAGTGGTGCCATGAAGGATTCGCCGCAAAAGCAGCCCTGGATGTTCGAGGTGACAGCCGAAGAAATCGCCAGGCTTGTCAGTTGTTTCTATGCCCGTGTCCGTGCGGATGCGGTGCTGGGACCGGTGTTCAATCCGGCCGTCAGCGACTGGCCTTCGCATGAGGAAAAGATTGCCGCCTTCTGGCGCGGGGCGATCCTGCGGGAGCCGGGGTATGAGGGCAATCCGATGCAGATTCATCTGGCTAATCCGGAAATCCGGCCAGAGCATTTCCCTGTCTGGCTGGCTTTGTTCCGTGATACCGCGGAGCGGGAGTTGAGGCCGGAGACAGCCCGTGCTTTTACCGCTTTGGCGGACAGGATAGGCAAGGGCCTGTCTTACGGGCTGGAGAACTTCCGGCGCGAAGCGGATGCGCCGCCGGTGCTGACATGAGCTTGGCGGCAGAGGCAGGGGGCCGAATGTGCTATGCTGGCGGCGCAGGCCGCAAGTGCGGGGGATAGCTGACATGCCGGATCCACTTTACTCGAAGGCCCGGATCATCTCAGAGCCGCCTGCCCGTGTTGTGCGGCGCTGGCTGGCGGCAGGCTGGGCCGACCTGCGCCGCAATCCCGGTTATTCGCTGTGTTACGGGGGCGCGCTGGTGCTCTTGGGCTGGCTGGCAGTCTGGCTGCTGGCCGCCACAGGCACCGGCTGGATGCTGATGCCGCTGCTGGCGGGCGGGGTGCTGGTAGGGCCGGTTGCCACGGTCGGCTTGTACACGGTGGCGCGCGGGCAGAGCGAGGTCGCCTCGAAAGGCCAGATCGCGCTGGTGGGCGCAATCCTGATGGTCTTTGCCCTGACCTGGATCCGGGCAGCGACGGTGCTGTTCGCCATCGTCTATGGCCTCAGGCCCTTTGCCGGCTTCATTGAGACGCTGGTGCTGATGATCAGCACACCGGCGGGCTGGATGCTGCTGATTTCCGGGTCCTTGACCGGCGGGTTGTTTGCAGCGCTGGGGTTTGCGGTCTCGGCCTTCTCTTTGCCGATGCTGGTGGAGCGCCGGATCGATGGTTTCTCCGCCATGGGGCTGAGCTTCAACGCTGCCACCCATAACTTCCGGCTGTCGGTCTGGTGGGGGGCGGCGATCACCCTGCTGACCGGGCTGGGGGTGCTGACCGGCCTACTGGGGCTGGCGATAATCTTTCCGCTGCTGGGCTACGCGACCTGGCACGCTTACGCAGATCTGTTTCATGGAGAAGCAAGATGAATGAGGCCCTTCCTGAAGGCGCGGTGCATTACGCCACCTCGCGTTTCAATGAGCATACCCTGCCGGAAAAGCTGCGCACGCATCACAGCACCAAGGCGGGGGTCTGGGGGCAGCTGGCGGTTCAAAGCGGGCAGTTGCTGTTTCGCCGTGAAGGCAAGGCGGACCTGTTGATAAAGGCTGGCGAGGCTGCCGTTTTTGCGCCGCAGGAGGTGCATTCGGTGGATGCGCCCGGCCAGGTGGAATTCGAAGTCCGCTTCTTCCGGCAGGAGGCCCCCGATGCTCCGTAGAGTTCTCCTGGAAGATTCCGCAATCCTGTGCGTCCTGTGCCTCGTGCTGCTAGGCGGGCTGGCGATCCTGGGCTGGGGCGTGCCGGTGGCATATGTGCTGCATGGCTGGCTGATTGCGCTGGCAGCAGGCTGGGGCATCTTGTGGATGCTGAACCGGATGGGCGGATCCCCGGCTGAGGTGCCGCAGGCCTATAACGACAGGGTGATCCGCTTTGGCGTGGTCGCAGCGCTGATCTGGGCCATCATCGGCTTCGCGGTGGGCGACATCTTGGCCTGGCAGCTGGCCTTCCCGGCGCTGAATGGCGATATGTCCTGGTCAAACTTCGGGCGGCTGCGGCCGGTGCATACCTCCGGCGTGATCTTCGGCTTTGGCGGTAACGCGCTGATTGCCACCTCGTTTTATGTGGTGCAGCGGACCTCAAGGGCACGGCTGGCGAGCGAGACCCTGCCGTGGCTGGTGTTCTGGGGCTACAACCTGTTCCTGGTGCTGGCGGCCTCGGGCTATCCGCTGGGCATCACCCAGTCCAAGGAATACGCCGAGCCGGAATGGTATGCGGATCTGCTGCTGCTGGTGGTCTGGGTTGGCTATCTGGCGCTGTACCTGAAAACGCTGGCCCGGCGGGCGGAGCCGCATATCTATGTCGCCAACTGGTATTACCTGGCCTTTATCGTGGTGATTGCGATGCTGCACACGGTGAACAACCTGTCGGTGCCGGTCTCAATCGCCTACCCCAAGAGCTATTCGCTGTTTGCGGGCACCCAGGATGCGATGACGCAGTGGTGGTACGGGCATAATGCGGTGGGCTTCCTGCTGACCGCCGGCTTCCTTGGGATGCTCTATTACTTTCTGCCCAAGGCGGTGAACCGGCCGGTCTATTCCTACCGGATGTCGATTGTCGGCTTCTGGGGGATCACCTTCCTGTACCTGTGGGCCGGCTCGCACCATCTGCATTACACGGCGCTGCCGGACTGGGTGCAGTACCTGGGCATGACCATGTCGATCATCCTGCTGGTGCCGAGCTGGGCCTCGGTCTTCAACGGCATCCTGACCATCAACGGCGCCTGGGACAAGGTGCGGACCGATCCGGCGGTGCGGTTCATGATGGTTGCGGTGCTGTTCTATGGACTGGCGACATTCGAGGGGTCCTTCATGGCGATCCGGCCGGTCAATTCTCTGAGCCATTACACCGACTGGACGGTGGGCCATGTGCATGCAGGCGCGTTGGGTTGGGTTGCCTTCATCACCTTCGGGGCGATGTACAAGATGGTGCCTTGGGTGTGGAAACGCGAGGGCGTCTATTCCCTGAAGCTGGAGGCCTGGCACTTCTGGCTCGCCCTGTCCGGGACGCTGATCTACGTCGGCGCAATGTGGAACAGCGGCATCACCCAATCGCTGATGTGGCAGACCTATGATGCCGATGGCGCGTTCCTCTACTCCTTCCTCGACAGCGTGGTGGAAATGCATCCCTACTATGCCGCGCGCGCGGTTGGCGGGCTGCTCTACCTGATCGGTGGCTGCATTGGCGCCTATAACATCTGGATGACGGTGAGCGGGCCGCGAAAGACCCAAACCCGGCAATCGGGGCCAATCCCCCGGCAGCCCGCGGAGTGACTAGCCATGAGCACACAGCATCAGAAACTTGAACGGAATTCCATCGGGTTTGCCTTGGCGATCCTGCTGGTGGCCTCGATCGGCGGCATTGTCGAGATCGCGCCGCTGTTCACCATCGAGAATACGGTGGAGGAGGTCGAGGGGATGCGCCCCTATACGCCGCTGGAGCTGGCCGGGCGCGACATCTACGTGCGGGAGGGGTGTTATGCCTGCCACAGTCAGATGATCCGCACCCTGCGCTCGGACGTGGAGCGCTACGGTCATTACAGCCTCGCGGCCGAAAGCATGTATGACCATCCGTTCCAATGGGGCTCTAAACGCACCGGTCCGGATCTGGCGCGGATCGGTGGCAAATATTCTGATGCCTGGCACGTGGCCCATCTGGAGGCTCCGCGGGAACTGGTGGAGGGTTCGGTGATGCCCGGCTATGCCTTTCTGTCGGATACTCGGCTGGCGACCGGCCATCTGCCCGCAGCGTTGAAGGCGCTGAGCCGCGCCGGGGTGCCCTATACCGAAGCCCAGATCGAAAACGCAGAGAAGGACGCGGTCTGGCAGGCGGATTTCGAGCAGAACTACGAAAGCGAGCTGCAAGAGAGCTATGGCGCAAAGGTGCAGGTGCGCGACTTTGACGGCCAGCCCGGGCGGCTGACGGAAATGGATGCGCTGGTCGCCTATCTGCAGATGCTGGGAACGCTTGCGGACCTGGATACACTGGACCCGGAGGAGAGCAACCGATGACTCATGATGCCGTTCTTGTGTTCTCCAAGACCTGGGGGGCGGTTTACTTGCTGGTTGTGTTCTTGGCGGCAGTGCTTTGGACCTATTGGCCGTCACGGCGGCGGATCTATGACGATGCGGCACAATCCCCGCTGGACGGGCGGGAGGATCAGCCATGGCAGTGAGGGAAAAGGACCCGGTTTCGGGCACTGAGCTGACCGGCCACGAGTGGGACGGGATCAAGGAAATGGACACGCCCGTGCCCTGGGCCTCCCGCTGGGCGCTGTGGATCAGCATTGCGGTGTCGGTGCTGTTCTGGCTGCTGTACCCCTCATTTCCGCTGGTCACCGGCTATGCCAAGGGCTTGCTGGGCTATTCCACGCGGGCGGTGGTGGCAGCTGCGGTGGATCAGGCGGAGGCGGAGCGGGCGCAGGCCTTTTCGCCGTTCCAGTCCGCGGACATTGCAGCGCTGGCGGCAGAACCGGAGCTGGAGGCGCGCTATAGCCAGGCGATCGGCAAACTATATGCCGACAACTGCGCCGCCTGCCACACGGCGGAGCTGACGGGCCAGACCGGGTTTCCCAATCTGACGGATGGGCATTGGCTGTGGTCCGGCAGCCCGGAGGAAGTCGAGTACAGCATCCGCTATGGCATCAATGCGGCCCATGACGACACCCGCAGCGCCCAGATGCTGGCTTTTGGCGCCGACGGGATGCTGGACAAGGCGCAGGTCAAGGAGGCAGTGGAATTTGTGCTGTCGCTGTCTGGACAGGCGCATAACGCGGAGCTGGCCGAAGCGGGCAGGACAGTGTTTGAGGACAACTGTGCTGCCTGCCATGGCGACGATGGGCGCGGCGGCTATGAAAACGGCGCGCCGGATCTGGGTGATAGCCAGTGGATCTATGGCGGCAGCCGGGACGATGTTTACCGCAGCGTCTACTATGGCCGAATGGGCGTCATGCCCGCTTGGGAGGGCAGGTTGAGCGACGCCCAAATCCGGATGCTGACACTTTACGTGCTGTGGAACGGCAATGATGCCGCCGACTGAGAATAAACCGTCAGAGGAAAACCCGCGTTTCCGCAGGGCGATGTACCTGCTGATACTGGCGCTGCTGGCAGGCTACGCCGGGTTCAAGGCCTGGCATCTGTCGGTGGCGTTTGAAGCCTGGGACGGGCAGGTTCTGGAGGGCACGGTTTCCGGCGCCGCCAAGTGAGGAGCGGCTGAAAAGGCTGGGGCCGGGCAGGCGGGCGCAGCCTATTTCAAGGCCTGCTCCGCTTCCAGCGCCCGGATCAGATTCCTCATGCCGTGGTTTCCTTCCAGCACGTCCTTAAGGGTGCGGTTGTCCAGCGCTGCAAAAAAGGCCTCCTGCGCCTCACTCAGGATTGGCAGCAGTCCGCAGGCCGGTGTCATCACGCAGCAGCCGCCGTCCTCCTTCATACATTCCACCAGCGGCGTGCCGTGTTCCGATTTTCGCAGCAGTGCACCGATAGAGATCGCTTCGGGCGGCCTAGCAAGGCGCATGCCGCCGTTGCGACCGCGGACCGATTCCACATAGCCCTCGTGGGTCAGCCACTGGGAGATCTTGGCCAGATGGTTGAACGGCAGCTGCTGCATCCCGGCTATTTCGCGGGTGGTCATCAGCCCGTCCTCGTGGGTGGCGAGGTGAATCAGGATGCGCAGGGCGTAATCGGAAAACTTGGTGATCTGCATATGCGTTCATCCCACAATTAATATGCATTGAAAAGACGTATTTTGTTGACATGTATCCACACCACCCAATAATAGGCATTCAAAATGCTTATTAAATGGAGGCAGCGCATGCAGCCAGTTGTTCTAATAATCTCGCTGATCCTGATGGCGGCGCTGTCAGCGGTCTTTGTTCTGGCGGCGCGGGCTGCGCGCGGCCCGGCGCCGGGGCCGGGCGCCAACGCAAAACGCACCGGGCTGATCTGGGCGATGACGATTGTGGGTGTGATCGTCTCCGTTGCATCGCTGAGGGAGTGGCCCCATGCGCTGGCCGGCACCGGTGATGCGCTGGAGGTGAATGTCAGCGGCGGCCAGTGGTGGTGGGACATCGACACCACGGAAATCCCCGCCGGCAAGCCGATCCTGTTCAGCGTCACCACCGAGGACGTGACCCACGGGATGGGCATTTATAACAGCGACCTCACGCTGCTGGCCCAGGTGCAGGCGATCCCCGGCTACACCACGCAAATCACCCACACGTTTGAGGAGCCGGGCAGCTACCAGGTCTTGTGCATGGAATTCTGCGGCGTGGCGCATCACGACATGGTCAACGAATTCGAAGTCATCGCAGCGGAGGAGTAAATGAGCACTGCATCTGAAACATTCGCATTTGAACCGGCAGCAGCCGGTCCCCAGGCGGGGGCGGTCAAGCTGACAATGATCCTGTCCGGCGCAGTGTTTGCGCTGATGATGGTCTTCGGCCTCATCATGCGCGCGGCGCAGGGCCAGTGGATCGAGCTGGACCCGGCGCTGTTTTATCAGCTGCTGACCGCGCATGGCGCGGGAATGGTGGGCACCGCGGCGCTGTCGGGCGCGGCGATCATGTGGTACTTCTGCGGCCGTTATCTGGAGCTGGCCGGCGGCATTTACTGGGCCTTCCTGGGACTGTTTCTGCTGGGGGTGGTGCTGATCCTTGGCGCCATCTTCATCGGCGGTTACGGCGGTGCCTGGACCTTCCTTTTCCCTCTGCCTGCACTCTCTGGCGGCGCCTGGGAGGCGGGCGCCGCCGCGGCCTTCATGCTGGGTTATACCGCTATCGGGGTGGGTTTTCTGCTCTATTACCTGGAGCTGGGCCGCCGTATTCATGCCCGTTACGGCAGCCTGGCGCGAGCGCTTGGCTGGAACCTGATCCTAGGCCGCGAGGACAATGATCCGCCGCCGCCCGCCATCGTGGCGGCCTCGGCAGTGACCATCTTCAACTCGATCGGCATCATCCTGGGCGCGGCGGTGCTGGCGGCAAGCCTGGTGCATCTGCTGGTGCCGGGGTTCGAGGTCGATGCACTCCTTGCAAAGAACCTGATCTATTTCTTCGGTCATGTGTTCATCAACGCGTCGATCTACATGGCGGTGACGGCGGTCTATGAGATCCTGCCGGAATACACCGGCAAACCCTGGAAATCGAACCGCCTGTTTGCAATTGCCTGGAACGCGGTGCTGATCTTTGTAATGGCGGTCTACTGGCACCATTTGCTGCAGGATGTGGTGATGCCACCCTGGATGCTGGTGGTGGGGCAGCTGGTCTCCTACTTCAGCGGCATTCCCCTGATCGCGGTAACGGCCTTCTCCACCTTTCTTTATGTGAGGGGTTCCAAGATGACATGGGACCTGGCGGCGTCGCTGCTGGTGCTATCGGTTGCGGGCTGGTCAGTGGGCTCGATCCCGGCCTCGATCGACGGGATGATCAGCGTCAACAAGGTGATGCATAACACCATGTGGGTGCCGGGCCATTTCCACACCTATCTGCTGCTGGGCGAGGTTGCGATGGCCTTTGGCTTCATGGCCTGGCTGGTGCGCGGCAAGACGATCTCGCAGATGGGCGGCTTGGACCGTGCGGCCTTTGTGACCTACCTGGCGGGTGCTGCCGGTTTCGTGACGGTGTTCCTGGTCTCCGGCGCTGCCTCGATCCCGCGCCGCTGGGCAGTGCATTACGAGGAATGGCTGACCCATGACCGCATCGGCACCTTGTTCAGCGTGCTGGTGGTCCTGGGAACGCTGATCTTTGTCCTGCGCTTTGTTGCGCGGCTCGGGCGGCGCGAAGGCTGATGGCGGCACGTTTTCTCCCTTCGGTTCTCGCCGCCGTGGCCGGCGGCGGGATCCTGTGGCTGGCCACGGACGGGGCCCGGGCCTTCACCAGCGAAGCGGCGCGGCGGCTGGATGTGGTGCAGTCGCCCCGCAAAGTGCCCGAAGTGCTTCTGGAGGATATGGCCAGCCGGCAGGTGCCACTGCTGCCGCAAGCGGGTGAAGTTGTGCTGGTTGAGTTCATCTACACCGTTTGCGGCGATATTTGTCAGACCTCGGCGGCGGATTTTGCCGGGATCCGCGACCACCTGCAGGCGCAAGGGGTGCAGGCCCGGCTGCTGTCAGTCAGCTTCGACCCGGAGCGGGACACGCCGGAGCAGATGTCGATCTATGGAGATGCCCATGAGGCTGATGGGATCATGTGGACCATCGCACGGCCGACGCAGAAAGATCTTCCAGGCTTGTTGAAGCTGTTTGATGTGACGGTCATTCCGGACGAATGGGGCGGGTTTCAGCATAACGCAGCGATTCACGTGATCAGCGGCGATGGCCGGTTTTCAGCGGTCTATGACACGGATGCTGTGGAGGCAGTGGTTGCCTATCTTGGGGAGGCGCAGCCATGAAGATGACCGTCCTGGCCCTGCTTGCCGCAGCTGAGGCCATTGCCCTGCGTCAGGCAGTAGAGGCCAGCCCGGTCCAGCATGTGCTGGTGCAGATGCCCTTGCTGGTGCTGGCGGGCGTGCTCATCAGCTGGGATATGCGCGGGCGGCGTGTTTGGGCGGTTCCGCTGCTGCTGACCGCACTGACGGCCTTTCTGTTCTGGATGCTGCCGCGCAGTGTGGACTGGGCGCTGACGCCAGCCGGGGAGACCGCCAAATACCTGAGCCTGCCTTTGCTGCTTGGCGTGCCGCTGCGGCTGAGCTGGCCATGGCTGGCCCCCGTTCTGCGCGGCTTCCTCAAGGCCAATGCGCTGTCGATGCTGGGGGTTTTGGGGTTCCTTTATACCCATGCCCCCTTGCGGATCTGCAATTCCTACCTGGTGTCTGCCCAGCAGGATCTGGGATTTGCCTTTCTTCAGCTTGCCGTGGTGCTGGCCTGCATTTGGGCTGTCCCGGTTTTGTTCGGACATCCGCGCTGGCTGCCGTCAGGCAGCGCCGGATGTTCCAAATGCGGAGCATGACGTGACATGACCTATGCCGAGACGGTCCTGAACTTTGCATATCTGGCCCGGCAGAAAAGCCTCCAACTGCGCACGGATCCGCTGGCCTTCCTGATCCTGGCGCTGAAGGCAGGTGCTTTTGTCGGGGCCGGAATTCTCCTGATCTTTTCGGTGGGGCAGGGCGTGGAGGGGGCTTTCCGCCCGATTGTCATGGGCGCAAGTTTCGGTGTCGCGTTGACGCTGGTGGTTTTCGCCGGTGCTGAGCTGTTCACCGGCCACACCATGTACATGACGCAGGGCCTTCTGACCGGCCACACTTGCCTCGGCGACCTGCTGCGCTGCTGGGCGGCCAGCTGGGGCGGCAACCTGGCCGGGGCGCTGCTGCTGGCGGCCGTGTTCACTGCGGGCGGCGGCGGGCTGATCCTGGGCGCAGGCGAGGATGCGCTGCTGTACAAGGTGGCAGCGAAGAAAATGCATGGTTCTGCGCTGCAGCTGTTCGCCAAGGCTGTGCTGTGCAACTGGCTGGTGTGCCTGGCCTTGTGGTGCTCGGCACGCGCCAGGGACGACGTGGCCAAATGCATCATCATTTTCTGGTGCCTCTACGCCTTTATTGCGGCCGGTTTCGAGCACAGCGTGGCTAATATGACGGTGTTCTCGGTGGCGCTGATGTCGGACCACCCGGACAGTATCTCCCTGGTCGGTGCCGCCTATAACCTTGCCTTTGTCACCCTGGGCAATACTTTTGCCGGCGCGGTGATTATGGGCTGGGGCTACTGGCGCGCAGCTTCCCGCCCGCGGGCGGAAGCTGCTGTTGAACCCGGGTCAGGTGCAATTTCCCGCTGAAAAGGCGTGAAGAGCAAGGTGTGGTGGCAATGTAGGGAGCTGCCTTCGGTATGCTCCCGCTTCTTGTGTACGAGACGTGCCAGGAACGCCGGAGAATTAAACCTGTCTGCACTCGATTTCAAAACCAGGGTAACGGCCTGCGCTCAACTATCTGGTAATTTTTCATGTCTGCTTGCTGGAAGGGCGCAATTGCGCCTGCAATCTCTGATCCAGGGAACGAAGGGTCCTGCAATTGGCTTGAAGCTGCCTCGACCAACTCTGTGATGGTCTGTAAGCGCTCGCTCTGTACTCCAAACACCAGCGTAACGTGTGGTGGAACGAGTTTGGCCCTTTGGGGTTCATGTTTTGTTCAAAAATCGCTATTTCGGTCTGTGCAGGATGGATCAAACTCTGGGTATGCCAAAACATAGATCATCGTGGGATAGTGGCGTGCTGAATTCAAAGGCTCAATGGCAGCAAAGTCCGGCGCCTCGATCCTTCCCTGGTCAAGTTTTGCTGAAACTTCAACCAATGGCGGCTTTGAATTCGGCGAGGCAGCGCGTACTTTTCTGCATCTGCGGTATCCGGCGTGCCGCAAGCGCGCGCTGCGAAAAAATCAAATTCACCGTAAGGGCTCTGACTGGGCATTCGCCGCACCAGGTGTGAATGACGGCAGGCAGCCCGGAGCAGACATAGACATGGTGGCGAGTGCCAAAGATGCTGTCGGTGCAAAATTCCATGGTGATTTTCCCGAAAACGGACCTTCGGCAGGGCCCAGCTACCTCATGTGATGCTGCGGGGTGAACCAGGGGCAGCGAAGCGCAGAAAGCAGCCCTTGCAAATCCAGTCCTGTCGCCAGATCAGGCCACGATTTTCGCCGCGCTTCCGCGACCAGAAGCTGCCCTACGTCGTGGGTGCAGCATGAAACTGGCATCGTGTGACCAAGTTGCAGGGCGAAGTGATCTTTCGCGGCGGGTTCCTCGAGTATTAGTTTCGGACGAACAGATGCCCGGCGGTGAAGGCCCAAAGGGCTGAAACCTGCGTTTTGGTCTGCAAATACTACTGATGAAGGATGCGCAATCTGCTTTTAAAGTACAGAAAATTGCGCAGCTGCGGCGGTGATATGCTACTCCCGGACGGGTGACGGGCACACGTACAGCATCCGCCACCGAAATCAGGCGGGGAGCCGTACCATGAAAACCGTAGACAAGGCGATGTTTCTGCTGCGCCAGTTTTCGCTGGAGAACCTAGAAATCGGCTTGAACGAATTGGCCCGCGCCACCGGCCAGGACAAGGCTGTTACCCGCAGGCTGCTGCAGTCGCTCAGCAAGCATGGCTTCATTGAGCAGAACCCGGAGACGCGGAAGTACCGGCTGGGTCATGGCTTCCTGTCGCTGGCCAGGCTGCGCGAGGCCACTGTGCCGATGGTCAAGGCCACCCAGGTGGTGACGCAGTGGCTGTCAGCGCAAGCAAATGAAACAGTTCACGTTGGCATCCCCGCCGAATCCGGGCTGGCGACTGCCTCTTTCACCCTGCCTGCGCGGGGCAATGTGATCAACCTCAGACCCGCGGAAACCTACCCGTATCATTCCTCCTCTTCCGGGCTGGCGTTTCTGGCTTTCTGTTCAGCGAAAACCCGGGACCGGCTGTTGAAGCTGAAACGGGGGAAGCTGACCCGTTTCACGGTGACCGGAGATGACGAACTGCTGCAGATTATCGAGGAAACCCGCAGCCGCGGTTATGCCTGCTGCCGCAACACGGTGGAGGAAGGGGTCGCCAGCGTCGCGATGCCATTTTTTACTGATGGCAAAGACCCGGCAGGCACCATTGCTATCGCTGTTCCCGACCTGAACCTGGACGAAGCCCGGCAGGAGGAACTGGCGGCGCTGCTGCGGACCGCCATCGGTAAACTGGAGACTGCGCTGACCGGTGCGCCCTCCGGGCGGGTATTTAGCAAGGTGCGATAATAGCACCTTTGGTGCGAAAAATTTCAGAAAATCGATTCTCTCTGCCACAAGGTTTGCAGCAGAGCGGCTGATGCCTGCGCCCCGCGGCGCCTCACCGCTCCCGGTTTGAAACCTGCGGATTGCCTGCACCAGCGGGCTGAAGGAACGATTTGATGGCTTACAATCTCCCGGAACAAGCCCCTGTGGTGATTATCGGCGGCGGCATTATCGGTGTCTCGACGCTGTACCACTTGGCGAAGCGGGGTGTGCCTGCTGTCCTGATCGAGCGGCGCAAGGTCGCCAGCGGCACCACCTGGCACGCTGCCGGCATCGTCGGCCAGCTGCGCGACAGCACCGCCCAGACCGAGCTGGGCAAATATACTGCCCGCCTGTTCCGCGAGCTGGAGGAGGAAACCGGCCAGGCAACCGGCTACAAGCCCAATGGCACCATCAACCTGGCGATTGGCGATGCGCGGCACGAGCAGCTGCTGCGCAGCCATGACCACGCTCACCGCATGGGGATCGAGAGCTTTCTGCTGTCCCGCGCGGAATTGCAGGAGAAATGGCCGTGGATCGAAACTGAAGATGTAAAATCCGCCTTCTTCGTGCCGTCCAACGGCCAGGTGAACCCTCTCGACGTGACCGTTGCCATGGTCAAGGGCGCCAAGGCGCAGGGCGCGCAGCTGTTCGAGGAGACCAAGGTGACACGGCTGGTTGTCCGCGGCGGCAAGATTGCCGGGGTGGAAACCGACAGGGGTGTGATCGTCACGGACAAGGTGCTGCTGGCCGGCGGCATGTGGAGCCATCTGTTTGCCAAGGCGCATGGTGTCACCGTGCCGCTGCACGCGACCGAGCATTTCTATATCGTGACCGAGCCGGTCGAGGGGTTGCCGAAGGATCAGCCGATCCTGAACATCGCCGAGGAGCGCACCTATTGGAAGGAAGACACCGGCAAGCTGCTGATCGGCTCTTTCGAGAAGCTGGGCAAGCCCTATGGCGCCGATGGCATCCCTGAGGATTTCGAGTTCGACGAGCTGCCCTTCGACATGGAGCACGTAGAGCCGAACTTGGAGAAGATGTTCGAGCGGATGCCACCCCTGGGCGAGATGGGCATCCAGACCTTCTTCAACGGCCCTGAGAGCTTCACCCCCGACGGCCGCCCCTACCTGGGGCCAACCAGTGAGATCAAGGGCCTGTTTATCGCCACCGGGATGAACTCCAACGGCATCCTCAACTCCGGCGGCGTCGGGCTGACGATGGCGGAATGGATGACCGACGGCTCCCCCTCGCGCGGGATGGGGCCAATGCTGGCGCGCCGGGCGCACCCGTTCCAACGCAATACCAAATACAACCACGACCGCAGCGCGGAATCGGTGGGCTTCCACTATGGCGTCTCCTGGGCGGGCCGCCAGATCCACAGCGCCCGCGGCGTGCGGCGGGTGCCGCTGCATTATCGCCTCACGGCGGCGGGCGCCGCCTTTGCCGAACGGATCGGCTGGGAGGTTCCCATGTATTTCGACCCGGATTGCAAGGGCTGGAACGAGGAGCCGAACCTGTGGTGGAAGGACTGGTCGCCGCATGTCGAGGCGGAATGCCTGGCGGCGCGGGACGCGGCGGTGCTGATCGATCAGTCGATGTATGCCAAGATCCAGGTGCAAGGCCCCGATGCGGTGAGTGCGCTGAACCGGGTCAGCGGTGCGGAAATGGATGTGCAAACCGGCACCTCGGTCTATACCCAGTTCCTGAACTCCCGCGGCGGCATTGAGGCGGATGTCACCATCACCCGCACCGCGCCGGACTGCTTCATGGTGATCACCGGCCACCCCAGCCAGATCCGCGACCAAGCCTGGATCCGCGACCATGCGGACCCGGAGTGGCGGTTCGAGATCTTCGATGCGACCTCAGCCTACGGCCTGATTTCCATCCACGGGCCGAAGTCGCGCGAAATCCTGTCTGCAATCTCGGGCGATGACCTGTCGAACGAAGCCTTCCCCTTTGGCGCGGCGCAGGAGATCGACATGGGCTATGCCCGCGGCTGGGCCATTCGCCGGTCGTTCCTAGGCGAGCTCGGCTATGAGCTGATGATGCCGACGGAATTCACGGCCGGTGTCTATGAGGCGCTGATGGAAGCAGGGGAACCGCTGGGCCTGCGCCATATGGGCATGTACGGTATGAATGCTTGCCGTCTGGAGAAAGGCTTCCGCCACTTCGGCCACGACATCGGCGAGGACGATACCCCTTATGAAACTGGGCTCGGCTTCGCGGTTGCGCTTGGCAAAACGGATGATTTCCTCGGCAAGACCACGCTTGCTACGCAGAAGGCGGGCGGCCCCGCGACGCAGTACAGGACGGTTTCCTGTATCGCCGAAGGCGTCGGCGCCAAAGACGGCCCCTACCTGATCCACAACGAACCGGTTTGGAAAGACGGGGAGATCGTGGGCCATGTGACCTCCGGCGACTGGGGCTTCCGGCTGCAGGCGATGGTCGGGCTCACCAGTTTGCACCGCGATGGCGGCGTAAGCAAGGCCTGGATCGATGAGGGTGGATTTGAGGTGCAGATAGCGGGCCGGATGTATCCGCTGAAGGTGCAGCTGGCCCCGTTTTATGACCCCAAGGGCGAAATCATGCGTGGCTGAAGCCATCAGCGGGAGGGAAAACACCATGGCTGACAAGGTCATACTGGTCATCGGCACATACGACACCAAGAACGCCGAGCTGGACTTTCTGGCGCAGAATATCAGCGGTCTGGGCGGCGGCGTGCTGACCCTGGATGTCAGTGTGCTGGGCGACCCGGAGCAGCCGACGGATTTCTCCAAGCACGATGTTGCCAAGGCCGGCGGCAGCTCGATCCAGGCGGCGATCGGCAGCGGCAGCGAGCATGTGGCGATGAATATCATGTCGGCGGGCGCCTGCGCGCTGGTCCGGGAGCTGCACCGCGACGGCGGTATCGACGGGGTGATCATCCTGGGCGGCACCATGGGCACCGATCTGGCGCTGGATGTTTGCCAGGCGCTGCCGGTGGGGGTGCCGAAATATGTGGTTTCCACCGTTTCCTTCTCGGCGCTGATCCCTTCTGAACGTCTGTCGCCGGACATCCAGATGATCCTCTGGGCCGGCGGGCTTTACGGGCTGAACAGCATTTGCCGGTCCTCGCTGGCCCAGGCGGCGGGGGCTGTCCTGGGGGCTGCGCGGGCGGCTGAGCCCGCGGTTAGCGGGCGGCCGGTGATCGGCGTTACATCGCTTGGCACCTCCTGCCTCAAATACATCAAGATCCTGAAGCCAGAGCTGGAACAGCGCGGCTATGAGGTGGCGGTATTCCATGCCATGGGCATGGGTGGCATGGCGTTTGAGCAGATCGCGGCGCAGAACGGCTTTGTCTGCGTGATGGATTTTGCGGGCTGCGAGCTGGGCAACCTGATGGCCGGTTCGGTGGTCAATGCAGGCCGCGAGCGGCACCTGTCGGCAGGCCGCGCGGGCATTCCGCAGATCATCGCGCCCGGCTGCATGGACCTGATCGACTTTGCCGGCTGGCAGGAAATTCCGGAGCGGTTCCGGGGCCGCCCGATCCACACCCACAACAAGCTCGTGAAGAACACATTCTACAACGCCGAAGAACGCCGCGGCATCGCCCGCGAACTGAACCGGCGGATTGGCGAAAGCAAGGCCCCTACTCATTTGATTATCCCCAAAGGCGGGATCGAGGAATGGGACCGCCCCGGCGGCGACTGCCACGATCCGGAGGGGCTGGAAGCCTTCATCACCGAACTGAGCGCAACAGTTGCCCCTGCCGTCCAGGCGACGGAGCTGGAAGTGCATATCAACGACCCTGCCTTCGCGCAAACGGCGCTGGAAATCCTCGACCGCTGGGTGGCGGAGGGGACCGTGCCGCCGGGCAAGGCTAGCAACTGAAGCAACGGAACACATCAAGGGAGGATTACATGAAACTCAAACTCGCAGCCGCTGCGGCGCTTCTCAGCGCAACCGCTGCCATGGCGGAGTATCCGGAGAAACCGGTCTCCTTCGTGGTGCCCTGGCCTCCGGGCGACCTGGAGGACGTGCTGACCCGGATGATTGCCGACAAGTTCCAGGAAATGTACGGCGTTCCCGCGGCAGTGGTGAACAAGCCGGGCGGCGGCGGCGGGCCGTTCCCTGGCGCCGTCGAAGTGGCTGGCGCCCCGGCCGACGGCTATACGGTCGGCTCCTTCGTGATCGGGGTTCCCGTGGTTGGCCCTGGAATCGGCATTCCAGAGCTGAACCCCAACCCCTTCGACCCGGTCGGCATTTTCCTGACCTATCCGTTTGTTGTCGCAACCCTGGCGGACAAGCCCTACGGGACCTGGGAAGAGCTGGCGGCGTATGGTGCGGAAAATGACGTTTCGCTCGGTCACTACGGCACTTTCCTGGCCCCGACCAAGGTGACCTTTGCCGCTGCTTTAAAATCCGGCTTCGATTTTGCCAGCGAAGCGGCCTACGACCTGCTGGATTGCAACGTGCTGGCTTCGGGCGACGTGGATGTGGTGAACGGCACCCTGCAAACCCTTCTGCCCTGCATGGACAGTATCAAGATCCTGGCCAGCATCGGTTCCGAGCGCACCGCGCTGACCCCGGATGTCCCGACCATGGCCGAGGTGGTTCCGGGCCTGGAGCTGTCGCTGTGGAACGGGCTTTTCGTTCATAAGGACACCCCAGTGGATGCGCGCGAGAAGATCGCCACCGCTGCCCAGGCCGCGCTGGAGACAGAGGCCGCGCAGAACCTGATGAAGGAAACCGGCGTGCTGCTTTACTGGAAGGACGCCGAGGCCTCTGCCGGCCAGATCGCGAAGGACATCACCGATCTGGCAGAGATCAACGCGCTGGTCGGCGAATAACACAGCCAGGGGCGCTTCATGGCGCCCCGGCACACGCCGCGGCAGGAGGAGGAGCTGCGATGACGCGTATCAAATACTTTCAGGAATTGTTTCAGCGCTACCGGCGGCCGGGAGATCTGGTTTTTGCCGCGGTGTTCCTGCTGTTTGCGCTGTTCCTGCTGAGCCAGCTGGGCGAACAGACCAAATGGGTGAAACGCACCAAATGGTACGGCCAGCCGTCGCTGTGGCCCAGCGTTGCGGTCTGGGGGATGGTGATTTTCGGTGCCTTCCACCTGCTCGGCTCGGTGGTCTCCCCCCGTATTCCCGGCCGCCTGAAGGAAGTGGCGTTCTGGCTGCGCTCGCTGGAATATGTGCTCTATTTCCTGGCCTATGTCGCCGTTGTCCCGCTTTGCGGCTACCTGCCGTCGACAATCCTGTTCGCCCTGTTCCTGACCCTGCGCGCAGGCTTCCGCCGCCCGCAGCACATGGTGCTTGCCGCGGTGTTTGCCACCTGCGTTGCGCTGGTCTTCCGCGGCTTTTTGCAGGTGAAAATCCCCGCAGGCGAACTCTACCAGCATCTGCCCGATGCGCTGCGCGCCTTTGCGCTGTCCTATTTGTGAGGCTCCCATGGACACGTTCCTTTCCGGTCTTCAGATCCTTGCCCAATGGGACGTCTTCGCGGCCCTTGCCATCGGCTCCATCGGCGGCGTCATCATCGGCGCGCTGCCGGGGGTCGGGCCCGCGGTTGCCATCGCCATTCTGCTGCCCGCGACATTTGCCTTTGAACCCATCATCGGGCTGACCCTGCTCTTGGGGATCTACGGCAGTTCCATGTACGGCGGCGCCATTCCGGCCATCCTGATCAACACCCCCGGCACGCCGGTCAATGCGCTGACCACCTATGACGGCTATCCGATGACCAAGCGCAAGGAAGGCCACAGGGCGCTGTCGCTGGCCTATTCGGCGTCCTTCTTCGGCGGCATCTTCTCGGTTGTCTGCCTGATCGTGCTGTCGCCGGTTCTGGCGCTGATCGCCCCGCATTTCGGCAGCCGCGAGATCTTTCTCGCCGCCTTCATGGGCATCCTGCTGGTGGTGGTAGCACACCGCGGCCAGACCTTTGCCGCCGGGATGCTGGCCTGTTTCGGCATCTTCCTGAACACCGTCGGGCTGGAGCCGGTCAAACTGACCAAGCGCTTCACCTTCGATCAGGGCTGGCTGTCCTCCGGGTTCGACCTGATTGTTGTGGTGCTGGGGCTGTTCGCGCTCAGCCAGGCCTTCCTGCTGCTGATCGAAAAGGACCACGCCCCCGGTGAAACCCATGTGCAGGGAAACATGCTTGCCGGCATGAAAGAGCTGCTGGGGATCAAGCGCATCGCCACCGTCTCGTCCTCCCTTGGCGTGCTGATGGGCATGATCCCCGGCGTCGGTGAGTTCACCGCGCAGTTCCTGTCCTACACCTACGCCCAGAAAACCTCGAAAACCCCGGACGCCTTCGGCAACGGCTCTCCCGAAGGCCTTGTCGCATCTGAGGCAGCAAACAATGCTGTCCCAGGTGCGGCAATGATCCCGCTGCTGGCCCTGGGCATCCCCGGCGAGGCGCTGACCGCGATGATGCTGTCGGTGTTCTATGTGCATAACGTGATCCCGGGTCCAAAGCTGTTTGAAACCCAGTTGGATTTTGTAATGGCGCTTTATCTGTCCCTGATCCTGCTCAACGTGATTGTGCTGGTGTTCCTGCTGTTCTCCACCAACCTGCTGCTGAAGATCATTCAGATCCCGACCCGGTTTCTGGGCATGATGATCCTGACCCTGTCCTTCATCGGCGTCTATTCGCTTCGCAATTCGATCACCGACTGCGCCATCGCCGCGGGTTTCGGCGTATTCGGCCTGATCCTCAAGCGGCTGAACCTGCCGATTGTGCCGATCATTCTGGGCATGGTCCTGGGCGGCATCATGGAAGTCAAACTGCGCGCCGCAATGGCAGCAGTGAAAACCCCCATAGACTTCATCAGCCGCCCCATCGCTGCAATCATCTTCGTGATGATCATCGGGATCCTGGTGCTGCACATCCGCACCCTGATCCGCGAGCAGAAAGCTAAGCGCAAGCCGGATCCGGTTGGGCCTGACTACGAACATTCCAGCCAGCAGGGGTAGGACTATGCTGAACCAGAGAGACATCGACGCCTTCCGCCAGCAGGAAGTGCCGGCCCAAGGCCATTTCATCGATGGGGCGGCGCAGGCTTCCCTGATCGGCGGCATGCTGGAGGTGATTTCCCCCATCGACGGCCGGCCGCTGGCCCGTCTGGCCGAAGGAACGCCTGCCGACATGGAGCGTGCCATTGCCTCAGCACGGGCCTCCTTCGAAGCCGGGCACTGGTCCCGCATGGCCCCCGCCGCCCGCAAGAAGGTGCTGATGAAGCTAGGCGATCTGATCGAGGAGCGGGCGCTGGAAATCGCCGTGCTGGGGGTGCGCGACAACGGCACCGAAATCACCATGGCAATCAAGGCGGAGGCACTGTCGGCCGCCGCAACCTTCCGCTACTACGGCGAGGCCGTCGACAAGATCTATGGCCAGGTCGCCCCCACGGCAGAGAATGTGCTGGCCCTGGTGCATCACGCACCGGTCGGGGTGGTGGGGGCTATCGTGCCCTGGAACTTCCCGCTGATGATCGGCTCCTGGAAAATCGCCCCGGCGCTGGCGGCAGGCAACTCGATTGTTCTGAAGCCGGCCGAGAGCGCCTCACTCAGCCTTTTGAAGATCGCCGAACTGGCGATTGAGGCCGGTGTTCCGCCGGGGGTGTTCAACGTGGTGACCGGCAAGGGCAGCGTCGTTGGCGAGACCCTGGCGCTCAGCATGGATGTGGACATCATGGTTTTCACCGGCTCCGGCGCCACCGGGCGGCGGCTGCTGGAATATTCGGCCCGCTCCAACCTCAAGCGCTGCTACCTGGAACTGGGCGGCAAATCCCCCAACATCATCTTCGCCGATGCGCCCGACCTGGCCGAGGCAGCCAAGGTCTCTGCCGCGGGCATCTTCCGCAACTCGGGCCAGGTCTGCGTCGCAGGCTCGCGGCTGCTGGTGCAGGAGGACATCGCCGAGGATTTCATCGCTGAAATGGCCCGTCACGCCGGGGCTTTCCGGGTCGGCGACCCGCTCGACCTCGCCAGCCAGATCGGCGCGGTGCATTCGCTGGCAGAGCTGGAAGCCAATCTGGAGTTTGCCACCCGCGCCGAGGCCGAGGGCGCCGAGCTGCGGGCCGGCGGCCGGCGCATCCTCCAGGAAACCGGCGGATTCTACATGCAGCCCACTATCCTGGCAGGGGTGAAACCGCAGGACCACCTGTTCCAGAACGAGGTCTTCGGTCCGGTGCTGGCCGTCACCACCTTCAAGGACGAAGAGGAGGCAATCCGCCTAGCCAATGCCACCACCTACGGGCTTTCCGCCGGTGTCTGGACCGCCAATCTCAGCCGGGCGCACCGCATGGTGGCAGGCATCCGCTCCGGCATTGTGCATGTGAACACCTACGGCGGCTCCGACCTGACCGTGCCTTTGGGCGGCGTCAAACAGTCCGGCAACGGCCATGACAAGTCCCTGCACGCTCTGGAAAAATACTCCGACCTGAAATCCGCCTGGATTCAGCTTTGATCCGAGGAAACGCTATGACCCTGCCTGCTAGATCCCAGGACCTCATCGACCGGCGCGCCCGGCTCTTGGGGCCGAATGTCTCCACCTTCTATGATGAGCCGCTGCATATTGTCAGGGGCGAGGGCGTCTGGCTGTGGGATGCCGACGGGCGCAAGTATCTGGATTGTTACAACAACGTGCCGCATGTGGGCCATTGCAACCCGCGGGTGGTGGAGGCGATCTGCCGCCAGGCGGCAACCCTCAACACCCACACCCGCTACCTGCACGACAGCATTCTGGATTATACCGAGAAGCTGACCGGCACCATGGACGCCTCGCTCGACACCGCCATCCTGACCTGCACGGGGTCAGAGGCCAACGACATTGCTCTGCGCATGGCCGAAGGCATGACAGGCAGGCGCGGCATCGTGGCGACGGACGCCACCTATCACGGCAATACCGCGCTGGTCAGCCAGCTCAGCTGCTCGAACACCCCAATGGTTGGCTTTGGGCTGGAGCAATATTTCCGCTTTGCCGAGGCCCCCGACAGCTACCGCAACCCGGATCCGGACGGCACCAAATTTGCTGCTTCGGTGGCGGAGCAGATCGCCGCGCATGAAGAGGCCGGCACCGGCTTTGCCGCGCTGGTTGTCTGCCCGTTTTTCCTGAATGAGGGCTTCCCGAACCACCCCGATGGCTGGCTGAAGCCCGCGGCAGAGGTGGTGCGCAAAGCCGGCGGCTTGTTGATTTGCGACGAGGTGCAGTCCGGCTTCGGCCGCACCGGCACCCACATGTGGGCGCATCAGAAGATGGGCGTGGTGCCGGATGTGATGACACTGGGCAAGCCGATGGCCAACGGCCACCCGGTCGGCGGCGTTGTCACCCGCGGGGAAATCCTGAGCACCTTCCGCTCCGGCTACCGCTATTTCAACACTTTCGGCGGCAACCCGGTGTCCTGCGCCGCCGCCATGGCGGTGCTGGAGGAGATCGGGGACCAGAACCTGCTGGCCCATGCCGAGGCGGTCGGCGCCCATGCCCGCGCCCGGCTGAAGATGTTGCAGGAGAAGTATGATGTCATCGGCGATGTGCGCGGCTCCGGCATGGTGTTTGGCGCCGAAATGGTGCTGGACCGCACCACCAAGGAGCCGGCCATTGCCTTCACCGACCGGGTGATCAACGCCATGCGCCGCCGCGGCATCATCCATTCCAAGCTGGGCCGCCACAAGAACACCCTGAAAATCCGCCCGCCGATGCCGTTCTCCAGGGACAATGCCGACCTGCTGTTCGACACGCTGGATGAGGTTCTGGCCGCAACCCCGGTGCAGCCATGAACGCCGCGGTGGAAAAATCCCTCAGGCTCTGGGGGATGCAGGGGGCGGAGACCCGCCTTGTTGCCACCCGTGAGAACCAGGTCTACCGGGTTGACCACCAAGGCCGCGCCTATGCCCTGCGCCTGCACCGTCCCGGCTACCGCACCGATGCCGAACTGTGGTCGGAGCTGCAATGGATGAACGCCGCGGCGGAGGGCGGCCTGCATGTGCCGGCCCCGGTCCCCTCGGCTTCGGGCGAGTTTCTGCATGTGGCTGACGGCATCCAGGCGGATGTGCTGACCTGGCTCTCCGGTGCCCCGGTCGGCAAAACGGGCGAGGATCTGGCCGCCGCCGACCGCATTGGCCTGTTCTACGGCATCGGCCGCGAAATGGCGCGGCTGCACGCGGTTTCCGACCGCTGGACCCCGCCCGCGGGCTTCAGCCGCTGGTCCTGGGACCGGGAGGGTCTGCTCGGCGAGACTCCGGTCTGGGGCTGTTTCTGGGAGAACCCCAGCCTGACCAAAGAGGACCGCGCACTGTTCCTTGCCTTGCGCAACGAAGCGGATGCGGAACTGCAAGGGCTGGAGGGCAAACTGGACTATGGCCTTATCCATGCCGATCTTGTGCGCGAGAACGTAATGGCCGACGGCAACAAATTGCAGCTGATCGATTTTGACGACAGCGGTTTTGGTTTCCGGCTGTTCGACCTGGCCACCACTCTGCTCAAGAATATGCGGGAGACCGATTATCCGGCGCTGCGCGATGCGGTGATTGCCGGCTACCTGTCGGTGCGGGTGATCGACTTGAGCGCGCTCGACCTGTTCATCCTGCTGCGGTCGGCAACCTATGCGGGCTGGATCATCACCCGGATGGATGAACCCGGATCCAAGGCGCGCAATCAGAGGTTCATCGGAACGACCCGTGTACTGGCCCAAAATTTTCTCTCTGGAAAAGGTTTGCAGCCATGACCCGCTTCGCAGGCAAAACCGCGATTGTCACCGGTGCCGGAACCGGGATCGGCGCCGCCACCGTCCGCCGGATAGCAGCCGAAGGCGGCAATGTGATCCTGACCGGCCGCCGCCTGGAACCGATCGAAAAAGTAGCAGAAAGCTGCGGCGGCATTGCCCTGGCGGGGGATGCTGCCAGTGCGGAGCATATGAAAGCTTTGGTGGAAATGGCCCGCAGCCGCTTCGGCGGCCTGGACGTGGTGGTCTGCAATGCCGGCGGTTTCGGGTTTGGCACCCTCACAGGAATCAGCGACGCGGATTGGAGCGCCGCAGTTCAGGCCAATCTGAACACCGCCATGGTCTCTGCCCGTGCCGCCATGCCGGCGCTGAAGGAGCGCCGCGGAAACATCCTGATGATGGCGTCGATCGCAGCGCTTGCGGCCGGGCCGGAGGCCTGCGGCTATGTCACCATGAAACACGGGCTGCTGGGGCTGACCCGCTCCATCGCCCGCGACTACGGCCGACACGGGGTGCGCTGCAACGCGGTCTGCCCCGGCTGGGTCCGCACCGAAATGGCCGATGCGGAGATGGCAGAGCTGGTAGAGCGCAGGGGCCTGGAGTCCGTCGAGGAGGCCTACAGCCTAGTTACACGCGACGTACCGCTAGGCCGCGCCGCCACAGGTGAAGAAGTGGCAGCTGCAGTTGCGTTCTTATGCTCCGCCGAGGCTGCCATGATTACCGGGGCGGTTCTGACGGTCGATGGCGGCGCGACAATTGTCGACGTCCCTACACTGGCGTTCTGACTTCGCCCTGCTAGAAAACTGATTTTGGAGTTGGGCCACTAAGTCCTACAGATTAAGAGACCTGTTCAACACGTCGAGGAACAGGCGCCGACTGCCGTTTGTTGCCCGATCATATTCTGGTTGCGCAATAACTACTGGGTTTTTCGAAATGGAGATTTCTTCAGGTGAGCTGCCCTGCAGAGTCCGTTGCAGCTGCCCTTTCTACGGGGTCATTTTCCATCCCGGTTCGCATCCATGCGCGTAACCACTGGCGGAACGGCAGCTTTCAGAATGGCGGTCCAGACGCTTCGCCGTCGCAGAATCTCGGTGACCGCATCAGGTTCGAACTGCTGCTTCAGGGCTGGCTGCTGCCGTCCGTAGACAAGGGGCGAACGGCAGCAACGTCCGGCAACCTGTGAATCTGCCGTATTGGAATTTCTGCGCATTCGACGAATGGCAGATTTTGCCGCTGCCCTGCGGCGGTGGAAACTGAGCGCTTGCGGCGATTTTCGTGCTGCGAGCGCACGCAGCACGAAAATCCAAGGTACAAGTTGGGCTCGCTGCCGACTTGCGGCGATGCGGCGGCAGCGTTGCAGCGAAACTTCACCAGGACGCTTCTGCCAGACGACGCCAGGCAGCCCGGAGCAGACATAGACATGGTGGCGAGTGCCATAGATGCTGTCCGTGCAAAATTCCATTGTGATTTTCCCGAAAACGGACCTTCGGCAGGGCCCAGCTACCTCATGTGATGCTGCGGGGTGAACCAGGGGCAGCGAAGCTGCAGGAAGCTGCCGGAGCAAAGTTGTGACCTGTGATCGCCCTTCAAGACGTGACCGGCCCTAAGCTGCCATTCGCCGGGATGGGCCTCGCTGCGTTGCAGCTTCCCCGAACCGGCCGTTAGTGACGGTTCAGATATGTAAGCGATCAAGGCTCCTCATACTGAGTGAGCCGGCACCGGGCTTCTTGGGTCGACATCTGCCCGCGCGCGCGGTTTGCGAACTGCGTCACGAGCTGGACGTTCCCATCGTAGTAGCCGCGGGAGTTGTCGATCCGGTCTAGTGACATCCGATCATCCTGAATGCCGCCCTCTTCGGTCGAGCGCATCTCGAAAGGCTGTCCGGTCAGGGCACAGCGACCTTTCTGCATTTTCAACAGCTGGCTCGTCAGAAGACAGAGCTCGGAGTAGTTTCCAGAACCCACGTACTCCTTACCGACCTTCATGGTCACCTTGCCGACCCCATTCACACGCTGGATCGCGTTCGAGACTGCCCGACGGATCTCGGCCTCCTGGGCCGGCTCCGGCATCACTGATCGCGCGTAGTGATATTCCGCCGGAATAGGCTCCAGCGGCCCGAGCACTGCTTCATAGCCCTCGAACCAAACGCACCGGTTCTGCTCCCGAGGGACTTCTGATATCTGGATCTCGCTGAACTTGCTCCGGCGTGTCTGGAAGGCATCCTCACTCGGCTGCCCGGTCGCGGCGTTCACGACCAGCATGGTGAGGTCCGGGAAGCCCAAGGGAGAGATGGCGAAGCTATAGACGTCATCCAACCATCTGCCGTTTTGCCTGTTGCCGTAGCCACGAAGTGTTATCGCATCGGTGTAGGTCACACGGCATTTGCTGATCGCACATCTCGCCAGTATGTAGAGATCCTCTAAGACACGCACGGCCAGCGCTTCAGATTTTTTTATTCCATAGTCCGGATAGACCTCCGGAATCTGGTCAGAGATCATCGCTAGAAGATCCCCGCGCGGTATTGGGCTTTCATCGTACATACTTCGGTACTCCGGTGTTCTGGGCGATCTTAGCAAGTGGAGGTAGCGGGGCAACAGGACCGACGTCCACTCTGTTCGCCGCCGACGCGGAATTCAGGCTTGCTTCTCCGCCGTTTGCGATCAAGGCGTGTCCCGGCCCTTAGCTGCCGCGGATCAAGGGGGCCGTCGCCGCGGTGCAGCTTCCCCAAAGCGGCCCTTCGCACTCGGCTACGGCATTTCAAACTGGCTAGTGCCTTGTGGACAGGAAAATCCAGTCATTGTTGCAGAAGCGGCCTGGACTGTGCCGCTTGGCAGCTAACCACAGCCCAGATCCCCTTAACCTCGGTGCTTCAGACTAATTAATGGCCCTTATCAGGCCATACCGACTTCCCGAGGCGGACTCCGGTCCGCTCGCAGAAAGCGACAATTGCCAAATGGAAAGATTATGCCATCTGCTGGCGTGCGATAATCCCCATCGTTGCCGCGACGAGACGCGATACTGTGATGCCGCCTATGCCATCCACATCGACCTCGGGCATGATTTCGACGAAATCGATTGCAGCGATGGATCCGCGGTCTGACACCCCCTGGATGAGATCCAGCACATGATAGTAGCTCAATCCCCCTGGTGCCCGCCCGATAGTGTTGGGGGCAATGCTGGGGTCCATGGCATCGATGTCAACACAGACGACTACATTTGCGCCGGGCTCAATCTCTCCCAGTGCGGGTTCGATCCCATTGCGGTGTACATCAGGGCCAGAAAAGAATTTCACTCCCCAAGCCAGCGCATCTTTGTAATCATCCGTATGGGCTGAGCCAATACTGCGCGCGCCTACCTGGATGATCTTGCCGATGTGATCCATTTCGGAGGCGCGGCGCATAGTTGACGACAGGCCTTTGGTTTCGCCCATATGCTCATTCCGCCAGTCGATATGTGCATCGATCTGTAAAACGGTGTAGGTCTTGCCCGTCTCCCCGAGCGCTTCCAGCATGGGGACTGGAACGGAATCGTCTCCACCTACTAGGATCGGGACCACACCGCGGCCGGTAACCACCGAAATCGCCTCACGAATTGCGGCACGGTTGGCGGCAAAATTGGTTTCACTCCAGGGCAGATCCCCACAATCCACTGCTGCCTTCGTGCCGGGGGGGAATGTGGGGCCATCCAGATCGAAATTGTGGCGTTCAATGTTTGCAGTCAGGGAGGCAATGGCGCGGCGCAGCGAGTCGGGCCCGTTGCGGCAGTAGGCGCCGACCGAGCCGTAGGGAGTCGCGCAGGGCGCGCCGATGAAAGCGGAGGAAGCGTCGATCTGGGCCAGATCGCTGCAGGCCTCCAGGCCGAGGAATGTCTCTGCGGAAGTTGCTCCAAACAGTGCTGCGAGATCGGGTTTATCTGTCATGTGCCTATGTCCCTTGGCTTCCTCCAGTTCCAGGACTGCCCCTCCGCGTCGCAATTGCGCGGCCCATGCCGCAAAGCAACAGGGCCAGGAGACGGTGACGCCCTGGACTGCTCGTTTCCAGATCAATCTAGGCAATGAAGCCGGCTCGAAACATCTGGGATCGGCAAAGTGTACTTGCCGGGTTGGGGCTGCGACGGGCGCTTAGCAGCGCCGATGGCCGGATGTGTCGCCTTTCGGCAAAGTGAACATCGCACGCCAGGAATTTAACTTGCCGCTCCGGAACAGGACCTTTGGCCGATCCCTTCGCCCGGCGAGTCGGCCTACATGAGCCTGCCGGGCAGATGGGAAAACACAGCTAGAATGGTGCGGGTCCGACCTACCGCACCGATCACTGCAAAGTAGGGAGTGAACACATGAAGTGGTGGAAACCAGAACCCCGGAAGCTGGCGGCAGGCGTCATTGCAGCCGCGGTGGCAGCAACCATCGGCCTGACCGCCTCCGGCGCGCGCGCGGATACATGGAAATTTGCTTTCGAGGAGGCGATTGATGAGGTCCAGGGCAAATTTGCGCAGCGCCTCAAGGCGGAGATCGAACAGAATTCGAACCACACGCTGCAACTGTTCCCCTATGGCACCCTGGGTGAATCCGACGATGTGATGGAACAGGGCCAGGCTGGCATTCTGGAATTTGTCATTCAGTCCCCCGGCTTCACCGGCGCTCTGATCCCCGAGGCTCAAGTCTTCTTTGTTCCTTATCTTCTGCCCAACAGCCCGGAGCATCTGGCCAATTTCTTCCGCGACAGCGTGGCTATCAACGAAACATTCAAGGATATCTATGCGGAACAGGGCCTGGAGCTGCTGCAGATGTTCCCGACAGGCGAAGTCGTGATGACCACCAAAAGTGCGGTTCACAGCCCGGCCGACCTCAACGAGGTCAAGTTCCGCGTGATGACCAACCCGCTGCTGGTGGAGGCCTACAAGGCGTTCGGCGCGGTACCGACTCCGCTGCCCTGGGGCGAGGTCTATGGAGGGCTCCAGACCAATATCGTCCAGGGGCAGGAAAATCCGACTTCCTTTGTCTGGTCCACCAAGCTGTACGAGGTGACCGACGTAATAACATTTACCGGTCACAGCAACTTCACCACTGCCTTCATGGCCAACAAGGAGTTCTTTGACGGGCTCAGCGAAGCGGACAAGGAGGTGGTGCGCAATGCGGTGTCGGCGGCCTTTGAATACATCGTCGCCTACCAGAAGGGCCTGGAAGAGGACTCCCTGAAAAAGATCCTCGAAGCCAAGCCGGAGATGCAAGTAGTGGTGCTGAACGAAAAGGAACGGGCGCCTTTCCGAGCAGCCGCCAAGGCAGTGGAAGCCAAGTTCGTCGAGATGACCGGCGAACGGGGGGCTGCAATCCTGGAACAGATGAAGGCGGATATCGCCGCCGCGATGCAATAACGCGGACCGGCATTCAGGAACAGTAGCTGGCCGCGGGTCTGCGGTCAGCCCCGCCAAATGCAGGGGAGGCCTCCAATGGCCCAGAACACACCCGAAACTTCGGCATACGGCTCTGCCCTGCCGGGCATTGCCGGCATGATCGACACATGGGTCAGCCGGATTGAGGCCTTTCTGCTGGCCGCGGCGGTCATGCTGATGGCCATGAACACCATGTCCAATGTGGTGGGCCGCTACTTCTTTCAGCAGAGCCTGTTCTTTTCGGAAGAGCTGAACCGAGTCCTGATCATCCTCGTCACCTTTTCCGGGATCGGCTATGCGGCGCGCCATGGCCGCCACATCCGAATGTCGGCGGTGTTTGATGCGCTGCCCGCCGCACTGCGAAAGAAGATGATGATCGTGATCGCGCTGGTCACCGCGGCAGTGATGTATGCGCTGTTCTGGTTCTCCATCGATTACGTGTTTTTCAACGTCGCCCCCAAGGGCCGGGTGCTGCCCGCCTTGGGCATCCCTGTTTATTGGTCCTATCTCCTTGTCCCGCTAGGGTTTTTCATCGCCGGAACGCAATACGCGCTCACCGCGCTGAAGAACCTGTCCGGCACCGGAACCTATCTGTCGACCCATGTGCGCGAGGGGTACGGCCAAGACGAAATCGAGCTGTAGGACCTGCCGATGGCACTCAAGATTACCACTATTATGATCGTCCTGCTCCTAGCAGGTTTTCCGATGATGATCCCTTTGCTGCTGGGCTCGGGCTACGGGTTTTACGAGACTTTCGGAGGCTTCGGCAAAATGGATTTTATGGTGCAGCAGATGCTGGCCGGGATCCGCCCTGCCTCGCTGGTGGCGGTGCCGATCTTCATTCTCGCAGCGGAGATCATGACGCGCGGGCAGTCGGCCTCGCGGCTGATCGACTTGGTAATGACCTTCATCGGTCACATCCGTGGCGGCCTGGCCGTATCCACCGCCGTTGCCTGCACTCTGTTCGGCGCGGTATCTGGTTCGACGCAGGCCACCGTTGTCGCTGTCGGTTCGCCGCTGCGACCACGGATGCTGCAATCCGGCTACAAGGATTCCTTCACTCTGGCGCTGATCATCAACGCCAGCGACATCGCTTTTTTGATCCCGCCGAGTATCGGCATGATCATCTACGGCGTGATCTCGGGCACCTCGATTGCCGAACTGTTCATTGCCGGCATCGGGCCCGGACTTCTGATCATGGTGCTGTTCTCGGTCTACTGTGTCATCCATGCCAGCAGAAACAACGTGCCGAAAGAGCCCAGGAGCAGCTGGCGCGCGAGGTTGGCCGCGATGCGGGCGGCATTCTGGCCCCTGGGGTTTCCCGTCATCATCGTCGGCGGCATCTATGGCGGGGTGTTCAGCCCGACCGAAGCGGCCGGGGCCTGCGTGCTCTACGCCATCATTCTGGAATTCATCATTTTCAGGACGCTCGGGCTAGCGGATCTCTACAAGATCGCAAAGTCCACCGGCCTGATCACATCGGTGGTGTTTGTCCTCATTGCCGCAGGCGCTGCCTTTTCCTGGGTAATCTCATTCGCCCAGGTGCCGCAGGCCATTCTCGGGTCGATCGGCATCGACGGGATGGGCCCGAAAATGGTGCTGGCGGTGATCTCAGTGTCGTTCTTTGTAGGCTGCATGTTTGTCGACCCGATCGTGGTGATCCTGATCCTTGTGCCGATCTTTGCACCGGTCGTCGAAGCCAATGCGCTGGATCCGGTGCTGGTCGGAACCATCATCACCCTGCAGGTGGCTATCGGTTCCGCCACGCCGCCGTTCGGCTGCGATATCTTTACGGCGATTGCGATTTTCAAACAGCCCTACGCGGACGTCATCCGCGGGATCTTCCCGTTCACCTTCATCCTGCTGAGCGTGGCGGCGGCACTGATCTTCTTTCCGCAGATCGCATTGCTCCTGCGCGACATGGCGTTCCGGTAGGCAGGGAGCAGAGCTATGTACCAGAAAATCCTATGCCCCGTGGACGGTTCTGAGGGGGGCCGCAGGGCCCTAAGCGAGTCGGTGAAGCTGGCAGGGCTGACACAGGCCCGGCTGCTGATACTAACCGTGTTCCGCCATCACAGCCTGCTCGATGCGTCGCTGTCCATGGTCGATGTGGATGACCCGGACACAGTGGAGGATGTGCTGCGGGCCCATGCAGTAGGCATCTGTGAAGAGGCAAAATCTGCGGCTTTGCAAATGGGCGCAAGCCATATCCGCGCAGTGGTGAAACGCGGTCCGCCTGCGCGCACGATCCTCGGGTTTGCAGAACAGAACCGCGCCGACCTGATCGTTCTGGGTGGACGCGGCTCCGGAGATGCGGAAAACTACCTGCTCGGCAGCGTTTCGCACAAAGTCACCAGCCTCGCGAAATGTTCTGTGCTGGTCACTCACCCTTGAGCGGCCGCTGGGGCGGCACGGCCTAACGGCCGCGCCCGTGGGTGAATGCTACACTGCGGGCAGGTGGATACCGAGCTTGCAGGCGGCGGATGCCATCAGCTGCCATTCTTCGTCGCGCACGAAGATGCCGTTGGCTTGGTTATCGCGCATTGCTTCGGCCGCCTTTGCGCCGTGCAAGCGCACGCGGTCGAACCCGTTGGCCGCGCGCGACGAAGAGAGGGTCTCGACCATCCTCTCTACGGCTCCTGCAAAATCAGCCGGATCCTGGAACTTGGCGATATCAATGGCGATGAAGGTCTGGCCATAGAACGCCTGCCGGTTCACCCCGTCCGAAGGGTGCTCATCCTGCCAGCTGCGCTCGCCGCTCAAGAGCGCTGCGAGCAGTTCGACGATCAGCACCATGCCGAACCCCTTGGGCCCGTCGGGGAGAAGCGCCCCGGCCATGCCGGATTCCCGGTCCATCGGGTTCAGGATGACCTGCGCGGGGTCGTCCGTGTAATTCCCTTGCGCGTCGACCAGCTGCCGCCCGGGCAGCTTCTGGCCATCGCGGGCCGCCAGAACGGTCCGGCCCATCGAATTGGCGCTGGTGGCCATGTCGATCACGATAGGGTCCCGGTCGCCGGCAGGCACCGCAAGCGAGATCGGGTTGGTGCTGAACCAGGCATCCCGGCCGCCCCATGGCGCAACCAATACAGGCCCGGTGCTCATCGACATGCCGATCAACCCCTGCTCAATCGCCTGGATCGCGTAGTTGGAGGCCATGCCGTAATCGGCGCCGCCGCGCAGGCTGACAAAGCCGATGCCGCAAGTGCGGGCCTTTTCAATCGCCAGATCCATCGCGAATGTGCCGCTGATCTGCCCCATGCCCCGTTTGCCATCAACAAGCGCCGAGGCCGGATTATCCCGGATGATTTCCGGCGCACTGCCGAAGGCCATGACCCCTGCGTCGAACAGCTCGACCAGATAGGGCAGCAACCCCATCCCTTGCGTCGTGTGTCCGCGGATGTCCGCGCGCAGAAGGCAGGTGGCAAAGGTCGCCGCCTCCCGGCCGTCCGCCCCCAGTTTGCGGGCAAAGCCCGTATAGAGTGATTTTAGCTTACCCTCTTGAATCCGCATAACTTTCTCCAAAGGGCCAATTACGCCCCGCCCGCAGGGAGGCCCGCCGGACGGTAGAGAGGTCGGCCTGCCAAACAATAGCCGGGCGGCGAAGTTCACTTCGCGGCTTTGCAGTTTCAGAGGGGCGGCGCGAATGTCAGCCTTCTCCTGTCAACGCAACAGGTGAGATATGACTGTCTATAGATTGCTTCCCCAGGCGCAGGGCTATGGCTACGAGCTCGGCCTGCTGCTGCTGAACCTTGTCGAAACGCATGTTCCCGGCGACACCGCACATGCGGGAACCTACGACTACCCGGTGCTGATGAAGGTGGTGGAGACGGCCGATGTGGGGCGGGTGAGCGGCGGCGACAAGTCCATAGAACAGGATGTTATTGCCATCGCGGTTGAGCTTGAGCGCATGGGTGTGAAGGCGATTTCCAGCAATTGCGGATTCATGCTGCACTATCAGGATGCGGTCAGGGAAGCCGTCAACGTACCGGTTTTCCTATCCAGCCTTCTGCAATTGCCGCTCATTGCCAGGTCGATCGGGGCATGGCAGAAAATCGCGATCCTGACGGCCTTTGCGGATCGGCTGACGCCGGACGTGCTGCGCCTGGCGGGCCTACCCGATAGCGCTGAAGTGGTTGTGTCGAGCATCGAAACTACGCCCGAGTTCCGCAGCATGCAACAACAGGACCTGGATACGGAGGCTTTCGGACACCGTTTGGAGCAGGCCGCGCGTGCCCTGTGCAACGGCCCGGACGATATCGGAGCTCTGCTTCTGGAATGCGCGGTCTTCACCCCCTATGCCGCCCGGCTGCAGCAGGCGGTAGGCGTTCCGGTCTATGATTTCATATCGCTCATCGATCACGCCCGGCAGGTCACCCACCGCAAGGCGAATTTCTAGCTCTCGCTCTGCAGCACGTTCCCCGTCAAACCCGAGGCGAGGCTGGTGAATATCTGCGTCGCCGTGCTTTCGTCATCCGCCCGCACCGCCAGGCACATGCGGGAATCATAGTCCATTTCCGGGTGTGACAGCGGCCACAGCTCGCCTGATGCCACATAGCTGCTGACATGGCGTGCAGGCAGGTAGCCGATAAACTTGCCCGACAGGATCAACAGGAGCTGGCATTCGACATCCACGGTTGTCGCCGCCACGTTCAGCGCCCGCGAGGAATAGGGGGCCCAGCCCTCCATATGCGCCCTGTCGGCGAACGGGGCAGCGCGCAGCTCCTCCTCGGCTGGTGACTTGCCGTAGAGAGGGTGATTGCGCGCGCAGAACAGGATCTGAGGGTTCCTGGCTTCCAGCTCCAGCACCTTCAGACCCGCCAAAGGTCTGAAAACAGGCAGAATGATCACGCTGAAGCGTTTGGCGGTCAGCTCCCGCACCAGCGCTTGCGGGGAGGCCAACCGCAAATCGAGGTGCAGGTTTGGGGCTTTCTCCGCAAAAGCGCCAAGCAGTTTCGGAATGACGCTGTCCTTGACCTGCACAACGCTGTCCACCGTCCCGGCATAGAAGTTGCCGTTCAGATCATCGCGCACCTCTCCGACTTTCAGACGGAACCGGTCGAGATCCTCGAACAGCTCGATCGCCGCATCATAGAGCTTTTCACCCGCGTCGGTGAGGCGGAACCCCGACCGGCCGCGCAGGCAGAGCTTAACCCCGAGGCGATCTTCGAGCTTGGTGATGTACCCGCTGATCGTGGATTGCCCGATATTCAATTCGGTCTGTGCCGCTGAAAATCCGCGGTTTCGTGCAACGCTCACAAACACCCGTAATAGCCGGAGGTCAATGTCCTGAAGGTTTGGAATCGGGCGTGATCTTAAGCTGGGCATACATCGTACATTCCGGATGAATCGGAGTTAAATGCTCCTCGCTGCCGATGTAAAAGTCAAACACTTGAAAGGAGAATGCTGGTCTCGCTATTCATCACACCATCGATCAGCCGCACTTCGCGCAGGACGCGGTCAAAATCCTGCAAGCTGGCAACCGTGATTTCAGCGATCAGATCCCATTTGCCGCTGGTGGTGTGCATCATCGTCAGCTCCGGAAGCCCGCGCATCCTGCGGATCACCTGCGAGGTGTTCTTGCCCATCACCTCAATCATCATGATGGCGCGGATCTGATCGCTTTCATAATCATCGCGCACCCGCGCGGTGAACCCAAGCAGCGCACCGCTCTCGAGCAACCGGTCGAGCCGGGTCTGCACCGTGCCGCGCGACACCCCCATGATCTCGGCCAGTTTCGACACCGGTGCCCGGCCATCCTTGCGCAACAGGCTGATCAGCAGCCGGTCGTGATCGTCGAAGATATGCTTGGCGCTGCTTCGCTGCTTCATCTCTGTTCTGCAATTTGCTCAATAAGTACCAACATATTGTGCAAGCAAAGAGCTGTAAACCTGGCATAGTTTAGGTTTCTAAAGCAATCTGCATGGAGGATGCTGGCAACAACGCATGAAACGAAGAACAGGATGACGCCATGTCCGCACCCGCCCCGTCAGAACGTGCCTACGTTCCCTTTGTCAGCGTCGGCAACATGATGCAGCTGATCCACCGGATCGGCATCGCGCCGATGCTGGCTGGCATTGCCGGCTATATCGAAGAGGATTTCCGCCGCTGGGAGCTGTTTGACAAAACTCCCCGCGTGGCCGCGCACTCAAAGGAGGGCGTGATCGAATTGATGCCGACCTCGGACGGCACCACCTACGGGTTCAAATACGTGAATGGCCACCCCAAGAACACCAAGGAGGGCCTGCAGACCGTCACCGCTTTCGGGCTGCTAGCAGATGTCTATACCGGCTATCCGGTGCTGCTGACCGAAATGACCGTGCTAACCGCCCTGCGCACCGCCGCCACCTCGGCCGTTGTGGCCAAACATCTTGCCCCCAAGGGCGCCCGCACCATGGCTATGATCGGCAATGGCGCGCAATCCGAATTCCAGGCGATGGCGATGAAAGAAATCTGCGGCATCGACCGCCTGCGCCTCTACGACATCGACCCGAAGGCGACCGAAAAACTGATACGCAATCTTGAAGGGCGCGGCGTCAACATGGTGGCCTGCTCCAGCGCTGAAGAAGCAGTCCAGGGCGCCGAAATCATCACCACCTGCACCGCGGACAAGCAGAACGCCACCGTCCTGAATGACAATATGGTCGGTGCCGGCATGCACATCAACGCAATTGGCGGCGACTGCCCCGGCAAGACCGAGCTGGCCGGCGCAATCCTGTCCCGCGCAGACGTCTTTGTCGAATACCCGCCGCAAACCCGGATTGAAGGCGAGATCCAACAGATGCCCGGGGACTTTCCAGTGACCGAAATGTGGAAGGTCATCACCGGCCAGGCCAAAGGGCGCACGGATGCGCGCCAGATCACCCTGTTTGACGGGGTGGGCTTTGCGACCGAGGACTTCTCGGCGCTGCGCTATGTCCGCGACCAGTTGGAGGGCACCGGCCTCTATCAGGATCTCGACATGCTGGCTGACCCGGATGACCCACGCGATCTCTTTGGCATGGTGCTGCGCGCGGCTCCAGTTGCAGAGGGCGCGGCATGATCCGCTCTTCGGTGCAGGCCCCCGGCGCGGTGGTGATGGTTCGCCCGCACCATTTTACCGTGAACACTGAAACTGCGGCTGACAACGCGTTCCAGGCGGTTGTGAATGCCAATGGCCAGGATGAAGCGAATTCTGCCCGGTGCGCCTATGACGAACACTCCCGCGCGGTGGAGGTGCTGCGTGAGCATGGCGTTCGGGTGCATGTGTTCGAAGGCGAAGACCCGACCACGCCCGATTGCGTCTTTCCCAACAATTGGTTCTCGACCCATGCAGGCGGCCATGTGGCGGTCTATCCGATGAAGGCCAGAAACCGGCGGCTTGAGCGGCGCCAGGACATCCTGGAGATGCTCAAATCCGAGTACCGAGTGCAGGACATCATCGACTATTCCGGGCTGGAGCCGGACGGGCTGTTTCTGGAAGGCACCGGCGCCATGGTGCTCGACCATATCAACCGGGTGGCTTACGCGGTGGCCAGCGACCGCACCAACCCGGTGGCGCTGGAACGGTTTTGCACCCATTTCAACTTTGAACCGATGGTGTTTGACGCCCAGGATGGCCAGGGCACACCGGTCTATCACACCAACGTCCTGATGTGCATCGGCACCGGCTTTGCCCTGACCGGCACCGGCATGATCACCGATCCCGCCCGACGGGCCGAAATCGTCGCACGTTTGGGAGAAACAGGCCGGGATGTGATCGAACTCAGCGAAGCTCAAATCGCCGGATTTGCCGGTAACGCCATTGAGCTGATGGGCTGGGACGGCCCGGTACTGGCGCTGTCCCAAGCGGCATATGATGCGCTGACCCCCGAACAGCGCCACCGCATCGAAGCCCATGCCATTCTGGTGCCGCTGCAGATCCCGACCATCGAAATGGCGGGCGGGTCAGTGCGCTGCACCATTGCCGGCATCCACCTGGCCAGTCGCGGCTAAAGAGAGCAACGAAAGACCCGCTCTGAGCTTGAGCGGGTCTACCATTGTTTCCTGATGCCTGGCCGGCCACAGCCCCTTGCCGATCCCCGGGAACTGTCGAGTAAGCGTAGATACTGCCTAGCCAATGACGGAAGCATATTACTCGTCTAGCAATTGAAATTGTTAAAGGCGCATAGCGTCCTTGCGCGTGGATACATGCTCGACGCCAATGTCAGCTTACACTGAGGATCGCTCGATATCTTGCGATGCGCAGCGAAGGTCTGCTTCCCGCCCGACCTGCTTGCGCTGGCCCGCCTGACTGATCACCAGGCAGGCGGCCGCTTTGGGCTGCTTGAGCCGATCACAGTCGGCCTGGGGCAGGCTGGTGCTGGTTTCTCGGTGCTGTGCCGCCGCATGGCGGCAGCGAGCCCTTAGCTGCCATTGTCACTAAGTGTCGGAGGCCAAGGAACTCAATCAAGCGTTGTGGTTCATCGTCGAAAAACTAACGCTTACACGCCTGCCCCCTTTGGGTCGAGCGACACGCAGATGGCTATGTGATAGGGTGAGTTGCTCGAACTTCTGCGGCCAAGCTCTCTAGTTCAACGAAAGAGCAGTTCTTAGCGATTCTAAAAACAAACGAGTCAAAAGTAATGGCCCCCAATTTGTACTTAGATTTGATATAGTGAAAAACCATCGACAACCAAAACTTTCCGCTAATAACTTCTGGGGTACTTGAGGCTTGAAATGCCTCCAGTCTCAAGTCATCGAACAAAATATCTTTGGGCAATTCTACTCCCTGTTCCTCACATGAGGATGTGATGTCATTCATGTAACCTTGCATGAGGGCTGGGCAAACCTTCCACAGTTGGCCCTTTTGGCAAAAAGCTTCTGGCTTTTCTTTACAATTACTCAGGCCAAGGCCTTCCTTTTGTACAAAAAAGAAAGCCGCAAATAACTCCCGAAGCGCCTCACCAATTTGCGGTATCATTGCCTGCAGGGACAACTCTTCGCGAATGCTTTCGCGCTTTTTCTTGGGGTGAGTCTCTACAACAAGTTCAATTAGCGCGCTCTCGTCCAAAAGGTAGTTTTCTATACAGAACCGGTCAAGATAGAAGACACTTTGAAGGTCCTCTTTCTTCTCCAGGAGGTCATCAAAATCCTTGTCGAGAATATAAATCCTATTCTCAATTGAGTTGTTCGCTGCATCCCTGGCATGGTCAATCACATTAGCCTTCCCTCCAAGCGGAAAGATCTTTGCCAACTCAATTCCAGGAAATATTTTCCTTAAAATTTCGAAGTATAGATTTTCTTGATCAGCGTCCTCGACATAAAAATTGCAATCATTGAATCTTGAAAAGAACAGATCGGCCGCGGCTAAGCCACCCGCACTGCGCTCGGGAATCCCCTGTGTCTCAGAAGTCATTGAAAGTACTTTCTTATAGCACGATGCAAGAATCTTTCTTGCCCGCAACAATTTCAGGGGAGTGTGTTGCAATCAATATCTGGGACCCTGCTGGGCACAGATCGAGAAATGAATCCATGAAATCCATCTGCCACTTTGGGTGCAGCGATAACTCCGGTTCATCAACGATGAAAACAGAATTCTCGGGTGCCTCAAATGCTATTAAGGCAAAAAGGATAAGTATCTGCGTCTCCCCAGATGAGAGCATCCTTATTGGCCGCTCGGTCCGGGATTTGTCTATGCTGCCAATGCCATCAAAAACAAGTTGCCCCCTGCTGTCATCAGCAAAGACAAACTTCCCGCTATCCTTCAAAAACTTGTTGACGGATTTGAGATAAGTGTCGATTTCCTTAAAGGCGGTCGCATTCTTATTCTCGAATTCATTGAATGCGCGCGCAAGCTGATCAACTCGCTCGAATTGCGATTGAACCAGGCTTGCAAAATCATCTGAGCCCGGAGAGTTTCTCTCTATTTCTTCCTTTAGGTTTTTAAAGTACGAGAAAAACATTTTTACTTGTTTCTCGACGTCTTCAGATTTAATCGACGCTGAAAGATAGCGTGTTACCTTCTCTTCCAAAACTTCAACGCTCTCCGGAGCGAGCTGCACTTCAGGCCTTTCAATCCCCTTGGTGCCTGGACTGTGGAGAGCTGTTAGAAATATTTTCGACTTCAACTCAGAGTCATTTAGGCGAGCCTTTTGCCGATAAGTGGCGTACTTTTGTGTGAATATATCTTGAATGTGCTCAAGTGGTGTGATTTTCTTTTTCCCAGGGCGCGCAGAAGCCTTACTTCCCTCGTAATATATATTCTCCTCAACCTCAGCGGTTATAGTGCGCTCCAGAGAAACGGCTGTTGGCTTTCTCAAACCTTTCAAGAAGGAAACCGTTTCCTCCTCGTTCTTTTCAGGCTTCAGCCTAAGTGAGTAATCCTCATCGAAACTACGCTCAATGTGATCGCCTGAAATTTTTATGTCAATTGGCTCAAGTTTCCTTTCTCCAGCCTCGACAGAGATAATGATTCTCCGAAACAAATCCTCTTCATCACTTTTTGTTTCTCTTGCCTCTATCTTTACCTCTTGCCCTTCTTTCTGGAGGGCGAGACGAATACAGTCGAAGGGCGTTAATGCGATTTTTCCAAAATTCGGCGCCAACAACCAGTCAATCACATTTAGCGCACTAGTTTTGCCGCTGCCATTGATGCCAACTAGAAGATTCAATCGCTCATTGAAGTTAATGTCGAACTTGAGAGAGCCATAAAGGTTCTCCACGGCGAGTGAGGTAAGTTTCATGATACTCTCTTTTTTCAGCAAGATAAGCGCAGCATTCGATCAATCGCAAGGGGTGAAGGTCTATTCCCTACATCTTGACCTTGTTCACTGCCGACTTGTACGCATATCGCTCGGAAGGGGGCTCTCCGAGAGTTCGTGTCATTCGACCTAGGTTCCAAACTCAATTTAGGCGCGCTCCCACTGCACCTGCAGCGAATGTCGGGAAGGTCCCGCACTGTGTGAATTCACCGGGTTCAGAAGCTCGCTGTCGCAGCGAACGGCAGAAACGGCGGGCTGCGCCGCAGCAAAAATCCTCGGTCGGTTGCGTCAAACGGCCGAGTTTGCAAAGGGCGCTTCCTGCGCAAAGCGGACGCCTGCGCTTGCTTAGGCTGCGCGCGCAGCGAACGGCAGAAACGTTCCGTTGTACGGTTCTTCGGCCTTCAGAAACGCTGCGCGATACACGAACAGCGGCAAAGCGAAAGCTGCATTGCGGCATTCGACCAGGCTTTGGGCAACAACCAGCTATGCTGACCTCGAGCTAGCCTGCCTAGCAGTCTGTGCTAAGGAGGTTTCGCACCACTAGGTATTGATCCGCCGTGGGAAAACAGCTGGACAGTTTTCAGGTGATGAACTTGTTGCTGCAACTTCGCCGCAGTTTCCCAGTGGACTTTCAGAGCCTTTGCAAATCTGTTGATCGTTCTGGTTTGTTGCCAGAGATTGGACAGTTTCTTGGTAGGAATACGAGGCCTCCGCCGCCCGGGCCACACATCTAACCCCTTGCCGTTAAACACTTTTGACAAAGTTTCTGGTTTCATTCCGTTCTTTTTTGCGATTTCTACGCAAGTCATGCCCTTCAAGTAATCTTTGTACAGCCGCTGGACATAATCGACGCGAGCGATTGACAGCATTCTTCTCGCCAGCAACGGGCTGATGCCAAAGATACCTGCAAGATCTTTGATGCTGGCACATTCCTCAAATGCCGCAGCGATTTGGCTGCGGGAATATGGAACCCATCCTCCGCACCCGTTGCAGACATAGATGCGCTGCTTGCCGCCGAGGTTTGCTAGAAAGACTCTCTTTGACATTTCTACAGAACGCTCCGGTTTACCTGTCGGCTCAGTCGCCGCTTCGGCGCTCATCGCGGTCTCATGTCATCAAGAAACTTTTAAGCCGTCAAACGTCGGATTCCAATTTTTTGAGAGGGTGAAGTGTAAATAATTGAAAAACATCAGGAAAAATTGAGACTCGGGTTGGGTGCCCTGATATTCAAAAAGCAACTGGATTAGGTCGGAGTTCTTAGCTTGGCACTTCCGTTAGTTGTAGATCTGAAGAAACATGAGCGGATCAAGTGCGAACTGAGGATTTCCGGCAGTTCCCTGGCACAGTTGAGCTGGGAACTTGGGGTGTCGATCAGTTCTGTTTCCACGGTGTCACAAGGGTACCGGCGGTCCCATCGCATCCAGAAAGCAATTGCCGAGAAACTTGGGCACTCCCCGGAAAACCTTTGGCCAGAACGGTATGAAACAGGGGGAGAAATACGGATGAAGTAGAAATTTCACGAAATGGAAAAAGAGTAAGGCCCTGGCAGTTCGCACCTGCCAAGGCCTTTGAAATAGTATCGATCTGAAACCGATACACCTTCTTCCCCCAGCACAGGCTCAAAGTCAACTGTTTCGTTGCCGTTCCCGGCACCGGAGAGGCTTGGCTTTGTCAATCGAGACCTCTGAAAGAAGGCTGAGCGCTCGTGCGCGCCAGAAGGCGTGCATGACCTCTGAAACATGTATGAAAGACGACTTTTGGCATCCGAAATGGCAGTCATCGCCGCGTCCAAGCCGGAGCACCCGCCGAGCAGCCAAGCGCTCCAAGGCAAGCTCCCGGGGCGGGATCGTCGCGCACTTGCCAGGACGCAGGAACCCGATCATCATCCAATTTGAAAGCAAGCTGGAGCAGCGGGTTCTGTATCTTCTGTTAGCCCGGAAAAGCGTTTGGGACATTCGGGAACAGCCTGAGCCGTTCAAGTATCACGGGCGGGATGGCCGCCGGAAGCACCATTTCTTCGACTTCCTGGTGACACTTACCAGCGGCCGCATTGTCGCGGTTGCAGTGAAACCCATGAAGCTTGTGGTGAGGCACCGCTTTCTGCTGGATCTTGAAGATATTCGCTCGGCCATGACCCGTGAGTTTGCGGATGATGTGGTCTTGATTACCGACCAGGACTTCACAAAAGCAGCGGCTCTAAACGCAGAACGCTTCCATGCTTTCGCCCGGTGTCGGAACGAGAGCCTGCAGAAGCGGCTGGAAGATCTAGCGTGCTCGGTCACCTTCCCGCAGACAGTGGAGGCAATGCAGAAACGGCTAGGCGCAGGAGCGGACGGGTTCCGGGCCATTTTTCTAGCGATTTTCGACGGTGTCCTGAGCGCCGACAAAACGAAGGAGATCGGCCTGAAGACAGTTGTCCGCCTAGGGGGGGACTCATGAACAAACGCATGCTTGTTACCAGGAATGACAAACTGACTGTTGGTTCGGAGGATTTCCGGGGACATCGGGAAACAGAGACTGGATACGTATTTGAATCCGTAGGCCGTTCAACAAAGCAGGTGCACTACAGTTTTGAGGAGTTTGAAGCCCTGCTCTCGAAGCCAGATGTTGTGTTCGAACCGGGATACTTTCTCGTGGGTCAAACTAACGCCCGGATAAATGCGGGCCTTGAGACTATAGGTTCTATGAAACCTGAACTCCGCGAGCGGATTGCATGGCGCTACCTGTGGGTCACTGTTGCGATGCACCTTTTAACAAATGCGGGGATGAACAAAACAGACAGATCCATTGCGGAATTTATGCCGAAAATGGAAGCGTATGTGAATGAGCTGGCTCGGGCAGCGCGGCGGAAATGGAAAGCTCCGCGAGCAGGTCGAACAAATGTGTTACGCGACCCGCCGTGTTCAAAGACATTGCGCACCTGGTTAAAGCGGTATGAGCAAGGTGATTATTCCTACCTCGCGCTGGTGCCTCACACACACCGGTCAGGCAACAGGAATGATCGATTTTGCCTATCGTCGGTTCGCCTGCTTGGGGATTGCGTATCGGCGTACCTGACACGGCAAAGATTGTCCAAAATGCAAGTCGCAAAACATTGCAAATCGCGCTTTGAGGAGGTGAATTCAGCACGCGAGGCAGAAGGTAAACCTGCTTTGCGTGTTCCATCCCGGCGTGCCGTTGAGCGTGCGATCCAGCGGCTGGACCCGTACTTCACTTATGTGCAGCGTCATGGTGTGGAGGCGGCCAACCGCAAATTTGCGCTGTACGAAACAGGTCTTTCCGCCAGCTACCCAATGGAACGGGTAGAAGTCGACGAATGGAAAGTCGACATTATCTCCGTTTTGGCCGCACGCGGTGCACTGGATCATCTTTCCGATGAGGAACTGGCAAAGCTTGAGCGGGGACGGCGATGGCTTTACCTGGCAATCGACTGCGCGACCCGATGCGTCGTCGGAATGCGGTTAGCAGCCGTGCCAAATTGCGAAGATGCGTATGCATTGTTGAGCGACATTACTCGCGACAAAACTGATCTCGCAACGGCCGCCGGGTGCCAATCGACCTGGCACCATTTTGGTGGGCTGGGGGCCGTTTGTACCGACAATGGTGCTGCCTTCGTCGACGATCTGTTCAGTACGTCCATTCTTGAGGCGCACGGGCACCCGGAAACGCCACCTGGCGGGTTGCCACATCTGAGGGCGCGGGTTGAGCGCATATTCGGAACTTTTGGCACGACACTAATGCCGCATCTGGCAGGCCGAACATTCTCCAACACAATGGAGCGCGGCGACTACCCGTCTGAGAAACTCGCATCGTTGACGGATGATGCACTGATGCAAATCCTGACGCTCTATGTGGTCGACGTTTACCACAACACGCCGCATCGAGGGCTGGGCGGGGAGACCCCGAACAACTGCTGGAACCGTCTAGTCAAGGAGAAAGGCGTTGTGCCAAAGCTGGCAGAAACCACCCGCCGTCGTGCTTTTGGGCAGAGGCGCCGTCGTAAGGTCACAGGTTGTGGCGTGGAAAATTTTGGCATCGATTACGCCTGCCCAGCCCTTCAGGAGTTTTTTCTCCATAGTCATGAGAGCGAAGTCGAAATCCGTTTCAGTTTGGAGGATTTAGGGTGGATCCTGGTCCACATTGAAGGAAAATGGCACCCTGCGCATGCGCTCCAGAGCTGCTTCGACGGCGTGTCCTACGAAGACTGGAGTGAGACTGCTCGGGCGTTGCGCCTGAAATATAAGGCCGAGGGGCAGCTTCATGAACATGTGGTCGCCGAGGCTCTGTCCAAGATCATTGAAATCAATGCCAAAGAACAATCGCGCTTTGGAACGGCTTTAGCCGCACAGACGCCTGCCGGCCTGATGAGGGCACGGGATGAACTGTTTGTCGGCCTGACGATTGTTCCTGACCGAGGCATGGATCTCAATCTCCCGCCTGAGCCGGATCTCTTTGGACACATCATTCCCGCCGATGAAGCACAGGACCGCCAGGGAATACAAACGTTTGAGGACCTGCTTGAGAACAACCGCCAGAAAGGTGGCAGAAGCGGTGACTGGAGTTTTGACGATGACTAATGAAATACACATCCATATGGCAAAATTGCGGGCCAAGTTCATCCGGCATCGCGCCTATAGAGAGTTGAGCGAGCAGTTTGATGTTCAGCTAGGAAGACGCCGTGCTGCGCTGCAGTTAGGGCTAGCCTTTGAAGTTGAGGCAATCGCTTTGACGGGGGCGCCTGGCAGCGGCAAAACCACTGCAGTTGATTACACTATAAGCAAGCACAAGGATCTCATTCTGGCCTCACACGAGCAGGATGTATGCGAAGTCATCCAGTTCAAGATGCCTTCCCCAGTAACACTGAAAACCGTTGGCGGGGCATTGTCCGTGGCGCTTGGCTATGACTTACGGCGTGATAAATCAGCGGCCTTGATCTGGCAGCATGTTCGCAGGATTTTGAAAGAACGCAAAACTCTGTTTGTCCATTTGGATGAGCTGCAGGACATATACGTTTCTAAGGCAGATCGCACACGGAGTGAGGTGGTGAACACCCTCAAATCCGTCATGAACAACAAGGATTGGCCGGTAGGGCTGATACTTTCCGGTACGCCCGACCTACTGCATATGGTCAATGCAGATCGGCAGTTGCAGCGCCGTGTTCGGGTGATTCAACTGAGTTCCGTTTCCTTTGCGACACACGGTAGAGATGTTTTTGAGTTGCTAGGCAAATATGCGCAGGAAAGCGCGCTTTCTGTCGCGTCAGCTCTGGAGGAGGATGATTTTTTAAAACGGCTAATCCACTCTGCAGTGAACGAATTTGGCCAGATCATCGATATGATCCTGTGTGGTATCGAAGAGTGCTTGTTGGCGACGGATACAGTCTTGGAGGTCAGCCATTTTGCTGAGGCGTTTCGAAAAAAGGCAGCTTGTCTGCCCGCATTCAATCCGTTTCTTGCGCAAGATTTCCTGCGTATCGACGTGACCCGCGTGCGTGACGTGGGAGAGGACCAATGACCAGGCTAGCACTGACGCTTCCACTCAATGAATACGAAACTCCGGCTTCCTATGTGTCCAGACTGTCGCGTCGCAACCAGACGATACCACGGGAATTCTGTTCCGATCTGGGAATGCGCTGGCCTCACGTTTGTTCATCTCACGCAGACCAGCTGGAGCGGTTATCTTACCTTTGGGCCTGCGGGTTAGTTTCACAGTTTTCCCGCAATGATGCGGGAAACGGACACATTGCCAGAGACAAGACGATCGGAGCTTCCGAGAGATCGGACAGCCAGCCGTTCTCAGCGCAGAAAGCTCAGGTGTCCGTCAGATCAAGCCTGAAGTATTGCACCGCTGTGAAGGTCGGGGTCAGGATGCCTGGCGCTATCCGAAGCCGGGTGGCGCATCCGGGCTTCCTGTCACTTTCACCAAAAGTACCTATGCGGCTTGCGTCCATCCGGCCAGCTCAAAATCTCCGGGTCCGCGCCTTTGACTACGAGCGCCTCCAGAAGTTTCGTCCTGTGCCTTGCAGGGCGCGTATGAAAGATTTTGTCATGCCAACGTGGCCAGTTTTCCAGCCAGCGGATGCTGCCGGGCTCCTTCGAAAGCCGGTGTTCTAGGCCGTGCGCCGAATAGCGAGCACTTACCGCAGCGCACGCCTTTTTGCGTTTGTAGTGGGCCATATCTAAGGCCTTTCATGTAGTTTCCGTGCTACATGGCGCTCTCCATTCATTTGACTGTTTCAGGCTGGGTCCGGTCAGCGGGCCCCAAAATGCAGCCGATTTGCTTACCGGAACCATTCCGATAAAGCAAGGGTCATGGCGAGTGTCGGCTTGCAGGGCTGCGGGTTAGCGATATTGACTGCGCCTGGAACATCATCCGCATCGAACAGTCCAGGGGCCGCAAGGATCGGAACGCGATGCTACCCGTCAGATCTCGCGTCCGTTCAGCTGCCATTCGCCACGCCAGTCACGGACTCACACACCGCGGACAATCCTGCCCTTCGCTGCTCATGCGCAGTTCTTTCTGCACTTGCGAGGATTTTTCCAGGCCGTGTGGGGGCCGGTCTTTCTTCGCTAACCCGAAACCTTCCCCGAGGTCCGTGAAAGCGGTCATTGACCGTCATGCTGCTTGCAGCGAACACCATCTGCACGCAGGCTTCAATTAGATGGAAGCGCGCCGTGAGGGACGCATACAGCTCAAAGAGCTGCCAATCAGAAGCACTTTCCAGATTGAAAACTACCTCCTGACGATGGCATGCGCGGTGAATTCCGCGAGTTCGCCGCGCCAGATCTGGCGGCCGAAGCAGAATGGCTTGCCGTCCTTACTGTAAATCACCTGCTCAAGCTCGATGCCGGCATTGTAGGTCGGCAAGTTTAGTAATCCCGCCTCCTGTTCATTCAATGCGCGCATCCGGATCGTGATGTCACCGGAATGTGGCGGCACGTTGTATTCCCGCTCCATCAGCACCGTGGTCGACTGCTGCAGATTGTGGTCGAACAGGCCGGGGAACAGGCTGGCAATGGCGTATTCTTCTTCGACAAAGGCGGGGTGGTCCTGAAGCAGGAACACCCGGGTGTATTTGTACAGCGACTCTCCTTCGGGCACGGCCAGCTTTGCGGACAAGACCGCATCTGCTGCGGCCATCTGTTGGGAGACCACCTTGATCGTCAGGCCGGGCCCGTCCTGGCCGAGCAGGGCCGAGAGGCTGACAGTTTGGCTGATGTCATAAGCCACCCGCTGCGGCGACACGAATCGGCCGCGGCGCCCGGAACTGTAGGCGAGGCCTTCCATTTCAACCGCAAGCAGCGCGCGGCGTGCGGTCATTCTGCTGATGCCAAACTGCTCTGCGATGGCTCTTTCCGAGGGTAGAGCCGCGTGAACGGGCAGGGCACCGCTGCGGATTTGCTCTCTCAGATGGTCAATAACCATTTGAAAAACTGGTGTTTTTTTTCTCTGTTCCAGATCGTTTTTCATCATGATGCAGCAGTTCCGCAAATTTTCTTTGGTATATACCAGATTGGTGGTATATACCAGCTCCAGGGGCTCTGTATCCTGAGTGCATGGCGTGGCCATGGTTTGCAAGGGAGGGGCTGGGGGAGCGGGGCAGAAATCCCGCGGGTTTTGGAGGCAGGCCCATGAATTTGGTGCCGGATATTCAAGCACTGCAATTCACCAGTGACGGGGGGCTGGGCAGCGTGGCCCGGATTGGCCTGATCGTTCTGCAATCGGATCAGACTCTGGAGCATGAGCTGTCGGGTGTGCTGCGGCGGCCCGGAGTGGTGCTGTATCACGCGCGGATCCCCAATGAGATGGAAGTCTCCGGCGATACGTTGCGGAAGATGGAGGCGGACCTGCCTACGGCGGCGGCGCTGCTGCCTGCTTCGTTCGAACTGGACGCCATCGGCTATTGCTGCACGTCGGGGGCAACGATGATCGGCGAGGCGCGGGTGGATGCGATCCTGCGCAGCGTTCATCCGGCGGCAAAGACCACCAATCCGCTGACCGCCTGCAAGGCGGCGCTGAGTGCGCTGAAGCTGAAGCGGATCGCGCTGATTACCCCTTATGCCGTCGAGGTGACTGAAGGCATGCGGGACAATTTGGCTGCGGCTGGGTTCCAGGTGAACGCAGTCGGCAGCTTTAACCAGAGCGACGATTTCAAAGTGGCGCGGATTTCCTCGCAGAGCATTCTGGAGGCGATCAAGGAGATCGGCCGCCGTGCGGATTGCGACGGCGTATTTGTGTCCTGCACCAGCCTGCGGGTCATGGAAATCCTGGCGGAGGCCGAGAAGGCCATTTGCAAGCCGGTCCTGTCCAGCAATCAGGTCACGGCCTGGCATCTGGCCAGGCTGGCCGGCATCGGAGACAGCATCGCCGGGGCAGGCATGCTGTTTCACACCCAAATGAAGATGGATTACTGAGATGACGGCAGAGATGCACCCCGCTGCAGAGCGCGGGTTTACCACACAGGAGTTTGAGCAGCGCACGCAAGCCGCCCAAAGGATCATGGCGGGCCTAGGGCTGGATGCGCTGCTGCTGACCACCGAACCAGAAGTGCGTTATTTCACCGGCTTTGACACCATTTTCTGGTTGAGCCCGACGCGGCCCTGGTTCGTGGTGATCCCAGCCAGCGGTGCGCCGGTGGCGGTGATCCCGGAGATCGGGGCGCCCAGCATGGCGCTGACCTGGATTTCTGATATCCGCACCTGGCTGGCGCCGCAGCCGAAGGATGATGGTATCTCGCTGCTGGCGGACACCTTGCGGGAACTGATGCCCGGTGGCGGCACCCTGGGCGTGCCGATGGGACATGAAACTCATGTGCGTATGCCGGCGGCAGATTTTCAACGGCTGCAGGAGGCCTTGGGCGGCATCTCTGTTGGCGATGGGACCGAAGTGGTGCGCCGGTTGCGGATGGTGAAATCCGAGTCGGAGATTGCCAAGATCGCGCGGATCTGCAGCATCGCGTCCTCAACATTCGAGGATCTGCCGAACCATATCCGGGCGGGCGACACCGAGCGCGAAGCCTTTGCCAAGTTCAAGATCAGCCTGCTGCAGCACGGTGCCGATGATGTGCCGTACCTGGTGGGCAGCTCCGGCCCCGGCGGGTTTGCGGATGTGATCAACCGGCCCACCGACCGGGTGATTGAAGACGGCGACATGCTGCTCTTGGACACCGGGTCGCTATGGGGCGGCTACAGCTGCGACTTCGACCGCAACTATGCCTTTGGCCGTGCCGCGGATGAAGCCAAATTCGCCTATGATCTGGCCTGGCGCGCAACCGAAGCCGGATTGCAGGCGGCGCGCCCCGGCATCACCACCACGGACCTGTGGGGGGTTATGGCCAAGGTGCTGGAGGAGGGCGGCTGCAGCGGCCATCAGATCGGGCGCATGGGCCACGGGCTGGGCATGCAGGTCACCGAATGGCCGTCTCTGATGCCGGGCGACAATACAGTGATCGAGGAAGGCATGGTGCTGACGCTTGAGCCCGGTTTCGCCTTTGGCGGCAGCAAGATGATGCTGCACGAGGAAAACATCGTCATCCGCGCGGATGGCGCCGAACTTCTGTCCCGCCGCGCACCGCGCGAGCTGCCAATCATCATCTAACACATGGGATCCGCTCACATGAAAAAAGACCTCCCGTCCCATGCCCAGGTTGTCATTATCGGCGGCGGCATTCACGGCTGTTCCGTTGCCTATCACCTGGCCAAGCAGGGGCTGTCGGATGTGGTGCTGCTGGAGCGCAAACAGCTGACCAGCGGCACCACCTGGCACGCGGCCGGGCTGGTCGGGCAGCTACAGGGCAGCCATGCCACCACTGCATTCGCCAAATACGGCATCGAGCTGCTGCAGGAGATCGAGGCGGAGACCGGCCAGAACCCGGGATACCGGCGGTCTGGGTCGATCTCCATTGCCGTCAACGATGAGCGGATGGCGGAGCTGAAGCGCAAGGCGGATTTTGCGGCGCTGTTTGGAGTCGAAGCCCAGTATCTGGAAACCGATGAAATCCGGGAGCGCTGGCCGCTGATGAACCCGGAGGGGGTTCTGGGCGGCATCTATATGCCCAGCGACGGATCGGCCAACCCGGTGGATCTGACCACGGCGCTGGCTAAGGGCGCGCGGATGCGCGGCGCGAAGATATTTGAAAACATCAAGGTCGAAGAGGTGCTGACCCGCGGCAATAAGGCTGTGGGTGTGCGCACGGACCAGGGCAGCATCAGCGCCGATTATGTGGTGAACTGCGGCGGCATGTGGGCGCGCGAGCTGGGCCGCCAGAACGGCGTCGGCGTGCCGCTGCACGCCTGCGAGCATTACTATCTGGTGACTGAGGCCATCGAAAACCTGCCCAGCGACCTGCCGGTGCTGCGGTCCTATTGCGACGGCACCTACTGGAAGGAGGATGCCGGCAAGCTGCTGTTCGGCTTTGCCCATTTCCAGGCCAAGCCTTGGGGCATGAAGGGGATCTCCGAAGATTTCGAATTCGACAGCCTGCCGTTTGTCGAAGACGACGTGATGGAGGTGCTGGAGCTGGCAATGAACCGGGTGCCGCTGCTGCAGGAAACCGGCATCCGCACCTTCTTTAACGGGCCGGAGAGCTATTCCTATGACGGACGCTTCATCCTGGGCCAGGCGCCGGATATTGCCAATTACTTTGTCCTTGGCGGGGTGAATTCCACCGGCATCCAGTCCGGCAGCGGTGCGGGGAGGGCGCTGGCGCAATGGATCATCGATGGCCATCCGCCGATTGACCTGAGCGAGATGGACCCCAAGCGCTGCGAGGAGTTCCAGGCGCGCGATGCCTATCTGCAGGCGCGCTGCCCGGAGACGCTGGTGCTGACCTATGCGATGCACTGGCCGAACCGCCAGCGCGAGACTGCCCGCAACCTGCGCCGCACTCCGTTCTATCATCCGATGAAGGCACGCGGCGCCTGTTTCACCGAGACACAGGGCTGGGAGCGCCCCGGCTGGTTTGCGCCGGAAGGGGTAGAGCCGAAGTATGAATACAGCTTTGGCCGCCAGAACTGGTTCCCCCATGTGCAGGAAGAGCAGAAGGCCGCCCGCGAAGCGGTTGCTATGATCGACTATTCCATGCTGGGTAAGCTGATGGTCGAGGGCAGGGATGCCGAAAGCTTCCTGCAACGGGCCTGCACCAACAACATGGCGATGGCCAATGGCCGGGTTGCCTATACGCTGATGCTGAACGAGCGTGGCGGTATCGAGAGCGACGTCACGGTGGCACGCCACGGGCATGAGAGCTTCATGGTGATGAGCTCAATCTCGCACACTAGGCGCGACTATCTGCATCTGCGCGATCTGATCTGCGAGGATGAGGACGTGCGGCTGCGCGATGCGACCTCCGCATATGGGGTGCTGGGCGTCATGGGGCCGCAGAGCCGGGCGCTGCTTGAGGCGGTCAGCGATGCGGATCTGTCGAACGCCGCGTTTCCGTTTAACAGCCTGCGGCATTTCCACATCGGCCACGCCCAGGTGTTTGCACAGCGGCTGTCCTACTCGGGCGAACTGGGCTGGGAGATCTTCGTCACCCCGGATTTCGCCGAGCATGTGTTCGAGGTGCTGATGCAGGCGGGCGAAGGTTTTGGCATCCGGCTGATCGGCGGCGAGGCGCTGAATGCGCTGCGGCTGGAAAAGGGGTTCCTGCACTGGGGTCACGACATGGCCTATACCGAGGCGCCGCATCAGATCGGGCTGGAGTTTGTCTGCAAGACGGAGAAGCCGGTCACCTTCATCGGGCGCGAGGCCTATCTGGCGCGCAAGGCAGAGAACAAGGGGCCGTTTTTGTGTTCCATCAAGCTGCGCGATCCCGGGCCGCTGCTGCACCACAACGAGCCAGTGCTGCGGGACGGCAAGGTGGCGGGTTATGTGACCGCCGGCGCTTGGGGGCAAACGGTCGGGGCGTCCGTGGGCCTGTGCTTTCTGACCCTGCCGGAAGGGGAAACGGACAGGGCCGCGGCGGCGGCGGGCGATTTTACGGTGCTGGTCGAAGGCAAGCGCATCGCGGCGGATGTCAGCCTGACGCCATTTTATGACCCGGACAGCAAGAGGATGCTGGCAGGGGCATAACGGGCTGCAGCGGGAGAAAAGGAGAAAGATGGACAATCATAACCATTAGTTATCACTAGGCAACAGGAATGGTCATTTTGAAATGTGTCTTTATGACCTTAGGCTGGGCTGACCTTGGGCGAAATTGTCTTGTTTCCAAGGGGGCACAGGCCTCCGGACGAGCCAGGTTCAAAGGGGCGCACCGGAACAGGCCGCGGATGACGGCAGGCGGGCAGCGCCGGAAGCATAACCTGCCGGAAGATCCCTGAAGGGGCAGCGGCATCAAAACAGCAACGGATCCATGAATAAACTGGGAGGATATCATGACTGGTAAAACACTGAAAACCATTGGCGCGGCAGCGCTGGCGGTTGTGGTCAGCGGCGTTGCGGCGCTGGCCGGCCCGATCGAGGACCGGATCGCCGCGGGCGAGCCGATCCGCATCGGCTTCTCCAACATTCCGATCTGGGGCTACCCGGATGAAAACGGCGACGCCAAGGGCTTCGTGAATGAAATCGCGCTCGGCATTCTGAAGGAAATGGGCCACGAGAACGTGGAAACCACCGTGACCGACTGGGGCGGGCTGATCCCCGGCCTGCAGGCCAACCGCTATGACATGATCACCGGCGGCCTGTATATCCTGAACAGCCGCTGCCAGAACATCGCCTTCTCCGAGCCGATCGCCCAGGCCGGCGATGCCTTTATCGTGCCGGCGGGCAACCCCAAGGGCATCCAGAACTATCAGGACATCCTGGCGGCTGAGGCGCTGCTGGTCACCGGCGCCGGCTACAACACCGTGGAGGCGGCCAAGAAGGAAGGCCTGACCGATGCGATGATCATGCAAGTGCCGGGGCCGACCGAGATGCTGGCCGCAGTGAAGGCGGGCCGGGCGGATGCCGGCGGCATGACCTATTTCGAGGCTGCGCATCTGGCGGAAAGCGACGAGGCCGTAGATGTGACCGATCCCGCTGCGCTGCCGGATTGGACGCAGAACTGGGTGGGGGTCGGCTTCCGCGAGGCGGACAGTGATTTCATGGCCAAATTCAATGCGGCGCTGGCGGAATATGTCGGAACCGACGCGATGATGCAGTCCGTTGAAGCTTACGGCTACACCGCAAGCAACCTGCCCGGCGACAAATCCGCGGAGTGGGTCTGCGCCAACCGCTGATCTGACAGTGCGGCGGAGCCCTGCGCTCCGCCGCATGTAATTCTGTTTGAAAGACGAATGACGGATGGGGCTTTACGACTTTCTGGCACAGTACTGGCCGCGGCTGTTGTCCGGCGCCGGGATAACTGTTGCTCAATTCCTGCTCGCCGCCGCCTTGGGTGTCGCCATTTCCCTTTGCATGGGGCTGATGAAGCTGTCGCAGAACGCGCTGCTGCGCGGCACCGCCGTGACCTATATCGAGATTTTCCGCGGCACTTCGCTGGTGGTGCAGCTCTACTGGATCTTCTTTGTGCTGCCGCTGTTCGGGCTGACCATCGAGAAATTCACCGCCGGCTATCTGGCGGTTGGCATGAACATCGGCGCCTACGGGGCCGAACTGGTGCGCGGCGGCATCCTGTCGGTGCCCAAGGGGCAGTGGGAGGCGGCGCTGGCCATCAATATGAGCCCGGCGCAGCGGATGCGGCGGATCATACTGCCGCAGGCGCTGGTCAACATGCTGCCGCCTTGGGGCAACCTGATGATCGAGCTGCTGAAAGGCACCGCGCTGGTGTCGCTGATCTCAGTCGCCGACCTGATGTTCGAGTCACGGCAGATCAATTCCTCCACCTTCCTGTCGGCGCAGGTCTTCGGCGCGGCGCTGGTGATCTATTATTTGCTGGCCCGCTTTCTGGTGACGCCGTTCATGCGCTGGCTGGAACGCCATATGGCGCGCAAGCTGGGGAGGGCCTGAGCCATGTTTGACTGGAAATGGGAGTTTACCTGGGAAATCCTGCCGCGGCTGGTCTACGCCACTGGCAACACACTGATTGCAGCCGGCGCAGGGTACGTCATAGCTGTGGTATTAGGGCTGATGCTGGCGCTGGCGCAGCGTACGCCGTCAAGGGCCCTGACCTTCACCGTGCGCGAATTCGTGGAGTTCATTCGCTCCACTCCGCTGATCCTGCAGATCTTCTTTGTTTTCTATGTGGGGCCGCAGTTCGGCGTCCGGCTCAGCCCCTGGATGTCCGGGATGATCGCGATCGGCCTGCACTATGCCTGCTACCTGTCAGAAGTCTACCGCGGCGGCATCGAGAGCGTGCCGAAAGGCCAGTGGGAGGCCGCTATTGCGCTCAACATGACCACCGCGCAGAAATACCGCCGGGTGATCATCCCGCAGGCGATCCCGCCGGCGCTGGCCGGCATGGGCAACTATCTGGTCGGCATCTTCAAGGATACGCCGATGCTGTCGGTGATCGGGGTGGCCGAGCTTATCCATACCGCCAATGCCATCGGGTCTGAGAACTACCGGTTCCTGGAACCCTATACGATGGTGGGCATAATCTTTCTGGCAATCTCCCTGCCGGCAGCGGGTCTGATCCGCCTGTTCGAAGGGTATGTGCGCCGCAAACTGGGACTGTAACGATGCTGGACAAGACTGGCTTTCCGCTTGAGATGACCGGTGAAGACACGCCGATGGTGAGCTTCCGCAAGGTGAACAAATCCTATGGCGCGCTGACCGTGCTGGATGATCTGGATCTGGATGTCGCCGCCGGTGAGATGGTGTCGATCATCGGCCCGTCCGGGTCGGGCAAGACCACCGTGCTGCGGATGCTGATGACGCTGGAGCGGATCAATGGCGGGGTGATCTATGTGGATGGCAAACCGCTGACCCATATGCCCAAGGGCGGCCATCTGGTGCCCGCCAACGAACGGCACCTGCGCAGCCGCCGGGCTGACATCGGCATGTGTTTCCAGCACTTCAACCTGTTCCCGCATATGACCGCGCTGGAAAACTGCATGGAGGGGCCGGTGCAGGTGCTGGGCCTGTCGAAGGCGGAGGCGCGCGACCGCTCGGAGGAGCTTTTGGAGATGGTTGGCATGATCTCCAAGAAGGACCAGCACCCGTCGCGCCTGTCCGGCGGCCAGCAGCAGCGGGTGGCGATTGCCCGGGCGCTGGCGATGCGGCCCAAGGTGATGCTGTTTGACGAGGTGACATCCGCCCTGGACCCGGAGGTGATCGGTGAGGTGACCAACGTGATCCGCAAGCTGGTGTCAGAGCATAACCTGACCATGCTGATGGTGACCCATCAGATGGGCTTTGCCCGCGATATCTCGGACCGGGTGTGTTTCTTCTATGGCGGCAGGATCGAGGAGCAGGGCCCGCCGGCCGAGCTGTTCGGCAACCCGCAGCGGGAGCGGACGCAGCAGTTCCTGAGCGCGGTCCGGGAGGCGGTGTAACCGCCTCAGAGCGGGATGCCCACATCATTCAGAAGGCTGCGGGTCTGCCCGGTGAGCAGGCCCGTGCGCCAGATCACGAAGTAGCTGCGCCCGGTCAGCAGCTGGTACTTCTCCAGCGGCACCAGTCGGCCGGCGTCGATTTCGAACCGCAGCACATCGGGGCAGCCGAGCGCTACCCCGCGGCCGCGCACCGCGGTATCCAGGGTGCTGCCGTATGAGCCCAGGTTGACCTTGGTGGCCCGGGCAATGTCCGGGTTGCCGGTCAGTTCGGCGAAATCGCCCCAGTTCACCCACTTCGGTGTCAGCTTGTCAAAATCGAGCAGGGTCGCCGCGGCCAGGCCGCCTTCACGCTGCGCCTTGGCGGGGGAGGTGACCGGCATCCAGCGCTCCTCGAACAGGAGCGCGCCGTCCCAGCCGGCCGGGATGTCCTGGCCATAGTAGATCATCGCATCCGCCTCCAGCGCGAACAGGTCGGCGTCCTTGTCCGAGGCGGTGAGAGTGACCGGTGCGGCATCGCTGCTGAGCAGGTATTCATTGATCCTGGGCGTCAGCCAGTATTGCGACACGGCGACATTGGCCGCCAGCGACAGCCTTGTGCTGGCGCTAGCGCGGCGCAGCTGCTGCAGGCATGAGTGCAGGTAATCCAGCGCCTCGCCGGAATTGGCCGCCAGGATCTTGCCGTTGCGGGTCAGCGACAGGCTGCGGCCGCGGCGGTTCACCAGGGTCATGCCCAGCCAGTCCTCCAGCACTTTGATTCGCTTGCTGACAGCGGCTTGGCTGACATTCAGCTCTTCCGCGGCACGGGTGAAATTGCCGTGTCTGGCAACAGCTTCGAAGAACAGGAGATAGTCGAGGGGTGGCAGCGCGCGGCGGTAGTTTTTCATAACCACCGGTTATCACAATTCCGGACCGAATGTCACTTTGGAAAACGGGGTTTTAGCCATAGCATTTGGTTCAAGGCCCAAGGTGCGGCAGGGCTGTGCCGCCCGGCTCTCCATAACTTACAGGGAAATCCGATGTTCACCGAGCGACTGTCCCGTTTCCAGGAAAAACTTGCCGATGCCGGCATTGATGTGGCGCTGATCACCGATGACGACAACGTCTATTACCTGACCGGCTATTACGATTACCTTCATATGGAGTTTGGCCGGCCGACCATTCTGGTGGTGCCCAAGGACGGCGAGACGCTGCTGATCACCCCGACCATCGACCTCAACAGCGCTGAAGCGGCCGCGCGGGTGGACCGGATCGCGGCCTGGAATGACGGCATGGGCAACGAGTGGCGCGAGGAGCTGCCTGCGGCGGTCCGCAAGGCCGGGGCGGTGGGCATCGAGCCCGGCCACATGCCGCCGCCGGTGCGCGCCTATGTGAACGACCTGGTCGCCGCAGAGAAGATCACCAGCGCAACGCCGATCCTGAACCAGATGCGGATGATCAAATCACCGCAGGAGCTGCAGCTGGCCCGCCATGCTGGCGAGGTCGCAACTGCGATGATGAATGCGGGCCGGGCCGCGATCGGAGACGGCGTGGCAGAGTTCGAGGTGGCGATTGCCACCAGCCAGGCAGGCACCCGCAAGGCGGCAGAGCTGTTGGCGGCGCACTACGACGATGGCGACATGTCGCCCAATACGCATTTTCTGCAGATCATGGCCTCGGGCAAGGATATCATTAAAACCCACCACCGGGCCTCGACCCGGATCATGCGGCGCGGCGAGCCTGTGTTCCTGTGCTTCTGCGGGATGACCAATTTTCACCGCTTCAAGCTGGGCTTTGACCGCACCTTCTGGATCGGTGAGCCAGACCCGGCGCAGGTAAAGGTCTATGAAGTTGCCGTGGCCAGCCAGAAGGCGGCGCTGGAGGCGCTGCGCCCTGGCGTCACTGCGGAAAGCGTGCATGCGGCCTATGCCGAGGTGATCCAGGGAGCGGGGTATGAATACCCCTTCCGCTGCGGCCGGGCCACCGGTTTCAGCTTCCTGGAGGCGCCGCAGCTGGTCACCGGCGACACCACCATCATCCAGCCCGGCATGGTGCTGGCGGTGGACGGGTCGGTCTCTGTCGACACCTTCCGCGCCCAGGTCGGCGACAGTTTCATCATCACCGAGGATGGCTGGGAACAGCTGACCCAGCATCCGAAATCTGTTGAGGAGGTCATCCTCTGATGTTTCAGCCAGGCCAAACCATCCAGTCCAAGCCGCGCACCCCGGAGATGGATGCCGGGCGTTTCCACCGCGCCAAGCTGGGCTTTATCCTGATGTCCACCGACCCCTCTGCCGAGGGGGATTTTTGGGACATGGCGCCAAAGGGCGTGGCGGTTTATGTCACCCGGCTGAAGACCGACGACCACACCACGACCGAAACGCTGGCCAAGCATATCGAGCACATGGCCGATGCTGCGGCGCGCATTCAGCCGGAGGCGAAGCCCGATGTGGTCAGCTACAGCTGCACGTCCGGGTCTATCGTGATCGGCGAACAGCGGGTGATGGCCGAGATTAAAAAAGGCGCACCCTGGGCGCAGCCGATGTGCCTGGTCCAGGGCGTTCTGGATGCGCTGAACGAGCTGGGTGCCAAGAAGCTGGTGGTCGGCACCCCTTATCTGGATGACATCAACACCGCCGAGGCGGAGTTCCTGGTCGAGCGCGGCTTTGACGTGCTGGACATTCAGGGGCTCAACATCGCCAGCGGCTGGGACATGGGGCTGGTGACGCCGGAGTACTGGAAGAAATTCGCGCTGGAAATCGACCGGCCCGACGCTGATGCGATCTTCCTCAGCTGCGGTGGCGTGCGTTCGCTTCCAGCGGTCGAGGAAATCGAGCAGATCACCGGCAAGCCAGTCATCACCTCGAACCAGGCGCAATTCTGGTCCTGCCTGCGCCGCGCCGGGATCATGGATGAACTGGAAGGCTTCGGCCAGATCTTCAAACACCCGGGGCGGGTGCTGAAACCCACCGTCTAAGGCCCCTGAAAGACCAAAAAAATGACCCGTTTTTCCGCATGGAATGTGCTCTGGCAGGGTATCACCGGCCAGAAGGGGTGGAGCCGTCAGTGGCGCGACCCTGAACTCAAGAGCCATTACGACGTAATCATCGTCGGCGGCGGCCTGCATGGGCTGGCCACCGCCTATTACCTGGCCAAGAACCACGGGCTGCGCAATGTTGCGGTGCTGGAGAAGGGCTGGATCGGAGGCGGCAACGCCGGGCGCAACACCACCATCGTGCGCTCCAACTATGCGCGTCCGGGAAACCGCCAGTTCTATGCGCATTCGCTGAAGCTGTGGGAGGAGCTGAGCCATGAGCTGAACTACAACGTGATGTTCAGCCAGCGCTCGCATATCGCGCTGCTGCACAGCCCCGGGGCCATCGACGCAGCGGCGCGCAACTACAACACCCTGCGCCGCACCGGCACGCCTGATGCAGAGATCTGGGGCCTGGAGCAGCTGAAGCAGGCGGTGCCGCATCTGAACTATGCCGAGGGCGCCCGCTTCCCGGTGATGGGCGCCGCGGTGCAGAAACGCGCGGGAACCGCCCGCCATGACGCGGTGGTCTGGGGCTATGCCCGGGCGGCTGACATGCTGGGGGTGGATATCATCCAGAACTGCGCGCTGACAGGCGTGGAGCGCGACGGCGCCCGGATCACCGCGCTGGAGACCACTCGGGGCCGGATCACCGCGGGCAAGGTGGGCTTTGCGGTGGCGGGCAATACGTCGCGGCTGTGGTCGATGGCGGGGCTGGGGCGGCTGCCGATTGAATCCCACAAGCTGCAGGCCTTTGTGTCGGAGCCGCTGAAGCCCCTGCTGGACCAGGTTGTGGTCTTCGGCATGGGCGGCGCGCATTTCTATATCTCGCAGTCGGACAAGGGCGGCATGGTCTTTGGCGGTGATCTGGACTGGTACAAATCCTATGCGCAGCGCGGCAACCTGCCGATTGTGCAGGACGTGGCAGAGGCGGCGATGTCGGTGATGCCCTGCCTGGGCCGGGTCAAGCTGCTGCGCCATTGGGCCGGGGTGGTCGATATGTCGATGGACGGCAGCCACTTCATTTGCCCGACGCCCTTGGACAATCTCTATCTGAACACCGGCTGGAACTACGGCGGCTTCAAGGCGACACCTGCCGCGGGCTGGTGGTTTGCCGATCTGATCGCCAATGAACGCCCCGCGCCGATGATCGCCGATTTCGACCTGAAACGCTTTGAGCGCGGGCTGCAGATCGACGAGCGCGGCGCCGGCCCCGATCCCAAGCTGCACGGATAAGGAGGTAAGCCATGATCCGGATATCCTGTCCCTTTTGCGGTCCTCGCGACCATGCCGAATTCAGCTATGGCGGTGACGGCTCTATCGAATACCCGGCGCTTGATGCGCCGGTGCAGGACTGGCACGACGCGGTTTTCCTGCGCGAAAACATCTGCGGCCTGCAGTTGGAGACCTGGCAGCATGTGCATGGCTGCCGCATGTGGATAAAGGTGGAGCGGGACACGATGACCCATGAAATCCGCAGTGTGGCGCCCGCCCATCCGGGACTGGCGGCGGCGCTGGAGAGCGGGCAATGACCGCGCGGCGGCTGGACCGCGGCGGGCGGATCGACCGGAGCAAGCCGCTGTCGTTCCATTGGGACGGCAAAGCGTTGCAGGGTTATGCGGGAGATACGTTGGCCTCGGCGCTGATGGCCAATGGTGAGCGGGTCCTGGGGCGGTCCTTCAAGTATCACCGCCCCCGCGGGATCATGTCGGCGGGGGTGGAGGAGTCCGGGGCCATCGTCACCGTTGGCAGCGGTGCGAGAGCAGAGCCGAACGTCAAGGCTACCATGCAGGAGCTGTTTCAGGGGCTGGAGGCGCAGGGCCAGAACGCCTGGCCCAATGTGCGCTTTGATGCAGGCGCGGTGAACGGGCTCTCTGGCCGGTTCTTCTCGGCCGGGTTCTATTACAAGACCTTCATGGGGCTGCCGCCGTTTGAATGGGGGCAGGGCACCGGGCTCTGGATGAAATACGAGGCGCTGATCCGCAAGGCGGCGGGCATGGGGGCTGCCTCTCGCGAGGCAGATCCGGATTGCTATGACCACGTGCATGCCTATTGCGATGTGCTGGTTGTTGGGGCGGGGCCTGCGGGCCTGCGCGCGGCGCTGACCGCGGCGGAGGTGGGCCGCGACGTGATCCTGGCGGAACAGGATTTTGAATTGGGCGGGGATCTGCTGAATGATCCCTCCGCCGAACCGGACCGTCTGGCCTTGATCGAGGCGGTTGGCCGCGCGGGTGTGCGGGTGATGCCGCGAACCACGGTTTTCGGGCTTTATGACAACGGCACTGCAGGGATGGTGGAGCGTGTCGCGGACCACCTGGCGGAGCCTGCGCCCTACCTGCCGCGGCAGCGCTTCTGGACAGTGCGGGCAGGCGCCACGGTGCTGGCAGCCGGCGCGCTGGAACGCTCTATCGCCTTTGGTGGCAATGACCGTCCGGGGGTGATGACGGCAGCAGCGGGGCGGGCTTATCTGAACCGTTTCGGCGTCCTGCCGGGGCAGCGGGTGGTGGTCGCGACCTGCAACGACAGCGCTTACCGGACCGCTGGTGAACTGGCGGCTGCCGGGGCAGAAGTGGTGCTGGCGGATGCGCGCCAGCGGACTAGCCTTGACGTCCCCTCCGGGGTCAGGCTGCGCGGCGGACTGGCGCCGCTGGAGGCAAAGGGCCGTTCAGGCGTCAAATCCGTGCAATTTGCGCGGCGCACCGAGTCCGGCTGGCAGGCGGCGGGCAGTGAGTATTGCGATCTGCTGCTGGTTTCGGGCGGCTGGTCGCCGGTGGTGAACCTGGCATCGCACCGCGGCGTCAAACCCGAATGGAATGCGGAGCTGGCCTGTTTTCTGGGCGGAGACTGCGCAGAGCCGCTGTTCATGGCAGGCGCGGCGGCCGGCATCTGGGACCGCGGGGCCTGCGAAGCCTCCGGCGAAGCGGCGGCGAAACGCGCCATGGGGATTGAGGCTGCCGGCCCTGCGCCGGGCGGCTGGGGTGCGCCCATCGCGCCGCTTTACGAAGTACGGCTGTCGGGCAGCAAACCCAAGGCATTTGTCGATCCGCAGCATGATGTCACCGGCGAAGACGTGCGGCTGGCGCATCAGGAAGGGTTTGTCTCTGTCGAGCATCTGAAACGCTACACCACGCTGGGCATGGCCACCGATCAGGGCAAGATGGGCAATGTCGTTGGCCTGGCGCTTATGGCAGAGGCTCTGGGCAAGGAGATCCCGGCGGTGGGCACCACCCGCTTCCGCCCGCCTTACACGCCGGTTGCCATCGGCGCGCTGGCGGGGCGCAACGTGCATGGCCATTTCAAAGCCCTGCGCCGCACACCGCTGCATGATTGGAACCTGCGCCACGGCGCCACCATGACCGACGCGGGCCTGTGGCACCGGCCCTGGTATTTTGCCAAAGACGGCGAAACCATTGCTGAGGTCTATGTGCGCGAGGCCGCAACGGTGCGCGAAACTCTTGGTATCTGCGACGTCAGTTCGCTGGGCAAGATCGCGGTGCAGGGGCCGGATGCGGCGGAGTTTCTGAACCGCGTCTATACCAATGGCTTTGCCAAGCTGGCGGTGGGCAAGGCGCGTTACGGTATCATGCTGCGCGACGACGGCATGGTGATGGACGACGGCACCACCTGGCGGCTGGCGGAAGATGACTTTCTGATGACCACCACCACCACCGGGGCTGGCAAGGTCATGGTCTGGCTGGAGGAGCTGCTGCAGACCCGCTGGCCGGAGCTGCGGGTGCATCTGACCTCGGTTTCCGATCAATGGGCGGGTGTTTCGATTGCCGGGCCGAAGTCGCGCAAGGCGCTGGCTGCCTGCCTGGCGGATCCGGCGGCAGTATCTGCACAGGCGCTGCCGTTCATGGGCGTTGCCCGGACGCAGCTGCAGGACGGGACTGAGGCGCTGATCGCGCGGATCAGCTTTTCGGGCGAATTGGCCTATGAGCTGTATGTTCCTGCCGGTCACGGCGAAGCGATGATGAACCAGCTGTGGGGGGAAACCTCCCGCCTGGGCGGCTGTCTGTACGGGCTGGAGGCGCTGGGGACGCTACGGATCGAGAAGGGCCATGTCACCGGCGCAGAGCTGGACGGGCGGGTCACGATCCTCGATGCCGGGCTGGGCAAGATGGCGTCTGCGAAGAAACCTTATATCGGCAAGGTGCTGCAGGACCGCCCGGAGCTGCAGCGCGCGGACCGGCCGCAGCTGGCGGGGATTTTCCCGAAGGATCGCAGCCAGACCTTCAATGGCGGGGCGCTGCTGTGCAGGCCAGATGAGGGCGAGGGGTTCGGTGAAGGCTGGGTCACTGCGGTGACGCATTCGCCGGCGCTCGGCCACTGGATCGGGCTGGGCTATGTCGCGGGCGGCCACGAGGCCTGGACCGGGCGGACGCTGATGGCCAGCGACCCGGTGCGCGGCGGCCCGGTCGAGGTCGAGGTTGTTTCCCCTCACATGTTCGATCCGGAAGGAGAACGGATGCATGGATGACCAGATAAATACACTTCAGGCGCAGCTGGCGCCGGGGCGCGGCGGCAAGCCGGGGCCTGCGGGTGTCACGCTGAGCCTGCTGACGGGCTTCAGACTGACCCAGATCGCCGCCTGGCCGGAAACGCTGGCAGAGGCCGGTGCGTTGGCTTCTGCCGCCGCAGGTTGCGGCGCAGCGCCGGGGCCGGGCCGTGTGGAGCAGGGCACGGGCGGCATGCTGTTGCGGGCCGAGCCGTTGAAATGGTGGCTGCTGCAGCGCGCGGGCCAAACACATGCACCAGTGCAAGGCAGCCGCGCCTGCGCCGTTCTGGATCTGTCCAGTGCCCGGACCCTAGTGCGGGTGTCCGGCCCGCAGGCGGGCAAGCTGCTCAACCATTTTCTGCCGCTGGATCTGCGCCCCTCTGCCTTTCCTGCTGGCTGCGCCACCTCCACCGCCTTTCACCACGTTGGCGTCACCCTGTGGCGCACCAATGCGGGCTTTACCCTGGCACTGCCGAGCAGCTTTGCCGCCTCGCTGCGGGAGTTGCTGGAGGGCAGCGCCCTGCAATACGGGCTGAAAACGCGCGAAACCCCCTTTATTCCTGCAGAAGGAGAGCTGGAATGACCCCCCGCATGTCTGTTGATGAGCTGTTGGATGCGGTGGCGCGCAATGCCGCGCTGCCGGATGAGCTGGCCGAGGCGACGCCGCCGCAGGTCTATACCTCGCCGGAGTTCCTGGAACTGGAACTGGACGAGATCTTCAATCACGAATGGTTCTGCGTCGGCCGGGTGGACGAATACGAAAACCCCGGCGATTACCGCGCCACCACCATCGGGCGCGATCCGGTAGTGGTGCTGCGGGACCGCGACGGGGTGCTGCGAGCGATGTCCAATGTCTGCCGCCACCGGATGGCGACGCTGTTGGAGGGTGCGGGCAATATACGCGGCCGGATCAGCTGCCCTTACCACGCCTGGACCTACAACCTTGATGGCCAGTTGATCGGCGCCGCCCATATGCGCGACAATTTCAACAAGAAGGAGGTCTGCCTGCCGCAGTTCCAGGTCGAGGTCTGGCAAGGCTGGGTCTATGTCTCGCTTGATCCCGATGCCGCGCCTCTGGGGCCGCGGCTGGCTGGCCTGACCAAGCGACTGGAGAATTACCAGCTGCCGAAGTACCGCACCCTGTTCCGGGCTGAGGAGATCTGGGACACCAACTGGAAGATCCTGGTGCAGAATTTCACGGAGGGCTATCACCTGTTTGTGGCCCACGCCCAGACCATCGAACCGGCGATGCCGACCCGGCTGGCCAATGCGATGCATGGCGGCGCGGCCTACAGCCTTTATGAGCAGGGCAGGGTGCCCGGCAAATCCTATGAACGCAATTCGGATATGCAGGTGGACAATCCGCTGCTGACCGGTGAGGAGCGCGAAAAAGCGGTACTGTCGGCGATATTCCCCTGCCATGTGATGTCGGTTGTGGCTGAGCGCACCTTCTGGCTGTCGCTGCAACCCTATGGCACCGATAGGGTCAAGGTATTCTGGGGGGCAGATTACTACCCCGGCGCGGTGCCGGAAGATCCGGAGGAGCGCGCGGCCTATGCCGCAGAGCTGAAGACAGGATTCGACCGCATCAACGAAGAGGACAAGCCGATCATCGGCGGCATCGCACAGAACGCCAAGGCGCTGGCCGCGGCACCCGGGAGGCTGTCGCCGAAGGAGCGCACGGTTTGGTACTTCCAGCAATACCTTGCCGCACAACTGTGCAAGGGCAGCCTGTCAGACGCATCTCCAGAGAGGCGGCAAGACTGAACCGGCCCTTTGCAATCAGCTGCTGCAAGGAAAGCAGAGCTGCACCTGCGGTGGTCTGCGCTCTGCTACCCCCTCCTTGGCGCTGTCTCAATTTACGGAGTTGACCAATGTCTCCTTCGGCCGCGAGCTGTACAGCATCCAGTATAGATAGTACGGGCCGGTGTCAGTCAGTCTTTCGCGAGCAATCTCGCTGCAGTTGCGAAGTGCTGCAGCTGCTCGCTAGGTTAAAAATGGGCTCGGAGCTCGGTTTTGCCGCGCGCGGCACGAATGTCTGCTTCCGCCGGTGGAAAACCTATGAGTCGCAAAAGGTAACTCTGCTGCGTCGGCTGAAAATATTTCCCTTTGAAATCAATCTGCCAAGTTCTCCAAAAAGGAAAAACTATGTGTCGCCCGACACAAATTGTCGGGCGACACATAGTTTTGCCATTTGCGACAGAACCTTTCCTTTTTCGTGTCTCCAACTTCCCCGCTCGCGCCTCCTGTTCCGCCAGTGGCGAAGCCTTCCTTGATTTTCACTTCGGAAGACCTCGTGTCTTCCGGAGGGCAAAGCAGGGTGGGCGCAGCCCGGACTGCGGCCGGACGGTGATCTGACAGACGGGGCCGGAGCGGTGAAATTGGGAGGGGCCGCGCTTGGCGCGGGAGGAACCGGATTTCTCCGTGGAGGCTGACGCGCAGCGGCATCAGAACCCGTGTTCAGATTGCCGGCCGGATGGCAGGCGGACCAATCAAACAGAAAATGCCAGGCGCGCTAGAGCGGAGCGGAAGCGCGGCTGACTTCTGTGCAAGCGATCGCGGTCTCGTCCGCGATCACATTCTAAATTTGACAGGAGGGGCAGGAGGAAAGCAGCTATCAAGATCTTCAGCCGCCACTTGCCACGCGGATCACGAACTCGCACACCGCCGGACGAAGCAGACCCTCACCTTTTCTTAGCTTACGCAGGGCTCGCTAGGTCACGTTGATCAGCCCCACTTGAGTGGTCCAATTTGATTGTTAGTGCATGACCGGCCTTTGGTCCATCTGGACGATGGTTTCCGGGGCCGGAGGGCGGTAGCCCAGAGCACTATGTGGGCGTTTCGTGTTGTAGTGTTTCCTCCATTCTTCGATCAGGGTTTGAGCTTCTCGCAGGCTGTAGAAGATTTCGCCATTCAAGAACTCATCCCTGAACCGGGCGTTGAAGCTTTCACAGTATCCGTTCTCCCAGGGTGAGCCGGGTTCGATGTAAGCCGTCCTTGCACCGACGGCTTTGATCCAGTCCTGCACGGCCTGCGCAACGAACTCCGGGCCATTGTCAGACCGAATAAACGAAGGCACGCCGCGCAGGATGAACAGGTCGCTCAGCGCATCGATGACGTTGCCGGAGTTCAG
>NZ_JWLH01000018.1:0-24558 GCF_000813925.1 Leisingera sp. ANG-S5 | reverse complement strand
GCAGGGGCGGCGGGGGCGCCATCGGCAAACAAAACGGCAAAGCCGGCGGGGGTCATGGCAGAATCCTTTCTGGATCGGTTTCTGCCATCTGGCCTGCAGCGCCTTAACAGAGGCTTGCTGCCTGCTGCGGAAATTAGTGCGGATTTTATTCAACCGGGCGGTAAACCGGTCAGCCGCAGCAGCCGTCCCCCTTTTGCACCGGCGGGCACGGAACGGTCCCGTAGGAACAGAAAACACAGCAATCGCCGGGCTTTGGCCGCAGCAGGGTTTTGCAGGCGGGGCACTCATGAAACCACTGGCAGGCGTTCTGCGGCATCTCCTCTGCCGCCTGATGCCCGCAGGCGGGGCAGGTCAGGATACTGGTCAGTTCCACTTGTGCGGGGTGTTCATCGGGCATGGCAGACCCTCCTGCTGACAGCAAAGGCCAGCAAGGCGGGCGGGGTCAAGTCACGCTTTCGGGTGGGCCTTGTTGTAGACTTCCAGCAGGTGGGTGGTGTCCACCGCAGTATAGGCCTGGGTGGTCGACAGCGACGCGTGCCCGAGCAGTTCCTGAATTGCGCGCAGGTCGCCGCCCGCCTCCAGCAGGTGGGTGGCAAAGCTGTGGCGCAGCGCGTGCGGGGTGGCGGTGGCGGGCAGGCCCAGCTGGGCGCGGGTCCTGGCCATCACCCCCTGGATCTGGCGCGGGTTCAGCGCGCCGCCGCGCACGCCGCGGAACAGGGGGGCCTTCGCCTCCTGCGGATGCGGACACAGCGACAGGTAACGCTCCACTGCATCGCGGGCGGCGGGCAGTACCGGCACCACGCGTTCTTTCCGGCCCTTGCCCAGGATGCGCAAGACCGGCGGCAGCGGTGCATCCGCACCCGTCAGCCCAAGCGCCTCGGATATCCGCAGCCCGCAGCCATACAGCAGCGTCACCACGGCGACGTCCCGCGCCGCCACCCAATCCTGCTGCGACTGCAGCTCAACGGTTTCGAGGACGGCCTTGGCCGCCTCCGGCGCCAGCGGCCGCGGCAGCTTTTTCTGGAACTTGGGGGAGCGCGCCAGCAGCACCGCGGCCGGCTCAAACCCTTCACGCTCTGCCAGCCAGCGGTAGAAATTCTTGACCGCCGACAGCTTGCGCGCCAGCGACCGTGCCCCGGTGCCGGAGTTGCGCTCCGACGCCATCCAGGCCCGCATGTCCGAAGTCGTGATCCGCGCCAGCGCCCCCAGCCCCTGCGGCCCGCCGCTGTGCTGGGTCATGAAGGCAAGGAAGGCGGTCACATCGCCGCGGTAGGCAGTGAGGGTGTTTTCTGAGGCGTCCTCCAGCCCGCCCAGCCGCTCCAGCCACAGCTGCAGCGCATCCCGGCAGGCAGGCGAGATCAGCGTCATGACAGCCAGCAGCGCATCGAGCGTTCAAAGACGCCGCCAAAGAAAGTCAGGAGGTCCGTGCCTTGCATCGGCGAAAACTGATGCGGGTCTTCCGATCCCATCACCAGCATACCGGGCAGGCGGCCTTTGCCCAAATCCAGCATCAAGCAGGCCTCGGAACGGATCCATTCGGCCTTAGCCCCGTAAACCCGCGGGCTGCCGCCCTGGGTCTGGCGCAGGGTCACGGGGCGGTCGCTGCCGGGCTGGCCGGCATAGCTTTCAGTAAAGCCGGGGCCTGCCAGCTTCAGTGCGCCGGACTTGCGCTCCACCTCGGCGCCGCCGGGCTGGGCGGTCTCCAGCACCAGCGCCAGCGCATGGACGCGCAGGATTTCCGGCATGTCCTGCTCAAGGCAGGCCAAAAAGGCGGTGAAATCGCGCGGCTCCAGCAGCCGCAGCACGGCGCGGTGAATGAGGTTGGTGCCGGCCAGGTTGTCATAAGCCGCGGCAATCACCGAGCGGTGGGTATCCTCCAGCCGGTCCAGCCGTGCCGCCATCCGCTCCATCGCGATGCCGCGCAGGTCGACGACATTGGAGCCCATCGCCCGCTCGTTGGCGGCGACCAGGGCGTTCATCAGGTGCTGATCCTCCAGCACCGCATCGGGTTTGGCGAGGATCGCCTCGCGCAACTGGTCTTCCAGGCTGACTGTATTGCTTGAACTGCTCATGTGAACTCTTACGGCTCCGGACCTCTGACGGGTTTGGTGCCGTTTATAACACGGGATTTCCCTGATGCTGCGGAAAAATGCGGGGCGTACGGAAATTGCTGTATGGATGCGCGCTTGAATTGCTCAACGGCTAATTTTCAGCCGTTGCTGCGAGTGGCGAATTGAATCGTGCCGGATCCCTGACTTCCTGATGAATCTGATCGAGAGTCGGCTGCAACAGTTTGTCGTGTGCACTCCAAATCTGTTCAAGATTGGAGGGCTTGCCGTCCGCCTTGAACTTCACCTGTTTGGGGAAGGTTAGCAAAGATAAGAAGCCGAGGTGGTCCCGCGTTTCGGCTTTCCGCCAAGGCAAAGAGATCAGCGCTTTCCCCCACTTCTGCGGGTCGCTACCCAAAGCTGCAGCTGAACTTTCAGCAGACGCGCAGTGAAAATGCCATGCTTCAACAATAAGCTGCCTGCCGTGCGGCAGATACAGGCATTTCACTATCCTGATGCCATCTTCACGAACCGGCCCCAGAAAATCAGCTTCATATTCCTGATTGTGTGGTTCCCAGCCTGGCTTCCAAGCTGGGTGCGGGACATAGCCATAAGACGAAAGTGCCTTTGCCAGCCTGTCAGATAGGATGGCAAAGGCTTGTTTGTGCTGTAACTTTGGCTTTTTGGCGGCCACAGATTACAGGATCTTGATCTCTGCCGCCTTGATGTCGGCCAGGAAGGCGTCCAGGCCCTTGTCGGTCAGCGGGTGGTTCACCATCGCCTTGATCACGGCAGGCGGAGCGGTGATCACGTCGGCGCCGATGCGGGCCGAATCCAGCACATGGTTCACCGAGCGGATCGAGGCCGCCAGGATCTGGGTTTCAAAACCGTAGTTGTCATAGATGGTGCGGATGTCCTCGATCAGCTCCATGCCGTCCAGGTTGATGTCGTCCAGACGCCCGATGAAGGGGGAGATGAAAGTCGCGCCTGCCTTGGCCGCCAGCAGCGCCTGGTTGGCGGAGAAGCACAGGGTCACGTTCACCATGTGGCCTTCGTCGCTCAAGGTCTTGCAGGCCTTCAGGCCGTCCCAGGTCAGCGGCACCTTCACCGCGATGTTCTCGGCGATCTCCACCAGCTTGCGGCCTTCGGCGATCATGGTTTCCGCATCTGTGGCGGTTACCTCGGCAGAAACCGGCCCGTCGACCAGATCGCAGATCTCCTTGGTGACCTCAATGATGTCGCGGCCGGATTTCTTGATCAGCGACGGGTTGGTGGTGACACCGTCCACCATGCCCAGATCGTTCAGCTCTGCAATGGCGCCGATCTCGGCAGTATCTACGAAGAATTTCATGGGGCAGTCCTTTGGATGGGTTGGCCTCGGTCGCCACAGCCTTTACCTCATGGAAATACGGGCGGCAACACAGGCAGCAGTATGAGCGGGCAGGAGTTCTTTCAGGCAGGCGAGAGGGTTGGGGTTCTGACCACGCAACCCCTTGACCGGCTGCTGGATTACCGCGCGCCGGAGGGCGGCTGCTACCTCGGCGCCTATGTCGAGGTGCCCTTGGGCCCGCGCAAGGTGCTGGGCGTGGTCTGGGGGCCGGGTGCCGGGGATTTCGATTCGGCCAAGCTGCGCTCGGTGATCCGGGTGCTGGATGTGGCCCCGATGCGGACCGAAATGCGCCAGTTCCTTGGCAAGGCTGCCGACTACACCCTGACACCCATGCCTGCGATGCTGCGGCTGGCCACCCGTGCGCCGGGTCTTTCCGATCCGCCGTCGATGCGCAAGATCCTGCGCCGGGGCGAGGGCGTGCCGGACCGGATGACGGATGCCCGCACCCGGGTGTTGGAGGTGCTGGAGGAGTACGGCGGCCTCGCCTTCACACCCAGGGAACTCGCCGATATGGCGGATGTGACACCCTCGGTGGTGAAGGGGCTGGTCAAGCAGGGCGCCCTGCGCGAGGAGGAAGCCCCCCGCGACACCCCTTATCCGCATCTCGACCCGGAACTGCCCTCCAAGCAGCTGACCGAGGATCAGGCCAAGGCTGCCGCCGCCCTGGCCGAAGGCGTCCAAAGCGGGCGTTATGGCACCACGCTCCTCAAAGGTGTCACCGGCTCCGGCAAGACCGAGGTCTATCTGGAGGCCGTCGCCGCCGCCCTGCGTGCCGGGCGGCAGGCGCTGGTGCTGCTGCCGGAAATCGCGCTCACCGCTGAGTTCCTGACCCGCGTCGAGGCGCGCTTTGGCGCCAAACCGGCTGAATGGCACTCCGGCGCCACCATGACCGAACGCCGCCGGGTCTGGAAAATGGTCGGGCAGGGAGCGGCCCAGCTGGTGATCGGCGCCCGCTCAGCCCTGTTCCTGCCGTTCCGCGACCTGGGCCTGATCATCGTCGATGAGGAACACGACACCTCCTACAAGCAGGAGGACGGGGTTCTGTACAACGCCCGCGACATGGCAGTGCTGCGCGCGGCGATGTGCTCGGCGCAGGTGGTGCTGGCCTCCGCCACGCCTTCGCTTGAGACCTGGGCCAATGCCGAGGCCGGCAAGTACAACCGTCTGAACCTCACCTCCCGTTTCGGCGCTTCGGTGCTGCCGGACATGCGCGCAGTGGATATGCGGTCAGAGGACCTGCTGCCCTCCACCTGGATCTCGCCAACCCTGAAACAGGCAATGAAACTGCGCTTGGAACGCGGTGAGCAATCGCTCCTGTTCCTCAACCGCCGCGGCTTTGCCCCGGTTACCATCTGCCGCGCCTGCGGCGCGCAGGTGGCCTGCGACCATTGCGATGCGCGGATGGTGGAGCACCGCTTCATGAAGCGGCTGATGTGCCACCAGTGCGGCGAGACCAAACCCGTGCCGGAGGCCTGCCCCTCCTGCGAGGTGGAGGGCAAGATGGCCCCGGTCGGCCCCGGCATCGAGCGGCTGGCGGAGGAAGCCACAGCCCTGTTCCCGGAGGCGCGCATCGCGGTGCTCAGCTCCGACCTGTTCGGCTCTGCCCGCGCGCTGAAAAGCCGGATCGAGGAGATCGCCGCAGGCGAAGCCGACATCATCCTCGGCACCCAACTGGTCGCCAAGGGCCATAACTTCCCTTTGCTGACGCTGGTGGGGGTGATTGACGCCGACCTTGGCCTGCAGGGGTCCGACCTGCGCGCGGCAGAGCGGACCTTTCAGCTGATGCGTCAGGTGGCAGGCCGGGCAGGGCGCGCCGAACGCCCGGGCGAGGCCCTGATGCAGACCTTCCAGCCGGAGCACCCGGTGATCCGGGCGATCCTGTCTGGGGATGAGGAAAGCTTCTGGAAAGCAGAAGCCGCCGAGCGTCAGGCCGCTGGCGTGCCGCCCTATGGCCGGATGGCCGGGATCATCCTGTCCGGGCCGGATCTGGCGGCGGTCTTTGACCTCGGCAATGCGATGGCCCGCAACGACGGACCGCTGCGCCAGATCGGTGCGCAGCTGTTCGGCCCCGCCCCGGCCCCCATCGCCCGCGTCCGCGGCCGCCACCGTGTGCGCCTGCTGGTCAAGGCGCCGAAAGGCGTGCCTTTGCAGGAGGCGCTGGCCCGCTGGACCGCGCCGCTGCGGCTGAAGGGCGACTTGCGCCTCAGCATCGACATCGACCCGCAGAGCTTCTTCTGATCCGCGCAGGTGGGGGTGCCCCGGCCTGCGGCCTCCCCGGGGTATTTCTGACCAGAAACAAGTGGCCTTCCGCTGCCCGAAATATCCCGGAGCGCGAGGCAGAGCCTCGCATTGGCCGTCTCTGCGCGCTGATGCGGAGCTTGATGTGCAGGCGGGTTTTCCCCCTCGCCAGACCGGCTGAACAGGCGTAAACCCTTGCTCATGTTCAAACCGATGCCCCTCTCCGAGGCCCAGGGCCTCCCGTTCTGGCGCCGCCCGGTGACGCTTTTGTTCCTGATGGCGCTGGCGATGCCGATTGCCTTCAACACCTGGAGCGCGCTGCTCAACAACTTCGTGATCGAAGCGGCCAATTTCGACGGCGCCGACATCGGTCTGTTGCACACCGTGCGCGAGATCCCCGGTTTCCTGGCCGTTGGTGTGATCGCGGTGATCCTGTTCGTGCGCGAGCAGGTGCTGGGGCTGATTTCTCTGGTGATGCTGGGGGTGGCCACCGCAGTCACCGCCTGGTTCCCCTCGCTCGGCGGCCTGCTGATGGTGACGCTTCTCAGCTCCATCGGCTTTCACTACTACGAGACGGTGAACCAGTCGCTGCAGCTGCAATGGCTGCCCAAGGACCGCGCACCGCAGACGCTGGGCTGGCTGGTGGCGGCCGGGTCGGCGGCAACGCTGGTGGTCTACGGGCTGATCGTGCTGACCTGGGAGAGCCTGGGCCTCAGCTACAACACCGTGTTCCTGGCCGCAGGCGGGCTGACCGCTGCCATCGCGCTATTTGCGCTCTTTGCCTATCCGCAGTTCGACGCGCCGCACCCGCAGACCAAGAAGCTGATCCTGCGCAAGCGCTACTGGCTCTACTACGCGCTGCAGTTCATGGCGGGCGCCCGGCGGCAGATCTTTGTGGTCTTTGCAGGCTTCATGATGGTCGAGAAGTTCGGCTTTGAGGTGCATGAGCTGACCGGGCTTTACCTGATCAACCTGGTGATCAACATGACCGTTGCGCCGGTTCTGGGTAAGGCCGTGGCCGCCTTTGGCGAGCGCCGCACGCTGATTTTCGAATACGCAGGGCTCGCCATCGTCTTTGCGGCTTATGGCGGCATTTACTGGTTCGGCTGGGGTGTGGTGATTGCGGCTGTGCTCTATGTGGTGGACCATGTGCTGTTTGCCCTGGCGCTGGCGCTCAAGACCTACTTCCAGAAAATCGCCGACCCGGGCGATATCGCCCCCACGGCGGCCGTAGCCTTCACCATCAACCACATCGCCGCGGTGTTCCTGCCGGTGCTGCTTGGCCTCCTCTGGGTCTATGAGCCGGGCCTGGTCTTTGCCCTGGCGGCCGCCATGGCGCTGGTGTCGCTGTCCCTGTCGCTGCTGATCCCGCGCCATCCGGAACCCGGCAACGAGACCATCTTCAGCAAATACGCGCGGCCTGCGCCGGCGGAATGACCCTTCCGCCCCGCCAAGGGGCGGAGCGCCCGCGCACGGGGTGAGCGCGGGCGCTGCCTGGCCTCAGGCCAGGCGGATGCTTGACGCGGGCCGCGCGGCAGCCTAGGCGCTTGGCAACAGTTTCAGGAGCAACGCCATGCCCACATTCACCGCCCTCACCACGCTCACTGCAAAAGCCCAGGCCGAAGCGCTGGGCGAAGCCATGGAGCGGCTCATCCCGGAACCTACCGGCATCGGCGTCTTTGAGATGGAGGACGGCTCCGGCCTGTGGGAGGTTGGCGGCTATTTCACCGAAGCCCCCGACGAGGCAGGCCTCGCCCTGCTGGCTGCGATGCATGAGGCCAAACCCTTTGTGGTCTCAGAGGTGCCGGAAACCGACTGGGTCGCCCATGTGCGCCGCGAACTGGCGCCGGTCGAGGCCGGCCGCTTCTTCGTTTACGGCTCCCATGACGCGGACAAGCTGCCCGCAGACAAGATCCCGCTGCTGATCGAGGCGGCAATGGCGTTCGGCACCGGCCACCACGGCACCACGCTGGGCTGCCTCAAGGCGCTGGACCATCTTCTGGACGAGGGCTTCCGCGGCGAAAAGGTGGCTGACATCGGCTGCGGCACCGCGGTGCTGGCAATGGCCGCAGCGCGCGTTTGGGATGGCACCATCCTGGCCAGCGACATCGACGAGGTCGCGGTCGAGGTGGCTGAGGCCAATCTCAAGGCCAACGGTATGGAAGGCCAAGTCACCTGCCTAGAGGCAGCGGGTTTCGACAACCCGGAGTTGCAGGCGCAGGCGCCCTATGACCTGATCTTCGCCAATATCCTGAAAGGCCCGCTGGTGGCCCTGGCGCCGGATCTGACGGCGAATCTGCGTCCCGGCGGTTATGCGATTCTCTCCGGAATCCTGAACGAGCAGGCCGATGACGTGGTCAGCGTTTATGCACAGAACGGCGCCAATCTGGCGCGCCGGGACGAAATTGGTGAATGGACAACGTTACTTCTCCGTAAAGCGGGCTGATTGAACTAAGTTTACGGCAAATTTGAGGGGCTTGCCCCACTTTTGCCGCATTTTTAGCCAATGATGGGCCATCCGCTGGTGGGGGCCAGTTCGGAGACTAGTGATGGGCGAACATCGTGATACGTTCCAATCGCGTTTGAAGCATATCAACCGCAAGCATACGGCCATGTCCGAAGGCTTTTCCGCGAAGATGCGGCCGGATGGGCTCTTGGTGATTCAGCCGCGCCGGGTGCAGTCCCGGATCTCGGCCCGCACCGTGGTGATCTTTGCCGGGGCCTTCCTGCTGTTCAAGGGCTTCCTGATGGCAGCGCTTGGTTTTGGCAGCTATGACGAAAGGGTCAGGACCCTTGCCGAAGGCAGTGCGCTTGAGCGCGCGGGGGCCTTCATCATGCAGGCTGATCCTGCTTCCGTTTACATCGCTCAGAAGATCGGGCCAGTGCTGCGCTGACCCGGATCAAACTGCAGGAAAGAGTGTGAAAGGCCGCTGCTCACGGGGCAGGCGGCCTTTTCCTGTGCCGGCGGCTGGCTGCACGGCCGCGCCAATAAAAAACGCCGCGGCCATTGCAGGTCCGCGGCGTTTCCCTAATCGCCCCGAGGGAGGAGGCAGGGCGGAAATCAGGGATGTCTCAGAAGACGGTTTTGCCGGTGGCGACGCCATCGATGTCGCCGCGGCACATGCCGATGTCGGCCAGCTCGCGGTCGGACAGGCCGTTCAGCGCGTTGCGGGTCACGCGGGCGTCGTTCCAGGCGGCGAAGGCGCCGGTTGCAGCGGCGAACAGATCGCCGAAACGGCCAAACAGGCCGGTGGAACCATAGGTGGTGCGGGTGGTATCAAATGCGGCCATATCCGTGTCCTCTGATTAGCTGTTAGCATCCGTCGCGTCATTGCGATGGCGGGCATCTAGTGGCGAAAAATCAGCGCAGCAAGGCCTGAAATTGCATGTGTCATATGCACTAACTGCATAGCTGTTTGCCTTGTAAATAAGGGGTTTACGGCCAGGCTCCGAATGGGCCCGAAAATGTCGTTCCCGCCAGTATGAAGGGTCGTTTCCAGGCCGCAGCTGCAGGATTCCCGGAAACAATCAGCTATGAAAGCAATTGGACATGTTCGCCTTTTGTGCTAGTGCTGGGTCAAAATAATTTCCGGCCAGCGGGCCGGCTCGCGGGCAAGGGCAGGCAGATCATGCGGATTTTGGGAATTGATCCGGGGTTGCGGAACCTTGGATGGGGCGTAATCGAATCGCGCGGCAGCCGGCTGAGCCATGTTGCCAATGGTGTTTGCACTTCTGACGGCGACGATCTGGGCGAGCGTCTGTTGTCGTTGCACAACCAGGTTTCCGAGATCATCGAGGAATTCGCCCCGGACCAGGCAGCGATCGAGCAGACTTTCGTGAACAAGGACGGCGCCGGCACGCTGAAGCTGGGCCAGGCGCGGGGGGTGGCCCTGCTGACCTTGGCCAAGGCGGGTCTGCCGGTGGGCGAGTACGCCCCGAACCGGGTCAAGAAAACGGTGGTGGGTGTGGGTCACGCCGAGAAGGAGCAGGTGATGCATATGGTCAAGCTGCAGTTGCCGGGGTGCCTTCCCAAGAACGCTGATGCCGCAGATGCGCTGGCGATTGCGATCTGCCACGCCTACTACGGCGGCACGCAGCAGCGCCAGCTAAGGGAGAAACGCGCATGATCGGCAAGCTGACAGGGCGGCTCGACTACCGGGCGCAGGATCACGTGCTGATCGACGTGCGCGGCGTTGGTTACATCGTCTACTGCTCCGACCGCACCATGGCGGCTTTGCCGGGTGTGGGCGAAGCCATCGCGCTCTACACTGACATGGTGGTGCGCGAGGACCTGATGCAGCTTTACGGCTTCACCTCGCTGGTGGAGAAGGAATGGCACCGGCTGCTGACCTCGGTGCAAGGTGTCGGCGCCAAGGTGTCGCTGGCCATTCTCGGCGCGCTGGGGCCGGACGGGGTGAGCCGCGCGATTGCGTTGGGGGACTGGGCCACGGTAAAGGCCGCCAAGGGCGTCGGCCCCAAGACCGCGCAGCGCATCGTGCTGGATCTCAAGGACAAGGCGCCCGGCGTGATGGCGATGGGTGGCACCGTGGTGGACGCGATGGACGGCCCAGGGCTGGAGGTGGTCGAGGATGCCGATCCCGCGCCTGCTGCGAAGCCGGCCCGCAAGGCGCCGCCCAAGAAACCCAGCGGTGCGGCGGCTGCTTCCGCCGGGGCGTTGTCGGCCTTGGGCAATCTGGGCTACGGCCCCTCGGATGCCGCGGCTGCGGTGGCGGAGGCGGCTGCGACCTATCCGGATGCGGATGAGCCGGAACTGATCCGCGCCGCGCTGCGCCTGCTGGCGCCGAAAGGGTGATGTAAGTTGTTGCGGATATCGGATGCCCGACCCGGCCAAGAGGCCGGGCAGCGCCCGTCCCGCCCCCCTCGGGGCGGGCGCTTCGCTTCCTGCCCCGCCGGGATGGGCGCTGCCCTTTCCGGGTTCCCTCTAATTGCGGAAACATTGACATGATTGACGCCGACCCCGCCTTGCGCCCCGAGCCGTTGCCGGAAGACAACGACCGCGCCCTGCGCCCGCAGGGCCTGGGCGAGTTCATCGGCCAGGCTGAGGCCCGCGCCAACCTGCGCGTCTTCATCGAGAGCGCCCGCCGCCGCGGCGAGGCGATGGATCACACGCTGTTCCACGGTCCCCCGGGCCTTGGCAAAACTACGCTCGCTCAGATCGTGGCGCGCGAGCTGGGCGTGAACTTCCGCATGACCTCCGGCCCGGTGCTGGCCAAGGCAGGCGACCTGGCAGCGATCCTCACCAACCTCGAAGCCCGCGACGTCTTGTTCATCGACGAGATCCACCGGCTGAACCCGGCGGTGGAGGAGGTGCTCTACCCGGCGATGGAGGACTTTGAGCTGGACCTTGTGATTGGCGAAGGCCCGGCAGCGCGCACCGTGCGGATCGAACTGCAGCCCTTCACCCTCGTTGGTGCCACCACTCGCATGGGGCTGCTGACCACGCCGCTGCGCGACCGCTTCGGCATCCCGACCCGGCTGCAGTTCTACACCATCGACGAGCTGTTTGAGATCGTCAGCCGCAACGCCCGCAAACTGGGCGCCCCCGCCGATGACGCCGGCGCCCGCGAAATCGCGCGGCGCGCCCGCGGCACCCCCAGGATCGCCGGGCGGCTCCTGCGCCGCGTGGTGGACTTCGCGGTTGTGGAGGGCGACGGCACCATCACCCGGGAGCTGGCCGACGGTGCCTTGACGCGGCTGGGGGTGGACCAGCTGGGGCTGGACGGTGCCGACCGCCGTTATCTGAAGCTGATCGCGGAAAACTACGGCGGCGGACCGGTGGGGATTGAGACAATCTCGGCGGCCCTCAGCGAGAGCCGCGATGCGCTGGAGGAGGTGATCGAGCCCTATCTCTTGCAGCAGGGATTGATCCAGCGCACCCCGCGCGGACGGATGCTGGCGCAAAAGGCCTGGACCCACCTCGGCATGCCACCGCCGCGCAGCCAGAACGACCTGTTCGGGTAAAACTGGGATTTGCCACTATAAGTTGTGTCAGTCTTTCTGTCCAAATGTTTCGCGCGCGAAACATTCGGGCAATATTGCTGACCTATCTGAATGCACTGCGCCGCGCCTGCGGCGCCGGGCCCAAGGCTGCTGCCGGCGGCCAGGCGCAGCCAGGAGGCCGGCCAGGCGCGGGAGCCTTCCCCTTGCTGTCCCGGCGTACAGACGGCATAGACGGGGCAAGACCAAGGAGACACCCATGACCGCCCAGCTGCCAGACCTGACGCCGGAGCAGATCGAAACCCTGTTCACCCGCAACGACGGCGCCTACGCCTTTGCCCGCTGGGGCCGGCCGGTGGCGCCGATTGTGTTCGGGGTGCAGGACGAGACCCTGAAGACCGTCAAGGGCGCACTGGAAGCAGTGATGACGCTGGCAGGCCACCAGATGGCCGAAACCGACCCGGAGCTGGGCTCCAACCTGATGTTCTTCTTTTTCCGCGAGTGGGAGGAACTGCTGGAGGTGCCGGACCTTGACCGGCTGATCCCGGGGCTGCAGACGCTGGTCGCACGGCTGAGAGACGGTGATGCCAGCCAGTACCGCGCCTTTCGCTTTGACGATCAGGGCGGCATCAAGGCGGCGTTTGTGTTCCTGCGGATGAAGGGACCAATGGCGCAGATGCCCGCTGAAACCTTGGCGCTCGCCCAGGCGGTGCAGGCGGCGCTGATGTGGGGCGATGCGGCCTTCGCCGAGGCCTCGCCGCTGGCGGTTCTGCCGGAGACCGGCGCCACCATCCTGCGGCCCGAAATCGCGGGAGTAATCGCGGCCGCTTACGACCGGATGATGCCGGTTGCGGCGGAGGATAAATCCCATGCCCTGCGGCTGTTTGCGCGGCTTCAGGCGCCGGCGGAACCGCCGCAGAGCTGATGCGCGCCTTTGTCGGCCTGCCGCTGCCGGACTCAGCCCTGGATGCGCTGGAACGCGTGCAGGAGCGGCTGACCGTGGGACGCCAAGTCCCCGCAGAGAACATGCACCTGACGCTGGCCTTCCTCGATGACCAGCCGGAGGCCGCGCTGCAGGCCCTGCATCAGCTTCTGGCAGAGATCAGCGTGCCGCCCCTGCAGCTGACCTTCAACGGTCTGGACACCTTTGGCGGCAAGCTTCCGCGGGTGCTGGCGGCAGAGGTGCGGAAAACGCCGGAGCTGACCCGCCTGCGCGACCACGTCCGCAGCGCCTGCCGCACTGCCGGGATCGAGCTGTCCCGCGAACGCTTCCGCCCCCATGTGACCCTGGCGCGTTTTCCCCGGCACATGGAGGCGGGGCAGGTGCAGAAGGTTGCCCGTTTTCTGGCCGCGGCATCGGAGTTCCGGCTGCAGTGCGAAGCGGAGAGCTTTGCGCTGTTCCAATCGACGCTGGCGCCAGAGGGCGCGCGGTATGACAACTTGGCGGAGTATCCGCTAGAGGGATGAGTCGGCTTGCAGCGGTTTGGCGCCGCCCATAGGGTGCGCGGGCAAACGCAGGAGAGCAGGCAATGAACCACCAATTTCCCGTCCGGGTCTACTATGAGGACACCGACATGGGCGGGATTGTCTATCACGCCAACTACCTGCGCTTCATCGAGCGCGCCCGCAGTGACTGGGTGCGCGGCATCGGGGTCGATCAGAACGCCATGCGCGAGGCAGGGCTGATCTATGTGGTGCGCCGGATCGAGGCGGATTACCTGGCGCCTGCCAAGTTCGACGAGGAGTTGCTGGTCATCACCTCAATGCACAACGTGACCCCTGCCCGGATGGTCCTGAATCAGGAGGTCGCACGGGACGGCCAGGTGCTGTTTCGCGCCCAGGTCACCATTGTTTGCATAACCACAGGCGGCAAACCGGCCCGGCTTCCGGCAGAGATTCGCGCATTGCGGTAACATTTGGCGCCCGGCCGCCTGTTTTATTGGCCTTTGCCATTGAACTGCGCTAGCGTCTTGCCAAATAAGGCCGGATAAACGGCTGGGAAAACCGTAGAGCAGGCGAATGGAAGCAGAAACTCTGGCGCTGGCGCAGGAGATTGATTTCTCCATGTGGGGCCTTTTCGCGCGGGCCACCGTAACCGTGAAACTGGTGATGCTGATGCTGATCGTGGCCTCGGTCTGGTCCTGGGGCATCATCATTCAGAAAACGATAAACTACCGCAAAGCGCGCGGGGAGGCAGACGCCTTTGACCGCGCCTTCTGGTCCGGCAATCCGCTGGATGAGCTGTTTGACCAAGTGGGCGCAGAGCCGCCCGGCCAGGCGGCGCGGATCTTCTCGGCCGGGATGACCGAATGGCGGCGCAGCCACCGCAGCGACGGCGGGCTGATCCCCGGCGCGCAGGCGCGCATTGACCGGTCGATGGATGTGGCGATCGCCAAGGAAACCGAAGGGCTGCAGGGCGGTTTGTCGGTGCTGGCAACTGTTGGCTCCACTGCGCCGTTCATTGGCCTCTTCGGCACCGTCTGGGGCATCATGACCGCCTTCATCGAGATCGCAGAACAGCAAAACACCAACCTCGCCGTTGTGGCGCCGGGCATTGCCGAGGCGCTGATGGCGACCGGGCTGGGCCTGCTGGCGGCGATCCCCGCTGTGGTTTTCTACAACAAGCTGAGCGCGGACAGCGACCGCATCATTGGCGGCTACGAGGCCTTTGCCGACGAGTTCGCCACCATCCTCAGCCGCCAGCTGGATTCCTGAGGCGATGGGCGCCGCAGTCCAGCAGCCTTCGGGAGGCGGCAACCGCCGCCGGGGCCGCCGCCGCGGACGCGGCCGGCCGATGTCCGAAATCAACGTGACGCCTTTTGTGGACGTCATGCTGGTGCTTCTGATCATCTTCATGGTGGCAGCCCCCCTGATGACCGTGGGCGTGCCGGTGGAACTGCCCAAGACCGCCGCGGGCGCATTGCCCGGCGACGAGGAAGAACCGCTGACCGTTACCATGACCGCCGAGGGCGGCGTGGAAATCCAAACCACGCCGGTCGCGCGCGAGGAACTGGTGGCCAAACTGCGCGCGATTGCGGCAGAGCGCTCCTCGGACCGGGTGTTCTTGCGCGCCGACGGGCGGATTGCCTATTCGGACGTGATGCAGGTGATGGGCGCGCTGAATGCGGGCGGTTTTTCCAACGTGGGGCTGGTCACTGACACCGGTGGCCCGGCGCTGGACGGGCAGCGGGCTGAAAGCACAGGGCAGTAGGCGGGGACGCGGACGGTGCAGACCGGAACCAAGATCTCACTTGCCGGGCACGGGGTGCTGATGACATGGGTTGTCTTCGGTGCCTGGTTTCCGTCCGAACCCTTGCCGTCCAACGTGCAGCAGGTCGCGCTGATTTCATCCGAGCAATTCGAGAAGCTGAGCCAGCAGCGTGAGGCGCCGCAGGTGTCGCCGGAGCCTGCTCCGCTGAACGAGCCCGCCGCGGTGCAGCCCGCGCCGGAACCGGCACCGCAGCCGGATGCGGAACCGGAAATCACCCAGCCGGAACCCATTGCCCCGGCAGAGCCGGATCCGCAGGTAACAGAGCTGCCGGAACAGCCGCCTGAACCGGAAGTGCCGATCGAGCTGCCCTCTGCTGCGGAAGAGCCGGATGTGGCCTCCCTGGTACCGCAGGTCCGGCCCGAAACGGCGCCGCGCCCGGTGGACCGGGTGGCGCCGGAACCGGTTGTGCCGCCGGAACCGGACACCAGGATCGACGATATCGTCCAGCCCGAGGTGGCGCCGGAAGAAGGCGCCGAGACTGAGCAGGACGTGCAGGACGCCACTGCGCGCGAAGCAGCCAGCGACCGCATTGTGACCGAGGAAAACGAGGGCGAGGATGTGGCAGCCTCCGCCGCGCCCGCGGTCTCCAAACGGCCCAAGACCCGGCCCGCCCGGCCCCAGCCGGACCCGGAACCGCAGGTGACAGAAGCGGCGCAGCCGGTTGAAACAGAGCAGACGGATACTGCCGATGCAGTGGCGGATGCGCTGGCCGAGGCGCTGGCGGGCGGCGCCGATGTGGAGGCGCCGGAACCCTCCGGCCCGCCGCTGACGCTGGGCGAAAAGGACGCGCTGAGGGTCGAGGTGTCGCGCTGCTGGAACGTTGGCTCGCTCTCGACCGATGCGCTGAAGACCACCGTGGTGGTTGGTGTGTCGCTGTCCCAGGACGGCAAGCCGGACACCGGCTCGATCCGGATGCTGTCCAGCACCGGCGGGTCTTCGGCGGCGGCAAAGCAGGCCTATGAGGCGGCCCGGCGGGCGATTATCCGCTGCGGGTCCTCAGGCTTTCAGCTTCCCCCTGAAAAATACGCGCAATGGCGCGATATTGAGATGACATTCAATCCTGAAAGGATGCGGATCAAATGAGGAAAATACTGGCAGCCCTTCTGATCGGAGCCGCAGCCGCGGCAGGCGCGGGCGCGGCCATGGCTCAGGACGGCCCGCTTCGCATCGAGATCGACCAGGGCGTGATCGAACCCTTGCCCTATGCAGTGCCGGATTTCGTGCCGGAAACCCCGGCAGCCTCGGAATTTGCGGCGCAGATCGCGCGGGTTATCGCAGCGGACCTGAGCGGCACCGGCCTGTTCCGGGAAGTGCCGGCCAGCGCCCATATCTCCAAGGTGACGGGCTTCGACAACCCGGTGAAATACGCCGACTGGAAAGCCGTGAATGCGCAGGCGCTGATCACCGGCGCAGTCAGCGTCAACGGCAATCAGCTGACGGTCAGGTTCCGCGGCCATGATGTGTTCGCCGAGAAAGAGCTGGGCACCGGCCTGCAGTTCAATGGCACCACCGACGGCTGGCGGCGGATGGCGCATAAGGTGGCGGATGCGATCTACAGCCGGATCACCGGTGAAAGCGGCTATTTCGACAGCCGTGTGGTCTATGTCTCTGAAAGCGGGCCGAAAAACGACCGCCGCAAGCGGCTGGCGGTGATGGATTACGACGGTGCCAATGTGCAGTACCTGACCAACAGCGCCTCGATCGTGCTGGCGCCGCGGTTCTCGCCCACCGGCGACCGGGTGCTTTATACCAGCTATGAGAGCGGCTTCCCGCAGATCCATGTGCTGGACGTGGGCCAGGTGCAGCGCAAGGTGCTGTCCAGCGGAGACGGCACCATGAGCTTTGCGCCGCGGTTTGCGCCCGACGGGCGCACCATCGTCTATTCGCAGACCCAGGGCGGCAATACCGACCTGTTCTCGATGGATATCCAAACCGGGGCTAAGTCGCGGCTGACCTCGGCCCCGTCGATCGAGACCGCGCCGTCGTTTTCACCGGATGGCAGCCAGATCGTATTCGAAAGCGACCGCTCCGGCAGCCAGCAGCTCTATGTCATGCCGGCAGGCGGCGGCGAGGCGCGGCGGATCAGCTTTGGCCAGGGCCGTTATGGCACGCCCGTCTGGTCGCCGCGCGGCGACATGATTGCCTTTACCAAGCAGAACAAGGGCCGTTTCCACATCGGCGTGATGCGCACCGACGGCAGCGAGGAACGGCTGCTGACAGCGTCCTTCCTGGACGAGGGGCCGACCTGGGCGCCCAATGGCCGGGTGATCATGTTCACCCGCGAAAGCCAGGGCAGTGCCGGGCGGGCGCTGCTCTATTCGGTGGACATCACCGGGCGCAACCTTAAACCTGTGAAGACACCGGACGGGGCCTCTGACCCGGCCTGGTCGCCATTGCAGAATTAATTGAATCTATAAGGCGGGGATACCCGCATGGAACCTGAACCGGGCATATGTTAATTTCCGGTCAAGAAACGCAAAGGGATAGGCAGACAACATGAGCGGTTTGAAATTGGCAATTGCGGCTGTTGCCGTCCTGGGCCTTGCGGCCTGCAGCAACAACCGGTGGGATGATACGGCAAACGGCGGCGGAGCCGGCGCAGGGGCGGGTGCCGGGGCAGGGGCCTTGGATCCGGCAAGCCCGGCTTATTTCCAGCAGTCCATCGGCGACCGGGTTCTGTTTCTTGTGGACCAGTCGACGCTGACGCCTGAGGCACAAGGCATCCTTCAGGGCCAGGCGCGCTGGCTGACCCAGAACGCCGATTATGTTGTCACCATCGAGGGCCACGCCGATGAGCAGGGCACCCGCGAGTACAACCTGGCCCTGGGTGCCCGCCGCGCCAATGCCGCGCGGGAATACCTGATTTCGCAAGGGGTTGCAGGCCACCGCCTGAAGGTCGTCAGCTACGGCAAGGAACGCCCGCTGGAGATCTGCTCAAACGAGGCCTGCTATTCCAAGAACCGCCGCGCGGTCACCGTGCTGGCCGGCGGGCTGACGGGGTAACGCGATGAAACGCCTGCGCACAGTTCTTCTGGCCTCCGTTCTGGCCCTGCCGCTGCCGCTGGCGGCGCAGGACAGCCAAACGCTGGCGGACATCCGCCAGGAGCTGACCGTTCTGCATGTCGAAATCCAGCGGCTGAAGCGCGAGATGTCGACGACAGGCGCCCCCTCGGCGAATGTGTCAGGCGACACGGTTCTGGACCGGGTTGCCGCGATCGAGAGCGAACTGCAGCGGCTGACGCTGCAGACCGAGCAGCTGGGCCACCGGGTCGACCGGATCGTCACTGATGGCACCAACCGGATCGGCGACCTGGAGTTCCGCCTGGTTGAGCTGGAAGGCGGCGATGTCGGCGCGCTGAAGGAAACCACCACGCTGGGCGGCGGGGAATTGCCTGCCGCTGGCGGCTCGGGTGCGGTGGCCGGCACGGCCGGCACCGAACCGGCGGCCGGAGAGCTGGCCATTGGCGAGCAGGCGGACTTTGATGCCGCCGAAAAGCTTCTGGCGGACGGCGCGTATCAGGACGCGGCAGAGAAATTCGCGGCCTTCAACCAGTCCTATCCAGGCAGCCCGCTGGCACCCGCTGCCGAATTCAGCCGCGGCAAGGCGCTGGACGGTCTGGGTGACACCCGCGAAGCAGCGCGGGCCTATCTGGCGGCGTTTACCGGAAACTCCGCCGGGCCTGTGGCCCCCAAGGCGCTGTTCGAACTGGGCGCGGCCCTGGGCCGCTTGGGCCAGACCGATCAGGCCTGTGTCACGCTGTCTGAAGTCGGAGTGCGGTTCCCCGGCGCTGCGCAGCAGGCTGAGGCCGCGGCAGAAATGGCCAAACTGGGCTGTTCTTGACCGGGCTGCGGCGCGATATCCTGGGACTGCTGCGCGGCCAGTTCCAGTCCAGGCTGACTGGCAAGCTGGGCATTGCCGTCTCCGGCGGCAGTGATTCCATGGCGCTGCTGCATCTGATGAAAGAAGCCTTCCAAGGTGAGCCGGTTGAGCTCCTTGCCGCGACTGTGGACCACGGTTTGCGGGAGGAATCAGCGGCTGAAGCCGCCTGGGTTGGCGAAGTTGCTTCTGAACTTGGGATCACGCACGAGGTGATCCGGTGGGAGGATGGTCCCGGCAAGGGCAACCTGCAGAAACAAGCGCGCGAAGCGCGCTATGATCTGCTGTGTGCCTGGGCCCGGCGCATCGGTATTTCCACCCTCTGCGTGGCGCATACAGCGGACGATCAGGCCGAAACCCTGCTGATGCGCATGGCCCGGGCCTCTGGCGTGTCGGGGCTTTCCGGCATGCCGCCGCGCCGCGTGCACAAGGGCGTTACCCTGGTGCGGCCGCTGCTGGAAGTGACCCGCAGCGAACTGCGCCAGTTCCTGCAGGAGCGCGGCATCGAATGGTGCGAGGATCCCAGCAACAGCGACATCCGCTATGAACGGGTGCGGGCACGCCGCGCCCTGGCGGAACTGGCACCGCTGGGCCTGACGCCGACGGTGCTGTCCCGGGTTGCCGAAAACATGAACAAGGCGCGCGAAGCGCTGGATTGGTACGTCTTCCTGGCCGCCCGCGACATGGCCCATGTGCAGGCCGGCGCGGTGGTTCTTTGCCAGCGGAAGTTCCGCACTCTCCCCGGCGAAACCGGCTACCGCCTGCTGGTCAAGGCCATCCAATGGGTGTCAGGCACCTCCTATCCGCCGCGCCGGGTGCCGATGGAAATCGCCGTTCTGGCGGCGCGCGGCGGCGGCGCGGCTACAGTTGCCGGCTGCCACCTTCTGACAACCTCCAAACAGATTTGGATCTGCCGCGAAGCCAATGCGGTTGCAGGCGTGACCTCGCTTCCCGGCCAGATCTGGGATGACAGATGGAAGGTTTTCGGAGGCGATGCAAAGGGTTGCGAAGTGCGGCCCCTGGGGCGCGACGGGCTGTTCAGCTGTCCGTCCTGGCGCGCAACCGGGGTTCCGGGAACCGTTCTGGAGGCCTCGCCTGCCGTGTGGCGCGGTGCCGAACTGGCGGCTGCGCCGGTGGCCGGAATGGGCAATGGCTGGACGGCCGAACCGGTGGCAAATGAAGAAGAGTTCTTTGCATCCCTTTTATCGCATTGAACCTGCTCGAATGATCCTTATTTTAAGCTCAACGCAGGCGGCCTGACAGGTGCGCCTTACTGATAGGGAGAACTTTCCTTGGGCAACGCTCGCAATATCGCCTTTTGGGTTGTTCTGTTTCTGCTGATTCTGGCGCTGTTCAATCTGTTCAGCGGTTCCGGCAGCACGATGCAGAGCCGTGAACGCACTTTCTCGGACTTCGTGAGTTCGGTGGAGACCGGCAAGGTCAGCACTGTCACGCTGGATGGGGAACAGGTGCGCTACACGACCTCGGACGGGCAAAACTATGTGACCATCAAACCGGCCGATGCCGAAGTCACCGCTCTTCTGATCGAGAAGAACATCCCGGTGCGCGCTGAAAAGCAGCAGCAGTCGGGTTTCCAGTCCTTCCTGATCACGCTGCTGCCGTTCCTGCTGCTGATCGGCGTCTGGATCTACTTCATGAACCGGATGCAGGGCGGCGGCAAAGGCGGCGCCATGGGATTCGGCAAATCCAAGGCCAAGATGCTGACAGAGAAGCACGGCCGCGTCACCTTTGATGACGTGGCAGGCATTGATGAGGCCAAGGAAGAACTGGAAGAGATCGTCGAATTCCTGCGCAACCCGCAGAAGTTCTCCCGCCTCGGCGGCAAGATCCCCAAGGGCGCGCTGCTGGTCGGCCCTCCGGGCACCGGTAAAACCCTGCTGGCCCGCGCCATTGCGGGCGAGGCGGGCGTGCCGTTCTTCACCATCTCCGGTTCCGACTTCGTCGAGATGTTTGTTGGCGTCGGCGCCTCCCGTGTCCGCGACATGTTCGAACAGGCCAAGAAAAACGCGCCTTGCATCGTCTTCATTGACGAGATCGACGCGGTGGGCCGCCACCGCGGCGCCGGCTATGGCGGCGGCAATGACGAGCGCGAGCAGACCTTGAACCAGCTCTTGGTGGAGATGGACGGTTTCGAGGCTAACGAAGGCGTCATCATCCTGGCCGCCACCAACCGCAAGGATGTGCTGGACCCGGCGCTGCTGCGCCCCGGCCGCTTTGACCGCAACGTGACCGTCGGCAACCCCGACATTAAGGGCCGGGAAAAGATCCTTGGCGTGCATGCCCGCAAGACTCCGCTCGGGCCCGATGTGGACCTGCGCATCATCGCCCGCGGCACGCCTGGGTTCTCCGGTGCCGATTTGGCCAACCTCGTGAACGAGGCGGCGCTGATGGCCGCCCGTGTCGGCCGCCGCTTTGTCACTATGGAGGATTTCGAATCCGCCAAGGACAAGGTGATGATGGGGGCCGAGCGCCGTTCGATGGTGCTAACCCAGGACCAGAAGGAAAAGACCGCCTATCACGAGGCCGGCCATGCCGTTGTCGGTCTGGCCCTGCCGCTGTGCGATCCAGTCTACAAGGCAACGATCATCCCGCGCGGCGGCGCTCTGGGGATGGTGGTGTCGCTGCCCGAAATGGACCGGCTGAACTACCACCGCGATGAGTGCCAGCAGAAACTGGCAATGACCATGGCGGGCAAGGCAGCCGAAGTCATCAAGTATGGCGAGGACCATGTCTCCAACGGTCCGGCCGGCGACATCCAGCAGGCCAGCCAGCTGGCCCGTGCCATGGTGCTGCGCTGGGGCATGTCGGACAAGGTCGGCAACATCGACTATGCCGAGGCCCATGAAGGCTACTCCGGCAACACTGCGGGTTTCTCGGTTTCGGCGAACACCAAGGAGCTGATCGAGGAAGAGGTCAAACGCTTCATCCAGCAGGGCTATGAGCAGGCGCTGGAGATCCTCAAGGACAAGAACGAGGAATGGGAGCGTCTGGCGCAGGGCCTTCTGGAATACGAAACCCTGACCGGCGACGAGATCAAGCGGGTGATGAACGGCGAGCCGCCGCAGGCCGGCGACGATGAGGACGACAGCGAGGATCAGGGCAACGCCTCGGTCACCGCGATCCCCAAGGCGAAGCCCAAAAAGACCCCGCCAGAGGGCGGCATGGAGCCTGAGCCCTCCGCCTGATGACCCAAGGCTTTGACCCCCGGATGCCGCTGGCCTCCGGGGGTTTTTCATTTCCGGCGCTGAACTGCGGGACCACAAAAAACCATCGCGGCACCACTGGTGCCGGTCCGCGCCGCCTGTATGCTCACTGCAACGTCAAAGACTTATGCGAGGGAGAGCGGGCATGCCGGTGCTGCGGAAAACGGAATTCACAGGACAGATTACCTGGCTGGGCCATGTGCCCGCGGACAGCGGCCTGCAGGCGGTGCCCGCAGATCATCTGGACCTCGGCTTTGGCGGCATTGCCGGCGGGCGCCACGAGGGCGGGAACCGCCCCTCCTGCGTGCGGGTCAGGAACCTGTACCCGGAAGGCACCGAAATCCGCAACGTGCGCCAGCTGACCATCCTGTCGGAAGGGGAACTGGCCCTAATCGCGGCGGACATGGGGATGGACAGCGTTAACCCTGCGCATCTGGGCGCAACCATCGTGCTGCGCGGCATCCCGGACTTCACCTTCGTGCCGCCGTCCTCGCGTCTGCAGGGACCGGACGGGGTAACGCTGACGGTGGACATGGAAAACCGTCCCTGCGTGCTGCCGGGCCGCGAGATTGAGAAAGACCACACAGGCTTTGGCGCGCGCTTCAAGCCCGCCGCACAGAATCGCCGGGGAATCACCGCCTGGGTCGAACGTCCCGGCTCCCTGCATCTGGGCAGCGAACTTGTGCTCTTTGTACCGGATCAGCGCGCCTGGGCGCCCTAGGTGGCTAGTTTTGGGGAATTCCGTTTCCTTTAAGGAACCTTGGCAGGGCCTGCGAAAGACCCCACGCCGCATCAAGGCGTGATAATGTCGGAAATCACGCGCGTATTGTGCCGCATTTTGGCTAAGTCTACCGCCAAACCGGCATTCCCGTGCCGGCGATTGTATGCAAACTCAGCAGGAACCTTGCCATGAGCTACAAGAGTGACATCGAGATTGCGCGTGAGGCGCAGAAGAAGCCGATCCAGGAGATTGGCGCGAAGATCGGGATTTCCAGCGATGACCTGCTGCCCTACGGCCATGACAAGGCGAAGGTGAGCCAGGCGTTCATCGACTCTGTGCAGTCCAAGGAAGACGGCAAGCTGATCCTGGTGACCGCGATCAACCCGACACCGGCGGGCGAAGGCAAGACCACCACCACCGTGGGTCTGGGCGACGGTCTGAACCGGATCGGCAAGAACGCGATGATCTGTATCCGCGAAGCCTCGCTGGGCCCGAACTTCGGCATGAAGGGCGGCGCTGCAGGCGGCGGCTATGCCCAGGTCGTGCCGATGGAGGAAATGAACCTCCACTTCACCGGCGACTTCCACGCCATCACCTCGGCCCACTCGCTGCTGTCGGCGATGATCGACAACCACATCTACTGGGGCAACGAGTGCGACATCGACACCCGCCGCGTCGCATGGCGCCGTGTGGTCGACATGAACGACCGCGCCCTGCGCCAGATCACCGCGTCGCTGGGCGGTGTGTCCAACGGCTTCCCGCGCGAAGCCGGCTTTGACATCACCGTGGCGTCGGAAGTGATGGCGATCCTCTGCCTCGCGAACGACCTCAAGGACCTGGAAAAGCGCCTGGGCGACATCATCGTGGCGTACCGCCGCGACAAGACCCCGGTCTACTGCCGCGACATCAAGGCAGAGGGCGCAATGACCGTTCTGCTGAAAGACGCGATGCAGCCGAACCTGGTGCAGACCCTGGAAAACAACCCGGCCTTCGTGCACGGCGGCCCGTTCGCCAACATCGCGCACGGCTGCAACTCCGTGATCGCCACCAAGACCGCGCTGAAGGTTGCCGACTATGTCGTCACCGAAGCAGGCTTTGGTGCGGACCTCGGCGCCGAGAAGTTCATGAACATCAAGTGCCGCAAGGCAGGCATCGCACCCTCCGCAGTGGTGCTGGTGGCCACCGTGCGCGCGATGAAGATGAACGGCGGCGTTGCCAAGGCAGACCTCGGTGCCGAGAACGTCGATGCGGTGAACTCCGGCTGCGCCAACCTCGGCCGCCACATCGAGAACGTCAAGTCCTTCGGCGTGCCGGTTGTGGTTGCGATCAACCACTTCGTCACCGACACCGATGCCGAAGTTGACGCGGTCAAAGCCTACTGCGCCACCCACGGCGTCGAGGCAGTGCTGTCGCGCCACTGGGAGCTGGGCTCCGAGGGCTCCGCGCCGCTGGCCGAGAAGGTTGTCGAGATCGTCGACGCCGGTTCCGCCAACTTCTCGCCGATCTACCCGGACGACATGCCGCTGTTCGAGAAGATCGAAACCATCGCCAAGCGCATCTACCGCGCTGACGAGGTGCTGGCGGACAACAAGATCCGCAACCAGCTGAAGGAATGGGAAGACGCGGGCTACGGCAACCTGCCGGTCTGCATGGCCAAGACCCAGTACTCCTTCTCGACCGACCCGAGCTTGCGCGGTGCGCCGGTGGGCCACTCGGTGCCGGTGCGCGAAGTGCGCCTGTCGGCCGGTGCGGGCTTCATCGTTGCGGTCTGCGGCGAGATCATGACCATGCCGGGCCTGCCGCGCACCCCGGCGGCGGAAACCATCCGCCT
>NZ_JWLH01000017.1:0-38544 GCF_000813925.1 Leisingera sp. ANG-S5 | reverse complement strand
GCCGGTGCCGGGCACCAGCGCGGTGCCATCCTTGGTGCGGTGCTCATCCAGCAGCCAGTCCGCGGTTCTGAAGCCGGGGGTGAAGATGCGGTTTCCGGCGGCATCGAAAGCCTGCTGCAGCAGCAGCGGCTGCGGGCAGGGCTCGGGCGTGCTGGCGCCTGCGTTTGCGTTGCGGCCCGCCATGGCGTCAGCGGCCATGCCGGTGTCGGCCCAGACGCCCCAGTCCACCGCGATCACACGGGTCTGCCCGCCTGCGCGGTGCTTGGCCCAGGCGTTGAGGTATTCGTTGGCGGCGATGTAATCCACCTGCCCCGCAGGCCGGGTCACGGTGGAGGAGGAGGAGAACAGCACCATCAGCTCCAGACTGCCGTCCGGGAATACTGCATCCAGCGCCCGCAGCCCGCTGACCTTGGGAGCCAGAACCTGGCCGATCTGGTCCTCGTCCTTGGCCAGCAGCGGGCCGTCACTGATAACGCCGGCGCCGTGGATCACGCCGGTGACGGGGCCAAAGGCAGCTTCGGCCTGCTCCCGCGCTGCACGCAGGTCACCGCTGTTGCAGACGTCGGCGGATAGCGGCAGTACTGCACCCTTGCCTCCCGCCTCCAGCGCCATCACTGCGCGGATGCGCTGGGCGGTACGGTTGGCCGGGCTGTGGCTGGCCAGATACCGCTCCCAGGTCTCGCGCGGCGGCAGCCCGTCGCGGGAGATCAGCGAGACCTTGGCGGCGTAGCCGCGCATCAGGTGGCCTGCGATGGTCAGGCCGATGCCGCCATAGCCGCCGGTGATCAGGTAGTGGCCGCCCTGTTTGAAAGGCGGGGTTTCCGGCGCGGGCAGCGGCTGCGGGCGCCAGCTCAGCTCATAGCGTTTTTCGCCGCGCCAGGCGGCGGTGCTGCTGGCCGGCTCTGCCATCAGCTCTTCCAGCAAGCGGGAGGTGATACCGGCCTGCGCCGGATTGCGGCGGGCAAACAGGCCTTGCGGCGCCTGCGGCAGTTCAATGTCCACAGCCGAGCAGGTCAGCCCCGGCAGCTCGCGCGGGATCACGCCCAGGGGGCCTGCGATCATGGCCTTTTCCGGGTAGGGCAGCGCCTCGCCGTGTACCTGCGCGGCACCGGTGGTAAAGACCGTCAGATGCGCTGGACCGGGCAGATCGGTATTGCCCAGCTCCTGCGCCAGTGCGGTCAGGGAATGGAAGCCCATCTCAAGGTTGCGATCAAAGAAGGAGGAGCCGGGGCGGAAGCTCTCTCGCTCCGTCACCAGCCAGAAATGCGCGATGCGGTCCGGCAGCAGCCCGGCCTCTGCCAGATCAGCCAGCAGCGCGCCATAGGCGGCACGCCCCTGTTCCGGCGGCAGGATATAGGAAGCGGGTGAAAGCTGCGCATAGGTGTCGCCTGCGCGGACGCGCACAACGCTGTGGCCCGCTGCTTCCAGTCTTTCGGCAGCACGGGCCGAGTGGCCTGCCTCGTCCTCGAAAATCAGCCAGTTGTACGGCTCCTGCGCCAGCTCTTGCGCGACATCCAGCGCGCAATCTGCCAGCCGCTGGCGCCAGGCCGGGCGGTAGCCCCATTTGCTCAGATCGTCATGGCGCGCCGGGGTCTGGGCTTCTTCTTCGACCGCCGGTTTGCCGGGCTCGATGAAATAGCGGCTGCGCTGGAAGGCATAGCCGGGCAGGGGCAAGCGGTTGCGGCGCGCTTCGCCCCAGATCTGCGGCCAGTCGGCCTCCACCCCGCAGGCCCAAAGCCGGCCGATGACGCCGAAGAAATAGCTGTCGTCCATCACCTGGTGATCCGGGTGGCGCAGCGTGCTGAGCACTTGGCCCTGTTTCACCGCAGGCGACATCTGCGCCAAGGCGCTGAGGGCCTTGCCGGGGCCGACCTCCAGGAACACCCGGTCCGGGGTCTTGGCTAGGGTTTCGACGCAGTCGGCATAGCGCACGGTATTGCGCAGCTGGCCGACCCAGTAATCGGCGCTGGTGGCCTGTTCCGCGGTCAGGGCAGCGCCGGTGCGGTTCGAAATCACCGGCAGACCGGGTGCCGACAGGGTCAGCTTACGGATGAAATCGCCGTATTCCTGCAGTATGCCGTCCAGCATCCGCGAGTGGGCGGCGATGTCGATGGGGATGCGCCGGTGTTCTACCTCGCGGGCAGTCAGGTCGGCTGACAGCCTGTCCAGCGCCTCCTGCGGGCCGGAAACAGCTGTGAGCGACGGCGCGTTGACGCTGGCGATATCCAGATCATCGCCAATGATGGCCTCAACCTCAGCCAGGGGCAGGGCAATCGACAGCATCCCGCCCGCAGGCACGGTGTCGAACAGCCGTCCGCGCAAGAGGACCAGATCAATGCAGTCCTCAAAGGAGATGACGCCGGCCAGGCAGGCGGCGGTGTTCTCGCCCATCGAGTGGCCGACCAGTGCGGCAGGTTGCACGCCCCAGCTGACCCACAACTGCGCCAGCGCGTATTCGACGACCATGATCAGCGGCAGCTGCACCGAGGGCTGCTGGAGCTTGGCATTGGCGGCGTCCTCCTCACCGTCCTCCGGCAGCCAGATCGCGCGGATATCGTAGTCGAGACTCTGTTGCAGGTGATCCAGGCCGCGGTCCATCCAGTCGGCAAAGACTGGCTCAGTCTCGTAAAGGTCACGCGCCATGCCCGCATATTGCGCGCCGCCGCCGGGGAACATGAACACCACCTCAGGCGCGTCGCCCAGCCGGTCATGGGTGAAGACCTTGCGGGGGTCGTTTTCCTCAATCAGGTCAATGGCTTCGGAGGCGGTTTCCACCACCAGCACCCGGCGCTTGGCAAAGCCGCGGCGGCCTTCCTTGAGGGTATAGGCCACATCGGCCAGATCGGCCTCCGGGTTTGTCTTCAGGTACTCAGCCAGCGTTTGCGTATTGGCGTCCAGCGCCGCCTTGGACTGGCCGGACACGCAGAGGATCTGGAACGGAAAATCACTTTCTTCCGAGGCCGCGCGCGCCGGCGCTTCCTCCAGGATCACATGCGCATTGGTTCCGCCGACGCCCAAAGAGTTGATGCCGGCGCGCCGCGGCCCCTTATGCGGGGTCCACGGGGTGAGCTCCGCGTTCACGCGAAACGGCGAGGCTTCAAAATCAATCGCCGGGTTCGGGGCTTCAAATCCCAGCGAGGGCGGGATTTCCTTGTGGTGCAGCGCCAGCGCCGTCTTGGTGAGGCTGGCAACACCCGCCGCGGTGTCCAGATGGCCGATGTTGGTCTTGACCGAGCCGATGCGGCAAAAGCCGCTGTCCTGGGTTGTGGCCCGGTAGGCGTCAGTCAGGGCAGAGACTTCGATGGGGTCGCCCAGATAAGTGCCGGTGCCGTGGCATTCCACATAGTCGATGGTGTCCGCCGGGGTGCCCGCGGCCACCAGTGCCTTTTGCACCGCTGCCGACTGGCCGCCGACGGAAGGCGCGAGATAGCCCGCCTTGCCGGCGCCGTCGTTATTGATGGCAGAACCCTTAATGACAGCCCAGATGTGGTCGCCGTCGGCTATCGCATCCTCCAGCCTCCTCAGCGCCACTGCACCTGCCCCGGAGCCAAACACAGTCCCTTGCGCCCGGTGGTCGAAGGCGTGGCAATGGCCGTCGGGCGACAGGATCTCGTTTTCCTTGTAGAGATAGCCACGCCCCTGCGGCAGTTCGATGGTAACGCCGCCCGCCAGTGCCATGTCGCAGTCACCCTCGCGCAAGGCCCTGCAGGCGTAATGCACCGCCACCAGTGAGGTGGAGCAGGCGGTCTGCACGTTGACCGACGGCCCCTTGAGGTCGAATACATGGCTGACACGGGTCGACAGGAAATCCTTGTCATTGCCGGTATGGCGCAGCAGGAACATGCCCACGTCATCGACCAGCGCCGGGTTGGAGCAGATGTTGAAATAGAAATAGCTGCCCATGCCGCAGCCTGCATAAACCCCGATGGGGCCGCCGATGCTTTCCGGCGGATGGCCTGCGTTTTCCATCGCGCCCCAGGCGACCTCCAGGAATTTGCGGTGCTGCGGGTCAAGGATGGCGGCCTCTTTCGGGCTGAATCCGAAGAAGTCCGCATCAAACTCCTCAAACCCCTGCAGCCGTGCGGTGGCAGGCACATAATTCGGATCGGCCAGGACAGAGGCGCGTTCGCCGTTTGCCAGCAGCGTCTCGCGGTCCAGAACCTCAATCGATTCGATGCCAGCGCGCAGGTTCTGCCAGAACGCCTCAGCAGAACCGGCGCCGGGCACAGTTACCGACAGGCCGACAATGGCAATATCACCTGCATTATTCCCGGCGGCGCGCCCCGCTGCGGATGTCCGATCCTGCATCGTCAATACCTGACCCCACTGGCCTTTCGCAAACAGCCCGGCACGCCGCAGCCAATCCGCTTTGCGAAGATGGCAGGGCCCGCCGGACGGGTTTATTTTCGGGTGCCGGGGTTCTCCCCGGCTGCTGTCCCGGCCTGGCGGCTTGGATCCCCATCTGTTCCGCGGGGCCGGGTGAACTCAAATTTACTTTCGTCAATCCATGCGGCTGTCCTATGGACGCATTGTGTCAATTTCGGCCGGAAAAGCGGAAAGATTGCGGCATCACAGGATGCTGCGCTGCTTAGCCCCGGCGGTGTCAGGCAAAAGCGCCTGCGCCCCGCCAAATAGCGCGGGTTTCTTCTGGAACAAGCCCGGGTAGAGCAATCTCTCGGCGTAGCCCAGAACCGATCCGGCGCACATCCAGGTGATCGGGATCAGCGTGGCATTCAGCAGCATATCCACCATGGTGGCTGCCAGAATCAGCGCAATCGGGGCCGCGTAGGGCGATACGCTGCCCCGGGGCGCCCGGGCCGCGGCACGGGCCAGCAGCACCAGCGGGGCCGCCAGCAGGCCCATCTCGGCGATATAGCCAAGCCAGCCGAAAGTGCCGAACACGATGATCCAGCGGCCATCCGGGATCGACAGGATCTGCCCGGTTTCTTCGTGCCGCACCAGGTTGCGGCCCCAGCCGCCCCAGCCGAACCAGGGCTTTTCGGCGGCGCGCGCCAGCATCTGGGCTTCGTTCTCGAACCGGTAGTTCAGCGAATGCGCCCGTTCGGCGCTGATCGTGCTTGCCTGGGCCACCAATTCCTCTGTTGGCACCAGCCCGGCGTTGCGCAGCATCGGGTAGACCACCGCAATCAGGCCCAGCATTAGGGCCGCCCGCAGCTGCCAGCGCAGCGGCGCCAGTGCCACCACCGGCACAAAGGCCAGCGCATAGGCCAGCGAGGCGAGGCTTTTGCACAAAACCAGCACGGCGAACAGGTAGCCTGCGGCGAGCGCCAGCCGGACACGGTCCCCGCCCTTGGCGGCACGGGCAAGCGCGGTGGCCGCCAGCAGCGCCGACAGCATAAAAAACGCCAGCCACAGCGCATGGGGCAGGAACACGATGGGCCTAAAGCCGCCCTGGCGCATCATCTGGCTGAAGTCATGCTGGAAGAATCCGTAGATCCAGACGTTGATCTGCGGGCTGAAGCGGATCTCGATCAGCGACGGGATGGTATAGGCGAGGCCGCCGATCATCAGCGCCAGCAGCACCTCGCGCTGGGCCTCTGGCGTGGACAGGTACCGGCGCGCCAGCAGGAAAGGGATCAGCACGATCACCTGATTGATGATCACCGAACCCAGGTCGCGCCAGCGCAGGCCCGGCAGCTGATCGGTCAGGAAGATGATCGGGTCGGAATTGGCGATTTTGCGGAACAGGATCGGCTCGCCATTGGTCAAAACGGTGGGGATGACCCCGAACACAAACAGCAGAACCAGCACCCGCACCGCCGGGTGGCGCGGCAGCAGCGGCACCGGTTTGCGCAGCAGGAAGGCACACAGCACAAAGGCCATCACCGAGGGGATCGCGAACTTGTCCATGTCCGGCACCAGCGGCAGGTCGAACTCGGCCAGCGGCGGCAGCAGAAGATAGCCCGCGATGATGCACCAAAGGATCGCCCGTTCCAGCGGCAGGCGCCGGAACAGGATCAGGCTGGCCAGCGGCCAGGCCAGCAGCATCAGATAGGCCAAAGCGTTGGGCAAAGCCCCGTGCCCCCTCAATTCCCCGGTATTTGCGTCAAACTTTACCCGCTGCGGGCGGCGATGTCGCGCGGATTTGCAATATCGGGTTAACAGGATGCAGCTTTGCCACGGCGCAGGACCGGCTTGCGCATTGGTTCTGGTCTGCCGACGGTGGCGGCGGTATCAGATGGGCGGAAGTGAACCGGGGACGCCCATGTTTTTTGAAATCCACGGCCGCCGGGTTGCGGTGAACATTCCTGCGCGTGCGATGCTAGAGGCAGAAATTCTCGCCCGTTTCAAGGCGGGCCAAGGCTTTGCGCTGGCAACGGTGAACCTGGATCACCTGGTCAAGATGGAGGCGTCGGAGACGTTCCTGTCAGCCTATCAGGCGCAGGATCTGGTGGTGGCGGACGGGCGCCCCATCGTCTGGCTGTCCCGCCTTGCCCGCCGCCCGGTGGCTCTGATGCCAGGCTCCGACATGGTGGTGCCGCTCTGCCGCCTGGCGGCTGAGGCCAAGGTGCCGGTGGTGCTGGCGGGCAGCACGGAAGAGGCGTTGCAGGACGCTGAAAATGCGCTGACGGAGGCGGTGCCGGGGCTGCAGGTGGCTTGGACCCACGCCCCTTCCGGCCGCTTCGATCCGGAAGGGGAGGAGGCAGATCAGATCCTGCACCGGCTGGATGAAACCGGCCCCTGCCTGTGTTTCCTGGCGCTGGGTGCGCCCAAGCAGGAGCGGTTTGCCCAGCGCGGCCGCAAACTGTCGCCCGCGGCAGGCTTCGCCTCTGTCGGTGCCGGGCTGGACTTCCTTGGCGGCCATCAGAAACGCGCGCCCGCCTGGGTCCGCGCCATGGCGATGGAATGGCTTTGGCGGGCACTGTCGAGCCCCACGCGGCTGCTGCCGCGTTATGCCAAATGCCTGGCAATTCTGCCCGGGCTGACACTTAAGGCCTGTCGCATCCGGGCGCGCTGACGGCGGGCTACTTGTATTCTAGTATGCCGCGCGCAGAACCGCGCCAGCGGCGCCAGTAAAACTCCAGCGCGCCCGCAGCCTCAGCGAATTTTCCGAGCACCGAAAACAGAGCCTGTTCAAACCCCATGCGGCGGGACAAGCGCAGCACCTGGGCGGGGTAGATCAGTGCCGCCAGCAGCAGAGCAGGGCGGAGCAGCCCGGCCATCACGATGGCTGCTGGCAGGATGGCGCCCCACAGGAGGGCGCGCCGGGTCTCTGCCACCCAGTGCCGCTCCGGCCCGGTTCCATGCAAGGCGGCGCCTTCGGCAAAGGCATGGCCTGCGCGGCGGCTGCGGTTCCACCATTGCCCAAACCGCAGCATCTGCGCATCATGCAGGGTCATCTCAGCCTCCAGCCGCCAGACCTGCCAGCCCGCCCGGCGCAGCCGCAGGCACAGTTCCGGCTCCTCGCCGGCGATCAGCCCATCGCGGTAGCCGCCCGCGGTATAGACCGCCGCCACCCGCATCAGCGCGTCGCCACCGCAGGCCTTGGCCTCGCCAACGGGCGTGTCCCATTCCGCATCACACAGCCGGTTGTAGACGGACATCTCCGGGAACCGCTCCCGCCGCCGTCCGCAGGCCACCGCTGCCTTGGGATTTGCCTGCATGAAATCCGCGGCGGTGGCGATCCAGTCCGGGTTCACCTCGCAATCGCCATCCACGAATTGCACAAACTCGATCCCGGTCTCCAGCACCGCCAGCCCGGCGTTGCGGGCGCGGGCGGCTGTGAAGGGCTGGCTGAGGTCCAGGGCCACCACTTCCGCACCCATATCCCGCGCGGCAGCTGCGGACCCATCCGTGGAGCCGCTGTCGACATAGACCAGCTGCTGCACCTGGCCTCGCAGGGATTGCAAGCAGCGGATCAGCCGCTCTCCTTCGTTGCGGCCGATGACCACCGCGGCGATGGCGGCCGCGCTCATGCGGCCTCTCCGGCAAGAAAAGCCCGGTACGCGGGCGAGCTGCGCAAGAAGCCCCGGCGCTGCAGCTCTGAAATCCCCGCGCCCTCTACCGCGTCCGAAGACCACAGGCTCAGGTCCGGCTGCGTCTGCATTGCGCTGCTGCGCTGGCGGTCCTCGCCGTGTTCCGACACGGCCTCCGCCTGGCTCTGCAGATCCCGCGCCAGACTGTCGCCGGCAAATTTGTAGTGGCGGATCAGGCCTTCCAGATCTGCCACCCGCACACCTGACGAGGCATGCGGATGCGCTGCTGCCTGGACGCCAGGCCCGTTGAACACCAGCGGGTGCTTGCTGAGGCAGCAGTTTTCGCCAAACACCTTGCCGCGCACGCCGCCGAACAGCATCTGCGCGCCGCCGGGCGGCAGGGTGTTCTGGCGCAGGTGATAGGCAAAGCCGGTGTCGCCGGAGGTATAATCCACCGCCCGCACCGTGCTGATGTCAGAATACCGGAAGCTCTGCACCGCTTCGGCGTAAGACAGTCCGCGCGCCGCGGACAGCGGGCCTTTGGGGAACATTTCCAGCATTTCGGCCTGCAGAGCCGTGTACCCTTGCTGCGCCAGGTAGCGGGTCAGCCCGGCCAGCCCGGCGGTTTCGCTGCCTTCGAAATCGAACAGCTCATCCATGTCAGCAAACAGGCACCAGCGATCCTGGCCATAGCGTTCCGCTGCATAGGCGCGAAAGGTGTTTTCAAACTCCAGCCAGGGCAGGGGGGACTGCAGCACCGCAGTATCCGGCTCCTGCCGGATCCGTTCGATTGTGCCGTCAGCAGAGCCGTTGTCAAAAAACACAAACGCCGAGACACCAAGCCGCCGGTAGTGGTCAAAGAACACATCCAGGTAATAGGCGCCGTCGCGCACGAGGGCGATCAGAACCACCTGGTCCGGCGCAGCAAAACACCCCGCCGGCCCGTGCAGATGGCGCAGCGAGGCGCGGAATCTGACCCGGTGTGCCATGCGGTTGGCGCGGTCCGCCAGTTTCTGGGTGAGTGTTCTTCCCACAGCGTCCCCAATCTGCGGTTGCCCGGAATTCTGCTTGCAGCTTGCCGGCATATTCCCTCCGCTGCAAGCCCTGCCTGTCAGTAGTCCCGTTTGAAGAAAAGGCCGACGCCGGTTTCCCCTTCGCTGTCCACAGTGCCTTGAACCGTCAGGCTTTTGGTGACGTCCAGGTTGATGCTCAGTTCACTGTCGCCCTGGGTGTTGACGTTGAAATCAGTATAGACGTTCTCCGCCACATAGCCGCCCAGCCCCAGCTGTCCTGCGCCCAGGTTGTCGGTGCCGATGTCGACGTCATCCGCTCCGGTGGCTTGCCGTACCTTGCTCTGGGCGCCGCCGCCGCGCCCGCTGAGGGTCAGGGCAGAGCCCGCCAGCCGCGCTAGCGCCAGCGGTGAAATATCTCCGATGTTGTCGCCGAACAGCAGCAGTGCCAAGGCCTCTTCACTGGGGCGGGGCGGGTCGGAGGTCACCTTGATCTCCGGCGCGTCGACCCGGCCGGAAATTTCCAGCGTCGCGGTGCCCTGTTCGGTGGCGGCGGTGGATTTGAACTCCAGATAGGGTTTCAGGTCGCCCAAGAGGGTAATGCGGCCCTCGTCCAGCTCCAGCCGCCGGCCGAGGATATCGAAGGTGCCGCGGATCAGGCTGATCTGGCCGGAGGGGGAGGGCCGCGCGGTGGTGCCGCGCAGATGGATCTGGCCGCCCAGTTCCGAGCGCAACCCGCGGCCGCGGGCAAAGATCCGCGACGGCGCGCTGATCATGATGTCCAGGTCTGTTCTGCCAGAGCCGCCCGCGCCGCTGCTGCCGCTGCCGGTCAGCCCTGCGCGGGCAAGGGTCCGGCGCACCTCTTGCGGTGCGCCCACATGACGGATCGGCGGGATCGGCGCAGAGGATACGGAGCCGCCTGCGGTATTCAGGTTGATGCTGGTCTCGCCCACGTTGATCTGGCCTGCAATCCGGTTGCTGCCGGCCATGGCGCCGGACATCGCCAGGCTGCCGTTCAGCAGGGACTCATAGGACAGGTGGTCTGTCACCACCACGTCGCCAATCGCGATCTGCAGGTTTCCGTTGAATGGCGGCAGCAGCCCGACCGGGCCGCTGATCTGTACCGTGCCGCCGTCGCGCGGGCGGGCCGAGACTTGCACTTGCGCATTGGAGCGGGCAATGGAGACCGTGGCGTTGATATCGTCCACCCGCTGCGCCGCGGCCGGGATGGCAAGCGACGCGCTTGGCACGGAGATGGTGCCGCTGACCCCGTCCAGCGCCGGAACCCCGCGCAGTGCCATGTCGAAATTCGCAGGCCCTTGCACGAGGTTGGGAGAGATGAATGGGTTCAGGCCTTCCAGCCGCAGGGTGCCCTTGGCCGTCACATCGGCAGTGCCCTTCGCCTCGTTCCAGCTGCCCTCGATGCGGCTGTCGATGCCGGCCGGGCCGCTGGCGGTGCTGTCTACGGTCCAGGTGCCGTCGCGCCGGGTTGCGGTGCCAGTGGCGGCCAGCCGGCCGGGAAGGTCTGGCACCAGCCGCTGCAGCTCTGCCATCACTGCGTCGAACTTCAGATCGGTGCTGCCGTTGCTTTCCGTGAAGCGGGCTTCGGTCTCTACCGAAATACCCGCCGGCCCTTCGGCTTGGACGGTTGCCTGCCATTCGCCGCTGCGCCGTTCCGCCATGCCTTCGGCGCTGAGCCGGCCCGCGAGCTGCGGCACAAAGCGTTCCAGCTCGTTCCAGGCTGCCGCAAAGGTGAAATCAGCGTCCCCCTCAAGCGTCACCGACCCGTCCAGCTTGGCGCTGGAGGTATGCGGCCCCTTCAGCTCCGCCACGCCGCTGAAGGTATCGCCGGTGCGGCTGAGGGTGGTTGCCAGCTCCAGCGTGCCGGGCGCTTGCGGTACCAGAACCTCCAGCCGGTTCAGACGGGCCGTGATGTCCAGCTGGCCGGACTGGTTGCTGAGCGTGCCTGCCGCAGCGGCTTCCAGCGCGCTGCCAGCCAGGGCAAAACGGTCGATGGCAATGCCGTTTTCATCCCGCGCCGCCTTAAGGGCGACGGTGGTGGTGCCTGCCAGCAGCTCATCCGCCTGGGCGATGCCCGCTGACAAGTCCTGCGCCTGCACTGAAAGATCGGTGTCGAACCCGCCGGTCAGCGGGATGAAGGATCCCTTGACCACGGCCTGAACCGCACCGCCCAGCGGGCGGCCCGCCAGCTCGGAAAAACGGCCAAGATCCGCAGCACCCGCCGTCAGGTCTGCGGTGACTTTCAACCCCTCTTCCAGACCATCAAAGGCGACATCGCCTGCGGCCTGGTAGTCGCTGCCGCGCAGCTCCATATCCGTGATATGCAGCGCACCGGGGCCGTCAGTGCTGAGCGTGCCTTCAAAGCGGATTTCGTTGCCGGTCGCTTTGGCCAATGCCGGGTCGCGCGGCTGGAAGCCGCTGAGGCCGGCCGTCAGACGGCCTTCCAGCGCAAAGCCGCTGCTCTGATCCAAGGTGCCGCGGCCCAGAATTTCGGCGGTATCCACCAGCGCGCCTGGATGGCTCAGCTGATTGAGCACCCCGTCCAGCACCCAGCGGCCTTCGAGCGTCTTCTGCAGCTGCAGGTCGGCCTTGGCCAGCGTGGTCTGGCCGTCGCTGGTTGGCAGCGTGACCGCAGCCTGGCCTGCGGGCGGGGAGATCGCGGTCTTCAGGTTGGCGGTGGCCAGCTTGCCGCCCGCATCCAGCGCTGCGGCGCCGGTGATCCGAAGGGCATTGGTGTGCAGGACCAGCGTATCCAGCGTTACGGCGCCGCTGCCCTCGCGCAGGCCTTTGACGTTCAGGCGCAGGCCGGGGCCAAAGAACGGGCGGTGCACCGGCGGCAGCAGCACGTCGATATTGCCGCCCAGGTCGGCAGAAAACCCGATGTCGCGCGGGGTTTCGGGGGCGGCATCCTCAGGCAAGGGGCGGGCCGCCAGCACCACCTGGCCGCCAAGGCGTTCGGTGCCATTGGTGCTGAAGGCGATATCCGCGGTGAAATCCGTGACCGGCCCGGTGCCCTTGGCGGTCAGCTGCAAGTCGGGGTTGCCCGGCAGATTCAGCCCGCGCGAGATCAGCCCGCCCGCGGCCTCATCCACCGAAAGGTCCAGGGAAATCTGCTGGGTTTCATTGGCATATCCGGCTTCCAGCCGGATGTGGTCGCCGGGCTTGTCCAGCCGTGCGGCCTCCAGCTTGGTGTCCAGCGCCCCGTCCGCCAGTTTCAGCGTGCCTTCGACCCGCAGGCTGGCGGCTGTTCCGGTCAGGTCCTCGCCCAGCTCAATCCGGGCCGCCTTGATCTGGCCCAGTTCGATGGCCACCGGCAATTCCGGCAGTGCAAAGGGCGTGGTCTCTGCCTCCGGCAGCTCCGGGTCCGGCGGCAGCGGCTCCGGTGCGCGCTCCACTGCAATGCGCTCCGCCGAAAGCTCATTGACCGAGAACCGCCCGCGCAGCAAATCCAGCCGGTTCCAGTCCAGCACCGCACCCTCGACGGTCAGCCAGATGCCTTTCTCGTCGGCTACGGTGATCTTCTTGATCTTGGCTTCAGAGGAAAATGCGCCTTCCAGCCCCGATACGCTGATATAGCGGCTGTCGCCGGACAGGGTGTCCTCCAGGAAGTCGACCAGCAGCCCGCCAGCATCTTCCTCGGTGGTTTCCTGCGCCGCAGCAGGCAGTGCCGTCAGGCCCAATGCGAGCGTATAGCCAAGAACCTGTCTCAAAACGCCTGTCCTATCCCGATATAGAATTGCAGCCCGTCCTCGGACCCGCCGTCCACCGGATAGGCAAGGTCGAGCCGGATCGGGCCGATCCCGGCCACATCATAGCGCACACCGATGCCCGCGCCTGCATGGCGTGCTGATGAACCGGAAACGAAACTGTCCGCATCGACAAAGCCGAGGTCGTAGAAACCGACCAGCGAGATCTTGTCAGTGACCTTGCCGCGAACTTCGGCAGACAGGGCGGCAAAGCTGCGCCCGCCCGCGGTGCCGCCATTCGCTGGCACGCCCAGCGACTGGTATTCATGCCCGCGCACGGTGCCCGCACCGCCAGAGAAGAACAGCAGCGTGGGGGAGACCTCACTCAGTGAAGGGCCCACCACGGACCCCAGCTGCAAGCGGCCTGCCAGCACGATCCGGTCGTCAGCGCCCAATCCATAATAGGCGCGCCCGTCGCCTTTCATCTGCAAGCCGGACTTGCTGCCGCCAAAACCGATGAAAGGCGTGGCAGTCCCTTGCAGGAAATAGCCGTCGGTGGGGTTCACCCGGCTGTCGCGGGCGTCATATTCGGCCCGGAACCTGCCTGCCACGTATTTGAACCTGCGTTTGCCGAACACGTCCTCAGCCAGGGTAGAGGACACGCCCAGCGCGGCTTCAGCATAAAACGTCTCCGAAAACGTCCGCCGCGCGCCGATGGCGCCATAGACGCGGGTGGCTGTGTAATGCTCCTCGTCCAGCCGCTCGGCTTCTGCAAGATAGAAGATCAGGTCGTCCGGCCCCAGTTTCGCGGGCCGGTCCAGCCGCACTGCGACGCGGCCGTCGATGTCGTTGCTGCTGCCGATGCCGCTGATGCGCGCTTCGATCCGCAGCTTCTCGGCGTTGCCGAACAGGTTGCGGTGCATCCAGCTGCCCGACAGCTCCAGTCCGTCGGAGGAGCTGACCTCGGCGCCAAAGGTCAGGCGGCGCTGTGGTAAGTCTTCCACCTGCGCCACAAAGTCCAGTGTGCCGTCCGGATTGGGATGCTCCGCTTCACGCAGAACCACGCTGGAAAACGTGCCGGTGCGGCGCAGCCTTGTGGCGGACTTGGAGATCAGATCGGGGTGGAACTCCTCCCCCGCCGGGAAACCCGCAATGCGGCGGATCGCATCCTGGCTCACGGCTGTGTCGCCGGTGATCCGCATCTGCCCGAACCGCAGCTTTGGTCCCGGCGCCAGCCGCAGCTGGGCATCCAGCCGCGCCTGCAGGTGGTTGGCGGTGATATTCTGCTCCGCCACATCCGCCTTGGCATGGCCGCTGCGGCGCCACGCCCGGACGCCGGCAATGGCCGCATCGCGGATCACCCCGGTGCCGGCGGGCTTGCCGGGGGCAAAGCCCTCGGGGATCTCCACATCGCTGTTCTGCGGGAACGGTGCCAGCTCCGCCTTGCCAAAGGCAAACTGCGGGCCAGGTTGCACGGTGATTTCCACCGTTTTTACGCTCCTTGGCGGGTTCAATGGCTGGATCTGCGCCGCTTCACGTCCGTCCAGGCGGATGCTTACCACCGGCGAGAAATGCCCGGCATCATACAGCACCTGCACCAGCGTGCGGTAATCTGACAGCGCCGCCGCCAGCAGTTCCTGCACATTGGTTTCGCCGCTGGCCGCGACCGAGGCGGAGGAGTCGCGCAATTTTTCCGTCAGGGCCTGATCTGCACCGGGCGCCTGCAGCGTTGCTTCGGCGGCGCTGGCCTGCAGCGGCAGCAGGGTCTGAAGGCTGAAGGCTAAAGCGTACGCCAAGGGGCGGGGGCGGAAAGGAAAATTCATGTCTGCTCCGGCAGCGGGCGTAAAAATCCGCCTGGACCCGAACAGGGGCACAGGCGCCTTGAAGGTGAGCCTAGCACGGGAAAATTGCCGGATGGAACCGGCAAAGCGGCGGCAATCCGCCGGCCCCGCGCGATGGCGGATTGCCGCGCATTGCCCCGTGTTACCGGCCTCGCGGGCAATGAGGATTGGCAAGCCAAAGGAGGTGTGTGATAGATTAAACCAGCTCCGGCGGGCATGCCCGTCGGAGCTGTCACTGTTTAACAAAGAACAAAAGTAACGTCAGGCGCAGCCACCACTCACAAAGCAGCCAGCCTGACTGGAATGATACCACGCATGATTTTACTGTCCATATAATTGTCAGTTTGATAAAGTTGCGTGGTATCATTTCTCCCGGGACAGGCCGGGATGCAGGTGTTGAGGACCCAGGAGAGCGGTTTTGGACCGGTTAAGACCAATATTCGAACTTCGCGACATGCTTCACCAGATGGAGCGTGACCTTGGACTGGACAGCCTGAGCCGGTCGGAACGCGATGTGCTGCTGGCGGCAAATGCGCTGACAAGGACGCCGGGTGAGCCGGTACAATCCGAACAGATCCGCAATCACCGGCTGGTCCAGGGGCTGGCCCAGGCCACATTCCACCGCACGCTGAAATCGCTGCTCGAGCTGGGACTGATCAAACGGGCCGGCGGCAGCAAGGCCAAGCACTATGTGGTGAGCTTCGATTCTGCGGCAAAGTGACGGCGCTGCGTCATTCATACATTCCACGGATTGCAGGTTTCTCCGCTCCTGTCTAAAGGGAGCGGCATGAGACGAGTTTTTCAGCTGTTTGCTGGCCTTCAAAGTTTTGCGGTGATCACGGCCGCCTATGTTATCTGCCACGGGCTGACCGCCTGGGTGGTCACACCTGTGCAGGGTCTGTTCCTGCCGGAGGTGACGGTCTTTGCCAGCCTGGTCTACCTGCCGCACGGGGTGCGGGTGCTGGCGGTCTGGCTGCTGGGCTGGCGGGCGGTTCTGCCGCTGGCCGCAGGCGCTTTCCTCTCTGAATTGATATTCACCGACGCCGGTGTGCGGCAGGTTATGGAATCAGTGCTGCTGCAATCCATCGCTGTCAGTGCGGTTTCAGCCTTTGCGGCTTTTGAAATTGCCAGGATGTTCGGGTGGAACCTGTACGCCGGCCAGCAGCGGCGGATTGCCTGGTCCAGCCTGCTGGCGGTTGGCGCGCTGGCCTCCCTGATCAATTCGTCGGGGCAGTCGGTGGTCTTCTCCGGCCTGATCTTTCCCGGCGATCAGCTGCCGGTGATGGCGGTCTATGCCGCCGGCGATCTGATTGGCCTGGCCGTTTGCATGCTGGCGCTGACGCTGATCTTCCGCTGGATCCGTCTGGCAGGCAAACGGCGCTGCCCGCAGGAATAGCAAAGCCCGCCGGCGGCGGGCTTGCAGCAAGGGCAGTGCAAAGCGTCCGGTCTACCCGGCCATCAGCCGCGCCACATCCAGCATCCGTGCCGAAAAGCCCCATTCATTGTCATACCAGCCGAACACCCGCACCTGGGCGTCCCCGGCCATGCGGGTTTCCGGCCCGGCAATCACCAGCGATTCCGGCCGCGCCCTGAGGTCGGAGGACACCAGCGGCATATCGGTCCAGCCCAGCACCTTTGACGCGGCAACGCCCTCGCGCAGTGCAGCAGTGAACTCTGCCTCGTTCATCGGGGTTTTCAGATGTGCGACCAGATCAATGGCAGACACGCTGGCCGTCGGCACCCGCACTGCCGCGCCGCTCACACGGCCTTTCAGATGCGGCAGCACTTCGTCGATCAAATGCATGGCAGAGGTGGTGGTCGGCACCATCGACTGCGCACCGCCGCGCGAGCGCGCGAAATCGCCGCGCGGCGCGTCCACCATCGGCTGCGAGTTGGTGTAGCAATGGATTGTGGTCATATGCGCGGTGTCGATCCCGGCGATCCCGTCCAGCAGCTTGACCAGCGGCGTCAGCCCGTTGGTGGTGCAGGAGGCATTGGAGACGATCCGCGCATCGCCCAGCGTCTCCTCGTTTGCACCCAGCACCACGGTCAGCTCCGCCGCGGGGGAGGGGCCGGAGATCAGTACCTTGGCAGCGCCCGCTTTCAATCCGCGTTCCGCCACATCGGACGTTCGTGCAATGCCGGTGCATTCCAGGACCAGATCGACCCCGGACAGATCCACCTTGGTTAAATCGGGCTCGTGGCTCACCGGGATGGACCGCCCCATCACCTGCAGCGCGTCATCGCAATGCTCTACCGGATGGGCAAAAGGTCCAAAGGTGCTGTCGTACTGAAACAGATAGGCGCACATGTCCAAGGGCGCGATATCATTGATCCGCACCACTTCGATGCCGTCTCCGCGCGAGGTGGTCAGAATCTGGCGCAGGATGGCGCGGCCGATGCGGCCGAATCCGTTGATAGCAAGTTTCATGCGCAATCTATGGCAGGCGCTCCGGCACCGCTCAATCCATGGGCTCCCGGAAAATGATCACATTTCCCAAGAGGATGTTTCAGAAAAACGCTGCTAAACCGCACAAGCGTCAGGGGAGTGCCTATTTGCGGCAGATCACCTGGGCGTAATAGGTGCCGGTGATGTTGCGCACCATCGTGTCCAAGTTGACGCTGCAGCCGGTGGCGGTGCGAATGGCCCGGACCGCCTGGCGCGCGGTCAGCACCGCGGGCGGGCGGAAGGCCAGATGCTCCCGGTTGGTGCGGGTGGCGCTGTAGCGGCCCGGGGCGTCTTCCACCGGGGCCACCACCCAATCGCGGCCCAGCACGGTGACCTGCTTGCCTTCCACGCCCTTGGCGCCTGCAGCCGGGGCCAGCGCGGCGCAGAGGGCCGCTGCCAATGCAGTCTGTTTCATCATCGAAATGCTCCTGCGGAAATCACTGGCCTCAGCCTAACGCAGGGCAGGGGCTTTGCAAGGTGCTGCTTAGGGTCAGGACCCTAAAGGTGATCCACCGCTTCCGCCTGGCGCAGCTCTGCCGCGCACAGCTGCAGCCCGCGCAGCAGCCGCTCGGCATCCGCCTCCGGCTGCTGGCCCCGCGGCGCAGAGCACCCAGCCACAATCGGCGTCCGGCCGGGCCGCGACACCGGCACCGCATAGCCGGTGATCCCTGCCTCGAATTCGCTGTCCGTCAGGCAATACCCTTGCGCGCGGGCTTCACCCACGCGGTCCAGAATGGCAGCGGGATCGGTCAGGGAGGCCTCGGTGTGGCGCGGCAGGTCCGTTTCCGCCAGCCCCGCCGCTGCCTCTTCCTCCGGCAGCCCGGCCAGCAGCATCCGCCCCAGGCTGGTGTGGGCCAGCGGAATATGCGACCCAGCGGTGAAGCCATAGGTGATATGACCGTGCTCGACAGTGGATTGCGCCAGCAGCAGCACCCGGCCCTGATCCAGCATCGCCAGCGTCACCTCGATCTGCATCTGCCGGGCGTGGCGGTTCAGAACCGGCTGCACCCGGCGGCCGAACTGGTTGGCCTGCAGGAACCCGCCCGCCAGCGCCAGCACCCGCGGCGTCAAGGACAGCATCCGACCGTCCTGGCGCAGATAGCCCGCCTGCACCAGCGTCAGCGCGCCCCTGCGGGCGGTGGCGCGGTCCTGGCCGCTGCGCCGGGCAATCTCTGCCAGGGTCATGCTGGGAGTCTCTGCGTCAAACACCGCCAGAACCGCCAGCCCCTTGGCAAAGCTCGACGAAATATTCCTGTCCTGATCTGCCGCTGTCATTACCTGGCCGTCCCGTTCTGATCCTGTAGTCACCGCTGGCTGCAGCAGTTTTGTGCGAATGCTGGCAACAATGTTCGCTTTGCGAACGCTGTCAAGGCGCAAAACCTCCGCAATATCCAGATTGCGCAACGGGTTGCGGCAAATCCCGCCGCCGGCTGGACGTGCAGGTGTTTCCGGTGCAATTTCAATTAGCTCCACACCCGAGAGGCCGCCCATGGCACAAGATTTCACATCCGGCAAACTGGCCCGCCTGGGGCTGCTGTCACCTGAGGACTGCCGGAAGGCGGCGGAAATCACCTCCCGCGCGCAGTTTGACGGGATCGAGACGGTTCGGGTGCTGTTCCCCGACCAGCACGGGCTGCTGCGCGGCAAGACGGTGATGGCGGAAGCTTTTGCTTCCGTCTTTGACCGCGGCCTCAACGTGCCGGCAACCCTGCTGCTCAAGGACACCTCGCACCGCACCGCCTTCCCGGTGTGGGAGGAGGGCGCCGATCTGGCCGGCCCGATGCAGGGGGCAGGCGACGTGCTGCTGGTGCCGCGCCCGGAGACCTGGCGGGCGCTGCCCTGGTCCGGCCATTCCGCCTGGATCTTCTGCACCCCGGTCTACCCGGACGGCCGGCCCATCCCCTTTGCCCCCTGCGCGGTGCTGCAGCAGCAGGTGGAGATGCTGGCGGGGCAAGGCATGGCCGCCACCTTCGGGCTGGAGGTGGAGTTCCACCTGTTTGAGCTGGCCGACAAGGCGGACGCTCATGCCCAGGCCACCCGCCCCGGCGCCCCGGTGCAGACCCGTAACCTGACGCAGGGCTACCAGTATCTGACCGAAACCCGCTATGGCGAGGCGGAAGGCATCTTGGATCTGTTGCGCCGCAACGCCCAGAAACTGGGCCTGCCGGTGCGCTCGGTGGAAATCGAGATGGGTCCCAGCCAAGTCGAGTTCACCTTTGCCCCCGACGGCGCCATGGCGCAGGCCGACGCGATGGTGATGTTCCGCACAATGGTCAAGGAGGTCTGCGCCCGGAACGGTCTGCACGCCAGCTTCATGGCCAAGCCGCGGCTGGACAATGCCATGGCCAACGGCTGGCATGTGCATCAGTCGCTGCAGGATCTGGCCACGGGCCGCAACCTGTTCATGCCGGAAACCGCCGGGATGCTCAGCCCGCCCGCCAGCGCCTGGATGGCGGGCCTCTTGAAATACGCCTCAGAAACCTCGCTGCTGATCGCCCCCACGGTGAACAGCTATAAACGCTACCTGCCGTTCCAGCTGGCCCCCAGCCGCATCGGCTGGGGCGAGGACAACCGCGGCGCCATGCTGCGCGCGCTGATGCAGCCCCGCGACCCCGCCAGCCGGATCGAGAACCGGGCGCCGGACAGCACCGCCAACCCCTATTACGCGCTGGCCGCCCAGATCATCGCAGGCGCAGCGGGCATCACCGAGGGGCTTGAGGCCCCGAAACCCACCTTGTCGCCCTACAGCGAAGACGCCGACCGCCTGCCGCGCTCGCTGGGCCAGGCGCTGGACGGGTTCGCAAACTCCACGCTTTGCCGCGACGCACTGGGCACGGACACTGCTGACTACCTGCTGCAGCTCAAGACCTTTGAGTGGGAACGCTACCTCGATACCGTCAGCGAATGGGAGCAGGCGGAGTATTTCAACCTGTTCTGACCGGTGGCAGGGCAGCAAATTCTCCATCTCCGGGTGAATTGCCGTCTTGATCGCCCGGCCCCCCCGTTGATACCGTATACCCGCGTATGCGAGGGGCTCCCTTGCCATGTGCGGCGCCATTTCCGGCGGCCAGAGACATTGAAACCCACGCCTCTTCGAAGGAACACATCCCCATGAAATACACCGAGGAACACGAGTGGCTGCTGCCCGAGGGCGACCTGATCACCGTCGGCATCACCGCCCACGCCGCCGAGCAGCTGGGCGAAGTGGTCTATGTCGAACTTCCGGAGCCGGGCACTGAGGTCTCCAAGGACGACGAGATCGTGGTGATTGAATCGGTCAAGGCAGCCTCCGACATTCTCGCCCCGCTGGACGGCGAGATCGTCGAGGTGAACGAGGCGCTGGCCGACAATCCCGGCAAGGTGAACGAGGACGCCGAGGGCGACGCCTGGTTCTTCAAGATCAAGCCGTCGGACCTGTCGCCGATGGACGATTATATGGATGAGGCCGGGTATAAGGATTTCATCAGTTGATCCGGCTGCGGCCCCGCTCGGGGCCGCCACACAATTTCCCAGCGGCGCAGGGCCTGTGCCGACGCGTTTTGGCGTGATGCACCCGCCATGTTACACTGCGTCCGTCAGACATTCTGAAGGAGGACGCAAGATGCCGCTGCGTTTCTTCCGGCCAGCCCGCCTGCTTTTGCTGCTTGTTCTTCTTCCCGGCGCAGCTGTGGCTCAAAATTTGGTCCCCTTAGCCGCTTCGGGCGATATGCCGGCCTTGAAGGCGGCCTTGCCCCAGGGCTCCAGCCCTGACCCGGAAACGCTGGCCAGGCCGCTCTACTTCGCAGCCCAGCGCGGGCAGGAGGAGGCGGTGCGCTACCTGCTGTCTGCGGGCGCTTTGCCTGACACCGCAACAGAATTCGGCACGGCGCTCGGCATTGCCGCCCGAAACAATCACACCGGCATCGTCTCAATCCTGCTGGAGGCTGGCGCCGACCCGAACCTGCCGGGCGGTGAAGACTTGCTGATGCCTCTGCATCAGGCTGCTGAGCGCAGCGCAATCGAGGCGGCCCGCCTGCTGCTTGACCACGGCGCCGACGTGAATGCGGCGGCGGTGCGCTTCGGGTGGCCCGCCGTGCACTATGCCCAGCGGAAGGACCGGACTGAGATGGTCGCGTTCCTGCGGGAAATGGGGGCCGGCCCGGCACCGGTCTCGCCCCTGCAGCCCGGGGAGCTGGAAGCAGCCGACCCCGAGGAAGGACGCATTCTGGCATTTGAATGCGGCGGGTGCCACGGTCTGACACCCGGTGAAATCAATACAGGGCAGCACCCTGGCCCTAGCCTTGCAGGCGTCGTTGGCCGGGCCAAGGCATCGGTCGAAGGGTTCCCGTATTCCGGGGAGATGAAAGCGCAGACAGGGCAATGGACGCCCGACGAGCTAAATGTTTTCCTTGCCGATCCGTTCAATGCCGTTCCCGGAACAGACATGACCCGCGGCAGCCAGCCGGACCGCGCCGCGCGGGTTGCCATCATCGCCTATCTATCGAGTCTTGCGCACTAGCAGGTGCCTTGCGCAGGGCAAGGGCTCAATACCCCCGTTCGCGGTCCACTTCGTGCAGCAACTCTTCGCCCGCCTCCAGCCGCCGCAGGTTTTCCACCACGTCCTTCAGCGCGTCGCCCAGGTGCCAGCCGGACACATGCGGGGTGAGGGTGACCTGCGGATGCGACCACAGCGGGTTGTCCGCGGGCAGCGGCTCTTTGCTCACCACATCCAGCACCGCATGGCCGGGCGTGCCATTGTCCAGAGCCGCCAGCAGCGCCGGTTCATCCACCAGATCGCCGCGGCCCGCGTTGATCAGCACCGCGCCCGGCTTCATCGCCGCCAGTGTGTCCGCATTCATCAGCTGCCGGGTGGCGGGGGTGGAGGGCAGGATCGAACAGACATAGTCGCATTCGCCCAGCATCTGCACCAGCGCCGTATCGCCGTGGCAGCAGTCCACACCCTCGATCTCCTTGGGCGAGCGGCTCCAGCCCAGCACCCGGAACCGCAAGTCGCGCATTAGCTGCGCCGTCAGGCCGCCGATATGGCCCAGGCCCAGAATACCCACCGTGGTTTCCTGCGGGCGCCCCGGCGCCCGCGGCTCCCAGGCGCTGCGGGATTGCGAGGCCGCATGGGCCAGCATGTTGCGCTGATCGCGCAGCACATAGGCCAGGCAGAATTCCGCAATCTCATGCGCCGGCTCCAGCGGTCTCAGCCGGGCGACGCGCACATGCGCTGCCAGGCTGGGGTGCGCCACGATGGTGTCCACCCCGGCGCCCAGTTTCTGCACCAGCTTCAGGTTCGGCAATTGCGCAGGCAGATCTCCCTTCAGCGCGGAAACCGCCAGCACCGTGATCTCATCCAGATTGCCGGGGGCTGATATCGGCCGGATATCGGCGCCGGGCGCCATCGCCCGCAGTTCCTCCGCCAGCTGTTCCTCGGTATACCAGCCGTCGTGGCCGATGCTGATCAGCATTGCCATGCGCGTTCCTCCCGTTGCCGCGTCCCATTTGCGGGACTAAGCCACGGTTTGCGCGCAAACGAAAGACGGTATTCGCAGCCTCAGTCCAGCCGCCGCACCAGGATCTGGTTGCCTTCGCCGCGCTTGGTCTCAAACAGCTTCAGCGTTGCAATCAGCTCGCTCAGCTTGCGCTTGCCATAGCTGCGGGTATCGAAATCCGGAAACGCCGCGGTGATATACTGGCCGATCTGGCCCAGGGTGAACCACTCGTCCTCCTGGCCGATCGCATCCATTGCCCGCACCACCAGCTTGGTCGGGTCCGCCAACTCCGCCGGCGCGTTGCCGTTGCCCTCTTCCTTCTTGGGCTTCGGCTTGGTCTTTGCCGGCTCCTCCAGCAGGTTCTCCACATAGATGAACCGTTTGCAGGCTTGCACAAAGGCCGCGGGCGTCTTGCGCATCCCCATGCCGAAAACATCCACCCCCTGTTCGCGGATGCGGCTGGCCAGCCGGGTGAAATCGCTGTCCGAGGAGATCAGTACAAAGCCGTCGAAGCGGCCGGAATGCAGGATGTCCATCGCGTCGATCACCAGCGCAATGTCAGAGGCGTTCTTGCCGGTGGTATTGGCAAACTGCTGATGCGGCACGATCGCCAGCGCCGCCAGCTTCTCCTTGTTCCAGCCCTGCGGGCCGCCGCCGGCAAAGTCGCCATAGATGCGCCGGATGCTGGCTTCGCCAAAGGAGGCGATCTCCTCGAACATCGCCTCGGCGTATTTGGCAGAGATATTGTCGGCGTCGATCAGGACGGCCAGAAGGGGCGGTTTGGCTGTAGCGGGCATTCGGGGTCTCTGCTTCGTGTTTTTGGGCAGCCCTGCCGCGCGCAGTGCCGCCGCAGGAACGCTGCCGGTTGGTCAGGTCCTGTTTCAGTGTGAGGGAGGGGTGTGGCGATAGAATGGCAGGGGTGTGGCAGCGGCCCGGTGCACAGGGGCTGCACAGGGGGTGTACAGATGTCACCCCCCCCGGATTTCAAGCTTCAGCCGAAGGGATCGTCCGGGTATCCCACCCGCGCCAGATACAGCCCGTGCCCGGGGCAGACCGGCCCGCAGGCAGCGCGGTCGCAAGCGTCCAGCGCGGCCTTCACGTCCGCCGGTTCCCAGGCTCCGGCACCGACCCGCTCCAGCGTGCCGACAAAGCTCCTGACCTGGTTGTGCAAGAAGCTGCGGGCGCGGACGTGGAAGTGAATCTCCGGCCCGGAGAACCCCTGCACCCGCTCCACCCGCAGCTCATTCAGCGTCTTGACCGGGCTTGCCGCCTGGCAGATCGAGGAGCGGAAGGTGGTGAAATCATGATTTCCGATCAGATGGTTGGCGGCTTCCTGCATGGCCTCCGCATCGAGATCGTGATTGATCTGCCAGACCTGGCCCGCGTCATGGGTGGCAGGTGCGCGGCGGATCAGGATGCGGAACAGATACTGCCGCTCCACCGCTGAGAACCGCGCGTGCCAGTCGTCGTCCACCCGGGTGCAATCGACGATGGCGACCGGATCGGGCTTCAGGTGGTAGTTCAGCGCCTCAGACAGGCGGAACGGGTCCCATTCCTTGGCCATATCGCAATGCGCCACCTGTCCCAGCGCATGCACGCCGGTATCGGTGCGCCCAGCGGCGGCAATGGTGTGCTCCCCCGGCTCCAGCCGTGCCAGCGCAGCCTCGATCGCGCCCTGCACAGACGGCAGTTCCTTCTGCCTTTGCCAGCCGGCAAAAGGCTTCCCGTGGTATTCGACTTTCAAAGCAAAACGCGGCATGGCCGGGCAAGTAGCAACAGGGCCGAGCCGGGGCAAGCCCCGCGTGCGCTCTGGTATCCCGGCGGGATGCTGCCTATCTTGTGATCAGCAAGAACAGAGCAGGATCAGGGCCTTGGTGATAACCTCCCTTGCAGACGGGGTGATGAGCGGGGTGGAGAGCGTCACTAGCGGCCTCTCCGCAGCGCTGTTCGACCGGCCCATCCGGCTCGGCGTCACCGGTCTGGCGCGCTCGGGCAAGACGGTATTCATCACCTCGCTGGTCGCCAACCTCATGGACCGGGGCCGGATGCTGCAGCTTGGCGCCGCGCGCGAGGGCCGGATCGAGGCCGCCTTCCTGCAGCCCCAGCCTGACGACACCGTGCCGCGGTTCGACTATGAAAACCACCTCGCGGCGCTGACCGGGCCGTCACCCCATTGGCCGGATAGCACAAGGGCGGTCTCCGAGCTGCGTCTCAGTCTCAAGGTGCGGCCCGCGGGCCTCTTGGCAGGCCTGCAGGGGCCGCGCACGCTGCATCTGGACATTGTCGACTACCCCGGCGAGTGGCTGCTGGATCTGGCCTTGCTGGACAAAACCTACGCTGAGTGGTCTGCCGATGTGCTGTCCCGCATTGCCAGCCGCCCGCAGGCGGCCCGCTTTCTGGCTGAACAATCCAAAGCCGTCCCCGCTGGAACACATGAGGAGCCGCAAGCTCAGGCGCTCGCCGCCGCCTTCACGGAATACCTGACAACCGCCCGCACCGCCGGGTTCTATGACTGCACCCCGGGCCGCTTTTTGCTGCCTGGCGATCTGGAAGGCTCGCCGGTGCTGACCTTCACCCCGCTTCCGGCTGAGGCCAGCCCGCCGCGCGGCAGTTTGTGGCGGGAAATGGAGCGGCGCTACGAGGCCTATAAATCCAAGGTCGTCAAACCCTTCTTCCGCGATCACTTCGCCCGTATCGACCGGCAGGTGGTGCTGGTCGATGCGCTCTCGGCGATCCACTCCGGCCCGCAGGCGGTGGAGGATCTTCGCCATGCAATGACGGACATCCTCAGCGCCTTTAAACCGGGCCGCAACCATTTCCTGACCCGGCTTCTGGGCGGCAAGCGGGTGGAGAAGATCCTGTTTGCCGCCACCAAGGCCGACCATTTGCACCATGCCCAGCACCCGCAGATGACTGCCATTATCGAGGCCCTGACACGCGAGGCGCAGGACCGTGCCCGTTTTGCCGGGGCGGAGACCGCGGCGCTGGCGATGGCCTCCCTGCGCACCACGACGGAAGAAATGCGCCCCCACAACGGCGCTGAACTGCCCTGCGTCCGCGGCACCCTGCTGGACAGCGGCAAGCAGGCGGCCTTCTACCCTGGGGCTTTGCCGCAAGACCCGGCCCAGCTGCTCACCCCAGCGCGGCAAGGTGCTGAACGCTGGCTGGAAGGCGACTACCAGTCAATGGCATTTGCACCCGCGCCGCTCACCCTGAAACACGGCAGCGGCCCGCCGCATATCCGCCTCGACCGCGCCGCAGACTTCCTGATTGGAGATGCCCTGTGACCCTCTGCCTGCGCCCAGCCACGCCTCTCGATGCGGGGGCGACCGGTGATATTCTCTACCGCTTCCAGCAAGATACCGCCTGGATGCCCAAGCTCTATTCATCGGCCCAAACGATCATGTTCTGCGGCATGATGATTGACCGGGGTTGGGTGACCGTGGCGGAGCGGGACGGGGCAGTTCTGGGTTTCCTCGCCCGCAAGGAGCAGGAGGTCTGCTCTCTCTACCTCGCTCCCGGTGCCTGCGGCCAAGGCGCGGGTAAGATGCTGCTGGATGCGGCCAAGGCGGAAGCGCCGCGGCTGGTGCTGAACACCTTTGCCGCCAACACTAGAGCACAGCGGTTCTATCTGCGGGAGGGGTTTGCCGAGGTTGCCCGCGGCGATGGCTCTGGCAATGAAGAGGGCCTGCCTGACATCACTTATAAGTGGCGCGCAGTACAGGAGGCCGCGGCATGAGCAACAAGCCAGTCCTGTTTGATCTGGAGGAGGAGGCTGACGCCCCCTCTGTCGCAGAGGCGCCGCCGGTGCCCGATCCCGTACCGATGGCAGCGCGGCCAAACGCGATGGAACAGGCCGCCCGCATTGCGGCGCGCCGCCCCTCGCGGCTGGCCCGCTGGTTCTGGGCGCTGCTGGTTGCCGTCATTGGCGCCATGGCCTCGGTCGCGGCCTGGGATTTTGCCGTCGGCCTGATTGCACGGCTGCCGGTCCTGGGCTGGGCCGTCACAGCCGGGCTGGGGGTGCTCCTGCTGCTGGCGCTGGCGATGGTCTTGCGCGAACTGGCCGCACTCTCCCGGCTGCGCCGCGTCGATGCGCTGCGCCATCAGGCAGCAGAGGCCGCTGATCTGACCGCCGCCCGCGCCTTCACCACCCGGCTGGAGGCTTTCTACAAGGGCCGCGAGGATCTTAGCTGGCATCAGGCCCGGCTGGCGGAGCGCCAGGATGAGGTGATGGACGGCGATGCCCTCCTGCTGCTGGCAGAGGAAGAGCTGCTGGTGCCGCTGGACTCCATTGCCCTGCGCGAGGTGGAGGCTGCGGCCCGGCAGGTTGCGACGGTGACGGCGCTGGTGCCGATGGCGCTGGCGGATATCCTGACGGCGCTGGTCTCCTCGCTGCGGATGATCCGCCGGGTGGCGGGGATCTATGGCGGCCGTCCCGGTTTCTTCAGCTCCTGGCGGCTGACTCGCGCGGTGCTGGCGCATCTGGCCGCAACCGGCGCGGTGGCCGCTGGCGATGACCTGCTGGAGCCGGTGCTGGGCGGGTCGGTGCTGTCCAAGCTCTCCCGCCGCTTCGGCGAGGGGCTGGTCAACGGTGCCTTGTCGGCCCGTGTCGGCATTGCCGCGATGGAGGTCTGCCGCCCGATGCCGTTCTCTGCGCAGCATAAACCCAGCACCCGCAAAGTGGTGCAGCGGGCGCTGACGGGATTGTTTTCAAAAGAAAAATAGGCGCTGTCAGAACAGTTTAGGCGGCTGGTTCTTGGGTTGGCGCATGGCCACCACGCCAGTGCGGAAGCCCTCGCCGATGCGGTCGGCCAAGGCGCCCCATTGAAGCGCGGTACGCTCTGGCAGCTCCGCCCGCAGCACTTGGTGGAACAGCCCAAGCCAAAGCGGGAAATGCTCTGCCTTCACGTCGGGACGTGAGACATGCACCCGCATCGGATTGCCGCTGTAACTGCGCTCGCGCAGGATCGCATTGCGCCAGAAGCCCGCAATCTTCTCCTCATGTTCCGGCCAGTCGGTGACATGGGCGGCAAACACCGGCCCCAGCACGTCGTCCGCACGAACCTGCATGTAGAACACCGCGACCACGCGGGAAATCTCCTCTGCGGTGATCTCGAACCGTGCCAGCGGGTTCTGTGTTTCGGTGTCGGTCATTGTCTGCTCCGGCCTGCTTTGGCCTGTAGATAAGTGGAAGCCAAGCCGAGCGGAAGGGCAAAGGCGCATCTGCCGCGGTTCCAGCTTGCGGCTGCGCTGGCGCCTGCGGCTGCCGCCGCTATGGTGAGCGGAGATTTGTCAAAAAGGCCTTCATTGATGGCGGAGAACACAAAGCGGGTACTGGTTCTGGGCGCCTACGGGTTTATCGGGGCTGAGGTGGTGCGTGCCCTGCGGGCCGCTGGAATGCATGTGACCGGCCTGGGCCGCAGTTCCGCGCAGGCGGCACGGGTGCTGCCCGGCGTTTCGTTTGTGCAGGGCGACTTGCTGCAGCTTTTGCGGCCTGAGGATTGGGCGCCGCTGCTGCAGGACGTGGACGCCGTGGTCAACTGCGCAGGGGTTCTGCAAGATATGGCGCCGGGTGAGCTGGAGGCCGTGCATCACACGGCCATCGCAGCCCTGGGCGCGGCCTGTGCGGCGCGGGGTATCGCGGTGGCGCAGATTTCTGCGGCAGGCGCCGGCCCGGATGCCGGGACAGAGTTCATGCGCAGCAAGGGGCGCGGGGATGCCGCCTTGCGGGCCTCTGGCGCACCGCTGCGGGTCCTGAAGCCGGGGCTGGTGATCGGGCAAAACGCCTATGGCGGCACGGGTCTGCTGCGGATGCTGGCGGCGGTGCCCTTGGTGCAGCCCGTGGCGCTGCCGGATGCGCCGGTGCATTGCATCGGCATGGCCGATCTGGCCGCGGCGGTTGCTGCTGCGCTGCGCGGTGATCTGCCGCATGGCACCTATGATCTGGTGGAGGATCAACCGCAGATGCTGGCGGAGGTGCTGGCAGAAACCCGGGCGTGGCTGGGGTTTGCTCCGGCGCGCAGGCTGCTGCGCCTGCCGGGCTGGCTGCTGCCGCCGGTGGCGGGATGTGCTGACGCATTGGGGCGGCTGGGCTGGCGTTCGCCGCTGCGCTCCACCGCAATGGCCGAAATCCGGAGCGGCGTACGCGGCGATCCTGACCCGTACCTGGCCGCCATGGGGCAGGGGGTGGTTCCGCTGAATGCGATCTATCAATCGCTGCCTTCCGGGCGTGCCCAGCGGCTGGATGCGCGAATGGCCCTGCTGATGCCGGTTGCGGTCGCTGTGCTGAGCCTGTTCTGGCTGGCCTCGGGGCTGATCGGCCTGTGGCAGCTGGATACTGCGGCGAAGGTGCTGATGGATACGCGCTGGGGCGGCCTGCCGGCCAAAGCCAGTGTTCTGTTCTGGTCATTTGCCGACATTGCGCTGGGGCTGGCCATCCTGTGGCGGCCCTGGGCCGCGCGCGCCTGTCTTGGCATGGCGGGGGTCTCGCTGATTTACCTGGGTGCGGCCACGGCGGTCACGCCGCAGATGTGGGCGGATCCGCTGGGGCCGCTGGTCAAGGTGCTGCCGGGACTGCTGCTGGCGCTGATCACCCATCAGCTGCTTCAGGAGCGCTGAGATGGACCTCGATCTGATCTTGCGCTGGCTGCATGTGATCGGTGCCTGTGTGCTGCTGGGCACCGGGGCAGGTATCGCTTTCTTCATGCTGATGGCGCACCGGACACGGGACGCGGCGCTGATTGCCCACACCGCCAGTATCGTGGTGGTGGCGGACCTGCTGTTCACCGCCACGGCCGTAATTGCGCAGCCCGTCACAGGCGCTCTGTTGGCCTGGCGGCTGGGCTGGCCGCTGAGCGCCGGCTGGCTGGCGCTGTCGCTGGGGCTTTATGTGCTGACCGGACTGTTCTGGCTGCCGGTGGTCTGGATCCAGCTGCGGCTGCGCGACCTGGCGCGGGCGGCGGCAGAGGCGGGAGAGGCGCTGCCCGCGCGATACCATCGCCTGTTTGCCATCTGGTTTGCCTGCGGCATTCCAGCCTTTGCCGCGGTGCTGATAATCCTCTGGCTGATGCTCGCACGCCCGGATCTGGGCGTCTGGCTGGTGCGCTAGCTCTTACTTATTGCATGGCCGCAGGCCGGGGCAGCCCCTCCCGCCCCATCGGGGCGGGCGCTGCCCTTCGCGTGATGCGGCACATCTGCCGCTTTACCCTCCCGCGCGCCCGTCCTATAAGGCGCTTCATGTCCCTATTCGCGGCCATCATTATTCGAATTATATCCCCGGCGCTCTGAAACCCTTGAGCCGCCGGGCAAAGGCGCTTGAGCCATCGCGCCGAACCGAATATCCCAATTTTCGACCTTGATCATCCAAAGGACGCCCCCGATGTGCGCCGACACGCCCCAGACGCCTGACTACAAAGACACCCTGAACCTGCCGAAAACCGATTTCCCGATGCGCGCAGGCCTGCCCAAGCGCGAGCCCGCCTGGCTGGAGCGCTGGGCCGAGATCGGCGTCTACGACAAACTCCGCGACAAGGCCGCCGCGGTCAAGGGCGGCGACGCGGAACGCAAGCCCTTTACCCTGCATGACGGCCCGCCCTACGCCAACGGCCACCTGCACATCGGCCACGCGCTGAACAAGACCATCAAGGACATGATCGTCCGCTCCCATCAGATGATGGGCTTTGACAGCCGTTACGTGCCGGGCTGGGACTGCCATGGCCTGCCGATCGAATGGAAGATCGAGGAGCAGTACCGCAAGAAGGGCAAGAACAAGGATGCGGTGCCGGTTGTGGAATTCCGCCAGGAATGCCGCGCCTTTGCCGACAGCTGGGTCGAGATCCAGCGCGAGGAGTTCAAGCGTCTGGGCATCACCGGCAATTGGGATGATCCGTACCTCACCATGAACTACCACGCCGAGGCGGTTATCGCTGACGAGTTCATGAAGTTCCTGATGAATGGCACGCTCTATCAGGGCTCCAAGCCGGTGATGTGGTCGCCGGTCGAAAAGACCGCCCTGGCTGAGGCCGAGGTGGAGTATCACGACAAGGAAAGCTTCACCATCTGGGTGAAGTTCAAGGTTGCCGAACCTGCAGCTCACAAGCTGGCCGGCGCCCAGGTGGTGATCTGGACCACCACCCCCTGGACCATCCCGTCGAACAAGGCCGTGGTTTTCGGCAAAGACATTGCCTACGGCCTCTATGAGGTCACCGGCACCCCGGATGAATGCTGGGCCGCCGTGGGTGACAAGTATATCCTGGCCGACAATCTGGCGGCTGAGGTGTTCAAGCGCGCGCGCCTGAGCGAGGACCAGTACACCCGGGTCGCCGATGTTCCTGCCTCCGATCTCGAAGGCGTCGGCCTGACCCACCCGCTGCACGGTGCCGAAGGCTCGAACGGCGAATGGGACGGCATCCGCGACTTCCGCGCGGCGCCTTTCGTGACTGACACCGAAGGCACCGGCTTTGTCCACTGCGCCCCCAGCCACGGCATGGAGGAATTCGAACTCTACCGTGATCTGAACATGCTGGAGCAGATGATCACCTACAACGTGATGGACGACGGCGGCTTCCGGGCCGACCTGCCGTTCTTTGGCGGCACCTATATCCTGAACCGTAAGGGCGGCGAGGGCGATGCCAACAAGAAGATCATCGACAAGCTGGTTGAGGTTGGCGGCCTGCTGGCGCGCGGCAAGATCAAGCACAGCTACCCGCATTCCTGGCGCTCCAAGGCGCCGATCATCTACCGCAACACGCCGCAGTGGTTCGCCTCCGTCGACCGCAAGCTGGACGACGGCATGGATGAGATGGGCAGCAGCATCCGCGAACGTGCCCTGCGCTCGATCGACGAACTGGTGAAATGGTGGCCGCAGACCGGCCGCAACCGCCTGCATTCGATGATCGAAAGTCGCCCCGACTGGGTTCTGTCGCGCCAGCGCGCCTGGGGCGTGCCGCTGACGTGCTTTACCAAGAAGGGCGCGCTGCCGACCGATGCGGACTTCCTCTTACGCAACGAAGACGTGAACAAGCGCATCGTCGCAGAGTTTGAAGAGCACGGCGCCGACGTCTGGTACCAGGATGGTTTCAAAGCGCGGGTGCTGGGTAACTCCGTGGACCCGGATGACTACGATCAGGTATTCGACGTGCTGGACGTGTGGTTCGACAGCGGCTCGACCCATGCCTTTGTGCTGCGCGACCGCGAAGACGGCACCGAGGACGGCATCGCCGACGTCTACATGGAAGGCACCGACCAGCACCGCGGCTGGTTCCACTCCTCGCTGCTGCAGGCCTGCGGCACCAAGGGCCGGGCGCCTTACCGCAACGTGGTGACCCATGGCTTCACGCTGGACGAGAAGGGCATGAAAATGTCCAAGTCGCTCGGCAACACCATCGTGCCGGAAGAGGTCGTCAAACAATACGGCGCCGATATCCTGCGCCTGTGGGTGGCCCAGACCGACTACACCGCGGACCAGCGGATCGGCCCTGAAATCCTGAAAGGCACAGCCGACAGCTACCGCCGCCTGCGCAACACCATGCGCTTCCTGCTGGGTTCTTTGGGCGACTTCAGCGAGGATCAGCGGGTTGAGCCTGCGGACATGCCGGAGCTGGAGCAGTGGGTGCTGCACCGTCTGGCCGAACTGGATCACAGGGTGCGCACCGGCTACCAGTCGTTCGACTTCCAGGGCGTGTTCTCGGCGGTCTTCAACTTTGCCACTGTCGACCTGTCAGCCTTCTACTTCGATATCCGCAAGGATGCGCTTTATTGCGATGGCGACACCCTGAACGCCCGTGCAGCCCGCACCGTGCTGGATATCCTGTTCCACCGCCTGACCACCTGGCTGGCGCCGATCCTGGTCTTTACCATGGAAGAGGTCTGGCTGGAGAAGTACCCGGGTGAGGGCAGCTCCGTGCATTTGCAGGATATCCCGGTGACGCCCGCCGACTGGCTAAATGAGCCGCTGGCCGCCAAATGGTCCAAGATCCGCCAGGCCCGCCGGGTGGTGACCGCGGCGCTGGAGGTGCAGCGCACCGACAAGGTGATCGGTGCCTCGCTGGAGGCCGCTCCGGTGGTGCATGTGCGCGACGGTGAGGCGCTGGCGGCGCTGAAATCGGTGAATTTCGCTGATATCTGCATCACCTCGGACATCGCGCTGACCAATGACCCGGCCCCCGCCGAAGCCTTCCGGATGCCGGAAGTGGACGGCGTGTCGGTGGTGTTTGAAAAGGCCGACGGCGGCAAGTGCCAGCGCTGCTGGAAGATCCTGCCGGATGTCGGCAGCCACGGGCATGAGGGCGTCTGCGGCCGCTGCGACAGCGCGCTGGGGTAAGCCGCTCCTCACCTCTGAATTGCACGCAACGCCCGGCCACGCGCCGGGCGTTGTCCTTTTTGCGATGATGTTATGGCATTTTTCACACTTTTTCCGGGAAATGCCTTGTGTCCTGCAGGATCGGATTCCTCTAGATGTTGACCGGTTTTCTACAATTGGTTAAGAATTCGTTAATTCCATGTAGATTTAAAACGTCATTTCAATAAGTGGCATGGGGCAGGGGGACAGTTTTCTATGCTGAAGCTGAAAGCGGACGCGCAACCGGCGGCTGAGCCAGGTGAAGCGCGCGGCAAGGCAGTGCGGATTGACGGGGTGTCAGCGCCGAAGAATATCAAGATCGGGCTTGTGGCGGCACACCCTGAGCCCGTCAAGGCAAAGCCCGCTTCCAGCGCCGCCGCCAGCGCGGTCAAGGCCGCCAAGCCAGGCCAGCCGGCAAAAAGCTTAAAACCCGCGAAGCCGGAGCCGAAAGCCGCTCCCGAACCGAAGCAGTTCGCGCCTGTGGCGGCTGAAGGCCCCTCGGCGCTGCCCAAGCTGGGTCTGGCGGCGGCCGGCCTTGCGGTGGCGGCTGCGATGCTGCTCTATTTTCAGTTCGGCGGCAGCGATGCTGCAGAGGCTGTTCAGGCCGTGGCAGTGCCGGTGGAGCAGAACGTGGAAGCGGTCCCGGCTGGTGCCGCAGCAGCGGCAGGGCTCGAGGGCACTGCCGCCAGCGGCGAGGACGCGCTGGTCGCCCGGATCACCGAAGGCACGCTGGCAGCGCTGCGCAGTAAGCAGGCTCTGCCCGCCGCTTCAGTCCAGGCTGCGCCTGCTGCGCCTGCAGAGGGCTCGGCGCTCTACAAGATGGTGTTGACCGCTGCCGCGCAGGGCCAGTCCGCGGCCTATATCGACCAGCTGGTGAACGGCGCCTATGAGCGTCAGGAAATCTCCGTCCCGGCCAGCCTGATCGGCGCCGATGGGCGGGTGGATACCGCAACGCTGCTGGCGCTGTTCGTCGGAAACTAAGACCCGTCAGCTGCGGCGCCAGAATGGCGCTGCCGCGCGGGCAGCCGCACTGCCCGCGGACCTCAATCAACAAGAAATCAATACAATGGGCGCCACCCGCCATTTCTGCGGATCAGGTGCTGCACACTTCCGGGGGGATCATGAAGACCTTTTTCGCTGCCGCCGCCATCGGGCTGTCCGGCCTCTTTGCCACGTCTGCTGCTGCCGAAACCTGCGGCGGCATCTATACCGTGCAATCCGGTGACAGCCTGTCGGTGATTGCCGACAAGCTTTACAAGGACGCAGGCAAATGGAGCGCCATCCACAACCGCAACATCGACCAGATCGGCCCTAAACCTGGCGCGATCCGGGTTGGCATGAAATTGTCTCTCGCCTGCCTCGAAGGGCTGCCTCTGGGCTTGCCGGGCGGCAAGGACATCACCGCTGCCGCGCCTGCTGTTGCAGTGCCGGTCAAGGTGGCGCCGGGCAACGCGGCTGTACGCCAGAAAATCAACCTGCTGACCGGCGACGACTATGCACCCTTCACCTCCAAGGCCTCGCACAACGGCGGCCTGATCACCGAAGTGGTGAATGCTGCAATGACCCAGGCCGCCCCGGCTGAGGGCTATGCGATCCACTGGGTCAACGATTGGTCCTCGCACTTCGACCCGCTGCTGTCCAATGCGCTGCTGGACCTGGGCTTCCCCTGGTACAAGCCTGACTGCGAAACCATGCCCGACAGCTACCGCTGTCAGCATTTCCACTTCTCCGAGCCGATGTTCGAAACCCTGATGCTGCTGTTTGCGCATAAGGACCGGCCGTTTGTGTTCACCAGCGACAGTGACATCGAGGGCAAGACCCTGTGCCGCCCCGCGGGTTACCTGACCTTTGATCTGGATGAGCGCGGCCGCCGCTGGATTGCCGACAAGAAGATCACCCTGAAACAGCCGCACAAGGTGAAGGACTGTTTTGACATGGTGGCCGCGGGCGAGGCGGACGCGGTGGCGATCAACGAATTCACCGGCCGCAGCGTGATGAAGGAGGCGGGCATTGCCGACCAGTTCACGGTTCTGCCGCAGCCGCTGTCGGTGCTGGGCATCTATGTGGTGGTGCACAAGACCCATCCGCGCGCGGGTGAAATGCTGGCAATGATTAACAAGGGCCTGCGTTCGATCCAGGAAGACGGCAGCTACCAGGCCATCGTCGAAGACCACATGGCCCGGATCTGGGCCGGGTTCTGAGGGGGGATGCCTGAATGAAACGGCTTTTTTCACGCCTCCTGCAGCTGGCCGCCCTGTTCACCATGGCACCCGCTGCGGCCTGGGCGATCTGCGACGTGGACTATGTGGCGCAGCCCGGCGATACGCTGTTCTCCATCGCAGAGACCCATTACGGCGACCGCAACCGCTGGACCATGGTTTACTACCGCAACCAGAAACTGCTGGCGGGTGCCACGGTGCTGCCGGGCCGCAAGCTTTTCATCCCCTGCCTCACCGGCGCCACCGCGCCGGATGCCACGCCGCTCAGGCAGGAGAAGGCAGAGCTGACGCTGCTGACCGGCAGCGGCTACGGCCCGTTCACCGACCGCAGCCTGCCGGGGCAGGGTATGGTGACAGAGCTGATCAACGCAGCACTTGAGCTGGCACCAGCACCGGTCAGCTATTCGGTCAGCTGGGAGGACGACTGGTCCAAGCACCTGTTCCCGATGCTGGACAAGAAAGAGTTCGACATGGGATTTCCGTGGCTCAAGCCCGACTGCGCGGCAGAGCCTGGCAATGAGCGCTGCGCGAATTTCCATTTCTCCGAACCTGTCATGACCATGCCCATCATGCTGTTCGTGCGGGCCGGCGGCGGTTTTGAATATGAGGACGACAGCGATGTCGAGGGCAAGACCCTGTGCCGCCCGGCGGGCTATTTCACCCATGACCTGAACCGCGCGGACCGGCGCTGGCTGGACAGCGAAAAGATCACCCTGGTGCAACCGGATACCCCGGCCGACTGTTTCCGCATGGTGGCAGAGGGGCAGGTGGACGCGGCGGCGGTGAACCTGTTCCTGGGTGCCAATACCATCGTGGCAGAGGACCTGCGCGACACTGTGGTGCCGCTGGAAAAACCGCTGTCGGAAGAAGGCCTGCATGTGGTGATTTCCAAGCGCCACTGGCGCGGCACCACCCATCTCTACCGGATCAACGCAGGACTGCAGAAGCTGCGGGACAGCGGCCGGTTCGAAGAGATCATGTCGCGGCACCTGGAGCTGTTCTGGGCACAGCTGCAATAAGACGGAGAGGTCAGGCCGTCAGCGTCCTGGCCTCCTGATAGCCCTGATAGGCTGCCTGGGCCCCGCCGGGCGGGATCCGGTCTGCCGGCCAGGCGCGCTGCATCAGCAGATGCTCTGCCAGCACAGCGTTTTCGTGAAACAGCTCATCTCCGGGTGCAGCGGTTTCGCGTCCCGCGGCGTCCCAGAAAAACTCGCTGTTTTCCGGATGCGGCGCATCCTGCGGATGCTCGTCCTGACCGCGCGGCGTGTTGTCGGCGGTTTCGCTCTTGTCCGGGTCATCGGAGCGGACAACCGGGCGGGCGGTCAGAAAACCGCGGTTTGGCCTGATGGGATCTATACGTCCCGAAACTGGTATAAACATCACAGAGGGTCCTTCGCAGAGGCACTGAACCGTTCTTTAACCAGTTTTAACACAACAGGCTTAACGGCAGGTAAACACATTCAGGCGGCGTGGTATGTGCCCTTGCAGGCAGGCGGGCCTAGGTTTGGCCGGTCAGCCAATGATGCGCTGAACCTTGGCATAGTTCGCCTCCGCGGTCAGCACACTGACCGGCTTTGGGCCTGCCTGGCAGCCATTCATCAGATCCTGATAGTAGGCATCCATGTCGATGCCTTTCGCCGGGCGCGGTTCCAGCGCCTCGGCCCGCGCCATTTCCCGGGCTGGGCCGAGATACTGGGCGGTCAGGGCGTCAGCAGGGCTGCCGGCCTGCACGGCATCCCGCGCTGGAGTGCGCGTCATGCCTTTGATCAAAGACGCATCAGCCAGTTCCCGTGCAGTGGTTCCCGAAGCCGGTGCCTGCTGGCGCAAGGCCTGGATCTGCTTCATGCCGTTGTAGAAACCGGCGGGGCTGGAAACTGCTGAAATCATCTGACTGACCTTTAGCTCTCTTCTTGAAACTCACTTTAGTCGAATTTGATGCAATCTGGCGGTAAACCGTTAGCACTGGTTAACAAAACGTTAACGCGGCAGCCGGGGACCGATGTCCGGGCTTGCGGACCGCGCAATGGCACCAGAGAATGCAGCCGGGAGCAGGCCGGAGGAAAAGGATGATTTCAGCAAGTCTTGAGACGCCCGTCGGGCCGCTCAGCGTGGCAGAGCGGGACGGCGCCATCGTGCGGCTGGACTGGACGGCGGAGGCCAGCGGGCAGTCAGCGCTGCTGACCCGGGCGCTGGACCAATTGCGCGCCTATTTTGCGGGGGAGCTGACGGTGTTCGACTTGCCGCTGCAGGTGGACGGGTCTGATTTTCAGCGCGCCGTCTGTGATGCAATGCTGGCGATTCCCTTTGGCGAAACCCGCACCTATGGCGATATTGCCAAACAGCTGGGGGCACCGCCGCAGCCGGTCGGAAATGCCTGCGGCGGCAATCCGATCCCGGTGATCATCCCCTGCCACCGGGTGCTGGGCGCCAGCGGCCTTGGCGGGTTTTCCGGCAAAGGCGGGGTGGAGACCAAGGTGGCTCTGCTGAAACACGAAGGCGCCGCCAGCCTGCTGATTTGATCTTTACGGCCGAGGCGTCTTTATGACAGCCGCGGCGGCTGCTTCTTTCTGGTTGAAAATACCCCGGGGTGAATGCGCCCGCAGGGCGCAGAGGGGCGGTGCCCCTTCAAGTGGCAGAGCGGTTTTCAAGCCCTTGAGGACGTGCGCTGCCGTTCCGGCACGATCTGCTGTGCGATGCCGACAAACAGCAGGTAGACCGAGGTCACCACCAGCCCCCAATGCGCCCAGCTGGCCGGGTGGAAGTCGACCCAGGCGGCCCAGCCCGCAAAGAAGGTCCAGGCCAGCGCCATCGGCAGCGACACCTTGCGCCAGCGCACCGTGCGCACCGGATGGATGAACTTCAGCGGCAGGAACATCGCCACCGACAGCAGCGTCACCAGCACCAGACTGGTCCAATGGCTGGGTTCCAGCGCAAAGATCACCAGCACCGGCATGTTCCACACGCCGGGATAGCCGGAAAAGGAATTGTCCTTGGTCTTCATCCTGGTGTCGGCGTAATACATCGCGCTGCCAAAGGTGATTACGATGATCGCGAACCAGCCGGTCCAGCCGGCCATCAGCCCGGATTGGAACAAGGCAAAGGCGGGAATGAAGACATAGGTCAGGTAGTCGATGATCAGGTCCAGCAGCACCCCGTCGAATTCCGGCGAGTAGCGCTTGACGTGATAGTGCCGCGCCAGCGGCCCGTCGATTCCATCAACGGCAAAGGCTACCACGAGCCACAGAAACATCAGGCTCCATTTGCCTTCGGCGGCGGCCAGCATCGACAGCATGGCAAATACGGCGCCGGTTGCGGTGAGCAGGTGAACGGAAAGAGCGCGGATCTGAGGTGTCATGCGACCGTGATGGCGAATTTGCCCCGGAGCCGCAACCGTTCAGTGCAGAATTGGGCGGAATTCCGTACCCGCCGCCAACTGGATCCGCGCCATGCTGCGGCCATGCGGCGCCGGGTCGGTGATGTCGGGCGAGGAGAAAGGGGATTGTGCGGGCCTGTCGCGCTGCCATGGCTGCACATCAGGCGGCGGGGCAGGGGCGGCGGGGGCGCC